>CAVFEY010000017.1:25786-41759 GCA_963621725.1 Firmicutes bacterium AF25-13AC
GTCTCGGTGACGCCGTAGCCGTCCTGCACGCCGGCCTGCGCCGAGCCAATAGACCCCGCGGTCATAACGATGCAGGGGATGGCAAAGATGACCGTGCCCACAATAATGCGGCGGCGCACTTTGCGTGACAGCTCATCGACCTCGGCATCTTCTTCGGCGGTTACAATGCCGTCGCCGTTGAGGTCGCGCTTGAGCGGTACACGTAAAAGAAGCAATACGGCTTCGGCCGCCAGCGCGATAAAGACGACGTTGATGCCAAACTCGTAGAGGGCTGAGAGGAACAGCGACCCGCTCGCGATGGCAATGCCATAACCCGCCGCGCACAGGGGCGGCATGAGCGCGGTTGCCACGGCCACGCCGGCGATGAGCGTGGCGGGTTCCTGGTCGCGCGAGTTGCCCAGGCCACCCGCAAAGCCGCCCGCGAGCGCGACGGCAAGGTCCCACACGGTGGGCGTCGAGTTGTCGATGATGGCCGCCGTGGTGGTGCCAAGGGGCGAGAGCTTAAAATACAGCGTGGACGTGACCAGGCAAAAGGCCATTTGCAGCGCAAGGCCGGCGACGGCTTCGACGGTAATCTCACGGTCGAGCGTGGCGATGCCATATGCCATGGCAAGGACCGATCCCATAAGCGGGCAGATGAGCATGGCGCCCACGATGGCGATGTCCGAGTCGATATCGAGGCCGATGCTCGCGATGAGCATGGCGATGATGAGAATGCACAGGTGCGAGCCGGTCAGACGCGCCCCGTTTACAAAGCGCTTGCGGATCACGTGGTAGGGTGCGCGACCCTCGCGAATGTTGAATGCGCGCTTTAGGAAGCGGGCGGCGTTCTCCATGGCCTCGCTATGAGCAGGGCGGATGCCGTGGCGCCGGTGATGGCGTTCGCGTAGTCGCTTGAGTTGTTGTCTATCGAGTTCCATGTTCACCTCGTTCCAGCGCGGTCCGCGTATCCCGCCCGTCGCCCTTACTCTACACCGTGGCGGGCGGGGTGTCTGTTGGATGCGGAATCCGATAGGGCGGATGACGCGGGAGCAAATGCAAATCATAGGCTCAATTCGATCCTGCAAGAATACGATGCACCGGTTACTACATATGTGACGAAATTGTGAAGCACGAGAGCGCGAATTTCAAAAAATACGCTGGTCGCCAATGTTGCGCAACAGAATTCAAAAATCGACAGCTACCGTTTGATACGTATGGATACATCCGTGTCAAAGGGAGAAAGCCATGGCAAACTACAGTCCACAACACTTTGAGCCTCGGGCCAAGGCCGTCAACGTCAAGGGCGTTGCCAACCGCGCCGTCGCAACCGTTTTGACGGCGGGCCTCATCGCTCAGCCGCTCATGTCGCCGCTGGCGGCAATCGCCGCACCGTCAACCGATAACGGCGATTCTGTTCAGGGGGGGGGTAGTTCTGTAGAGAATACCGTTGCCGCCGGTAACCAAGCGGTCGTAAAGACGGCTGCCCAGCTGGCCGAGGAGTCGGCAAAGCAGCTCAAGGACGCTCAGGCCGCCTACGATGCCGCCCAGAAGAAGGCCGGCGCGGCGGGCCAGTCTCAAAAGCAGGCGCAGCAGCAAAAGAATCAGGCCTCGCAGGCTGTGAGCGACAACGAAATCGAGCAGAACGAGGCCGAGGTAGCCGCGCTTCAGGAGAAGATTGACGAGCTCAAAGCGGCCGTCGAAAAGACCGAGCAGCAGCAGAAGAAGCTGGGCGACCTGAACGATCAGCTCGAACAGGCCAACAAGAGTGTCGAGGATAAGACCCAGGCGCTCAAGGACGCCAAGGCAAAGCAGGATGAGGCCAAGAAGGCCCTCGATGATGCCCAGGCCAAGCTCGAGGCCATGGGTATGGACGAGTACGAGGCCGCCAAGAAGGCCGTCGAGGACGCGCAGACAAAGCTCGATGACGCCAATAAGGCCGTTACTACTGCACAGGCCAATCTGGACCAGGCCAAGGCTGCCGAGGCCAGCGCCCAGCAGGAAAAGCAGAATACCGAGGCAGCTTTGACGACTGCCCAGGCCAAGAAGCAGGAGACTGCCGCTGCTCTCGCAGCCGCAACCACCGCGCGCGATAACGCCCAGCAGAAGTTCAACCAAGCGCAGGCCGCGCTCGATGCTGCCGTCTCGGGTACGGGTGTTGACCTGAGTGCGCTTGAGGCCGCCATGAACGCTGCTGCTGGTGAGCTCAAGACCGCGCAGACGGAGCTCAATGCCGCGACGGATGCCGACGCTACCGCCCAGGCGAACCTGCAGGCGGCCCAGAATACCGCCACCGCCGCGCAGGAGAAGGCCAACGCCGCCAACGCTGCCGTGGCATCTGCCCAGTCCGCATACGATGCGGCAAACAAGGAGTACAACGCCGCCGCCAGCGAGCGCGACGCCGCCAAGGCCGCATACGAGAAGGCGCAGCAGACCGAAGCAGACAAGAAGACCGCGTACGATAAGCTTGTCGAAGTTCGCAAGCAGAAACGCGGCGAGTGGGAGACGGCATGCGCCGCTTCGAACGCCGCGGAAAAGGCTTATGACGCTGCTAATGCCCAGGTTGAGGCTCTTGAGCAGCAGATTGCAGACCTAAAGTCCAACATGACCGTTGACCAGGAAGTCATCAGTCAGGGTATGTTCGGCTTCATGAACTACATCATCGGCGGCAGCCAGTTCACAGCCACGCAGAAAAAGAACGCCCAGGAAGCCGTATCGATGCTGACCGGTGCCGCTGACAAGGCCGAATGGTATGACCAGTACGTCGATCATGACATGTCTCGCGACACCAACCCGCTTTCCCTGGAGCAGATGCGCAACGCCTTGACATATCTCGACACCCAGAACAACCTCCGCAAGGCGAACGGTCAGTCGGCGCTCAGCGTCAGCCTCCGCATGACTGCGGCAGCCGCCCTTAATGTATCATATTCATCGAACATCTGGGGACACTCGGGCTGCTACTGGGACAATGGAGAAAATCTTGCCGGCGGCGGCGGTGCATATACCGGCGGCGAGACCGAGGATACGCTTGGCTGGCCATATACCGGTCTCTACACCCAGGAGAAAGAGGCATTCGATAAGTACGTCGAGAAGAATAGTGACCTTGGGAACCATCGATATGATTCCTACTATATCTACCAGCACTACAGCAGCATCTACCATGAGTGCGGGCACTATCTCAACATCATCGATGCCGGCACGAAGGCTATCGGCATCGCGACCGGTAGCGGTAAGAACACCGATTCCGAGGTAACAATCTTCGATTACAGCTCTTTTGACAGTGAGGCTGATTTCACTGTCTCCGAGTTCAAGAAGCTCCTGAACGACTACATCGATTCCGCATACAACGCAGGCGGCACGCAGGAGCAGAAGGAGCAGCTGAAGCAGCTTCAGAATAAGCTGGCGGAAGCGCAGAAGACCTTCGGTACTACCAAGGAAGCTTATTTCGCAGCGGTAAATAAGCAGGATGCGGCGCATGACGCCTATACCGCGGCAGACACGAACGTGAACACCGCCAAGGGCGAGTACGAGAAGGCTAAGTCCGGCACCGCCGCCGCGAAGACGACATACGACGCCGCCGAAGCCAAACTCAAGGGTATCGACGTCAAGACGCCCCAGACCAAGCTCGATGCCGCCAAGGGCGAGGCCGCTACTGCCCAGGCAGCTCTCGATAAGGCAAACGCCACGCTTGCTGACAGCAAGACGAAGGCAGCTGAGGCCGCTGCTCACAAGGCGAAGGCTCGCAGCGCCCGCGACGCCGCCAAGGTAAAGTCCGATCAGGCCAACGAGGCGTATGACAACGCTACCGCTTCGGTCAAGGACCTTGCCGCCAAGTGCGATGCCGCCAAGACGGATCTTGCGAACAAGCAGGGCACGCTTAACGATGCCAAGAAGGCCGACGACACTGCCCAGGCTGGCGTTGACAAGGCTCAGGCCGCAGATGTGCACGCCGCAACCGCTCTTTCGGGCGCCAAGCAGGCAGTTGCCGCCAAGGCGCAGGCCCTGTCCGACGCACAGGAGAAGGCCAAGGCCGCCGAGGGCGAGCTTGCCACCGCAAACAAGGCCTTCGAGCGCTTCGCCGGCGCCCAGAAGGCGGTCGACGACGCCAAGGCCGCCTATGACGCTGCCGTCGCCGGTGTCGCCGATGCCCAGAAGCAGCTCGAGGCCGCCAACGAAGCCGTCGTCGATGCGAACCTCGAGATCGTCAAGGCCAAGGCCGAGCTTGCCAGCGATGAGGCACTCAAGGCCGATCTTGAGGCTGTCGACCACAAGGCATCCCTTGCCGCGGGCACGACGGGCAACGAGAAGCTGGTCAAGCTGAACGCTGCCTACGCTCGCTATAAGGCTGCCGTCGATGCCGCCGCTGGTCTCAAGGCTGCTCTGAGCGATGCCGATGCCAAGCTGTCCGATGCCAACGACGCCTATGCCGCCGCGCTGGCTGAGCTTGGCGATGCCAAGGATGCCCTGGCTGCCGCGCAGGCCGAGTACGACAAGTATCATCCCAAGGCTGAGCCGCAGGCCAAGCCTCAGGTTGCACAGGCTGCTGCAAAGGCTCCTGTCGCCAAGAAGAAGGCCACGTCGGCCGCGCTCGCCCAGACTGGCGATGACTCCGCTCTTGCGGGCGAGGTGTTCGTCATCGGCGGTATCACCCTCGTGGCCGCTGGTGTGACGCTGAGCGATCGTCGTCGCAAGCAGATGTAGCGTTTCGAGCGTAGATTCTGCAACGAACTTCGGTTCATAGCAGGAACGCTTCGATAGCTTAACCGATAAGGCCGGCGCGCTGTTAAATGCAGCGCGCCGGCCTTTCTTTGTTTCGATATCATAAAGCCCGGTCAGCAGCCGTGAAAGCTACCGGCCGGGCAAGCCGTAGGCAATATGGTTGCTGTCGAGCAGCTGCTCAGCTTAGCCCAGCAGGCTTAAGCCCACGGAGACAAACGCCAGGATAACGCCGACGATAGACTCGCCGCCCAGCAGACCGCTGGCAACGACCAGGCCCTGCTCCTGGAAGGCGGCGTCCTTGGCGACCTTCTCCTCGTCCGAAAGACCGGCGGCAGCGTCGCGGTGGGCGGACCACTTGTCGTAGGCGAGCTTGACGCAGGAGCCCAGGAATGCCGTGAGTGACATGTAGAACGGCAGGTACACGCCCAGGCCGATCATCATGGCCGGAATGCCGAGCCAGTACATGACGATGCCGGCGATAAAGCCGCCTGCGAACCACGGTACGCTCGGGATGCCCGAGACCATGGTGGCGACCACGCTTGCCTGTGCGGCAACAAAGCTCTTGTCGGGGCCAAAGGCGTCCGGGCCATAGGCGGTGACGAGCGCGACCATGACGGCGGCGGCGACCAGGGCGCCTACGATGCCGCCGATGGCCTGGCCGACCCACTGTGCGCGCGGGTTGGTGCCCAGCACGGCACCGGCCTTAAAGTCGTTCATGACGTCGCCCGCAAGGCCGCACGCTACGGCCACGATGCCGGCGATAAAGAACAGCTTGACCTGAGCGAGCTGTGCGAAGGCGGCAACGATGAGCATGACGATGAGGCCGAAGATCTCCATGGGGTCGATACCCGTCTGGCCACAGCTCTGTGCACTCATGATGGTGGTGACAAAGGTGAACAGCGTGACGATGACGGCCGGGACGGGACCAAGGTCGAGCACGATGGCGATGATCACGGCGATGGCGGCAGCGCCCAGGCCGATGATACCGGCGTCGAGCTTAAGGGAGCCCGAGATGAGCGACTGCTCGTCGGTGTCGGTGGAGCTGTCGGCGGCGAGGCCGCGGACGATACCGGCGACCTGCGGCAAGATGTCCTTGAGGACGACGGCGACGCCAAAGCCCATCATGAGGCCCATACCCAGGGACTTAACAATGCCCTGTGCGGTCATAACGTCAAACAGACCGGCAGCGGTGCCGCTGACAATGATGCCAAAATTGCCCAGCAGCGCGCCGGCAAACCAGAACGCGACCGGGGCGAAGCCCACAAGGAAGCCGACGGAGAGCAGCATGGGCGAGTTGTAGATGGCAAAGGTCACGCCGGGGATATTGAGCGTGCACAGCATGCTGGGCACCACGCCCAGAGCGTCGCGAAGCACGCTGTAGATACCTGCGATGGCCATGGAGCCAAAGAGCTGCTTGCCGGTCTTGCCGCCGGCCTCGGTCGCGCGCAGGGTCTGAGCTGCGGCGTTGCCGGTGGGGAACTCCAGCGCGGCGTCTACGATAAAGTGACGGTGGATGAGTGCCGTGGCCAGCAGGCCCAGGATAGTGCCGGCGAGTGCCACGATAAACATGTCGAGCCAGCTGATCTGGTCGGCATAGCCCAGCATCCAGGCGCCCGGGATGGTAAACGCCAGACCGCCGGCGACCATGGCGCCTGCGGACATGATGGTGTGGGTGACGTTGGCCTCGTTGAGGCTGGCGTTGCCCATGAGCTTAAGGAAGAACAGCGAGATGACGGCAGCGAAGACGATCGGCCAGGGGAGTGCGCCCATCTTGAGGGCGGTGTAGGCCGAGCTTGCCGTGATGATCACGCAGCCAAGGACGCCGATGACGACGCCGCGCAGCGTGAGTTGCCCGCGCATCGAAGCGCGGTTCGAGGGATTGCTCATATAGAACTCCTTTGCGTATATCCGCTTCCCCCGGGAGCGCCGCTACGGATACGGCGCGGGAAGTCGGGTTACCAAGGGCCGCCGCGTGAGCTCGCGCGCGACCGCGCACCAGTATAGCCGTAAGCTAGTCATTTTGGGGTGACTGGTTTAGGTAGGCGATATACTGCTGGGCAGACGAAAGGAGCGCCGACGATGCTTAATGGGTGCGCATATATATTGACGGTCGACGTAGGCAATACGCTCATTCGCTTTGGCCTGTTTGCCGAGGATTCGGCCGCGGCGCAGGAATGCCCGCTTGCGACGTGCGAGATCACGACGCCGCCGAGCATTACGGCCGACGAAGCGCGCATGAGGCTCGCGCAGGTCATGGGCGCACTGGCAGCCGATGCGGGCATGCCGGGTGCACTCGTTCCCGCGGCCGCAGTGCTGAGCTGCGTGGTGCCGGCGCTCGAGCGCCCGTGGAAGGCGGCGCTTTCCCGTACCTGCACGGGGCGCGTGCTCACCGTGGGGCCGGGCCTCAAGACCGGCATGCCCGTGCACTACGACGACCCGGCCGAGATCGGCCCCGACCGCATCGCCGATGCCGTGGCGGCCCGTGCCGTCTACGGCTCTCCGTGCATCGTGATCGACCTGGGCACGACGACCAATATCGAGGTCATCGACGCGTGCGGTACCTTTGTGGGCGGCGTCATCGCGCCGGGTCTGGCGCTCGGCGCCCGCTCGCTCTCGGCCGCTGCGGCACGTCTGCCGCAGGTCGAGCCTTCGGCGCCCACGCATGTGATCGGCCGCAACACGCGCGAGGCCATGCGCTCGGGCGTGGTCTTGGGCGAGGTAGCCCGCATCGACGGCATGCTCGACATGGTGCTCGCCGAGATGCGCGCGACCAAGGCCGCGGGGGAAGGCAACGTGCCCATCGTCATTACCGGCGACGATGCCGAGGCACTCGCGTCGCTGGTCGGTCACAGTCTGACGGTCGACGACGCGCTGACGTTGCGGGGACTGGCCGAGCTCTACCGCATCAACCAAAAGCCCCGCCGCGTGTAAAAGTGAGGGCGCCGGTGGGACAAACGCCTCCACCTTTCACCTGCTACAATGGGTCAAACTATTGCGATTACGGAGGTGTCTGTCATGTCGGACGATCTTCATCAAACTTCGTCAGGCAAGCGCCTGGACGTCATTAGCTGGGACGAGTTCTTTATGAGCGTGGCCATCGCCGCGCAGCGCCGCAGCAAGGACCCCAACACGCAGGTGGGTGCGTGCATCGCCAACACCAACCACCGCATCCTTTCGGTGGGCTACAACGGTACACCCTCGGCGCTCAACGACGACTTTTTCCCGTGGGGTACGAGCGACGACCCGCTGCAGGACAAGCACAACTACGTGGTCCATGCCGAGGCCAACGCCGTGCTCAACTACCGTGGCTCGCTCAAGGACCTCGAGGGTTCCACGGTCTACGTCACGCTGTTCCCGTGCCACGACTGCGCCAAGATTTTGGCTCAGGTGGGCGTGGGCGAGGTCGTCTACCTGGACAACAAGTACGCCGACACCGATGACGGACGCATCAGCCGCCGCATCCTCGACTCCTGTGGCATCAGCTACCGCCAGGTCATCGTCGATGTTCACATCGGCACCGAGGGGCGGGCTCAGCAGTAGCGCGTGGCAACGCCAGCTGGCAACAAAAGGCAGCCAAAAGAGCCCCGTCCCAAATTGACTACTCGTGAAAGTCGCGTCTGCGCGCATGGACGGCTCGTGAGCGGGTACACGGCTGTAGTAACATAGCTCTGTCCGCGGGCGCGCCCGCGTTATTGTGAGAAAGGAGCCCCTGTGGCTGTTAACGAAGAGCTGCTTAAGAAGGTTCTTGAAGAGATTCGCCCCAACCTACAGGCCGACGGCGGCGACATGGAGTATATAGGCGTTGATGACGAGGGCGTCGTCAAGCTGGAGCTTCAGGGCGCCTGTGCCGGTTGTCCCATGAGCGCCCTGACGCTTTCCATGGGCATCGAGCGTATCCTCAAGGAGCACGTGCCCGGCGTTACGCGTGTCGAGCAGGTCAATGCCTCCGGCGAGACCGATGACCTGTACGACGAGTACGCGCCGTTCTAAGATGCGAAAGCTGCGGACGGCATACTCCGCATAGACGTTACGCCCAAATATGCGGCTGCGAGCGCGAGCAGGCCAGCGGCCGCATTTGTATGTAGGGAGTAGGAGGGTCGACATGCTCAACGACTTCTACCATATGCTTGATCCCGTCGCGATCTCGGCGGGCCCCATCACCATCTACTGGTACGGCCTGGCCTACGTGGTCGGTGCCCTGCTCACGGCGGTCGTCATGTACCGCACGCAGCGTCGCTGGGGTTTTGACATTACGGTCGACGACCTGACGAGTGTCGTGGTCGGCGTGGTCTTTGGCCTTATCATTGGCGCCCGCCTGTTCTACGTCATCTTTTACGGCGACGGCTACTACTGGGCGCATCCGCTCGAGATCTTTGCCACCAACGAGGGCGGCATGAGCTTCCATGGCGGTTTGGTGGGCGGCGTTATCGGCGGCGTGCTCGTGTGCCGCATGTACAAGCTCGACGCCTGGACCATCGCCGACCTTGCCGTTATCGGTGCTCCGCTGGCCTTATGTCTGGGACGCTGCGCCAACTTTGTCAACGGCGAGCTGTGGGGCAAGCCGACCGATCTGCCCTGGGGCGTGATCTTTGGCGGCACCGCGGGCGATATGCCGCGCCATCCCTCCCAGCTCTACGAGGCATTCCTCGAGGGTATTGTGCTCTTTTGCATTCTGCAGGTGCTCAGCCGCAAAAAGCCGCTACTGCCCCAAGGCACGTTTATGGGCGTCTTTGTGATGGGTTACGGCATCGTTCGCTTTTTGATTGAGTTTGTGCGTGTGCCCGATGCGCAGCTGGGCTATCTGCTGGGCGGCGTCATCACCATGGGTCAGCTGCTGAGTCTTCCGCTCGTAATCGCGGGACTGGCGCTCATCATCTTTGCTCGTCGCCGCAACCAGCCCCAGCGCATCTACCTCGACGCCTAACCACCAAAACCACCACAAAGGGGACAGGCACCTTTGTGGTGGTTCGCTGGGCAACGATGACAGAACCGTAATGTTTCCCCAGATAAAACCTGCCAAAATAAACCTGTCCCTTTTTGGCAGGTTTCTAGAAAGGCTTTCGGACTGTGAAGGATTCCGACCTCTCCACAACGGCTGCGCGCGACGCTGCCCGCATCGTCTGGTTTAAGCGCTACCCCGCCAAGCAGACGCTCATCGCATTTTTGCTCGCGCTGTTGGCGACCACGGCGTTTTCCATCGATCCCGCCCCGGTGTCGAGCAACGCAGTCTTGGCGATTGACCCCAAAGCCTCGGGCATGCTGTACGTGTGCTACGAGGTGCTCCTCTCGTTTGCCGGCCATACCGACGCGGTCATGCTGCTTGCACTTGCCTGCCTGCTCACTCTGCCGTTTCGCTACGTGTTCTTTGGCCGTGGCGACACCTGGCGTCCATCGATCATTCTGCCGTCGCTGTTCTTTGCCGTCTGCATGGTGTTCGGCCGCAGCTACGATCTCACCGACTCGGCCGAGATTGTCCTTGGCGACAAAGCCCGCATCATCTGCGCCTGGATTGGCGGCGCGGGCTGGATGCTCTTGGCGGTCGTTGCCTTCTACCTTGCCTTTGAGTGTCTAGATTGGCTGAGCTCCCGACGCATCCCGTTTTCCGAAGCGCACTTTGGCCGCGTATGGCGTGTGACTCACGCCGTGCTCTCGGTCCATCCCTTTGCCGGGCCCTTCCTGGTGCTTATGATCGCCTGGGCGCCCACGCTCGTCGCTTCGCTGCCTGGCCTTTTTATGGGAGATACGGGCGCGCAGATTCGCCAGTGGTTCAACTATCCCAACGGC
This sequence comes from Firmicutes bacterium AF25-13AC, assembly GCA_963621725.1. GTDB lineage: Bacteria > Actinomycetota > Coriobacteriia > Coriobacteriales > Coriobacteriaceae > Collinsella. The sequence continues at coordinate 36,269 of CAVFEY010000017.1, forward strand.
ACGAGCGACTACCTGCGCCTACTCAACCCCAACGTGCTGCTCAACGGGCATCATCCCGTAGTGCACACGGCCATTATCGGCTCGTGCGTTCAGCTGGGGCTTTCGCTGTTCAACAGCGCCAACGCGGGTCTTGCCATCTACACCTGCGCTCAGTTCGTCATTACGGCCGCCTGCATGGCCTATTCCATCTCGTCGCTGCGCAAGCTGGGCGTGAGCCTGCCGGTCCGCGGCGTGATCTTGCTGTTCTTTGTGTTTATGCCCATGTTCTCCAACTATGCGGCTCTGCTTACCAAAGATGTGCTGTTTGCCGACGCGTTTTTGGTGCTGTTGGTGCAGACCGTGAAGCTCGTGGCCTGCGGCCTGCCCCGTCGCGATGCCAATGCCGAGCGTGCGGGCGAACAGAGGCCCGTGCTCTTTGCGCGCCATGACTGGCTGCTGCTTGCCCTGGGCGCCATGGGTTCCACGTTTCTGCGTAACGGCGGCCTGGTGTTTCCCCTGGCGGCATGCGTAATCGCGGCGGCGTTTTGCACATGGGACGCGCATGTGGCTCATCGTGCAGCCAAGCAGGCTGGTGCTGCGCCTTCGGGCGCCATCCCGCGTTTCCGCTGGGTGGGAGTTCTTGCGGTGCTTGCACTCTGCCTTGCCTCCAACATGTACTTCACTAAGGTCTTTATGCCGGCGCACGACATCACGCCTGGTTCCAAGCGCGAAATCCTCTCGATTCCGTTCCAGCAGACGGCTCGTTTCGTCCAAAAGCACGACGGCCTCAACTCGGGCGTCAACCCCACGGTTAAGGAGGACGGCACCATCGTGGAGGCTCCTTGCGACGGCTTGGTGACCGACGAAGAGCGTGCCGTGATCGACCGCGTGCTCAAGTACGAGAATCTGGGCCGCCGTTACAACCCGGATAAGTCGGACGCCGTCAAAAATTGCTTTAACGAGTACGCCTCGCAGGAGGACATCAAGGCCTATTTTGAGGTGTGGGCCCAGATGTTCAAAAAGGATCCCGGGTGCTATATCTCGGCGCTCATCAATAACTACTACGGCTACTTTTATCCGAGCGCTCGTGACGCATGGGTCTACAGCACGGCGCGCAGTGCCGAGATCATGGCGAAGCCCGATAACCTCAAGTACTTTGACTTCCATCCGGTCGATAGCAAGGTTGTGCGCTGGTGCGACCACCTGATCAACCTGTATCGCGTGGCAGTACAGCGCATCCCGTTTATCTCGCTCACCATGAGCTCGGCCACCTATGTGTGGATCATGATCGCCGTGGTGGTCTATCTGCTACGTCGTCATTCGTGGCGCGGGCTGGCCATTTGGGTGCCGCTGCTGGGCGTGCTCGCCGTGTGCCTGATCGGTCCCTGCAACGGCTCGACCTACATGCGTTACCTGTATCCGGTCATCGCCTGCATGCCCTTTGCCATCGGCGCCACCATCACCCGCAGCGACCTCCTCTGGTCCTAATTTGGTGCATGGGGGACAGGTTAATCTGCACCAAGGAGCTGCATCATCACGACGCCTTCATTTTGGGGTTTATCTCGCAGGCCAGTAGGTATATCATAACGACGTTTGTTTATATTGCCCGAGCATCTGCGCTGGGCTTTAGGTCGAAACCGATAGGAGACACGTATGTCCGGACACTCTAAGTGGGCCACAACCAAGCATCGTAAGGGCGCGCAGGACGCCAAGCGTTCCGCCCTCTTCTCCAAGCTCAGCCGCAACATCACCGTTGCTGCCCGTCTCGGCGGCGACCCGCTGCCCGAGAACAACGCCAGCCTCGCCGCTGCCGTTGCTAAGGCCAAGGCTCAGTCCATGCCCAAGGACAAGATTAAGTCCGCTATCGACAAGGCCTTCGGTTCGGGTGCCGATGCCGCCGTCTACGAGAACATCGTGTACGAGGGCTACGGTCCCGCCGGTGTCGCCGTCTACGTTGACTGCCTGACCGACAACCGCAACCGCACCGCCGCTGATGTCCGTTCCGCCTTCTCCCACGCTGGTGGTAACCTGGGCACCTCCGGCTCCGTCGCCTTCCAGTTTGAGCGTAAGGGCCAGATCGTCGTCGCCAAGGAGATCCTGGACGAGAACGCCAAGAAGGAGACCATGATCGCCAACGGTGCTGCCGGTGACGAGGATGAGTTCATGATGGCCATCGCCGAGGCCGGTGGCGAGGACTACGAGGATGCCGGCGAGGAGTGGATCGTCTGGACTACTGCCAACGAGGTCATGGCTGTCTCCAAGGCGCTCGAGGAGCAGGGCGTCCAGGTCAAGGGCTCCGAGACCACCATGGTCCCGACCACCCCGACCGAGGTTTCTGGCGCCGACGCCAAGAAGGTTCAGCGCCTCATCGACCGTCTTGAGGAGCTCGACGACGTCCAGGATGTTTACAGCACCATGGACATGACCGACGAGGTCATCGCTGCCCTCGAGGAGGAGTAGCGCCCGCACGGGTTAAGCCGTGCATATCTGGGCATAATGAAGCGAGCATGCAAGCCTCGTGGAATAGATGAGCCGGATCCGCGTGCGTAGAGCACCGGACCCGGCTCTTTTATAATGATGCGAACCGTTTTGCATTTCGAGAGCCGAGATTTGAAGGGAGCGCCACGTGCGCGTACTCAAACGAGCCCTAGCGATCGTGTATCTTGCCGCCGCCATCGTGGCGCTGGGTACGCTTGTCTGCCAGTTTTGGGGGCCGTATACGTATCGCTTTATGCTGCTGATGCGCGACCCCATGCCGCGCAATGTCGTGACGGCATGCGGTGGAGTTGTGGCGATTGGCGTGCTGGTAAGCTTCTTCCGCCTGATGTTTGCTCGTCGCGAGCCGTCCTGCGTGCATCCGGCGGGGGAGCGCAATATCGAGGTCACGCTCGCGGCGCTTTCTTCGTGCGCCAGGGCTGCTGCAGAGCGCGACGATCGCGTGATGATCGAGCATGTCGAGGCCCGCGTCCAAGGTTCCGACGATTCGCACGTCCGTTTTAAGGTCGAGGCTATCGCGCTTGACGATAAGGACGTGGCATCTCTGGCTACCGCGATGCAGCAGCGCATCGAGGAAGCTTGCGACACCATGCTCGGCACGCCGGGTACGACCACGCGCGTCCGTTTTTTGCCGTCCAAGACTACCGTCCAGACCGTGGAGGTTTCCGGTGAGTGATACCAATCAAGATAAGACCGCTCGTACGCCGCGCCTGACGATTGACCAGAGCGCCACGCCGGCGAGCGAACCTGTTGATTCCAAAGCAGAGGCAACTGAGTTACAAGACGCGGCGGCCGCGGATTTTGACGAGGCTATGGGTCTCATCAAGGGTACGGGCGCTGCCATCTGGAGCTATGCTGTGCGTCATCCCAACACCACGCTCGGTGCCGTCGCTGGCTTTATCCTTGCCGTGTTGGTGCTCACGCTCGGCCTGTGGGACACGCTCGTCATTGCATTCTTCGTGCTGATCGGCGCCGTGATCGGCCAAATTCGCGACGGCGAAAACGGGATCGTCAACTTCTTCGGCCGTCTGTTTAGCGGCCGCTAATATGTATTCGACTGTCGCATCCGCGGCAGGCATAAGGAGGAACCATGGCTTTTAATACGAAGGTCGATGTGGCCGATACCGAGCTCGAGGAGAATGAGGCGGCCGTCGCCGAAGCCGAGGATGTGACGCTCGAGGATGAGGCGCTCGTCGAGGCCGAGTCCGCCGATGACGCGGACGAGGATGATGAGGAAACAGACGAGTCCGAGGACTCGCTGACCTATTCCAACGGTGTGATCGAGAAGATCGTCGCCATGGCCACCCGCGAGGTGCCGCACGTCCTGGGCATGAAGGGTAACCTTATGCACTTTGTGCAGGAGCAGTTTGGTGCCGAGAATCTGACCAAGGGCGTGACGGTTGAGGTCACCGATGACAATCGCGTGGTCGTCAACATCTCCGTCATTATCGAGTACGGCGCCTATGCGCCCGCGATCTTCGACGATGTCAAGGCACGTGTCACCGAGCGCCTTGCCGCGATGACCGGCCTTGAGGTGGCGGGCGTCAACCTGCGCATCGAGGACGTCATCACCCCCGAGGAGTACGAGCACCGCACCAGCCAGCACGAGTAACCTTCCAAAAAGGGACAGGTTTGTTTTGGCAGGCTTTATCTGCGAAAACGTTAAACGGCCGACCGCGCAAGCAAAAGCGTGGCCGGCCGTTATTTGTATGCCCCCCGATGTGGGCATACCGCTCGTCTAACTAGGGGTTGCAATCGTCGCGTTCCGCGTTACCCTAATGGGCGCATTGTTTCCAAATTGTTAACGAGGGGTTGCCGTAATGGCCGACGAGCACGAAACAGAAAGCAAGGCATGGGCGATTGAGGCCGCCGCGGCAGAGGCGGCATCGCGTGCTGCCGAGGAGGTGCATCGTCCTCCCGTGGTGCCGATGGAGCGCGTGGTTGATCGCACCGATATCGAGCGCGGCGAGCGTGTCGGTCAAAAGCGCAGCCAGGAGCCGGGCTTCCCGCGCTTTTTTGCCGAGCTCAATCTGGGCCTGATTCTTACGGCCTTCGCCATCGTTGCGTTTAAAACCCCTAATCACTTTGCTTTTGGCGGCACCTCGGGCGTGTCGGTCATTCTGTCCACGCTGTTCCCGACCCTGCCCGTCGGCGTTTTTATGTGGATTATCAACGCGGTTCTCGTCGTCTTGGGCTTTATCTTTTTGGAGCGCAAGGCGATTCTTTGGAGCGTCTTCGCCTCGTTTGCGCTGTCCGCCTATGTTTCGCTTTTTGAGCTCTTTATCCCGACCGATGTCTCTCTGACGGGCGATATGTGGCTCGACCTGTGCTTTGCCGTCATCTTGCCGGCGCTCGGCAGCGCTATTGTCTTTGATATTGGCGCCTCGACGGGCGGCACGGACATTCTTGCCATGATCCTCAAGCGCCGCACGACACTTGAGATCGGCCGTGCCCTGTTGCTGGTCGATATCGGCATCGTGACCGTCGCGGCTTTCCTGTATGGCCCGCGCGTCGGTCTGTATTGCGTGCTCGGCCTGTTTGCCAAGACGCTTGTGGTCGACAAAGCCATTGAGAGCATTCACCTGCGCAAAGTCTGCACGGTCATTTGCTCCGAGCCCCTTAAGGTCGAGGAGTTTATCGTCAAGCATCTCAACCGTACGGCGACCATCAGCCGCGGCTACGGTGCCTTCTCGGGCAAGTGCGTGACGGTGATCATGAGCGTGCTGAGCCGTCGCGAGGCCGTGCAGCTGCGCCGCTATGCGCGCGAAGTCGATCCGGGTGCCTTTATCACGATCGTCGACAGCTCCGAGATCGTCGGCAAGGGCTTCCGCGGAACGAACTAGCACAGACATATTCAACGAACCGCCTGCTGGCGCCGCGTACCTTGCAAATCGGTCATCTTTGAGTATTTGACCCCACATTGGGCAATAATGATGCTAAAGACATCGTTTGCGATTCAAGGATCGCGTCGGAAATGTTGGTGTAAGCGCGCCGACGGCTGACCGCCAAACGCAAG
>CAVFEY010000018.1:0-18009 GCA_963621725.1 Firmicutes bacterium AF25-13AC
ACACACCGAGCGCGCCGCATCCATGCAGGCTGCAGGATCGGTTCCCGGCGGCGTTGCCAGAACGGCCCACGCGATGGACTCGTGACGTGGGTCAACCCACTCGATGGAGCAGATGCGGTCGGCATACGTGCGGAACAGGTCGGGGTAGCTCGTGAGCATCGTCAACAGTTCGCGCTCCCCTGCCAAGGACTTGCGTTCAAGATCGGTAAGAACCATCGGCGCCGCCGCAGCCGGTGCGCCCGAACCGTCAGCCGCAGGCACAGCGCCCATACCATCAGGCACATCGATCGGCGGAAGATCTTCGACGACCTCCACGGGCGCGGCACCGTAGGCATCAAGCGGGACGTAGTCGTACGGCTCTTCTTCGACCGGCGCGGACACCGGCGGCGTCGCGCCCGATGCCCAAGCACCGCGACCGGCATCGCGAGAACCCGACGTCCGACCGCCCGCGCTACCGGGCCGCTCAGCCTGTGCCCGCTGGCGCTCATAGTTCTGCTCACGACGTCGTTCCACATCCTCGCGCTTGGCGACATCGCGAAACACACGGCCCGAGCTCGCACGCACTGTCTCCAGATCCAAACCCAACAGGTCGGCAATCTGGATAAAGTACGTGTCGATCATATAGCTGTCGCGCAACGGATAAATAAGCGTCAGCGCATCCTCCAGCGCCTTGGCGCGACCGCCCGGCGTGGTGATGTCACTCGACTCCTGCAGCGAACGGTACACAAAGTCCATGAGCGGCTCGGCGGCGTCAATGCGTTTCTGCAGCTCCTCTCCGCCGTGCGCCGTGATGAACTCCATGGGATCGTTACCGTCGGGCAGCACCACGCAACGCAGATCCATCGAATCCTGCTCAATAAACTGAATCGCACGGCGGGCGGCCTTCTGGCCCGCGGCATCGCCGTCGAACATATACACGATGCGCTTGGCAAAGCGGGTGAGCGTCTTGACGTGATGCTCCGTGAGCGCGGTGCCCAGCGTGGCGACGACGTTTTTAATCCCCGCCTCCCAGCAGGCGATGCAGTCGGTATAGCCCTCCACCACAATGGCGGTATCCTGCGCGACGATAAACTCCTTGGCCCAATTAAAACCGTAGAGGTTTCTCTTTTTATGGAACACACTCGTCTCGGCGGTGTTGAGATACTTAGGCTGGCCGTCGCCCATAATGCGACCGCCAAAGGCGATGTTATGCCCTTGCTCGTCAAAGATGGGAAACATCACGCGGTCGTAAAAGCGGTCGGCTAGTTGCCCGCGTCCGCGGCTCACGGCAACGTTGGCATCGATCATCTCCTGCGGGGTAAAACCCGCCTGGGACAGGTGCGTCACCAGCGCATTGCGGCCCGGTGCAAAGCCCAGGCAGTAGCGGCGGCAGACGTCGCCACCCATACCGCGGCTGGCAAAGTACTCGCGCGGACGGCCGTCCTTACCGCGCATAAGCATGGTGTGGTAGAACTGAGCCGTCTCAGCGCACAGGTCATAGATGCGGGCACGCTTGGTGCCTCGATCGCGCTGCGCACCGGTATCGTGCAGTTCAATGCCCGCACGGTCGGCCAAATAGCGGATCGACTCGGGAAAACTCAGGTTCTCGCGCTTCATGATATAGGTAAAGACGTCGCCGCCCTCGCCGCAGCCAAAGCAGTGCCACACCTGCGTAGCAGGGATAATGTGAAACGATGGGGTCTTTTCGCCATGAAACGGGCAGCAGCCCCAAAACTCATGGCCGCGGGGCTTGAGCTCAACCGTTTCCTGCACGATGGCAACCAGGTCCGACGCCGCGCGTACCTGATCTTTTTCCTCATCGCTAATCACGGATACTCACCCCCTGCTCACCCAAGTTATGACGGATATCGTCGATATTACCCTCGACGGTCGCGATCAACTCGTCCAGGGAATCGAACACGCGAGACGGACGCAGCCAGCGCGTAAACGCCAGCGACACCGAGGCGCCATACAGGTCGCCCGCATAGCCGATCAAGTTGGCCTCGAGATGCGCCGAGGCGGCATCATCGGCATAGGTCGGCGGCAGGCCGACGTTAACGGCAGCAGGCCATACGGTATCGTCGACCAGCACCAGACCCTCATAGACGCCATCGGCAGGCACTTGGATGCCGTCGGGCACCTGGATGTTTGCCGTGGGAAAGCCCATGTCGGAGCCCTCGTGACGGCCAGCCGACACAACGCCGCGCAGCATATAGGGACGGCCGAGAAGCTCTGCGGCCAGCTCCACATGACCCTGACCCAGCTCATGGCGGATACGCGTGGCGCAGATGGTCTGCCCGTTAACGCAGAGCAGGTCGTGACCGTAAACGTCAACCCCACGCTCGGTGCCCCAGACGCGCATCTCGGCAACGCCCGAAGCGCCGCCGCGGCCGAGCCTAAAGTCGCTGCCGACACGAATGGAGCGAATATCGACAACGCGCGACAACAGCGCCAGAAACCCGACATGGTCGAGTGCCGCCACGGCGGGCGTAAAGGGAATGGCCACCACCGCATCGACCCCGGTTTGAGCCAGGGCATGCAGGCGGTCGGCCGTCGTCATCAATTTTTGGGCGGGCGACGGACTCACCACGACTTCCGGATCAGGATCGAAGGTGACCACGACCGCTTTGCTGCCGTGATCATGTGCATCGCGAATAACCGCTTCGATCAGCTCTTGGTGCCCACGATGCACGCCATCAAACACGCCAATAGCGATCGACGCGGCACCCAAGAACTCGCACCCATCAAAAGCATCGGCAGAAACGATACGGGCCTCATCCAACTCACCCGCGAAAAAGATACGCGCGAGCTCGTGGGGCGTCAGCATCATCGAACACCGCCGATCGCCTGCGGAAAGACGTGCTCCATCACAAAGCGGCCGCCCTCGATACGAGCAAGCGCCTTCAATCCCCCATCGAGTACGAGCGCGAACGGCGCCTTCGCCGTATCGAAGTCCGCAAGCGCGCGTTCAACGGGAATGCGGCGGCCACAAAGCAGGTCGTCTGCAAGATTACCCGGCAAATCGACTCGCGTGGCACCTAGGGCGGCGATGGGATCCAGAGCGAAACCGGCAGCGGTCTCGGCAGAGAGCTCCTCGACCGCATGACAAGCGCCAATGGAAACAACACCGGAAGCCGTGCGGCGCAGCGCGGAAATATGCGCGGCGCTATCGCAAGCGCGGCCCAGGTCGCGAGCGAGCGCACGGATATAGGTGCCCTTGCTCACCGAGAACGCCACGGTCCACACACACGTATCACCTTCGCCGCCCACGGCGATCAGGTCGGCGGCATAGACCTCGACGGGGCGCGGAGGTAGGTCCACCGCATTGCCCTCGCGAGCAGACTTGTAGGCGCGAACGCCATTGACCGAGATAGCAGAAAACGCCGGCGGCACCTGCATCTGCGGGCCCAGCATGGCGGCCAAGCGCTCACGAGCATAGGCAGGATCGCGGAGCTCGTTGGCAACAGCCACCGTGCGGACCGCCTCGCCCTCCGCATCATCGGTATTGGTCTCGGCGCCAAACGAAATGTCGGCGACGTAGTTTTTCGTATCGAGCGTGAGCATACCCAGCAAACGGGTGGCCTGACCCACGCCCACAACCATGACACCCGATGCCATGGGGTCGAGCGTACCGGCATGGCCGACGCGCCGCTCATGGAGGGCGCGTCGGCATTGCGAGACCACGTCATGGGACGTGCAGCCCACCGGCTTATCGACGGCGAGCAGCATATTCAATTGAGAAGGCGTTCGACGAGCCATGTACCATCCAATAAGTTAGAGCTCGACGGTCACCGAAGCGGGATCCTCCCCCACCAGCTCGGCCAGCATGGGAAGTGCCACGGCGAGCGTCTCGCGAATCGTTCCGTTGTTGGAAAAGCCGGCGGCGGCATGATGCCCGCCACCGCCAAAGTTGGCAGCGATCTCGGACACATCGAGGTCACCCTTGGAGCGCAGGTTACCGCGTACCTTGGTATCGCCGTCGATGCCCTTTAGAAACAGACAGACCTCAACGCCCATCACCGAACGCACCACATCGACCAGGCCGTCGCACTCATCCGAAGTGACGCCGCAGGCCTCAAGGTCGCTCTGGTACGCATAACTATATGCCACGCGACCGTGCGCCACGGTCTTGATGCGGCCCATAACGATGGACTTGAGATGCAAGAACTCTACGCGCATGCTCTGGTAGACCTCGAGCGCAACGCGCGCCGGATCGGCACCGTGGGCAACCAGGCGCGAGGCGGCATGGAACGCAGCGGCATCGGCGTTTTGGTACTGAAAACGACCGGTATCGGTCACCAGGCCGCACAGCAGGCAGGTCGCGACACCATCGCGAGCCACAATGCCGCAATTGTCCAAAAAGCGGTCGATGATCATGGCGCAGGCCGCGGCGCCGACGCACCTCAGGCTCAGCTCGGCAAATTCCTCACGCGCCGGATGATGATCGAAGCACACCACATGCGACGAGCGGCGGAGCACCTCGGCGGAGTTATTCAGACGCTCGACGACCGGCACGTCCACAGAGATGAACAGGTCCGGATTGCCGGTATACGCAGATGCCGGCACCAGACGGTCAGCGCCCTCCATAAAGCGGTAGATGCGCGGAACCGGGTCATCGTCTGCCAGCAGCAGGGCAATGTCCTTGTTGGGGAAAAACTTCATAAGCGATAAGCCCAGACCCAGCACGGAGCCCAGGGCGTCACCATCGGGAGACGTATGTCCCGAAATCGCAATGGAGGACGCACCCTCGATGAGCTCGAGGATGCGTCGCTGAATATCTGCAGACTCGCACGATGCGAGGTCGGCGGAATTACTCATCTAAAGCTGCCTCCTGGGCGGCATCCGCTATCGGATAGCCGTCCTCGTCCTTTTCGATCGCAAGCGTGGCGGGAACGTTTTCCAGCGCACGCGTGATGCGCTCGGCCTCATCGGTCGAGCGATCGATGCGAAAATCGAGCTCGGGCGTGACGCGCCAATCGAGCGAGCGAGCCAACAGGCTACGAATGCGGCCCTTGGCGCTTGCGAGCGCCTCCATGACCTCGTCGTAGCGGCTCGCATCGCACGACACGTACACACGCGCGAACGAACGGTCCACCGCGACCTCGACCGCGGTCAAAGTAACCAGGTCGAGACGCGGATCGGAAACCTCAAAGAGCAGGATATAACCGAGCTTCTCGCGAAGCTGCTCGCCCAGACGGCGGGTTGCCTGCGTTTGCTTCATAGCGCTACCCCCTACTCGGTACGGGCAACCTGGTCGATGCGGTAACCCTCGATCTGGTCGCCGGGCTTGATGTCCTGGAAGTTCTCCAGGCCAATGCCGCCCTCGGAACCGCTCTTGAGGCTCTTGGCCTCGTCCTTGTAGTGGCGCATCGAGGCGATCTTGCCGTTGAAGACCACGATACCGTCGCGCACCAGACGCACGGAATCGGTCGCGGCGATCTCGCCCTCCTCGACGCGGACACCGGCGGCGATACCGACCTTGGGCACCTTGAAGGTGTCCAGGACGGTCGCGGAACCCGTGGAGACCTCGACCTCGGTGGGCTTGAGCATACCGATGCGGGCAGCGTCGAGGTCCTCGAGGCACTTGTAGATGACGTCGTAGCAACGGATCTCGACGCCCTCGCGCTCGGCGGCGGAGCGGGCCTTGCCGTCGGGACGGACGCCAAAGCCGATGATGATGGCGTTGGAAGCGTCGGCCAGGACGACGTCGGTCTCGTTGATGGCACCAACGGCGGAATGGATCGTGTTGATGCGCACCTCGGACTGATCCATCTTGTCGAGGGAGTCCTGAAGGGCCTCGATGGAGCCCTGGACGTCGGCCTTGATGATCAGGTTGAGCTCCTTGACCTCGGCGTCGGCGATGGTCTCGAAGAGGTTCTCGAGCGTCACGTGCTTCACGCGGCTCTGCTCCTCGATACGGGCCTTGAGCGAACGCTCGTCGGCCAGCGCACGCGCCTCGCGCTCGTCCTCGAACACGCGGAACTCATCGCCGGCGTTGGGGACGGACTGCAGGCCCAGGATCTCGACGGCGTCGGAGGGACCGGCCTCGGTGACGGCGTTGCCCTTGGGGTCGAGCATGGCACGGACGCGGCCATAGGTGAGGCCGGCAACTAGCGTGTCGCCCACGCGCAGGGTGCCGCGGGTCACGAGCACGGTGGCAACCGAGCCGCGGCCCTTGTCGAGCTTAGCCTCGAGGACGTTACCCGATGCGAACGTATCGGGGTTGGCCTTGAGCTCGAGCACGTCGGCCTGGAGCAGCACGGTCTCGAGCAGGTCGTCGATACCGATCTTCTGCTTGCCCGAGATGTTGACGAACATGTTCTGTCCGCCCCACTCCTCGGGGATGATGCCGTACTCGGTGAGCTCCTGGCGCACGCGGTCGGGGTTGGCGCCCGGCTTATCGATCTTGTTGACGGCGACGACGATGGGAACGCCGGCGGCCTTGGCGTGGTTGATCGACTCGACGGTCTGGGGCATGACGCCGTCGTCGGCGGCGACGATCAGAATGACGATGTCGGTCACCTTGGCGCCGCGGGCACGCATGGCCGTAAAGGTGGCGTGACCGGGGGTATCGATGAAGGTGATCTTGCGGTCGTTGATCATGACCTGCGAAGCGCCGATGGCCTGGGTAATGCCGCCCGCCTCGCCGGCAGCGACGCCGGTGTGACGGATGGCATCGAGGAGGCTCGTCTTGCCGTGGTCGACGTGGCCCATGACGGTGACGACCGGGGCACGCGGCTTAAGGTCGGCGGGATCGTCGTAGAACGAGAAGGTGTTCTCCTCCTCGGGGGTAATGATCTTGATCTGGCGGCCCAGGTCGTCGGCAACGAGCTCGACGAGGTCGTCGGACATGGACTGCGTCATGGTAAGCGGCGTGCCCAGCAGGAACAGGCGCTTGATGATGTCGTTGGCAGGAACGTCGAGCGCCTCGGCGAGCTCCTGGACGGTAACGCCCTGGGAGACCTTGATGGCGTCGAGGTCCTCGGGGTTCACGCCCTGGGCCAGCGCCTCCTCAATCTTGCGCTCCTCCTGAGCCTTTGCGGCCTCGCGCTCGCGCTTCTCCTTGCGCTTTTTGCGACGACCGGTGGACTCGCGAGAGGCCTCCTCGACGGCGGCACGAGCCTCCTCGAGCACCTTCTCGCGGCTGTACTCCTCGGCCTCGCGAGCCATGCGGCTGTAGTGGTCCTCTTCGTTGTTGTGACCGCCCTTGCGCTTCTTGCCCTTGCCCTGCTTGTCGGGGTTGGGGAAATCCATGCCGGCAGCGACGTTGTTGCTGGCATTGGTGCGATGGCTGTGCGGACGGCTCTCGGAGGCGTTGCGCTCGGAGTTGTTGTCGGAGGCGTTGCGATCGTTACGACGGCCACCGCGACGGTCGTTGTTGCCGCCACGACGGTTGCCGCGCTCGGCAGCGCGCTCGGCCTTGGCCTTCTCCTCGGCGTCCTTCTTCTCCTTGAGCACAGTCTCCTGTGCGGCGATCTGGTCGAGCAGCGAACGGAAACGCGAACCGGAATCGGAAGCGGGAACGGCGCGGCGCTGGGCCTCGCGGGCAGCCTCTTCCTTCTCGCGGGCAAGACGCTCCTGCTCGGCCTTCTTCTTGGCCTCGGCCTCGGCGCGGGCGGCCTCCTCGGCAGCCTGGGCAGCTGCGAACTGACGGCGCTCCTCCTCGCGCGCCTTCTCGGCGGCGATGCGCTCGCGCTCTGCCTCGGCGGCGCGTGCTGCCTCCTCGGCGGCAGCGGCCTGCTCCTCGGCCAGCTTGGCGGCCTCGACTTCCTGGGCGCGGGCCTCAATCACCGAGGCGAGCTGCTTGCGGACCATAGCGACGTAGGCGTCCTCCAGGGCGGAGGAAGCGGACTTAGCGGGAATCTTCATTTCGGCGAGATGACCCATCAGTTCCTTGGAGGTCATGCCGAACTCTTTGGCCAGGGTGGACACACGGACTTTTGCCATATGACTTCACCTACCCTTTCTGGCACCTTGGGTGCCTAGAGACTGAACGAGCGTGGGGTATGCGCCGGGACCTGCCCGGCGCGACCGCGCGCTAGATCAGGTCCTCCGCATCATCGAAGGCGTCGGTGTCGTGGACACCGCAGAAACGGGAGCCGGGACGGGCCTGGTTGCGGCACTGGATGCCGTCCTCGGACACGAACTCGCAGCGACGGACGTCCTCGTCCTCCTCGTCACCGATCAGGTCGGCGGCGGGCTCCTCGTGAACGGGAACGTTCTTGAGGATGTCGGCGGCAAGGGTCTCGGACTTGATGTCGATGTGCCAGCCGGTCAGGCGCGCGGCGAGGCGGGCGTTCTGGCCCTCCTTGCCGATGGCGAGGGACAGCTGGTCGTCGGGCACGATGACGCCGGCGTAGGCCTTCTCCTCGTCGATGAGGACGCGGGTGACCTTGGCGGGCGACAGGGCGTTGGCGACGTAGACGGCAGGATCGGCATCCCACAGGATGACGTCGACGCGCTCGCCACGGAGCTCGCCCACGACGGCGCGAACACGGCTACCCTTGGGGCCGACGCAGGCGCCCACGGGATCCAGGCGATCGTCGAGCGAGTGGACGGCAACCTTGGAGCGCTGGCCAGGCTCGCGGGCGATCGACTTGATCTGGACGGTGCCCTCATAGATCTCGGGCACCTCCTGCTCAAACAGACGACGCATGAGCTCGGGGTGGGTACGGGAGATGACAATCGGCGGACGGCTGTGCTCGCCACGAACCGGCTGCAGGTTGGAGTTGGGGTCGCGAACGTCGATGATCACGGCCTTGATGTGCTGGTTGTGCAGGTAGCGCTCGCCCATCGGACGCTCATTGCGCTCGTTCTCGTAACGGCGCTGGTCGAAGTGCGGAAGCTCGGCCTCGACGCCCTCGCGAATCTTGACGATCGTGAAGTCGGGAGTGGACTGCAGCACGGTACCGCTGATGAGGTCACCGATGCGGCCGGAGAACTCCTCGTAGATCTGCTCGCGGGCGGAGTTGCGCACGATGGCGTTGATCTCGGCCTTGGCGTGCTGGGCGGCAATGCGGCTCGTGTTCTTGGGAGTGACGTCGATTTCCTCGAACTCGGTGAAGTTGCCCTCCTCGTCCATGGAATCGTCGATCGGCTCCAGACGGTAGACGTAGATCTTGCCGGTGGTGCGGTCGATGGTCACCTTGGCGCCCCACTCAAGATGCAGGATCTCGGCATAGCTCTTGGCGAGCGACTGCTCCAGGCGGTCGATCAGGTAGAGCTGGTCGATGTGCTTCTCCTGGCAAAGCTCCATCAGGGCGGACATCATGTCGGATGCTGCCATCTTACTTTCCTTCCTTCGAGGGCTTGAAGTCATAGGTGGGCTTCAACTTGCACTTTTTAACATCAGAGAAATCGAGGGTAACGGACTCGCCGTCCTCGAGCTCGAGGGTCACGTTCGTCTCGGTGGCGGCGGCAATCTTGCCGGCGTACTTGCGACGGCCCTCGGTGGCGGTGGAGGTGAGCTCGCAGTTCTCGCCCACAAAGCGGGCAAAGTCACGCGGGCGGCGCAGCGGGCGCGCCATACCCGGGCTCGACACCTCGAGCGTATAGCTCGAAGAGATGGGATCGAGCTCCTCAATCACATCGCCGACCCATTTGGTGTTGGCCGTGACGTCATTGAGCGACAGGCTCTGACCCTCGGCACCCTCGATACGCACACGCACACAGGGGGCCTTGGTGGCACCCACGAGCTCAACGTCGACGATGTCGACATCGTGCTGGGGAGCAACGGCCTCGAGCGCGTCGATGATCGCCTGCTCGGTCTTGGTCTTGACCATTGCGGCACCTCCATCCATACAAAAAAGAAGCGGGGCCGAAACCCCACTTCTTTCAATTACAACTACATTTGCAAGCAAACTATACCAATACCTGCACAAACGTGCAACCACAACACAAACCCGCAGGTCAGCGTGAGCACAGGTTCTCCACAAGAAATGGATAATTGGGTGTTGTCGCAAGTATCCATAACCAAAAAGAGGGGCGACTCCTGCGGAATCGTCCCTCGCTTTTTCATGTCAGCTATGCGCGCAGCGCTTACTTAACAACCAGGTTGACCAGCTTGCCGGGCACGCAGATGGCCTTGACGACCGTCTTGCCCTCGAGCCACTTGGCGACGGCAGCCTCGGCGGCAGCCTGCATTTCCTCGTTGGAGGCATCGCGGGCCACGTCGATGCGGCCACGGACCTTGCCGAGCACCTGGACGACGATCTGCACCGTGTCCTCGATGGACTCGGCCAGGTCGAACTCGGGCCAGGAGGCGGTGTAGGCGTTGCCCTCGCAGCCGAGTGCCTCATGCCACAGCTCGTCGGCCCAGAACGGGCAGATGGGGGCAAGGACGCTTACGATGTCCTTGGCCACGCCGTAGCACAGGGCCTTGTCGCGGTCAGCGCCCTCGGTGGCGTTGAGGTAGGCGCTCGCCGCGTTGACGAGCTCCATGACGGCCGAGATCGCGGTGTTGAACTGGCCGCGATCGAAGTCCTCGGTGCACTTGGCAATGGTGCGGTGACGCTCGCGATAGAGCTTCATCGCGGTCTCGTCAAGCACGGACTTGTCGAAGGCCACGCTGGCGTCGCCGGACTGGACGAGCTGCCATACGATGCGCCAGGCGCGCTTAATGAAGCGGTTAGCGCCCTCGACGGCCTTGGGATCCCAGTCGAAGTCCTTCTCGGGCGGGGCGATAAACAGGATCGCCAGACGCATGGTGTCGGCGCCGTAGGGCTCGATGACCGAGCTCGGGGGCACGACATTGCCCTTGGACTTGGACATGGTGTCGCCGTTCTCGTCCTTGACCATACCCTGGCACAGCAGGTTGGTGAAGGGCTCGTCAACGCTCAGCAGGCCCAGGTCGCGCAGCGCCTTGGTAAAGAAGCGGCTGTAGAGCAGGTGCAAAATGGCGTGCTCGATGCCGCCGATGTAGTTATCGACGGGCATCCAACGGTCGGCCGCCTCGCGGGAGAAGGGCAGCTCGGTGTTGTGCGGGTCGGTATAGCGCAGGTAATACCAGCTGGAGCAGGTGAAGGTGTCCATGGTATCGGTCTCACGCTTGGCCGGGCGGCCGCAGACCGGGCAGGTGGTCTCGTAGAACTCCTTGCACTCGGCGAGGGTCTCGCCGGCACCCAGGTCCAGGTTCTCGGGCAGCGTCACCGGCAGCTGGTCCTCGGGCACGGGCACGATACCGCAGTGCTCGCAGTGGATGGCCGGGATGGGGTTGCCCCAGTAGCGCTGGCGGCTGATGAGCCAGTCGCGCAGACGGAACTCGACCTTGCGACGACCGCAGCCCATGGCCTCGAGGTCGGCCACGATGGCAGCCTCGCCCTCGGAGTGCTTGCCGCCGCGCATGCCGGTGTACTTGCCGGACTGGACGAGCGTGCCCTCGGCAGCGTGAGCGCAATCCCAGTCGACGGTCTCGGCATGGAAGGTATCGATGGTCTCACCGCTGGCCTCGACGGCAGCACGGTCATCGTCATCCAGGATGATCGGCACGATCGGCAGGTCGTACTTACGGGCAAACTCAAAGTCGCGCTGGTCGCCACAGGGAACGGCCATGACGGCACCGGTACCGTAGTCGGCAACGACATAATCGGCAACCCACACGGGGACCTTCTCGCCGTTGACGGGGTTTACCACATAGCGGCCCGTGAAGGCACCGCGCTTCTCGAGGGTGCCCTGGGCACGCTCGACGGCAGAGATGTGCTTGGAGTCCTCGACAATCTTGGTGACGGCCTCCTCGTACTCCGTGCCCTCGACGAGCTCGTGCAGGCCGGCGTACTCGGGAGCCAGGACAAAGAAGGAGACGCCAAAAAGGGTATCGGCACGCGTGGTGAAGACGGTGATCTTACCCTCGTCGCCCTCGATAGGCTCGCCATCCCTGTCGCACAGGGTAAAGACGACCTCGGCGCCCTCGGAGCGACCGATCCAGTTGGCCTGCATCTGCTTGACGCGCTCGGGCCAGCCGGGGAGCTTCTCCAGGTCGTCGAGCAGCTCCTGGGAGTACTCGGTAATCTTGAAGTACCATTGCTCAAGGTCGCGCTTCTCAGGCTCGGTGCCGCAGCGCCAGCACTTACCCTCGGTGACCTGCTCGTTGGCCAGAACGGTCTTGCAGTTAGGACACCAGTTGACCGGGTTCTTCTTGCGGTAGACCAGGCCCTTTTCCCACAGCTTCTCAAAGATCCACTGACCCCAGCGGTAGTAGTCGGGGCTGCAGGTCTTGACCATGCGATCCAGATCGTAGGAGAAGCCCATGCGCTTCATCGTGGCGAGCGCCTGGTCCATGTTCTTATACGTCCAGGCAGCAGCCTGCGTGTTGTGCTTGATAGCGGCGTTCTCGGCAGGCAGGCCAAAGGCATCGAAGCCGATGGGGTGCAGCACGTCATAGCCGCGCATGCGGGCCTGACGGGCCATGGCATCGCCGATGGTATAGTTGCGCGCGTGGCCCATGTGCAGGTCGCCCGACGGATACGGGAACATCTCGAGCACATACTTTTTAGGCTTGCTGTCGTCGGTGTCGACGGCAAAGAGGTTGGAGTCCTCCCAGGCCTTCATCCACTTGGACTCAATGGCCTGCGCGTCGTAGGCAGGGATCTCGTCCTTATGATCTGTGCAATCGCACATATCAGCTCCTTTAATCTTAGCTGGGGTCGGGCGGCTTGGCTTTATTCGCTACTGCGGACAGTCCTGCGCAAGACGAAGAGCACATTAAGTGCTCTTCTTTGCGTGCGGAACTTGTAGCGAACAAAGCCAAGCCGCCCGACCCTAAGGTTAACTTGACTGATGATAGCAAATACGACAAGCGAGATGCCTGCGACTTGCGGGCATCTCGCTTTATCTAAATAACGTGGTTGTGAATCAACCGCTATCTGTTATCCGCCCAAACATGGTCGGGTTTTCCAAGTGCCGCAGATTGCCGTGAAAGAGGAGCGACGCGTACTTTGGTACGCGAGCGACGGTTTGAACGGCAAGGTGCGGTGCTTGGGAAAGCCGCTTATCGATAGGAAACGCTCTGCTGGGAATCCTTGACGACTACGTCGTGGGCGCCGCCTTCGACGATCGAGGTCGAGCTGACCAGCGTTAGGCGTGCCTTTTCCTGGAGCTCGGGGATCGAGAGGGCACCGCAGTTGCACATCGTGGACTTGACCTTGTAGAGCGTGCCGCCCACGCCGTCCTTGAGGGAACCGGCGTAGGGAACGTAGGAGTCGACGCCCTCGACGAAACTGAGCTTCGCGGCGCCGCCCAGGTCGTAGCGCTGCCAGTTGCGGGCACGCGCAGAACCCTCGCCCCAGTACTCCTTCATGTACTGGCCGTTGACGTTGACGCGCTCGGTCGGGCTCTCGTCAAAGCGGGCGAAATAGCGGCCCAGCATCATAAAGTCGGCACCCATGGCAAGGGCGAGCGTCATGTGATAGTCGTAGACGATGCCGCCATCGGAGCACACGGGCACGTAGACGCCGGTCTCCTCGTAGTACTCGTCGCGAGCGCGGCAGACGTCGATCAGCGCGGTGGCCTGGCCACGGCCGATGCCCTTGGTCTCACGGGTGATGCAGATGGAGCCGCCGCCGATACCGACCTTGATGAAGTCGGCACCGCAGTCGGCCAAAAAGCGGAAGCCCTCGGCGTCGACGACGTTGCCGGCACCGACCTTGACGTCCTCGCCGTAGTTGGCGCGGATCCACTCGATGGTGCGCTTCTGCCACTCGCTGAAGCCCTCGGAGGAGTCGATGCACAGGACATCGGCACCGGCCTCGATGAGCAGCGGCACGCGCTCGGCATAGTCGCGGGTGTTGATACCGGCACCAACCATGTAGCGCTTGTCGTTATCGAGCAGCTCGTTGGGGTTGGTCTTGTGGCTGTCGTAGTCCTTGCGGAAGACGATGCCCATCAGGTGATCGTAGTCGTCGACGATGGGCAGGGCGTTGAGCTTATTGTCCCAGATGACGTCGTTAGCAACCTTGAGGCTGATGTTCTTGTCGCCCACGATGAGCTGCTCACGCGGGGTCATGAACTCGGAGACCTTCGTCTGGTGGTCATCGCGGCTGGGGCGATAGTCACGGCTGGTGACGATGCCCAGGAGCTTACCCTTGGGAGTGCCGTCGTCGGTGACCGGCATGGTGGAGTGGCCGGTCTTCTCCTTAAGCTCGATGACCTGCTCCATAGTCATGTCGGGGGTCAGCGTGGAATCCGACTGAACGAAGCCGGCCTTGTGATCCTTGACGGCCTTGACCATGGCGGCCTCGGACTCGGCGCTCTGGGAACCGTAAATGAAGGACAGGCCGCCCTCGGTAGCGAGCGCGACACCCATGTCGACGCCCGAGACGGACTGCATGATGGCGGAAACCATGGGGATGTTCAGGGTGATTGCCGGCTTCTCACCGCGCTTAAAGCGGGTCAGCGGCGTCTTAAGAGAGACGTTGTTGGGGATGCACTGCGAGGACGAGTAACCAGGGACCAGCAGATACTCCGAAAACGTGTGGGACTCACCGGGAAAGAACGTAGCCATGTTTCTCCTTTTTCCATGCGACCGGTCGGCTGCAGGCCTCGTAGGACCCAGCCCAACCTTGGGCGCCCAATACTGGGGAAGTATCTTAACGCACTTTGACTGCTACAATGCATGTTTTAAGAAGAGCACATGAGGGTTTGACGCAGGCTTTGCGTTTGCCCAGCAAACACTTTAGCGGGGAGACGTGGAGCACATGGAGTACAAGACGACGGCAAAGTTGGTCATTCAAGCGTGCGACAAGGATCTGCCGGGCGTGTTCGGCCACGGCTGCGTCTTACTGCTGCAGGGTATTGCCCGCGAGCACTCGCTCAACCGCGCCGCCAAGAGCATGGGCATGGCGTATTCCAAGGCATGGCGCATTGTGAACGAGGCCGAAGGTCAGCTGGGCTGCAAGCTCATCGAGCGCGACGGCGCCCGCGGATCCACCCTCACCCCCGCCGGCGAGCGAGCCATAGCGGCCTACGAGGAGCTGCAGGCCGACATCAACAACGTCATTGCCACCAAAGCCGACGCCCTCATCGCCAGCATCAAAGAGTAGCCAATTTGGGACGGGGCTTTTTAGCTACCCAACCCCTTCTCATAAGTTGCGGTGAAATAGGGACTGTTTATGCGGTTAAAGCCGTAAATCAATCCATATTTCACCGCAACTTATGGAGTCGAGGATGATTTAGCTAGTTGCGGAGGGCATTATCTAGGGTGGCGGCCACGATCAAGGGGTCGTCGGTGCCGGCGTAGAGGCGGATGGTGCTCCCCTGCTTGCCACGTGGGGCCGAAAGGCGCGTCGTTGCGCCGCCGGCGGGTGATGTGCGGAATTCGTCCGGCAGTATGCTGAAGAATTCGCCTGCGGTGCAGTCCATCAGGTCAAACTCTACTGCCGGGCCAAAACCGTGCTCCAGGATGCCGGTCGCGATGGCATGGTCGGGATGTGAGGTCAGCCCGGGATAGTGCACGTTGCGCACCATCTCGTTCGCAGCCAAGTACTCGGCCAGCGCACGGGCGCGGTCGAAATGTGCCTGCATGCGGGTGTCGAGCGTGTCGAGCCCACGCTCTAGAACCTCGGCCTCATCGGAGGACAAGTCGAGCGCGGCCAATCCGCACCCCTCGATCAGCGCATGCGCGCACTCGGCAGCGGCATCCACACGATGGCGCTTGAGCTGCGAGCGCGCGACCGAGGCGGCTACGAGCTTACGCGGAGCCTTACCGGCACACACGCGGTCGAGCGCCTCGAGCGACAGCACGGCACCCAAACGCAGCGGATCGCACCCAAAGACACCAGCCACGGTATTATCCACCACGAGCAGCGCATGCGTCTCGCGAGCCGTGCGGCCCAAAGCGCGAAGGTCGGGCACACGCAGACCAAGCCCGCCGATGGAGTTGACGAACCACCACAGGTGCGGACCCTCGGCATCAAACGAAGCATCATAACCCTCGGACGCAGCGGCAAACGCCTCGGCGGACGGCGAGCCCACCAGCGCGACATCGAAGCAATCAAAGCCGCGGGCAAACGCATCGGCAAAGTCGTCCGCAAAGGCCACCAGGCGGTCACCGGGACGCACAATCCCCAACAAAGACAGCGCCGCCGGCACATGCAGGGCCGCAACAAGACGCGCCTCACGCGCGCCGGTCCTTACAGCCCAGGACTCTTCTAGCTGCTGTACATCCACAAGGCACCGCCCCTTCATAAGCAAAAACCCACGATGCGGGTGTTCCCCGCATCGTGGGCAACGGCTGCAGTATAGCGCCGATATGCGACGAATCGCCTAGATGTTGAGCGCGTGGTAGGTCACGTTCGCACCCGGAGTGTCAACGGTCACGCCATAGGCCTCGGGATAGATGCGCGTCGAAAACACGAGCGAGCCATCGTTCACAAACACCTCGACCGACGAGACATCGCCAACAATGCGCACGTTGCGCACCTCGTCGACGGGCTCCCAGCGCACGGTACGACCGCAGCCGGCAGAAGCGCGACCTTCATCGGTATATCGCATCTCAAAGCGCGCGGGAAGCTCGCCCTCGGCGGGCACAAACACCAGTTTCAGCTCGCCATCTACGGTCGCGGCAAACGCGCCGTCGACACCGTCGACAACAACATCAAAGCAGGTATCGGCGGCAACCTCCAACGAGCCCGCCCCCACACGCACCGAGGCATAATGGTGCTCAATCTCGCGCGCCGGCTGTTGCAGCACCACGCCGCCAGCACCGGCTGTAAGCTCACGCGGCACTGTCATACAGTGCTGCCAGCCGCACGCCACGGTGGGCGCGTTGCCATAGGTCGGCTCATCGGGCATGCCCATCCAGCCGATCAGAATGTGGCGACCGTCCTCGGCCGTGAACTCCTGCGGAGCATAGAAGTCAAAACCGGCGTCCCACAGGCGAAACTCGCCCAGCTCATAAGCGTCATTGCCACCCGTAATGTCGCCCGTTACAGGCATGTAGCCCGCTGCATACACGTTACCGCGGTCCCAACGACCGCCCTCGAGCCCCTGGGGAGAGAAGGACAGGAACTTCGCCGGTACACCGCCATCCGCCTCAAGCTCAAGGTATCCCGGGCACTCCCACATAAAGCCAAAACGCTCGGGCGTAGACACGCGGCTCTCGAGCTCCCAACTCAGCATATCGGCCGAGCCATACACCAGGATCTCGCCCACATCGCGCCCGGCGCCCTCGCCGTGCATGGCGCAAAATCGACTATCGACATGCGGCCCATCCACGCGACGACGCGCGCCCAGCACCATATGGTAACGCCCATTATCATCGCGCCACACCTTGGGATCGCGCACATGGCAGGTCAAATCCTCGGGATAATCCTCGGACGCCAGCACCACACGCTTTTGGCTGAACTCCCGACCGGCAAGGCCATCAACGCTCTCGACATAAACAGTATCGGCGCGGCGGCCGGTATTGACGTAGTCGTACGTGCCGTCTGCATCGGAGAGTTTAACGTTGCCTGTGTACAGTACGCGAATGCGGCCGTCCTCGGCAAGCGCGGAGCCCGAATACACGCCATGGCAATCGAACGGCTCGTCGGGCAGCAGCGGGGCGCCAACGTAGTCCCACGTCATAAGATCGCGGCTTGTGGCATGGCCCCACATCTTGACGCCACCCTCGACATCAAACGGCGCATACTGAAAATAGGCATGGAACACGCCGCCCGCTTGGCAAAGACCATTGGGGTCGTTGAGCCAGCCCGCCGGCGGCATAATATGGAAGCGCTGGCCATATGCGCCATGACCGCACTCAGAGGCGGCGGTGTCAACAGCGGCAACCAGCTTTGCAAGATCGCGGCCAAGTGCATTAGACATATCAAAGTCCTAACGGATCGAAAGTAACAAGGCGCCAGAGATCGACACCAGATACGGGAAACGCCCGCGAGCATACAACCCGCGGGCGCCCCTCAATCAAAAGCTCTTAGGCCTGCTCGGAAGCCTTGGGCTCGTCCTTGTACAGGACAAACGAGACGGCAAAGGAAACCAGCGCGGCGACCGCAAACATGATCGCGTACTGCACGGGCTGGGCCAGGCACAGCAGGATAC
>CAVFEY010000018.1:18019-41426 GCA_963621725.1 Firmicutes bacterium AF25-13AC
GCAGGATACCGAAGATGCCGGTAACGCCGGTGCCGGAAGCAGCAAGCGAGGTGAGTGCGCAGACCAGGGCACCGCAACCGCCGCCGATGCAGCCGGCGATGAAGGGCTTAAAGAAGCGCAGGTTCACACCAAAGATGGCAGGCTCGGTAATACCCATGAAGGCGGACAGGGCCGAAGGAAGTGCCAGGCCCTTGATCTTGGCATCGCGGGTCTTAAAGGCAACGGCGAGCGCGGCGCCACCCTGGGCGATGTTGGCGGCACTGGCGATGGGCAGCCAATAGGTCACACCGTACTGGGCAAGCTGACCCAGGTCGATGGCGGTGTACATCTGGTGGATACCGGTAACGACCGTGGGGGCATAGAACAGGCCGACGATAAAGGAACCGATGCCGAAGGGCAGGGTCAGCAGGGCCTGAATCAGACCGAGGATGGCGTTCTCGGCCCAGACAAAGATGGGGCCGACGGCAACGAGCGTCACGAGCACGGTCACGAACACCGAGACGAGCGGAGTCACAAAGAGGTCGAACATCTCGGGAACGATCTTGTGCAGGCGCTTCTCGAGGAAGGCCAGAATGGCGCAGGCGATAACGATGGGGATCACATGGCCCTGATAGCCAACCCACTCAAAGCTGTACACACCGGGAATAACAGTAACCATGGTCTGAACGCCCTCGGAAGCAACCGTGTAGGCGCTCTGCAGCGAGGAGTTGATGAATGCACCACCGACGACAGCGCCCAGATAGGGGTTGGCGCCAAAGGCCTTAGCGGCGGAGTAACCGATCAGGATCTGCAGAATGCCAAAGGACGTGCCCGAGACCAAGTCGGCGATCTTATAAATAAAGTTATTGGTGTCGAGTGCGATAAAGCCGTTGGAGGCCATGAAGTTGAGGGCGCTCATAATGCCCAGCAGCAGGCCCGAAGCCACGATGGCGGGGATGATGGGAACAAAGACGTCGCCGAGCACCTTAATGGCACGCATAAAGATGTTCTGCTGCTGAGCCGCAGCCTCCTTTACCTCGGCCTTGGTGGCAGCCTCGACGCCGCTGAGCGCGATGAACTCTTCGTAGACCTTGTTGACGGTGCCGGTGCCAAAAATAATCTGGAGCTGGCCCTGGGCCTCAAAGACGCCCTTGGCGCCATCGACATTCTCGATGGCCTCCTTGTTAACCTTGGAATTATCGGCAATCACCAGGCGTAGACGCGTGGCGCAGTGTGCGGCCGAAACAACGTTGTCGGCGCCACCGACGTTGTCGAGCACCTCTTGGGCTGATTTGCGGTAGTCCATAACTTCCCTTTCCTCCAACGGGCGCATGTGCACCCGGCCATCTTTGACACATACACTGTAATCGTTTTCAGTTTGATATGACTGTAATCGTTTTCATAGTAGGGTGAACGGTAGGAAAAAGCCGGCGAAAGGTAGTTTTGAAGCAAAAACAGGGGTCTCAGAGGCAGGCAGACGTGCCCAAGGCCTAGACATTCATAAGCTGATGGCCGAGCTTGAGCGACTTTAGACCGCTCTCCCCCTCCTCGCCATCGAGCGCGTTGAGCAACATATTGGTCGCCTCGACGCCGCTGGTCAGGTAGCCGTAATGCACGGTGGGAATGCCGCCCGTCAGCGCGCGCAAAAATGCGTTGTCGCCGAAGCCGCTCACGCGATGCATGCCCTCGCCCACGCCGCGAACCTCATCGATGGCACGAAGCGCGCCCGCCGCCATGGTATCGGTCGCGCACGCGATAAACGAAACATCGGGAGCGACGGAAAGCAGCTCACGCGCCGCACTATAGCCCGAGTCGAGCGTAAACGAGCCCAGGCGAATCAAGGCAGCATCAAGCGGGTTACCCGCGGCGCGCAAGCCGGCCTCAAAACCGCGACGACGGTCGAAACCGGCCGCGCGGTCCTCATCCGTAACTCCGATGTAGGCAATCTTGCCATCCACGCGACCCGCAAGCGCACGGCCGAGCTCAAAGGCAGCCTCGTAATCGTCGTGATAGACACACGCCGCGCCCTCAACATTCTGGCCGATCAGCACAATGGGCACGCGGCACGACTCAATCGCCCGACGGTGCTCGTCGGTAATCATGGTTGCCACCAGCACAATGCCATCAACCGGGTGGTTTTGGAATAAATCGAGGTACTCGAGCTCGCGATCGGCCGCGTTGTCGGTATTGGCAAGGAGCATCTGGTAGCCACGACGACCGAGCACCTGGCCAATACCGGCGGTAATGCGGCTCACAGATTCCGAGTTGATCTTAGGCACGATAACGCCGATGAGCTTAGTGGAGCCGGTGCGCAGCGCGCGAGCCTGGCTGGATCGCACGTATCCGGTCAGCTCAATCGCCTGCTTAATGCGCTCGGCTTTGTCCGCCGAGATATATCCACCGTTGAGGTAGCGCGAGACGGCGGCGCTCGAAACGCCGGCCAGCTCGGCCACATCTTTCATCTTTACCACGAGCACCCCCGTCGTTGAAATCGCTTTCACCATGATACCCAACCCTCGCCCAAAAAATATTCGACTGGAAAGGTCTCAGCGGATCATTTCAACCACTCAGGTCGAGCAAGCGCCAGCGAGCGGGCAGCTGCCGTGGCGAGGTGCCGCGAAAGAGGAGCGAAGCGTACTTTATGTACGCGAGCGACGGTTTGAGCGGCAGATCGCCCGGCAGATGCCCGCGCAGCGTCGACCGGTCCGGCGTTCGGCAGAACGCCGGAACATAAGAGCCCGGCAGATGCCCACGCAGCGTCGAGCGGTCCGGCGTTTGTTAAAACGCCGGAACATAGTTAGCCGTGATATTCGCCGTTGTACTGGATGAGCGTCAGGTCCTCCACGCCGTCGAGCGCGCGGATGGCGTCGGCATAGGGCATGTCAACGCCGTCCGAGAACACCTCCACGGCCATCTCGACCTTGTCGCCGCGCATGGTCTTGGACTTGACGGTAAACTTGGTGCGCCCAAATGCGCGCACGATATCGTCGCCGGTGGTCTGGCCCATGTAGTGGATGACCATCATGTACACGCGCGCCTTGTCCTGATGGCTCGCAAAGCCGGCAATCATCACCACGATCACCACCGCCGTGAGCGCCACGAGCGCATACATGCCGGCTCCCGCCGTAATGCCTGTGGTAATGGCCCAAAAAAGATACAGCAGGTCGAGCGGATCCTTGACCGCCGTACGGTAGCGGACGATGGACAGAGCACCGACCATACCGAGCGAGATGACCACGTTCGTCGAGATCGCGAGCGTGACCATGCAGGTGAGCACACACATGCCCACGAGCGTCACGGCAAAGCTGCGCGAATACACCACGCCGGTAAAAAAGCGCTTGTACACGTAGTAGATCAGGATGCCCATGGCGAGCGCCACGAGCAGCGAAAGGCCAATCTTGGCAGGGTCGACCTGGCCAAACGCCTCCAAGACGGAGTTCTTAAAAAAGTCCCTGGTGCTCATGGTCTAAATATCCCCTCGGTTCTCAAAATCCGATTCCCAGTAATTAAATCCGCGCAGGTAGGCGGTCTTTTCGTAACACAGGCAGTACTTGGAGACCGCCGTAAGCTCGGCCGCTCCCGGCGGCACCATATCACGCACCAGCTGCGGGCAAAACTCCGTAAACTTGACCTCCATCACCAGCTTGCCGGGCTCCAGGACCGGCAGCGCGGGCAGCGTCACGTCAAAGATATCGAAGCTTCCCGCCGCGGCACGCACGTTCATGTCAAACGTAATGCGCACGGTGCCCTCATCCATCACCCACGGCTCGCGCTCGTAGTCCACGATGGTCCTCGGGCGCATCACGTTGCAGATGCACTCGGTGTAGAACTCGCGACAGAGCGGATAGGGGCTCCTCAGCAAAAAGTCGTAGTCGCCGGCCAGAATCTGCTCAAACTCGCCGCGCGTAAGTGGCGCATCCTCCTTGTAAATCCAGCTACCGT
The DNA here is from genome assembly GCA_963621725.1 of Firmicutes bacterium AF25-13AC. Taxonomy (GTDB): domain Bacteria; phylum Actinomycetota; class Coriobacteriia; order Coriobacteriales; family Coriobacteriaceae; genus Collinsella. The sequence continues at coordinate 21,941 of CAVFEY010000018.1, forward strand.
ACTTCTTTTTGCGCTCGAGCTTAATCATCTTGTCGCTGCCGTTATAGATACGCACGCGATACTTTTTGCGCATGAGAATGCCGGCGTCTTTTTCCTCGTAGGCCGAGTTGCAGTAATCGTCAAAATACAGGCTACGAATGGTGTAACCGCCCGCCCGCGCATGCTTGTCCAGCTTAAACACCGGCGCCATGCGACAGGCAAGCGCAGCGTGCTCGCCCTCGTTAATGAGATATTTGAGCTCGTGGCGGTAACGCTCCTGCGTGGTACGCACAGGCGGGGCCGCCAAGCGCTCAAGCAGCGCGCTAGCCCTCCTCATACGTGTCCTCCACGACTTTACCGCCGTCTTGCACGTAAAAGCACTTCATGCCGTAGTGCTTGCCGTCGTCGGTCACATAGTAGTCAAACGCATCTTGCGTATAACCGTCGGAGTTGGTGGCACGCACGCGCACAAAATACTGGCCGGCATCGGGCGCATCGCAGGTCACCTCGGGAAGCAGCACATCATCGGCCTTAAAGACCACGTCGCTTATGGCATAGTCACGCGCAAGCTCCACGGTGTAGCGAATGTCGCGCGCCTCAAAGTCGTAGGACGCATCCCAGTTAATGCGCAGCTTACCGTTATCGATCTGCGGCACGCCGATGTAGAACGGCATGGGCTTTTTAAAACTCTCGCGAAAGCTCTTGTAGTTCTCCTCGATCTCGGAGGGAATCGCCGCGGCGATCTGCTCGTATTGGTCCTTGGTGACAGGCAGATGGTCGATATCGGGCGAAGCAAAGACCAGCGATTCAGTAACCTCGCGGTAGTGCTTGATCATCTTGCTCAGGCGTGCCTCGGTCATATACGAGCGCAGGTCCTTGACGGCGCGGTCGAGCTCGCTGCGGAACGATTTGCTGCGAAGCGCACGATTGAACAGTACGTTGCCCCAGTAGTTGCTTACGCCGCGCTCCCAGCTCGCGTAGTCCGAAAACCCGGTAAGAGAAAGCTCCAGCTTACGCAGCATGCCGTCGTTATCCCAATCTAAAAAATACCAGGTATTTGAGTTGAGAGGGCTGTACAGATAGCAGTTACGGTTCTGCGTATCGCAGTTGCCCGTCAGAATCTGAAACGCCAGCCAATAGACCAGATTCTCAGTATCAAAGTAGGTGTCGAGCACGTTATCGATCTTTTGCGATTCGTCGTTGAGCGCATCGAGCATCTCGATGAGCTTGGTGTGGTCCGAATCGCCCTTAATCTCGAGCATGCCCTCAAATTTAGCCTGGTTGTAGTCGGGATCGTCGGCGAGCTTAATGGTATCCTCGTAGCGATGGAAATCGAAGCTGTTCACCTTATACAGGTGTCCGCTCTTATCCAGACCATGTGCCTTAAGCGCCGTCTTGTTGAGCTGCTCCACCTGCGTAAACAGGCCGTAGTCCTCAAAGGTGTCGTTGGACTTTTCGGTCTGGTCGCACACCCACAGATGCACAAACTGCGTGCGCAGGCCCATCATCTGGGGAATCCCACGGATAAGGTCGTAGGCCATCTTGTTGCGAAAACGCATACCCTCGCCCATGTGCTTGTTGAGCGCAATCGCGCGCTGTTGGCGCCAGGTGCCCTTGCCCTTTTTGAGCTCCACCTTGTAATTCTTTTGCGAGTTCATGCTCGATGTCTGACCGCGTACTTGCACGGTGGCATTGGGCGCTTCCTCGCCATAGCCAACCTCGCCGGCCACCGGGCCGTCTTCGTCGCCCGGCTGCAGCAGGCCCATAACCTGATAGCGCGTCACGCCCATGTCGGCATAGTCATACACCGAGTACGTGTTGATCTCGGCCCAGCTGTGGTCGGTGTTCTCGGAGCTGTTGCCGCGTGAGACCGTCAAGTACATGGTCACAATACCCGAGTCATCGTAGACCTCGTAGAGCTCGTCCTTGTCGCGCAGGTGCTTGGCCTCATTCGAGGCCTCAGCCTTTTTAATCTTGTCCTGCTTTTTGACCTTTTTGGTCGAGGAGTCATCCTGCACCGAGCAGCCCGAAAGCAGCAGCGCACCGGCAGCCGCCTCAAACAGGCGACGGCGAGACATCATTCTATCGGTCATCAGAACCTCCCCAATGCTTGCGATACACGCGAACTACTGCGCGCTCAAACGCGCCGTGCGGCACGCCCTTATGGCGGCCTTCCTCATAGCGCTGCTCGGCACGGTCGAGCAAGCGGCCCAGCTGTGTAAAGCGACCCGTTTTGTCGGTCGCCACAATGGGCTGCTGGCTCAGGATACGATACGGCAAGTTGGCGGTATAGGTATCGAGCCGCAGCAGCGCCACGATAAAAAACACCGCCGCACCCAACAAAAAGCCAAAGCCGTAAAACTGCTGCGGCAAGAGCAGAGAAACGGCAGTCGCCAGCCCGGCCACACCGGCAAACAGGCCCGAAGCCAGAACGGCCCCCTTGTAGTCGGTAAAGTACAGCAAGATGAGCATCACCGTATTGCCCACGGCATACAGGCCATAACCCACGCACAGCGTGCGAAAATACCCGTGCATAAAGTTGTTAAAGCCCAGCGGCAGAGCCGAGAGCACCGTGGTCTCGAGCGAGATGACCGCAGCGGTCACAAACAGCTGCTTGAGCGCGCAAAAGCGCAGTTCGCTGTTGAGCGTGGAGAGCATCTCCTCCTCGGCCACCACAATGTCGCCCACCACGCCGCCGTCGTTGAACAGGCTGTAGTAGTCGCGGTAGCGCGGATAGAAGTTGACCTCGACCGAGTCCACAAAGTTGACGGTCGTGACCAGGATGGTCAAAAACGCGATGAGCGCCGGCACATCGCAGTAGGGCGCACCATAAAACAAGTCCTTGACCTGCACGCCAATGGGACCGGCCCAAATAATCACCAGGTGCGCAAAGAGCCCCAGATTGGTTAACAGGCCCGTGAGCGCCAGCGGCATAAACTGATCGAGCCACTGCAAAAAGAGCCAGGGGCTGCGGTCGCTCTGAGGAAAATACCGGTATAGCAGAACCACGTCCCAGGCAAGCATGACGCCGTAGCCCAGAGCAATTGATGCCAACAGGCCCTCGACCGGCGGCAGCCCCAGTGCCAGCGCGGCCAGGGCGCATAGGCACGCGACGCCAATGGCAGCCGCAAAGCTGCACAGGATGCCGCGGTAATCCTTGATGGCCGTGAGGTAACTCATGCCGTTCCAGTTGACGATCATAATGTTGAACAGCCACAGGCACAGCAGCCCCTGCAGCAGCGTGGTGCCCGAGAACAGCAAAAAGACGCCGTAGAGCACCGTGCCCGCAACGAGCATGATGGCGTTGGAGCCCCAAAACGAAGGCAGTATCTCATCCTCGCGCTCGGCAAACAACATATCAGCCAAAAAGCGCGTGACCGGCATGGAGAAAAAGCTCGTGAGCGTGAGCGACGCCAGCAGCGTATAGGTCACCATGCACACCAGCAGATCCTGGTTGGCGCGTCCCACGCCCCACAGACCGCACAGCACCAAGATACCCACCTGGAGCAGCACGCCCAGCAGCATGGGGCCCGTGCACACAATGCCAGCATAGCCATAGGCGCGCATCGTGGCAAACAGGCCCTTGCGCCTAAACAGGCGCTTGAGCTCAAAACCAATTCCGGCCACCGGCTACTCCCCCTCTCTGGGCAGGTCAAACGCTTGCGCCGTCTCGTCGTACAGCGCGCGATAGTTGGCGAGCATCTGCTCGTGCAAAAAGTACGTGGCAACGCGACGCTGCCCGCGCTCCCCCATCTCAATGCGACGGACGCGGCTTGTGCACATGCGCTCCATGGCATCGGCCAAGCCCTTGCGATACATAGGCGGCGTCACAAAACCCGCCACGCCAAAGTCGTCGCCCGGGGCGCCTTCGAGCAGCTCGCGGCAGCAGCCCACCTCGGTCGTCACGCAGGGACGGCGCGCTGCAAGCGACTCCAGCACGCTGAGCGGCTGGCCCTCGGAGATGCTCGTCAAAATGGTAAAGTCGAGCTTTTCCATGTACTCGACCACGTTGACGCGGCCGGTAAAGATCAGGTCACGCACGCCCAGGGTATCGACCAGCGCGTGGCACTCGGCGCCGTACTCTTCGTCGTCCACGCCGCCCATGATGTGCAGGCGCACCTTGGGCAGTCGCTCGTGCAGCTCAAAGAAGGCATAGATCATGGTCTTGACGTCCTTGATGGGCGCCAAGCGCACCACTGCGCCAATATCCACCCAGCCATCATCGGGCTTTAATGGGATGTCCTTAAAGCGGTCGAACTGGATGCCGTTGGGGATGACCAGGCATTTGTCCGCATCGCAGCCCATATCAATCTGCGTCTTGCGGGCGTTATGGAACAAACTCGTCACACGGAAGGCGCGGCGGTAGATCTCCTCCGAAAGAAGGTAGAAAAAGCGAATCCAACGGTCCTTAAACGACGGCACCACCCAATCTGCGCGAATGATCTCTTCCTCGCGTTCGCGGGTATAGATGCCGTGCTCGGTGAGCAGCACCGGCGCATGGTGAACGCTTGAGCCCAGGCAGGCGAGCAGGCCGCCGTAACCAGTCGAGATGGCGTGGTACACATCGGCCACCGGCACCTCGCTGCCCAACAGGTAGAGCACGGGCAGCAACATGGAGCGCATGGTGTGGAATGCATCGGCAAAGGGCGTGTAGGGGTATTCGGCCAGGCACACGTCGCGAAAGATATCCATAAACGTGCGGCTCTGCAAAAACGAGAGCGGATGCACGCAACGGCGGTGGAAGATATCGAATAACACGTCCCAGTCCGGATTGGAGAGCGACACCAGACGGCGTAGCGCCTCGCGCTCACGGTCGTTAAAACTGGCTTCATGTTGCTCGCCCGAAAGCCGCAGGGCATCGTCCAGGAACACCTCGTGCACCTCGACCACGTTGCCGGGCAGCTCGTAGACAAACTTGCCACGGTCGGCAGCATGCGCGCCGATCACCCACAGCACAAACTCGTGCTCGGGCATGGCCGTAATGTAGCCATGCATCCAGGTAGATACGCCGCCGTGCACATAGGGGTAGCAACCCTCGAGTACCAAGCAGATTCTCATTTATCGCCACCCTCCTTGCGCTCGATCGTCACGGTCTTATCATTTGCCTTGAGCAGATACAGATTGCCCGTAAGGTGCGTCAGTTCGCCACCCGTCACCGCACCCGGCTCGCCATTATTAGCGCGGAACATGAGCCACGCCTCGTCGTGGAAATTGCCCAGGCTGAGCGTCCAGGCATCTGCACTTGTATCCACGCTTACCGTAACCGACGAAAAGCGCTGGACGGCACCGGAGCACTCCGACGCCGTCTGGTGCCGCAGGTCGGGCGCGGATTTGGTAAGCCACTCCAGGTAGTCGGTCAGGCCGCCCTTGTAGACCTCCCAGCCCTCCTTAGCGCCGCGATCGGGATCGAGCAGATCGTCCGGATGCATAAAGTGCGTGCTCACATAGTGCATGTTGAGCTCGGACACGGCTGCCAGGCGCATATAGGAATCGTCGACCATGCCACCCGAAACAATACGTGGCTGCTCCACAATGCCATCGCTCGCCACACCAAACTCCTGTACGTATGGCAGGTCGGTACCGTCCTCAAAGTACGTACTGGCGATGGTCTTAATACGCGGAACGTCGGCGCCGATAATCTTACGCGCGCGGGCCGAAAGAATATTTGACGGCGGCACATAGACCGAGCCGTGCGCGTTGGGCAGCACCTCGTCCTGGAAGGCGATAAGCTCGTTGAGCGATGCGACGAGCGTCTCCTTGTTCTTCCACGTCTTGTAATCGTACAACGTGCCGTAGTCGGTGTCCCAAAGCGCCAGCGGCTGATGGTTGTAGCCGTGAAAGCCCAGCTCTCCGCCCATCTGTAGCAGCATGCCGCCAAAGTAGCGGAACTGCGTGGTATCAACCTGGCGCGCAGGCTCGGTCTGGTTGACCGCGTCCTCGTAGTTTTCGATCATCACGCCGGTATAGCGAATGCCGTATTTTTGCGCGAGCTTTTGCAGATCGGGCCACCAGACCTTGGTGTAAAAATCGGCAATGGAAAGGCCGTAGTCACGTTTGATATAAGTACCATCGCCCGAGGGCACGGGGCTAGGAAAATCATCCAAATAGAACACGGCGCTGTTGATGACCGGATAGGCCGTGGCATCGCCCAGCAAGCTTATGGCCGAAGCATAGAACCCACGTATGACCTTGTCGTAGATGCCAATGTTGCACACCACGGTGTGACCACTGCCGCAATCGTTAGACCAAATGAGCGGCGTGCCCGCGTCACCGGTCTTTGCCCAGACGTGCGCCGTTTCGCGCAATGAAACCGAAAGCGAAGAATCGAAGGGATCCGAGAACTCGTAGCGCTCTCCTCCGCCCAACATAAAGTCCTCGCTCGGAACGATACTTTCGGCTGTCGCATAGTCATATCCGGCCGATTCGATCCCAAGCTTGGAAGCAATAGCCTGCAGATAGTTCGAGTTATCTGGCGTCATGCCCAGCATGAGTGAGCCGCCCGCACTCACCCAACTCATCAGATCGGTCAGATGCGCACCCAGTCTGTCAAGCGAGGGCATAAGCACAATCACGCGATCAAACGACGTGAGCGATGGGATCGCGTCCGCACCGTCGGTGGCAATATCAACATCGCGATGGGCGATCTTCATGTCGAGCAGGATCTGGTCGAACTGTTCCTTTACGTCCTCGACGCCAGCTTGATCGGAATCGGTAATGACCAGGCACGTGGGCTTTTGGCCAAAGATTGCCGAGGAGGCCGGCACCGCATCGTCGGCGGCCAGCATCCCCAGCTTATGCTGGCCCGCACTGTACTGCACGCCGGCACGCTCCACCAGCAGCACAGCGGCCATGACAATAAAGACCGCCCACACCACGAGGAGTCCCATCCAACGAAAGCGCCCTGCACGGTCGCGGATATGTTGCGCCACGCTCATCTGGCCTCCTCCCCGTCGCGCCAAAACGCCAACTATTCGCGGTTGTCGGCGCTCAAATACACATGTTGCTTGTCAATCGCATCGATCACACGGTGGACCTCGTCACCGTCGCGGCGCATCACGGCCAGGCGCAGGCAAAGCATCCAAACCTCCTGCTCCTCGGGCACGTCGAGCACCAGCTGGTCGGTCACGGCCTGCGCCTCGTCGATCTGTCCGACATCGGCCAGCGCCGTCGCGTATCGAATGCGCAGCTCAAGGGTATCCTCGCGCTCGCAGCGACGCGCAAGCAGGCGCGCGTACTGTTGGCGCTGAATCTGAGCCACGCGCCCCTCGGCCAAGCCCGAGCCCAAGTATTCACCAAGAAAATCACAGTATTCGATGAGGTTTTGCGCGCTCGGGTCCGTCTTAAAGGCGCGCTCCAACTGCTGCAGTTTAAGGTCGGACTCCTTGGAGATCTGCGCCACCGCCGTCGCGGCATAGTGCGCCACCTCAACGTCGTCGTTAAGCTTAGCCGCCTGCAGCTGCGCCAGGTACGCGTCGGGCTCCTCGGTGAGCATAGAGAGCATTAGGCGGCGCCGGTATGCCGGGTCGTTGACGATAAGCGCCTCCTCGAGCGGGACCACGCCCGCATCGGCGTCACGGTCGTGCACCAGAATGCTGCGATGCAGGTCGTCGTTAAAGCGCAGCGACTCCAGCGCAGACTCTTTCAGCCCCTCGCCAAACACCGCGCTGCGGACCGATAGCAGAACCACCAGCAACGGGCCCCACAGCGGCACCAGCACTATCACAGCCAACATGTGCCCGCGCACCGGCAGCAGGCCCAGCTTCATGAGCGTCCACAGCATCAGGCAAACCAGCGCATGAATCAGCAGCAAGACGGCAGCAACGACAAGCGAGATCAAGCGGCACCCCCCTCACCGTCACCGGTGTAAGAGATGTGTTGCAACAGCGCCACGATGTCCTCGCCATCGACGGGCTCCACCGCAATCTGCTTTGCGCTCAGGCGCTCGCGGATAATGGGCAGATCGCACGCCTTTGCCTGGCGCATAAGCAGGTAGAGCACGTCGCCGTCGACCAAGCCCGCCGCGTCGCTCTCGCGGATTGCCGACCCGATTGCGCCCACCAGCTCGCCGACAGGCTCCATGCCCGGTACCACGCGCAGGAGCAAAAAACTCCCCATCTTGCTATCTGCGAGCGCCTGCTCCGCCGCGAGCTCTTGGCCAAAGGCAGCCTGCTTGAGCACGCAAGTGCCGTCAACGCAGCGTTTATCCTGCGCCACCGCCTCATAGTCAAAGGCACGGCCCAGCGCGCTTTCGACCAGCCCGCACAAGATGCGGAACAGGTTTTGATAATAGAGAGTCATTTGGTTTTCGGCCGCACGACGCACAAAGATCAACACGGCGGGTGCCCCGTCGCGCTCGATCGTGTATCCAAACATGGGAAGCCCCGGCGTCAGCTCGCGGTTCACCCACAGGTTCGAACGGCCCCCGTCGCCCAAAAGAGGTGCAAGCTGCTCAAGCGTGAGCGAGCGTGCGGCATCTTCGGCAATCGCGGGACTTGCTGCCACCAGGCGTGCAAATGCCCCGCCCGAAACATGGTAGATCGCCACCGAATCGTTCTCGAGGATCTCGCCCAGAAGCTCGCAGCACTTGCGATAGATGTCGCGAGGGTTGAGTACGTCGAGCTCCTGCGTCACGGCAAAGATCTTGCCAAAGCTGTCGTGGCGACCCACGATCTGGCGCCTGTACGCGCGATTGTCCTCGATCGCGTCGTGGTAGAGCTGCGTAAGGAACGTATTGCGGTTGCGCACGAGCTCGTTTTGATCGCGCTCCGCCCTAATGGCTTCGCTGTTGCGCAGCTGCACATAGCCGCACACGGCACCCACCACAAAGTACGCAATAAACGGCAGCCAGTTGGACGGCTCGTAGAACAGGCCCTGGAAGGTATAGCCGTACTGAGTAAAGTAGCTCGCGGCCAAACCCACCGACGCCAGCAGCGCCACAACCAGGCCAAAGTCCAAGCCATACAGCGTGCCGATCAGCACCACGTAGAGCAGGCGATAATCAAGCACGTTGAGCTGGGCCGATTGGGAGAACAGATGCTCCAGCACCTCGAACAGGACCCAGGCAACGCCCGTCTCCAGGCATTTGATGGGCAGCGTGTGCAGCCGGATGCGGTCGATGGCGGCGCGCAGCGGGTTGATCTTTTTGATGCATCCAGCGCCCCAGCGAGCTTGAATGGTCGAAAGGTCGCGCAGCAAGTCGTAACGCTGAAACCAGCCATAGCGCACGCGAGCGACGTCGCTGGCGGGCAGAGCATAGCCGGCAGAATCGCCATAGGCAACGGCAAGGCCGGGGAACAGCGCCTTGAGGGCGTCGCCCACCTCACCCGCCGTGTGATGGAAGGTATCGGCTACGTCGAGCGTCTCAAAAGAGACATCCCAGCTATCGAAGATGCGGCGCACCAGCACCGCAAGCTCCTCGGCACACAGCAGGGGAAACGCCGCATCCTGCGCGCCCTGCAGAGCGACCGATCCGGTTGAGCACGCGTCGAACAGCGGCACCAAAAACGGGTCCTCCAGCGCGGCAGACGCGGTATACAGGAACGGTACGCGCAGGATCTTGGTTTGAACGCCCTCGCGAGCAGCGTAGTAGCGGCACAGGTCGTTGGCTGCGTGCGCGATAATGCCCTTGCCCGTTCGCCCCGCGGCATCGGCGGCACCCTCGGCGCCCGCGGGCCCCGCTACATACAGCAGTTGGACCCGGCGACCCGCGCACGCACGAAAGACCGAGCGCAGCAGCTCGATATCGCCCACGGTATCGGTATGTGGGGTAAGGTAATTAGACAGGTAGACCACGCGTTCGAACTCGTAGGCCTGATCCAGGTGTTGCAGAAGCTCTTTCCACGAGGCATGGGGCGATGACTCGTCGCGGCGCGTGTCCTGCGCGGCTAGGACCTGCACATGGTCCTCGGGGAACGCCTTGGCACAAAAGTCATCGTCAACATATGCGGTGTTGCCAACAACCAGCACCTCCATAGCGCACCCCTCCCCTAAAATCCACTTTAGTCATAGTCAAACATGCGTATTTTACGCTGTCAACGCGAGCTGGAGCGCCTTTAAGGCTGTTTTAAGAACTTTTTTAGGGGATGTGGGGACATCGAGAGTGCTAAATGAGCACCCAATCCAGAAGTGCGGTGAAAAACCGAGATCTGTCAAACAGGCCCCTGTTTTGAGCATCCGCGACCTGCAGTTTTGTTGGCAAAAATCGGTGTGCGCTCGGCGAGTTTCGATTTTCCCCGCACTTCTCCTACGCACCGGACTCGCAATAGCGCAGTACAATCCGCCAATCGCACTAACCGGAAAGCCAATCCAGCGACTCGCCTAGCCAACCAGATACGGCCCGATTACATCGAAAATTTCGCCCACCTTAGTTGCAGGGTTTTGCACAGATGGCTTAATGTTACCCAGTTCCCTATGGTACGCGACGAGGCGCCCAGCACGCTGCAATGCTTCGCCTCGCCTATCATCCACTGCCCTAAACATCCCGTCCAGGTTCTTGCGGTACTCGATGCCCAAGTTCTTCGACATCTCCTGCGCGAGGGCATGATGGCAGTCGAACGCGGACATATGCGCGGTCGTGTAGCGAAAGTGCAGAAGCGGCCACAGCTCGAAGCAGGGGTTGGACCACAACGCATGGAAGGTCCTCGAACCATCAGAGAGCTCGTTGCACTTGCACTCCATCGCGTCAAAGTCGGACGCAGGGAAGTCATCCTTGTCATACACGAGCCACACGTGATCGAACATCTCGGGCGCATAGCGGCAGTGTTCGACGGCGAAGTCAAGCAGGTCAAGCGTGTGTTTGCCGGTCCCCTTAACGACAATGGCAACCTTGCGCTCGTTCGCCGAGCCCAACGCCGCACGCACACCCTCAAAGTAGCGAGGCTCGGTCTCCTTGCCCTCGCTCACCACGAGATGACGCGTCATCTGAACCATGCGCGAGCGGCCCTCGCGCTTGCCGCTACGCCAGCCCTTCGACTTCTTCGCCACCATGCTAATCCCACTCCTCGATGCGGGTGAGATACGGATCGGCGCCGTAGCGACCGGACAGGTATTGCTTGTCGAAAGCCGCGTTCTTGCTAACCAAGTTGCCGTTAGCCTCGTGGATATCGGCGAGCGACCACAGCTGACTCGCCTCCCCCTCGCCGCGCGCAGCGAACCATATCTCGTCACGGCGGAACACATCGTTTCGCATTGTTGACACATCCTGGGACGAGAAGATGAGCTGCGCGCCACTCTTGTTAACCTCAGGATCCTTAAACAGCAGAATCACATAGCGGAGAAGCTTCGGATGCAGTTTGGCGTCGAGCTCGTCTACCACAACGGTGCCACCACGCTCAAGCGCTATCATCAGATACGCAGCCAACCCCATGAGCTTCTGGGTTCCGGCAGATTCCTCGGATAAACGCAGTTCGTACGCCTTGCCGCCCACCTCGTGCCTCACGAAGACGCGCTTGCCGCGCCACTCCGGCGCCCTCTCCACTCTGAAGCCATCAATACGCACATCAACGGCGCGCAAAAAACGCGTGACCTCGCGCGAGTCGCCCTCGTCGAGCATTTGCTCGAGCATCCGCTCCAGATAGGAACTGTTATAGTTCAGAAACACTGCGTCGAGAAACCAGCTGGCCGCCTCCTGGACCACCGGCGCATCGAAGTTGATGCAGAGGAACGACAGGTACGGCAAACTAGGGTTGAACTTCGCTGCCGTCACAAGCTTGCGCAGCGTGGGACCGAGCGAAACCTCTGTACCCTCGCGCTCGAACAGCATCGCCGTGCGCGAAGCCCTCAATTTGCGCCGCCACAGCCCTTCGGACACAATCTCATCGGCGTGTACTGACAGAACATAGCGATACTCATGCTCACCCGCGCGGTAGTAGAGCTCGAACTCGGTGGGCTCGGCAACAGACACGTCATCGAACCCGAACGCAGAACAACGGGGTATCGAAGGACGATCACCCTCTGGCGCATCAGCGCTGGCAGACAGTAATCTGATCGGTCTGGCCACCGCCGAACGAACGTAATCGAGAGCCTCGAGCAGGTTAGATTTACCGCCGGCGTTGGGCCCGTACACCGCAGCCACCGGAAGGAAACTCTGCCCGTCTGGACACTCGATGAGGGAACGCTCAAACTCCTTCATCGGCGTCGCTTGCATGGAAAGCTCCGCTTCGTCGCGATAGGACCGATAATTCTTAAAAGTGAACTGGCAAAGCATGGCACTCAACATTCCTTTCATTGTTTTAAAAAGGTATATCAGAGTTTTTCTTTGATTATAGACTTTAAGTAAGCTAAATCAAGTGCTTGCTACACCAATGACAGCAGGTATAAGGTGCCAAACCGTCCATGCTCGGCCATTCCATTGCCGGAATGGCGCCTAGCCAGCATATCAGACATTACACGCATGAAAAAGGGCAACACTCTCTTGTCGAAAGCGTCACCCTTAAAACCCCCGAAGAGCTTTTGTATGATAGCTAGGTATGCTACACCATCTCACAGAGATGTACAGCACCGAGAATCACTATTCCTAGCAGAACAAACACCGTGGACGCGGCGGTCCAATTGTCATCGGCGTTATTGAAGCTTTCTTTACACCCTGATGTTCATCTCTTTAAACACGCTGTGTAAAACATCTTGCGCAATTAGCCCCCGATAAGATCCAACAAGCCTACCTAATTCATCAAGCATTGCTTTTGTCTCGTCGTCAGGTAGAACACGGCAGAGCAGGGAGTACATATCGGAAAACCTTGCCCCTCTTACGACCGCACAATAGAGTCGCTCGTCATGCGCGCAAATATTCCTAAAGCCAGATAGAACTTGAATGACGCGAAGCAGCATTATCGGCTCGAGTCTTTGATTTCTATTTGACGTTTGGCTGACCAGCTTGCAGGCAGCATTTTGCACGCCGCGTTTTTGAAGCTGATAGAAATGTGAGATATTGCCAAATGTCAGATCATTCTGAAGAACCCACAAGGGCACTGCACCGTATTTATTCAAATAATGCTTCACGAAAGGACGCATACGCTGTTCATCTGTCACCTTGTCATTCAGAATATTTATCAGGTCAGTAAGCCTCTTCGAATGCTGCTTCTTTTTATCACCACGAAATGCCTTGGGCACAAGCATATCGTTAGGATCGACATAATTAGCCCGATTCAGATAGGCATCCGCAGCGCGATATTGATCGCAGAACGAATACACGATCGCGTTCTTGAGCACAGCTTCGGCCCTCGCGAGATATGAAAAAGTAAGTTGCCTAAGCTCTCTGTCAAACAGGAATAAATCGTAAATGTTCTTAAATGAAGTGCCTTCCCTATAAACATCACTTGACGAGGACTGCGCAGCGTTTTTATCAAGAAACGGAGCTTTGTAGCCGTTTACGACCGCATAATAACTCTCACGCCTCAGGCAATCTGTCGTAGAAGCATCAGTCGCCACCCCACGGCTCTCTAGGAGTTCAATAAGTTGAGCGAAAGTCTTAAATTCCTTTGCCAAAGCAAGCTCCTAAAATCAAAGGGCCGTTGCCGGAAGCCTCCGAACAACGACCCTTCTTTGTCATCGCCTCACTTAGAGTCCACGACGACTGTATCACTATCGGTATAGTACCCTAAATTCATCGCTATTGCGGCGCATACAGGAAATTCATTCGATGCAAAAACGAAAAAACGAAAGCAGGAGACCAGCTCATCCATCATGCAACTGAACTCTTTGCGCCAATAATTAGAATCCAATATCATCGCAACGCCGTTTCTTCTCTGAACAAATCATGAACATAGTTGCTCACAGATCTATAAGACTTCAAATCGACAGCATCTTTACCAGAAGAATCGAACACGCTCTGTGCTCTATCGAGCAAGAAGTCATCAACTTCATCTTCAAATTTGGGGAACGTGGGCCATTCAAGAATCGCCACACCATCCTGAATCTTCGGGAGCGGCCTGTAGACCCACGACTTCCCGATGGGTACGTTATGCGAAAAGAAGTAGTCTTCAAATAAGCCATAGTCGACATCAATCAATGGTTTATTTGGATTGACATCCCACTCATCCGCCAAAGCCCTCTTGCATCGGTTGATAACAACGCCAACTGCGTAAGAGGCGGTCTTTTGACCATCGGTTCCATCCTGAGCCTTCTTAAGCGCAGTAGCTAGAGCGCCCCAAATTAAACTAGTAATTTGCGCAGGAGAGAAGTGTCCAAGCAGTTGCGGAACAAGTTCATCGAATTCGCTCCTTTTGCCTTCGCTGCAATCGTCATCCCAATCCCACAGCTCATAATCCAAGTACGAGCCGACAAGCCATTCGTCAATAGCTTGCCAATGGTCAATTTCGCCTTTGCCCAATACGATGGCTTCCCTGCCGTCTCGAATATAAATCTCCGCATACACGGCGGGCAGAGGTCCCTTCACATCCACTTCAAAGGGAACGCACATTAAATTACAGGAGACAGATCCGTTATCCCTAAGGGAATATTGATCGACATCCTTTTTCGAACGCCATGCAGGAACCAGGTAGCCAGCCTTCACAAGAGAATGGATGTCTTTATAAAAGCCATCGTAGCCATAATCTAGATTAATCGGGCCTATAAAACTACCACCGTTCAAACAGCAGGCAAACAAAAAGGCAAATGTAATATGTTGACGATTATCGGGATCGAACTTGCTCCAATCAAATGTCAGAGGTTCACTCGAAAAAATCTGGCTAAGCTCGCCCTCCTTTTCTAAGTAGGCAGCTTCCCGCTCTATTTGAGCGGAATTAAGATGACACGAAACGCAAACAACACATGTCTTATCATATGAGGTTGACCCCGCGCCATAAATACCCCTGCTAACATGTGGAGCATAAAGGTGCCCAAAGCAGACAGGGCACATCTTGTCGATTTCGAATAATCCGAATAAAGCAATGAAATCAGAGTCGGTAAAATCAGAAGGCAAATCGTAATCCTCGCAAAGCTCCGCCAAAGAAAGACCCGAGGTGTAATAGGCATTCTGCATCTCTGAAATTGCAGTCGAGCCAAGAGAAGCTCGCAACACGTTGATTTTAGATGAATCCATTTGAAGTCCCTTGGACAAACGTTGCTGTCAACAGTTATCAATTCTAGGTGATACAGCCCCGCAGGAGGACGTAACCCACCCATAACTCGCGTAGAAACGCCTGCACCGCGCCAAAGACGAAGACATCGTCAACTCATGTTGTTAGCGCCGACAGCGCGCATCTCGACCACAGCCGCGACGAACACCTTGTCAATGCGCTGGTATCACTCGAGCGTGTCCTCAGGAAGAAAGCCCCGGCCCTCCGGTCTTTCCATAGCAGTACCCGTTCCGGCAGACTGCCCGTCCGGCGGTCCTTTCATATCAGCGATAAGGCACACCCCGAAGTTTCTGGCGGGCCCATAAACCGCTATTTTGGATGAAGTTCCAAACCCCTACGGCTACTAAGAAGGTAAGCGTCTTTATTATTGTTAGAGATGGCGAAGCTTGACAGGATTTTATTCTGAGATTCAGGCGACCAATATATATGAAGCCTTTCCCGGGCCCGCGTTATTGCCGTATAAAACACACTGTGAGTAATACGTTCCTCGACATCCTTTGTGATAATCAACTTCACGGATGAGTACTCAAGCCCCTGCGCCTTATGAACGGAAACCGCATACGCCACCTGAAACGGCACAATGCCGTCTTCCCCAATATCCTCTCCATCGCGATCCTTGGCTTTCTTCACCGAGAAACGCAAAAATGTTTCACCGCCATGAGAACTCAACAATTCAAGCCCGTCATAACGCCAAGCAGAATACTTTGTTGCGTCAATGGGGACAGCAACGGTAAACATCATCTCGTCTCTGGAATTGGCTTTAATCTCCACAAGACGACCCTTGAGGTTGTTATAGAGCAGAGGGTAAAACCGATCAGATTCGTTGAATAGAACTGGATCACCGACTTTGTAAGTATGAAAATTCCAGCTAACGGCCTCGTTCTTATTTTCCGACTGTAACATTTTGTTCATATTGTTAATGCCATAAAGGCCGTCATAATTGAGGCAGAGAACGATTTCATCCTCATCCGTCCTGTTAACAACTGACTCATCAAGATTCGACGTAAAATCACAGGCAGCAAGAATCTCCGTGATGTCAGGACTCATCTTTCTGACCGCACTCCATAACCTCAATAGATCACCGTTCTTCGCACGCCAAGGCTTATCAAACTCATGGATGCACTTGTCAGGCAAAAAATCTTGAGCCAAAGAGAACCAGTTCCCAAACTTGATAGACTCAATCTGTCTCACGTCACCGACAAGCATTAACAGTTCAAATCCACCAAATTCAATTATCTTTTTCATATCGCTATTACAGACAGCGCTGCATTCGTCAACAATTAAGACATCGCATTCAGGTTGACGATTCAAGTATTTCGTCACCGTCATAAAGTCGCAATTCGAATCAACAATTTTCCGTCTCAGGCTATCAACGGCAGGATTTGTATTAGCGATCGCAACCTTACTTAGTTTATGCAAGAACGAACAGACAATATTAACCATGGTCGTTTTCCCGGTTCCTGCCGAACCGTAGATAAACGCAACATGCGTTTCGTCAAACATAGTCTTTAGCGCGGCCGACTTTTCAAGATCATCTATTTTGCAGCGAGGATATTCAAGCCATGATTCGCAGGCAGCAGCATATCCACTGAGCCCACTATTAGATAGGCTTAAAAGCCCGTTTATAATGTCAACAATATCTTCTTCGACTCCTCTGACAAACAAATACCCGTCCTCATGCACGAGATCCCTATAGCGGTGACCGCCGTACAAAGTATTATTATGCTTGGTGATAAGCTCATCGATATTCAAATGAGTATCGAATTCAGAGTCTTTGACATAAAGGGACCTAGTATTGTTCGTGATAAGTGACACCTTATTTGCCAGGAAATTATCCTCATACAAATCTGGATCAATATACTGATACAAGTCATCAACGGCAACCACATGCCGAATGAGATCCGTACAATATGGCTGTCGGTCAAAGGGAGCACATCCACTCTTCAAGCACAGATTGCCCAGCAGTCCGTTCGGACTTGAAGCCAATTGATTTTTTATAACACGATTACGCGGCTTAGCTAAAAGGTATTTTAAGACGTTTACTCCGCACAAACCCGAACTCAAAAAACTATGCGCTTCAGACAACAGTAGATGAACCGGACATTCAGAGCCCGAATATGTAATCTCGCTCATAATCGAAGCGAAATCATCATCCGGAAGCAAGGCAATATCACAGAGGTTCATTCCCGAACGAGTCAAGAATTCCATAAGCGAAATGTAGCTCGAATAATTGCCGTTAAGCCTTGCGATATCAGATTTTCCGAGTATCTTTAATAGGCCATTCAGCTCACATGGACGCACAGAAATCCTATATGCGTCAACAATCGTCACAGGAAGAGAAAAGCCTAAACCGTCAATGCTCGTACGCTTTGCTGAAACCGATACGGCGTTATTCGTAGGGATTTTAAAAGCAGAGAAAACGAGTATTCGATCGCATTTGCTGGAAGAATCGAAAGCAGGAACAAGCGTTGTTTCGTAGTAAACAGAGTCGTTAACAAAGAATGGCCTAGCAGACCTTACATAGAAGCGGTCCCTTTCAATTTCAACCGCATTAGCACTCATGAAAACATCAATCGAACGAGCGATCGACTCGTGATAATTCTTCAAACCTGGGTCCGTATCCAGCGGAATCTTATTCAAATTTGAAAGAATAGCAATCCCATGTTTATCGGCGGCATAGCGTTTCAAATGAAGCAAGTTCTCGTAGTATTTCAGCAAAAGTCGCTCTGCAGAATCTTCGCTAGGAACATAATGCGAAACGGCCTTCTGCAAGTAACCATGAAACTCAGCAATAAACCGAGTCTCTTTTTTCTTCTTCATTTCTTGGATGACGGCCTTACATAAAGCAAAATAATTGCCCTCAAGGGAGATGTCCCCGTAAGAAGCATACATAGCTACATGTTCAACAAGGTGGCGAAGATTTCCCACAACGTCTCTTGAAACTAATGCCCTGCCCTCAAAATCAAGACGGTCAATTGAATGCTCTACCGCGCTGTTTGCCTTTTGAAGCTCCTTTAGAGGATTCCTCATGAGCCCAACTCCCCGTTGTAAATATCAAACCCATAACGCGGCACAAGAACCGCATGAACATCAAACTGGTAAATCAATTCAATTAAACGAACCTAGGACTTAATGATAGCCACAAATTGCACTACTTCGGAAAATAGAATTATTAGAAAGACAATGACGGAGTCCATATATCAAAGAAGCTACCTAATAATTGAATCGTGGGGTTCGAAGACCCTAATATAACGTTGATTGCATTCATAAATACAATTAACACCGACTCTGTGACAGAGCTCCTCTTAACGCGTTTGATAGACGCCAGCCCATGGCACAGCTCTGCAGAGCAGCCTCCAGCGACAATCTCACTGTCCAATCGAGTCGCCAGTCAACCGCAGCAGACGCTCCGCCGGCCGACAACCAAGTCTGATAATTCCTTAAAAGGAGACGTCCGAGGATTTTCTCCAAACGCGCCGCTGTCCTGCCGTAACTCACCGCATCAGCGTTCTGGCACAAAAGTTTAAGGAACCACCCTTATCTTGGCTGCAAACAACCCGGAGCGCGCATAACGGTCCGGGACGTCAACCAACGAGAAGATACGCTATGCCTAACGATGACATCGCCTACCTTCTGAAGTTCGCACCAAAGGAGGCGCATATCGATGACCTGATAAACGGGCAGCTCTATATGAACGCAGCCGAGTACTACCATGACCTTCCTAGCGAGCAGGGCGATCCATTAGAGGTGTCTTTAACGTACGGGATGGGCATCTACGCCAACTGGCTCTTGCCAATCTACTGCATGTTCGCAGTGCGAAAGAGCGACATCGTTGATAATGCTGTCGTAATTTCCAAACGAATGATCGAGGAGTTCAGGCGCGCCGACGGTTGGATCGGCATCGTGCGGTACGACCGTTTCAGGCGGTTACTAAAAAGGAAGATCGATTCTGGAAATGGCATATCCCTGCACGCCTCCGTCTTCTATGGCATTCCAGCTCCATGCCTGACTGGTGAGTCGCTCCGAGGCATCCCGCACAATCTCGTTATCAAAACACCCAAGTACGCATATCAGAAGGAGTATCGAATCATCGGGTCGCGACCGGTCGAATGTCGCCTTTTACCAGACGAGAATCACCCAGGCTGCAAAATTGAAAAATACGACCACGCAGAACTTGACCTAAGCAGCAGCCTTGCGAACTTTTCCTGGAAGGTCTCGGTGGCGAGTCTCGAAGAAGCGCGAGACGGCCTCATGCTGGAGTTGCCGGATCGAGCATAGTCAACCCAACGCGATCCACAACGTCACCGAGCAACCAACCATCCCGCTCCCCCTCCCCACATTCCCCAGAATGTTCGCTGATGTTGACTGAGGTTCCCGTAAAATAAACCCCAACAAAATATGTGCGGAGTGCTGGCCTGGAGCTGCCTTCGGAC
>CAVFEY010000019.1:0-40702 GCA_963621725.1 Firmicutes bacterium AF25-13AC
GCGTAGTAGCGATACTTGGTGTGTGCCTGGGACTCACCGGCAAAAGCGGTCTCGAGGTTCTTCTTGGTTTGGGAATTCTCAAAATCCATAGGTGTACTTCCCTTCAACACGTGCCGCCCATAGGCTTTGAGCGACCTTGTCTTTAGGATGCCCTCAAGCCGCGAATTTAAACCTTACAATCCCGTTCTTCAGATTTGAGCGGGCTACACACTCAACCAACGATCGTCCTCGGCTCGGCAAAAGCCCTCGCGCTCCAGGTCAGCTAGAATGCCCGCGATCAAGTCGCACTCGACCGGCCCGCGACCGGCTGCCGCTTCCATCTCGTTAACGCCCACCACGGCATCAGCAAGCGTAATCCCCGCCGGCTGCCCATCGCGCGCTGCCAACAACATACGCACGATATGCGCGCGCTTTTGGCGGCGCGAGCCCTCAAACTTGGACTGACGACTATAGCCCGCCGACCGCCTGGACGGATTGGGCAGTGTCTTTTTAAGATACGCGCCGTAATCCAGCAATGCGTAATACCACGCGCGCGGCGTGTCGGCATCGTCTTGAGGCGCGGCAAAGGGCGCGATCTCGTCCGCCGCCGCACCGGGGGCCGCCGGACAGGCAGCTTGGATCAGCGGCACCAGTTCGCGATCGGGAACGGCCGGCACATCGGGAAAGAAATGATGCAAAAAGACCGTGCGCACATTGGTCTCCAAATACACGCCCGGAAGATCAAACGCAAACGAACGGATGCCCTGCGCCGTTGCCGGGCCAATGCCGGGCAGAGCGACCAAGTCACGCGTCTCGCGCGGAAACTCCCCATCCCAGTCCTCTACAACGCACTGTGCAGCCCTGTGAAGCGCCAAGGCGCGGCGATTATAGCCCATCCCCTGCCACGCATCCAAGACATCGGAAGGGACAGCCTGAGCGAGCGCCTGAACAGTCGGAAAGCGATCGAGCCACGCCGGCATACGCGTCTCCACGCGCGGCACCTGTGTTTGCTGCAACATAACCTCAGAAAGCCAAATGATGTACGGATCGCGTGTACGGCGCCACGGAAGGTCGCGATAACGCAGGACCCCTTCCGAACGAATCATCGAACGAAAGGGGTCCTGAATCATGGCTATGCTCCTTATGCGGCGCTATTCCTCCCGGTAAGCGCACGCGCAGGTGGCGTACTCGGGAAACGCTTCGCGGTCGGCGAACTTGGGATCGACGGCCGGGAACTGGCGGTGAGCGACGATGTCGCCGAGCGAAACGGAATCGAGGTAGTCGCGCATCAACGCCTGAGCTCCGGCCCACAGGGGATGATAGCAGCACGCGCCCATGCGCGCACAGTCACCATCGGGCGCGGTGCAATCGTTCATAACCATAGGACCCTGAACGGCCTCGACGACCTGGCGGATAGTGACGTCGTCCGGACTGACCTTGAGACGCATGCCACCGTGGACGCCACGCAGGCTCTCCACAATACCGGCCTGGACCAAACCGTGCTGAATCGAGCGGGCAAACGAATACGGAACATTGACCTCTTCGGCAGCGGTGCGAACAGAAAGCAAACACTCCGGATCCTCAGCAAGCATCGCCAGCATACGAAGGGCGTAATCAGTCTTCCTCGATATGTCCATTTTTCCCCTTTCAAGGAATACGAACAGCTCGAACGAGCTCCGGGGCCGAGCTTGTGTCGAGACGCTAAATGACCGCCAGGACATCCAAATGGTAAATCGGATATCCACTGAGTGCCGCGCTTGGAGCGAAATGCATCAGATGCGGCGCACAGTGCAATTTAGTATAACCTAACCCCCTGTCTCGTAGAACAGGTGTTGCGCAACAAAGCTGTTGTTCAGACAGATATACTCATTAGATTTTACTTGCGTTCCCGAAGGCGCGGGGGTTCTGGGCGAAGATGCACCAGGGCGATCGCTCTATCGAAACAAAGTGCATCAAACGCAAAAAGCCACGTCCGAAGACGTGGCTTTAATTGCGTTGGCGGGAAGTACGGGGCTCGAACCCGCGACCTCCGACGTGACAGGCCGGCGCTCTAACCAAACTGAGCTAACTCCCCAGGCAGACGTTCGCGTTTGTTTCCGCTCGCGTGCGCTGCGGGGATTAGTATACACAGAAGTCTGTCCGCCGCGCAACAACTTTTTTGAAAAATTTTTTGGGGCCATCCGGGAGGGTCTCCGGGGCTGGGGCGCGGGTTAAGTTTGCTGCTCTACAGTCCTGCGCAAGACGGAAAGCACATTAAGTGCTTTCCTTTGCGTGCGGAACTCGCGACAAACTTAACCCGCGCCCCAGCCCCGGAGACCCTCCCTGTCGTCACTTTGTTCAGCCAGTTTTGCGGGCGTGCGCCGCTGCGCGGCTAGCCCGCGTGCTCCTCGGCGGGGTTGGTCTGATGGATCTTGTTGAACTTTGGCCTTTGGCTTAAAGAAAAACGGGAGGTGCGGCTTGCATCCCCCGTTTTTGTTGTGATTACTCTAGGTCAATAAACTTAATGCTTATGATCTTGCCGTCTTTTACTAGCATTCTGGCCATGGTGGGGCCTCGGGTGCCTCTGGGGTAGCTGGCGCTGCCCGGGTTGAGGACTAAGCAACGGCCCACTTGGGCTTCTTTGGTTACGTGGGTGTGTCCGTTGATGGCTACGTCTACGGATCCCACCGGAAGGTCTTCGCGGTAGTGGGCTACGGCGAATTTGAGGCCTTCGTAGGTAAAGAGCGCAAGACGGTCTACATCGGGGCCGTAGTCGCGGTAGTAATCGTTGTTGCCCAGTACGGCCCGCACGGGGGCGATGGTGCATAGGTGCTCGTAGTCCATCTCTGACGTGAGGTCGCCGGCGTGGATAATCAGATCTGCGCCCTCAAGCTCATCCAAGAGCGCAGGCGATAAATAGCCGTGGGTGTCCGAGATGATGTCGATGCGCTTGGCGCTTGCACTGTTCATGGGGTCCCTTCCGCAAAAAACGATTCGGCAGATACATACAAAAAAGGCCCCACGGCTCCGCAGACGATGGGTCTACAGGGCTGCGGGGCCAGTGTGCTAGAGACTCAGAGCCTTCTTGAGCGGCACGACGCGGCGGCGCGAAACCGGCACGCGTTCGTCGACGCCCGTAATGCCCAGCTGGATGGCACCCGAGGGCACCGTCTCGACGTCCGTGACGCACGCCAAGTTGACGATATAGCGACGGTGAACACGGAAGAAGCCAAAGTCGCAGAGCTTGGCCTCAAACTGCGCCAGCGAGGTCGTCGACAAAAAGCGATCATCGACGGTATAGATGCAGGAGTAATCGTCCTTAGCCATGATAAAGCGAATGTCGTCCACGGGAATGAGCACCTTGCGGCCGCCCTTTTCCACCGGGATACGCTCGATGGTCACCTTGCTGTCCGTAACCGGCTTGGCGCGTTGCATGACCTTCTCGATCGCGCGATCCAAGCGAGCTTCTTCGACCGGCTTCATCAGATAATCGACGGCATCCACGTCGAATGCCTCGACCGCATGGTCACTATACGCAGTCACAAACACGATCGCCGGCGGATTTTTGAGCTTATGCAGCGCCTCGGCAAGTTGCAGGCCCGAGGCACCGGGCATCGAGATATCGAGAAACACGACATCCACGCGACTTTCCATAAGCATCTCGATGGCGGAGCGGACGCTCGACGCCTCCGTGATCGTGCCGATCTTGCCCGTTTGCTCGAGCAGGAAGCGAAGCTCCGAGCGAGCCGGCGCCTCATCATCCACAATCATCGCACGCAGCATAGGGATAAAACCTTTCGTCAACTAACTACGCCGGGCATCCGTCGCATGACGTTAAGCCCGTAGCCTTTTATTTTACTCTTGAATGTCAAAGATGCTCTCTGACAAATCAAGATGAAGGAGCACTTTGGTGCCCTTGCCCGGCGCCGATTCGACACGCGTATAGGAGTGCGGCCCATAAAAGCGATGGATGCGCTCCGAAATATTGTGCATGGCCACACCGGCGCCGCCACCCTGGGGAGAGCTGGCGTCGGGACGGGCAGAACGCTCGTCAAACAGTCTGGCGGCGGTACCCTCATCCATGCCCACGCCATTATCGGCCACGGCAATCAAGATTGCATCCTCGCCGTCTTGGTGAACGGTCACGTCGATCCTCAGGGCGTCGTCATCGCCCATACCATGACGTACGGCGTTCTCGACAATCGGCTGGATCACGAACGCCGGCACCAGCGTATCTTCCACGTCCTCGGACACATCGAACGTCGCAAGCACGCGGTCCTCGCCAAAGCGGGCCTTCTCAAAGGTAAGGTAGCGCTTGGTCTGTGCGACCTCGCGCGAGACCGGAATAAGCGATCCCGAGTTGTCGAGCGTGGCACGATAGAACGATGAGAACTCACGAAGCAGTTCGCGGGCCCGCAGCGGGTCGGTGCGCGTAAACGATGCAATGGTGTTCAGCGTGTTGAACAGGAAGTGCGGGTTAATCTGCGCCTGCAGCGCACGCACCTCGGCGCGCGCCGTGAGTTCCTTTTGCACCTCGAGCTCGTGGATGGCGAGCTGTGTGGACAAGATCTCGGCAAAGCCCGAGGCAAGCGCATACTGGGTACGGTCGACGGCGCGCGGGGTCTTGTAGTAGAACTTGAGCGTGCCGACGGTACGATCGCCCACCTTGATGGGGGCGATAATGCCGGCGGGGACTTGGTTGTGCGAGCCGTCCGAGCCCACGACATCCACCATACGGTTGAACGACTGCACGATGCCATGTTCGATAACGTAGCGTGTGGCAAGCGTGTGGATGGGAGTATCGGGCAGCAGTTTTTCCTCAAACTCGCCCGCGCAGGCAAGCACGTTGTCCTCGTCGGTGATGGCCACCGTCATGGCGCGCGTCTCGGGTAAAATGCGCCGGCACACCAAACGCGCCGACTCCTGCGTCAGACCGCCCTTAATGTCCTCGAGCATGGCCGAGGCCACCGAGAGCGTCTCCTCGGTGTACTGGGAGCGCACCGAATCGGGATTGAGCGTCAAAAAGATAAAGATGCACAGAAAGATGCATAGCAGCGCGCAGGCAATCACCGTGGCGATCGGCTCGATACCGGTCACCAAGGCAAAAATAAAGTACACCAGCACGCAAATGGCGCAGGCAACGGCAATGATGCGAAAGATTGATATTGAACTATCGCGCTGGGCGCGGCGGTCGATCATTCGGCCCCCTCCAGGATACTGATCAGTTGTGCGTCACGCCAAAGCCCGTCCATGATCTTGGGCCAAAAGCTCTGGAAACGCAGGTAGCTTGCAGCGTTTTGGCGCGCATAGGCCTTTGCCTCGCCGATACCATGGCGCCAAATGCGCAGGTAGCCCTCATGCTCGCGGGTAAACACGCTGCGGACCATAGCGGTCTTGCGCACGCGGTCGTCGAGCTCGCGCGAAATCCACGGGCCCGGGTAGGGCATGAGTGATGCCGCCGTAACGGGAATGAGCTCCTTTTGATGCGCGGCGAATGTCAACTTGGCCCGTTCGTAGTACCAACGGTATACATCCTGCATAAAGCGCGGTGAGCGCTTTTCGGACTCCGGAGGCAGATGGCGCACGGTCCACTCGTTATCGAACCACACGTCGTAGCCAAACATGCGCATGTTAAAGAGGTAATCCAAGTCCTCGCCGCGGGTGATAAACGGGTCAAAGGCTACACGCGTAAAGGCGCGGGCGTGCAGGGCCATCAGGCCGCCGCACACGTAGTTGGAGCGAGAGATGCGGGTGCCCGAGAGCGCCTTTTTCATCCAACGGTTGAACTCGATGCGCTTGGTCCACCAACGATGGCAGATGCCCGCCTTGTCCGTGGGAGCCAGCGGCGAGCCGTCGCGATCGTAGAAATAGCCGCTCTTGACCAAGATCGGCAAGCCCTGACGCGTCTGCTGCCCCAACGCATAGGTCGCGCGCTTCATAAAGTCGGCGTCGATGACAGTCTCATCGTCATCCAAAAAGATAACCGCGTCATGCCCCAGCACAGCGGCACAGGCTAGCCCCATGTTGCGGATGGCACCGTAGCCTCGCAGGCTCACGCACTCGCCCGAACCCTTGGGCGCGATCTGAGCAACCCGGTCTGCAATGCGCGAGGCCTGGGTGTTGGTGACAACGGTGACCTTGAGCGCGGGATGCGCGTCGACAATCTCGTGCACGCGCAGCGACACATCGGCTGTGGCAGAAACGGGACAGACCACCAAAAGGATGATGCGCGGGATGTCACGTACCTGCTCAAGCGAGGCCAGGCAGCGGTCGAGTTCGGGATTGTCGGCGTTGAGTCGCGTCGAATGGTCATAGGTGCCAGGGGCGTTTGCGCAAGCGTCATCGCCCGCCCAATACGTTGGAATCACGACCGTGGCGTTCATGCCTTACCCTCCCTGCAACACAAAAACGGGACGCCGCCAAACACAGGCGACGCCCCGCGACCTAGCTGATTCCATCATACCCACTTGGGCAAATCATTGCTCGCAAGTCGCAATGTTTATTGCGGATAACCCCAAAAGAGTACCGTGGACAGGCACAATAGCCGCTCGCTCCTATGCGGCGTGCTCTGCCGCCCGAGTCATGCGGGACAGGCGGACCAGCAGCATAAAGCCAACGATCAGCAGCACGCCAATGGAAAGGACGCCCAGCGACGGGTTGCCGGTCAGCGAGGTGACGACCGACACTAGGAAAGTGCCCATGACGCTTGCATAGCGACCGAAGATGTCAAAGAAGCCGTAGTACTCGTTGGACTTTTCCTTGGGGATAATGCGGCCAAAGTAGCTACGGCTAAGCGCCTGCACGCCGCCCTGGAACAGGCCGACCATAATGGCAAGTACCCAAAACTCAAAGGCGGTCTTTAGGAAGAACGCGGCGAACAGCACAATGCCCATGTAGGCGGCGACTGCCACCAAGATCATGTTGAGCGTGCCCACGCGTCCGGCGAGCTTGCCGTAGATGATGGCGGACGGAAAGGCCACGAACTGCGTGACGAGCAGCGCCAGCACCAGCTGCGTCGAATCGATGCCCAAGGCCGATCCGTAACTGGTGGCCATGGAAATGACCGTGTGCACACCGTCGATATAGAAGAAGAACGCGATCATGTAGACCAGCACGGTCTTGTTGTGGGCGATCTCGCGCATGGTGTGTCCGACCTCGGAGAACACACCGCCCACGATGTGGCCGATAGTGTCCTCGGGACCGCGCTCGCGACCGTACTTTTGCTTATAGGTGCGAATGAGCGGCAGGGTAAAGATGAGCCACCAGGCACCAGTGATGATAAACGACAGACGCGTTGCCAGCATGGTAGGGACGCCAAGAGCGGGGCCACCCATGATGAGCGCCAGGCAGATGACGAACGGCACGGTGGAACCGATGTAGCCCCAGGCATAGCCCGAGCTGGACACGGCGTCCATGCGCTCGTCGGTGGTAATGTCGGGCAGCATGGCGTCGTAGAACGTCATAGAAGAGTTAAGGCCGATGGTGCACAGCACGTACACGGTCAAAAATGCCATGGCGGACATTGGGATAGCCTGCGCCAGGCAAAGCACCAGGCCCGTGAGGAAGAAGCCCAAGAAGAACTTGATCTTGTTGCCGGCGTAGTCGGCAAGCGCGCCCAGAATGGGCATGAGCATGGCGATGACCAGCGAGGCGATCGTCTGCGCATTGCCCCAAGCGACCACCAGGTCGGCCGAGGAAGCGCCGGTATTGATGGCGTTAAAGTAAATGGGCACCACCGAGGTATTGAGCAGCACAAGGGCCGAATTGCCCACATCATACATAACCCAGTTACGCTCGAGCTTGGTGTATTTCATGGACAGGGACCCTTCGTATTCGCCCGATATGCAGTTAGTTCATCGTACCCCAATTGTCCAGAACCGCCGGTAAGGATTCGGCAAAGGGGCACGCACGGGCCCTATTCCTCGCAGTCGAACTCCTCATCGGCATTGAGCACGCGACCGCTGTAGTTGACGTGACTGGTCACGGCATCCATGTCACCGGTCTCGATAAAACGTGCGACCGTGCACTCGTAATCGACCAGCGCGCGATCAAAGACCTCGGGGAAACTCTCGTTCGAGACCTCGTCGGTAAAGGGATTCTTCCATGTCAGATGGCCCAGGTTACCGGTGCGCTCGGGCAGCTCCGTCGTCACGCGATGGGCAAGGCCGTCGAGCAGCGAGTAGTCGTGCACCAAGCCCTCAACCAGCGAGATCGCGCGCGTCTTTGCGGAGCCGGCCGGCTCAATCGCGCGGTAAAGTCGCTGCATATTGGCAACGGCAGCACCGTACTCCCCCGCCGGAATGTCAATGCCGTACACGCGTCCGGCAACATAGCTCATCAGCACGCCGGCCACGCGATTGATGCGATCGGTGGTGACGATCTCGCCCGCCGGCGGGTAATCGTCGACCGTAGCGCCATCGCGTTTAAGCTGCAGCATCAGTACATCCAGGTCGCTCTCGATCACGGCATGGACCTGACTGCTCGAATCCTCAAGCTCTGAATCGGACTCCACGATGCCAAACTGCTGCTCATAGACAAAGGGGTGGGCGTTGCGGTCGAGCACGTAATGAGACAGCAGGCCCAGCGCAAAGGCACGACCCAAGCTGGCGTCGCGCGGCAGCAGATGCGACACGCCGTCGCGCAGGCACGCGAACTGGCGAGACATGCGCGACCGATGCATGACCTGCGCCAGCAGCGTGCAGTCAGAAACACGCGGTGTCAGAATGTGAAAGAAGAACGGGTCGGGGCCTTGGTTGCCCAAGATAAAGGCAATGCGCTCTTCATCGGACGTGATGACGCCCTGCGGAAGACGGTCGATGCTTTCCTCGCCAAACAGATGATGGGTGATAAGCGCGGGCATAATGATCCTTTCGATTTCATTCGATGCCACCCATTATGCCCACCGCGCGCCCATGCCAAACCTGCGATGGTAAACGACGGCACGCAAGCCTCTTACGCAAGCCCCAGGTGCGACTTGACCTCGGCGGCACGACGACGGGACACCGGCACCGTCGAGCTCACGCGGTCGAGCCTGAGCTCCATCAACCCCGTGGAGCCAATCTCAACATTGTGCACGTCTTCCAAATTGACCAGATAGCTGCGATGAACGCGAATAAAGCCCTCGGAGCCCAAGCGCCGCTCGAGCGAGGAAATCGACTCATTGATCAGGTACGTTCCCTCGGCGCAGATGGCGTTGCAAAAATCGGCGCGCGCCTCAAAGTAGCAGACGTCTGCGGCGGGAATGAACACCTTTTTGCCCCCGCGGTCCACCGTCAGGCGCAAAGGCTGGCGCGGAGCATGGATAACACGACGGGCACCCAAGGCTGCCTCGATCTTGTCGAGTGCCTTTGACAGGCGTGCGCCCTCGACCGGCTTGACGACATAGTCGACCGCATCGAGGTTATACGCATCGGCGGCAAATTCGGCAAACGCCGTCACAAACACAACCACCGGCGGCGTCTTTAGGTTCTGCAGCGTCTCGGCAAGCTCAATTCCCGAGCGACCGGGCATGGTAATGTCTAAAAACAGCACGTCAGGCTTGTTCGACAGAATCGACTCCACGGCTTCGGTGACATTGCCCGCCTCGGCAATCTGACCCACACGCGTATCCTTTTCCAACAGATAGCGTAGCTCAGCCCTAATGGGAGGCTCGTCATCAACCACCAAGATGTTCCAGCCTTCGGACATATGTGCTTCCCCTCTTTTTCTCTCAATCCAACCGCGTGCTACGCCGTCAACGGCGCCGGCTCATGCGGCTCGCCGTTCAGCTCGACGATGACCTGCGTTCCCACGCCCTCCTGGGACTTCACGCGCATGCCGGAATCTTCTCCGTAAAAGAAATGGATGCGCTGAAGCACGTTGAAGAGCGCCAGGCCGCAACCTCGCTTGACGGAGCCGTCGGCGGTAATGCTCTCGGGCTCCTCTCGGCGATGTTGCTCAAACAGATGCGCGCAGACCTCTTCGCTCATACCGATGCCATCGTCCTCGACGATGATCTCCAAACCGTCATCGGTCTCGAAAGCCCTAACATGAATAGAAAGCGGCTCGGTCTCGCGCTGCGCGTGTTTGATGCAGTTTTCGAGCAACGGCTGCAAGATAAACGGCGGCACCATGCAATCGCGCACCTCAAAGTCGATATCGACCGAGACGCGCAGACGGCCGTCGCCATAACGAGCCTGCATAAGATTGATATAGCGAGTGCCCTGTTCCACCTCGTGCTCGAGCGTTGTGAGGGTATCGGAATCAGAAAGCGTCTGACGGTAGTAATTGGAAAAGTCGATCAGCAGCGACCTGGCCTTGTCCGGCTCGGTACGTACGAGTGACACGATGGTGCTGATGGTGTTAAACAGAAAATGAGGATCGACCTGCGATTGCAAGGCGCGCAGCTCCACGCGGGCCGTAAGCTCGTCCTGGCGCTCGAGCTCAAAGCTCGCAAGCTGCGTGGAAATGAGGTCGGCAAAGCCCGAGGCAAGCGCCGTCTGGCGCATATCGATGCTGCTCAGACGGGGATAATACAGCTCGAGCGTGCCCACGCAATGCCCGCGCACGGTAAGCGGTGCGACAATACCGGCGCGCAGGCGCGGAAAGTAGCCACCCGTCTCGGTCGAGGCATCGCGCGAGAACACGCTTTGCTCACCGCTGTTGATCACGTTGAGCGTAGTCCGCAGTACTACCGGGGTGCCCGCGGGGCATTTTGCCGAGTCCTCGCCCCAGCTTGCCAACACCTGCTTGCCGTCGGTAAAGCAGATGGCAGAGGCGATAGTTTCGGACAGGATGATCTTAGAGGCGCCCAGGGCAGCTTCGGGCGTAAGGCCGCGCGACGTGTAGGCGAATATTTTTGAAGCGATGGCGAGCGTGCGGTCGGTTGCGCTCGATGTGAGGTCGTCGGGAACGACAAAGACGTACGAGAAGAAGAAGCACAGCATGACCAAGCCGGCAATGACGACAACGGCCGGAACGGGATTGGGATTATCGGTTAGATCCCAGATGAGCAGCAGGATAAGCAGCGGAACGACAATACCGAGCAAGATGGCTTGAACCACATGCTGAGCGGTACGAAAGACCTTGGTAGAGTTGTAGCTCTTGCCCAGAATCAGCCTATTGAGATCCACCGTCATCTCCTTCTTACTGACGCACCCCATAGCAATAAAGAGGGCCGCAAGCGACCCTCTCCATTGCATTATGCAATCAAATACTGTGTTTTACATCAAGCCATCGATGAACGGTAGCTTAGGCGCTGTACTTGTTTGCCTCGCCGAAGGTGCCGCCCTCGACAATCCAGCCGTCCTTCATGATGACGTCCATGTTGTCGGTGTTGAGCACGTGGATGTCGGCGGCGACGTCACCGTTGACGACCAGCAGGTCGGCGCACTTGCCGGCCTCGATGGAACCGGTCTCGTCCTCGATGTGGCACATCTTGGCACCGTTGAGGGTAGCGCAGGTGATGGTCTCGACCGGGGTGAAGCCGATCTTGTCGACGAACTCGTACATCTCCTCGATGGAACAGGTGCCGTACGGGGT
Organism: Firmicutes bacterium AF25-13AC; assembly: GCA_963621725.1. Lineage (GTDB taxonomy): Bacteria > Actinomycetota > Coriobacteriia > Coriobacteriales > Coriobacteriaceae > Collinsella. The sequence continues at coordinate 11,479 of CAVFEY010000019.1, forward strand.
GACGAAGGAGAAGGAGTCGGAGCCGATCGTCATGACGACGCCGCGCTTCTTGGCCTCGCGCAGGCAGTCGTAGTTGCGCTGCAGCTCCTTCTCGACCAGGGTGCCCTCGTACTTGTCGTGCAGCTCGGGGACGTAGACGGGCGGATAGGTGGCGTACCAGGTGGGCAGGAAGGCGATCGTCGGAGTGAAGAAGGTGCCCTGCTCGGCCATGAGGTCCATGGTGCGCTCATCGATATCGAAGCCGTGAATCAACTGCTCGCAGCCAAAGCGAACGGAATCGTAGGCAGCGGCGTGGTTGTTGTAGCAGTGGCTCCACACGGGGATGCCAACCATCTTTGCCTCTTCGACCACGGCCTGAATCTCCTCGGAGCAGTAGTGCTGGTCGCGGCCGGAGTCCCAGCGCCAGATGCCGCCACCGGTAGCCCAGATCTTGATGGCATCGGGGTTCTCGCGCAGGCGGCGACGGACGGCCTTGCGCAGATCCCAAGGACCGTCGACCTGATCGCCCCAGGGGTGCGATTCCTTGTTGAGCTCCTGGCTGCAGTGGTGGGAGTCGCCGTGGCCGGCAACGCGGCAGAAGCCAAGGCCGGTGGCCAGAACGCGCGGGCCCTTGAAGACGCCCTTGTCGATGCAGTCACGGATCTGGATACCAAAGCGGCCGATCTCGCAGACGGTGGTGAGGCCGTGGGTGAGGCAGTCGTAGGCCTGCTTGACGGCGACGGCCTGCTTCTCGAGGAGCGGCTGCATGACCCAGTCGGTGTCATCGTCGGTCAGGTTACCCGAGAAGTGCAGGTGGGTGTCGATCAGGCCGGGAAGGACGGTCTTGCCGGCGGCGTCGATGACCTCAACGCCCTCGGGAAGGTCCTGCATGGCGCCGGCGTACTCGATCTTGCCGTTGTCGTCGACGAGAACGAGGGAGTTCTCGACCGGCTCGGCACCGGTACCGTCGATGAGCTTGCCGCCAACGATTGCATACTTAGTGGACATGGTTCCTCCTTATGGATCCATATAGTGGGCGAGACCGTGTTGGGTTAAGGCCTCGCAAAGCTACCCAAGTGGTGCCGGGTTCGGTGCGCAGGAGAGAGGGGCCCGCGCACCCGATCCGCCCCGACTAGGCGTTACTTTTTACGGGAATTGGTGAAAGCCATGAGGGCCAGGCCAATAGCCAACCAGCCGATCACGATGCTCCACTCCACCATGTTGAGGGAGGCGGGAGAGAACGGAATCACAAGCAGGCCGATGATGATGGCGCAGGCAGCGATAGCGAGGCCGATGCCAAACTTGCCGCCGGGCACCTCGTAGGGACGAGGCAGGTCGGGCTCGGTGAAGCGCATGCGCAGGCAAGCGAGGGCGACCATGCCGCAGGAGAAGATGAAGGCGAGAGCCGACACGTTGGTCAGGGGGATGAGCATGTTCTTGCCCAGGAACGGACCGACGACGGTGATGACGCCCAGAACGACGCAGGCGAGCTTGGGAGCGCCGGACTTGGGGTCGACCTCGGCGAACTGCTCGGGCAGCTGGCCCTTGCGGCCCATGGCGAGCATGATGCGGCTCGTGGCGCCGTAGAAGGAGTTCATCGGGCCCATGGGTCCAAGCGTGGCGATGACGAGCATGGCCAGGTACAGAAGCATGTTGATGCCCTTGAGGCAGGCAAGCGCGGGAACCGGGCTCTTAACAAACTCATGCCAGTCGAGGATGGTGCCGAACGAGTAGATACAGACCATGTAGAAGCCGCCGGCGGCCAGCAGGGCCAGGGAGATGATCTTGCCGAACTTGTTCCAGTTGAGGCCCTCGGCTGCTTCCTCAGCCTGCTGAGGAATGGTGTCGAAACCGGCGTAGAAGAACGGAGTCAGAACCAGGACCGACACGATGCCGGCGAACAGGCTGGTGCTCTCGGTAGCGGCCTTGCCGCCGCCAGCGCCGGCGACCTGGGAGAACACGGGCATGGCGTTGTCCGGCGAGCCGGTGAACAGCGAGACGCCCATGGCGAGCAGCATGCCGCAGAGCAGGGCCTTGGTCAGGAAGGCCTGGAGTTTGGCAGCCGAGCTGGCGCCGCGGAAGTTGAGGAAGATGACGTAGACTGCAAAGCCGAGCGCGATCAGCGTCGGAAACAGGTAAACGTCGGCGCCCAGGATGGTGTAGAGCTTGACGGCGCGCAGCCACTCAAGACCGGGCAGGCTACCGAACATCTCGGACACGAGGGTCGAGATGGCGATGGCCTCCCACGGGCACAGGATGCCGTTGCCCAGGGCCAAAAGCCATCCGGTGATGTAGCTCAGCGTACGGCCAAAGCTACGATCGACATACTCGACGATGCCACCCGAGATGGGGATAGCAGCCGTGAGCTCACCGAAAACAGCTCCGACGGGCACGAGGAAGATTGCACCCAAGAGGAATGCGATCATAGCGGGAACGGGACCGCCGCCCACGACCATCCAGTCGCCGACCTGCAGAACCCAACCGGTACCGATGATGGCGCCGAAGCCGATGGTGAAGAAGTTCCAGAGCGAGAGCGTTTTCTTCATGCCGCCGTTATCCTCGACTGCAACTTCTGCGTTCTTGTCCGCCATTGTTCCCCTCCTTTCCTGTTTGACGCCCTTGGCGTCACCCCTTGCGCGGTCCGTTTTGCCGCGCGCTTTTATTCCATGGCTTTAAGATACGGCCTTGGCGCAGCAGCGCCGCTCGCAGCTCGACCGAAGGCAGAACTGCAAAACGAGCGGCACCGTTTTTGGGACGAACGGCGGGAGACGTCATTCGTCTTGGACGCTTTCATCTTGTCTGCTTTTGAATACCTGTTGCCGTGACGCTTGGCGCGCGGCGCGGCAACGTTCATACCATTTGTCAGGCTTTTGGCGCACATACCCATGTGTCGTGCATCTTTTTATGTAGGATAGACAAGTTACACATGAGGCAAGGTGATTCGAATGGCATACGGATACAATGACGGCGACCAACGGCCGCAAAGTGTGCGCCTTGCCGGCCGCACCACGCCAACGCCCAGAAACACCTCCGACAACGACAACTCGCAGCGCCCCCAAGAGCAGCCCGGGGCTTCTTCGCGGCAACAAAGCCGTACCGTGCAGCAGTCAGACCGCGTGAGTACGAGCACACGCCAACGCCAGACCGACACATCGCAGCCACGCCGCTACGATCGTCGTAAGACCGACTACTACGTTAAGCGCTCCTTTTCGCGACCTCAACGCGATCGCGGCAATTCCGCCCCTCACCCCGCGTCGCACACCACAAGCCACACGCTTCCGGCCCGCCGCCTACGTCTTGCGCTTTGCTCCATCGCCGCCTGCCTCGTCTTTGTGTTTTTGGGATCCTGTATCTCCCACGGATCAGCCGGTCTTGAGCCCACTGCCGAGGACAAGCTGCTTAAAGCTCCCGTCGCGCCCGGTTACTCCTTTGCGTTCTCGACCCCACGCTCGCAATGGCAGGCCGGCACCATGCCCCACATCTACCAAATTGACCCCGCATGGTCGGAGCTGCCCTATGCCGGTGGCACTATTCGCGAAAACGCTTGCGGTCCCACCTGCCTCACCATGGTCTATATCTTTAAGACCGGCCATACCGATAAGACGCCGGTCGATATATGTGCACTGGCCGAAGCCGGCAACTACGCCCCCACTGGTGCCACCGAGTGGTCGTTTATGACAGGCGGTGCGTGGCAGCTGGGGCTCAACGGAACACAGCTCTATAACGATCGCGAATCGATTACCCAAGCGCTTCGCTCGGGTGCGCCCGTCATCGCCGCAGTGCGCCCCGGTACGTTTACCAACGTAGGCCACTACATCGTGCTCTACGGCATCGACGATGCCAACCAAATTGGCGTCTACGACCCCAACTCGGCCAGCCGCAGCGCCCGCCGCTGGGGCGTCGTAGAGGTCCTCAACGAAGTCGAAGCCATGTGGGCCTACTACTAGTCATTGGGGACAGACTTAAATGAGTGGTCATTGGGGACGCTCTTGTTTGACTAGTCATTTAAGAACGTCCCCAATGACTAGGTGAATAGCAAAAGCCCCGCAGTCGGAGCGGACTGCGGGGCTCATGAAGAGAGGCTAGTTTGTGGGCGCTTTGCCTGGCGCCCACGAGAGAGGCAACAGAGTAGAGACTACTCGTGGATGCGGGTACCGGAGAGGCCGGCCATGGTCTCGGCGGCCTTGTCCAGGGCGCCGATGATGCAGGTGCGGCCCTTGCGGGAACGGGCGAACTTGATGGCAGCGCGGACCTTGGGCTCCATGGAACCCTTGCCGAACTGGCCCTCGTCGGCCAGGCGCTCGGCCTCGTCGGCGGTGAGGTCCTCGAGCTCCTCCTGGTTGGGCTTACCAAAGTTGATGGCGACATGCTCAACGGCGGTCAGCAGGAACAGAACGTCGGCATCGCAGTCCTCGGCCAGCAGCTCGCCGCCCAGGTCCTTGTCGATGACGGCGGGAACGCCCTTGTAGCAGCCCTTGTTCTCGTAGTCGCGGACGACGGGGATGCCGCCGCCACCGCAGGCGATGACGATGAACTCGTTGTCGAGCAGGTTGAGGATGGAGTCAGCCTCGACGATCTTCTTGGGATCGGGGGAAGCGACGACGCGACGCCAGCCGCGGCCGGAATCCTCGACGAAGACCTTGGAGGGATCCTCGGCCATGAACTCCTTGGCCTGCTCCTCGGTGTAGAAGGGGCCGATCGGCTTGGTCGGGTTCTTGAACGCGGGATCATCCGGGTCGCACTCAATCTGGGTGACGACGGTGGCGGCATGCCAACGCTTATAGCGCTTGTGCATCTCGCGGCCGATGCCCTGCTGCAGGTGATAACCAATGTAGCCCTGGGACATGGCGCCGCACTCGGGCAGCGGCATCTCGGGGGTACCGATGGCATCGTGGGCAGCGGCGAAGGCGTTCTGGATCATGCCGACCTGCGGGCCGTTGCCGTGGGTGATGATGATCTCATTGCCCTGCTCGATGAGACCGAGGAGAGCGTGGGCGGTATTGCTCACGGCCTCGATCTGCTCAACGGGGTTGTTGCCGAGGGCGTTGCCGCCAAGGGCGACGACAATACGATCAGGCTTGCCAAGAGGCTTAGACATTGCTGGAATCCTTTCTGTAAAAGGCCTACAACCCATTAATAACCCGCGTCCGTGCGATACGTGAGTTTATTAAGGTTTATATTCTCTTTATCGCTCATTTTATTCATTTTGAAAATAGCGGAACGGTGAACGGTCGTTTTTGTCCGCTCAGCGTACAGAACACCAGCTCAGACATATCTACGTAATTTACGTGCGACTTTATTTAAATGAAGCGAGGATTATGTCGGATTATGCAAACTACATCTCTGCTAAACACAAAACGGACAGCGCAATATCTTACTCGCACTATACGAGATTCTATGCACATATAAGTCGAGTATGCACCCCTGCAAAAACAAGGGGCTTTTCATCCAGCATAAGGAATAAAGAAGAGCTCCGAAAAGGCGGCAACATCCAAGTCCCCCATCCATCCCCAAAGTGGCGCGAGGTTTCGCGGCAAAGCCGCGAAACAGCGAAGGGGACAAAAGCCCCCCACAACCACGTCCTTCATCCGCCATCACATCCGAGGACGTAGTCGTAGCAGGATCTGAGGGCTGACCTTCGCGGACACTCCGCAGGACGAAAGAACCCCCGCCGCACGTAGTGCGCAGCGGGGGTTCTTTCATGTCCGAGGGCGTCCGCGAAGGTCAGCCCTCAGATCCTGCGGTGGGAGACCTAGGCCTCGTTGTACACCGTCTTGAGCTTCAGCAGGTGAGCGTAGCGGTCCATAGCGGCCTGCTCGTTCTCCTTGAAGAGCTCCTCGGCGCGCTCGGGGAAGGAACGCGTCAGCGAAGCGTAACGGGCCTCGTTCATCAGGAACTCCTGATAGCCGCCCGCGGGCTCCTTGGAATCGAGCGAGAACTTCTTACCGGCAGCAGCCTCGGGGTTGAAGCGGAAGAGGTTCCAGTAACCGCACTCGACAGCCTTCTTCATCTCGGCCTGGCAGTTCTGCATGCCACCCTTCTTGATGGAGTGCATCTCACAGGGGCTGTAGCCGATGATGAGGGACGGACCGTCGTAGGCCTCGGCCTCGTGGATGGCCTTGAGGGTCTGAGCCGGGTTGGCGCCCATGGCGACCTGCGCCACGTAGACGTAGCCGTAGCTCATGGCAATCTCGGCCAGGGACTTCTTCTTGGTCACCTTACCGGCAGCGGCGAACTGAGCGACCTGGCCCAGGTTCGAGGCCTTGGAGGCCTGACCACCGGTGTTGGAGTAAACCTCGGTGTCGAAGACGAAGACGTTGACGTTGTGGCCGGAAGCCAGGACGTGATCCAGGCCACCGAAGCCGATGTCGTAGGCCCAACCGTCGCCGCCGAAGATCCAGAAGGACTTCTTGGTGAGGTAAGCCTTGTCGGCGAGGATCGCCTTGGAAGCGTCGCAGCCGCACTTCTCGAGCTCGGCAACGTAGGCAGCGGCAGCGGTCTTGGAGGCCTCGGCGTCGTTGACGGAGTCGATCCAAGCCTGGCCGGCAGCCTTGAGCTCATCGGACGGACCATCGGCAGCGATGATGTCCTGGGTAGCGGCGATCAGCTTGTGCTGAACGGCCTCATAGCCAACGGCCATGCCCAGACCGTGCTCGGCATTGTCCTCGAACAGGGAGTTGTTCCACGCCGGGCCGTGACCGTCCTTGTCCTTGCAGTAAGGAGCGGTGGCAGCGGGGTTGCCCCAAATGGAGGAGCAGCCGGTGGCGTTGGAAATGAACATGCGGTCGCCGGCGATCTGGGTCACCAGACGTGCATAGGCGGTCTCGGCGCAGCCGGCGCAGGAGCCGGAGAACTCCAGGTAGGGCTGCTTAAACTGGCTACCCTTGACGTTGGCCGCGATGAGCTCCTTCTTCTCGGAGACGTTCTCGACCATGTAGTCCCAAACGGGCTGCTGGTCCATCTCCTGCTCGGTGGGAACCATCTCGAGGGCGCCCTTGGGGCAGACCTTGACGCAGTTGGTGCAACCCATGCAGTCGAGCGGGGACACAGCCATGGTGAACTTCATGCCCTTGGCCTTGGGGCCCATGGCGTCGAGCGTGCGGGTAGCCCCGGGCGCGGCAGCAGCCTCGTCCTCGGTCATCGCGAACGGACGGATGGTGGCATGCGGGCACACATAGGCGCACTGGTTGCACTGGATGCACTTGGTCTCGTCCCAGTGGGGAACGACCACGGCGACGCCGCGCTTCTCGTATGCGGAGGCGCCCAGCTCAAACTGGCCGTCAGCGCAATCGACGAAGGCGGAAACAGGCAGGCTGTCGCCGTCCATGCGATCGATGGGCTCGAGCAGGTTCTTGACCTGCTGGGCGATAGCGGACTTGGTCTCCTCGGAGAGCTCGACGGGAGCGGCATCCTCGGCGGTAGCCCAGTCGGCCGGAACCTCGAACTTACGGAAGGCGGTAGCGCCGGCATCGATGGCCTTGTGGTTGGCGTCGACGATGGCCTGGCCCTTCTTCATGTAGGACTTGGTAGCCGCGTCCTTCATGTACTGCAGGGCGTCCTCGGCGGGCAGGACCTTGGCCAGCGCGAAGAAGGCGGACTGGAGCACCGTGTTGGTGCGCTTGCCCATGCCGACCTTGGCAGCCAGGTCGATAGCGTCGATCAGGTAGACGTTGACGTTGTTGTTCGCGATGTAGCGCTTAGCCACGGCGGGCATGTGCTCGGCGAACTCCTCGTCGCTCCACTGGCAGTTGACCAGGAAGGTGCCGCCCGGCTTGACGTCGCGGACCATCTTGAAGCCCTTGACGATGTAGCTGGGGTTGTGGCAGGCGACAAAGTCGGCCTTGGTCACGTAGTACGGCGAACGGATCGGGGAATCACCAAAGCGCAGGTGCGAGACGGTGACGCCGCCGGTCTTCTTGGAGTCGTACTGGAAGTAGGCCTGAACGTACTTGTCGGTGTGGTCGCCGATGATCTTGATCGAGTTCTTGTTGGCGCCGACGGTACCGTCGCCACCCAGACCCCAGAACTTGCACTCGATGGTGCCGGGGGCTGCGGTGTTGGGCGCATCCTCGGCCTCGGGCAGGCTCAGGTTGGTCACGTCATCGACAATGCCGATGGTGAACTCGCGCTTGGGCTCGTCCTTCTTGAGCTCCTCGAAGACAGCGAACGCGGACGCAGGAGGCGTGTCCTTGCTGCCCAGGCCATAACGGCCGCCGACGACCTTGATGCCCGTCTTGCCGGCCTCGTAGAGAGCGGAGACGACGTCCTGGTAGAGCGGCTCGCCGATGGAACCCGGCTCCTTGGTACGGTCCATGACGGCGATCTTCTGGACGGTCTCGGGGAGAACGTCGACGAAGTGCTTGATGGAGAACGGACGGAACAGACGAACCTTGACCAGGCCGACCTTCTCGCCGTGAGCGTTGAGGTAGTCGATGACTTCCTCGAGCACGTCGCAGAAGGAGCCCATGCACACGACGACGCGGTCGGCATCGGGAGCGCCGTAGTAGTTGAACAGGCCGTAATCGGTGCCGAGCTTCTCGTTGATCTTCTTCATGTAGCCCTCGACGACGGCGGGAAGCTCGTCGTAGACCTTGTTGCAGGCCTCGCGGTTCTGGAAGAAGATGTCGCCGTTCTCGTGGCTACCGCGGGTATGCGGGTGCTCAGGGTTGAGCGCGTGATCGCGGAAAGCCTGGACGGCGTCCATGTCGCACATCTCGGCCAGATCCTTGTAGTCCCACATGGCGACCTTCTGGATCTCGTGGCTGGTGCGGAAGCCGTCGAAGAAGTTAAGGAACGGGGTCTTGCCCTCGATGGCGGCAAGGTGAGCCACCGGCGAGAGGTCCATGACCTCCTGGACGTTGCCCTCGGCGAGCATGGCGAAACCGGTCTGGCGGCAGGCCATGACGTCGGAGTGATCACCAAAGATGTTCAGGGCGTGCGAAGCGACGCAACGCGCGGAGACGTGGAAGACGCCCGGGAGCTGCTCGCCCGCGATCTTGTACATGTTCGGGATCATCAGGAGCAGGCCCTGGGAAGCCGTGTAGGTGGTGGTCAGAGCACCGGCGCCCAGCGAACCGTGAACGGTACCGGCTGCACCTGCCTCGGACTCCATCTCGACGACCTTGACCGGGGTGCCGAAGATGTTCTTGCGACCCTGGGCCGCCCACTGGTCGACATGGTCGGCCATCGGGCTGGACGGCGTAATGGGATAAATTCCCGCTACCTCGGTGTACGCATACGAAACATATGCGGCCGCCTCGTTGCCGTCCATAGACTTAAACTTACGCGCCATATACCCCTCTCCTCTCATATAGGTATACAGGCCCCGGCGATCGCCGGGATGTTGGCGTGATGGGATTTACGCTGTTGCTTCCAATCATCTGGCAGGCAGGCTCAGCAGCAGGTACGTGGCGTGGAGAGAAGACATGCCGAGGCGAGGGACAGCTGATGCGCCCCACAGACCCGACCGCCCGTCTTGCACATGACCGAGCGCCGCAAAGGCCGCATGCCGGATGCTCCCGGGCACGCCCCGGCGATGGGAAGCGCCCGCAACGGAAATCCGCATGCGGGTTTATTGTACCCCGCCGTTAAGTGTAATTTCGACAAATATAGGCGGGCGGTAAAGGTTTACCTCGGGTGACCGCCGGGAGCAAAATGATCCCTTGGGGACGGAGGGATCATTTGGCAGGACTGGCTAGAGGGCACCGAAGAGAATGGCGTAGGTAGTGGATTCGCCGAGCTTGAGCTCGTCGCCGGGATTGAGCTGGGCGGAACGGCCGGGCTCGACCTGAATGCAAACGCGCATGGCCCCGTTTACCACCACGGTTCCGTTGGTGGACGACAAGTCCTCGACGTGCCAGATATTTTGAGCATCGCACCAGATATGGGCATGGCGGGCCGAGACATCGTCGCCGACGTCGGTAATATCGCCCTCACCAGTGGCCAGCGCGCCAATCTCAACACCCTGCTCACTCGGCTGAATCCAGCGCGGGGCGCTCACGACAAAACTGTTTTGCACGCGCAGCAAGCCCAAGGGGTGCGCCGGGGCGGGTTCGCGTTCGCCCGCGGTCATCGACATGCCAAGCGAGCGCGGCGTGGAGGTGCCTCCGCCACAGGTCGCGTGCGCGTAGTCGATGGCATAGTTCACCGAGGACCGCACATCCGCCGAACAGCCGACGGCGACAAACAGCACCAGCACGGCCTCGGCGCGCTCGGCAGGCATGAGTTCTGCCGCCTGGGACAGGCGATCGAGCGCGTTGCGATAGAGATTCGTGTCCTGGTGGCACTCTTCGAGCGCGCGTACCATCGGTTCACCTGCAGGACCGCACACCATATTGATCACTGCCGTGGAGTCCATGGGATTTCGCTGGCGCAGGGCCAGTTGCGACATAATACGCGCAGCCGAGGTACCGTATTCGGCAAAGTAGCGCTGCTGAAGCGTGCCGACCGGCGCGCGAACGATAAAGCGGGAAACCCAAGAGCGATCGGCGGCTCGGCTCTGCGGGCTGCGACCGTCGGCGAGCGGACGGGACGAAAGCACCAAGCCGCACAGCTCGATATGGCTCAGATGCGCCGCGCGCTTAAAGATGTCAAACATGGCCCCGCATGGGGTGAGCTCAACTTGAGATGCCATGACCTAGGCCTCCTTGGTCGTAGAAATAGAATCGGACGATACTTCGACAGGTCCGCCAAAAGTACGGGCAGCTGCGGCTCCACCGGCAAGCGGAGTCGCCATCTGGGCTTTTGTGCGTCGCGGTGCCGAAACGGGAAGTTCAAAGGCAAAGCCCATCGCAAGCAAAAACCACGTAAGCGTATAGGTCGCAACCAGAGCGGCAACAAGGCCGCCCATCACGGCGCGTTGGGAAAATACGCTACATGCAGCCACAACCAGCACCGGAACCTCGCAGGCAGAAAGCGCAAGCACGCCCTGCAGGAAGCCCGAGCGCCGATCGCGCGCAAGTGCCCCCGCGGCAACGCCGGCTATGCCTGGCAGCGCCAACGCCAGTGCGGCAATAATACCCGGTAGCGACCCAGACCACACGAGCGATCCCAAAGTCGCCGTCACGCGAGCGCCCGACGCCAGCAGCGCGGCCGAAACCACGACCACAGCCCAAACCACGCCACAGACGACCGCCGCACCGATCATCGCCGCGCGACGAACCGCGCGGCCAGACGCATCCATGGGGCACGGCGTGAGCGGCTCGCCGCGGAGCGAACGACCGACATTTTGCGCATAGTGGTCACAAAACGCCGAGAGCGCCGCCTCGACCGCCGCCGGCTCGGGACGATCTTTTTGATGGCTGGACAGACAGGCCATCACCACGTCGAACAGCTGGGCATCGACAAACGCCAGCGCATCGCGTAGCTCTTCGGAATCCGGCTCAAGCCCTAGCTGCTGGGCCTGCTCGGCCGCGGCGAGCGCCACATCGGGCTCACGACGAAGCAGCTGAGTCAAATCGCAACCGGGCGCATGGGCACCAATGGGATAGTCGGGCCGTGTGTCCATCTTGAGACGGTAGGGGCTCGCGATGTCGCGCGTCTTTTTGCGCGAACCCGAGGTGCCCGAAGTGCTCGGCGTGGCTTCGTATGGCGCGACGCCGGCAATGAGCTCGTAAACCGTACTTGCCGCGGCATAGACGTCAATCGCCGGTGACATACGCAAAGCGCGCAGGTCGGGAATATCGTCGGTGAGCATCTCGGGCGGGGCATAGGCAACCGTCGCGCGACGCAGCGTGGCATAACGCTCCGTAAACGACGCCTTGCCGCCGGTACCGGCCACGGCCGACGCAGGCTCAAGCGCCAGCGACGAGCCAAAGTCGATCAGGCACAGGTCAAAGGTGCCCTCGGCAAGCTGCCGGTCAAGCGGTAGACGCGCCGTGCGCACCATAATATTAGCGGGCGAGATATCGCGATGGACAAAGCCCTCGCCCACCAGGCTCATACGGCAGAGCAGATCGAACAGGTCGCGACCCAGACGCGCCGCCACAAGCGGCGACAGGCGTCCGGCATCGTCCACGGCAAGTCGCGAACGCAAGCGGGCAAGCGTCTCGCCCTCGACCCATTCCATGACAATTGCGGGCACACCGTCGACCTCGCCCCAGCCATAGAGGCGGGGAAAGCCCTTAAGGCCCGAAAGGGCGCGATGGCATTCGTATTCCTCGCGAAACGCCGCCTTGAACTTGGCGACCAGCGCCTCGTGAGCGGCATCGTCATCAAACTCATCGCGCGTCGGCAAGATGAGCTGCTTGAGTGCCACTGCCTCGCCTTGGGCGTTGACGGCACGCGTCACGCGGCCGATACCGCCACGGCGCATGGTGGCATCGTCGGCAAACAGCATCGTAAAACGACGCAGATAGGCAGGCAGTTCGTCCTGACCGAGCGCAATGGCCGGCTCAAACCCGTCGACACGCGCCAGGCGCAGGCCGACCATGGGATCGCGACCGAGCGATTGTGGTGCGGTAGATGCAAGATCGGTCATCATAGGGCAAGCGCCGCCACGTTATTGTTGAAGTTACCGAGCGCGACGTCATCATCGCCGTAATGGCCGACCCATTGACATAGGTTGGTGTAACAGCCCCACAGATTGGCATACTGCTGATACCACTTTGACCGGGGCGAGAATGTCTGACGACCGAACTCGGCTCGAATGACAAACATCTCCCCGACCAGGCTGTCGCACGGCCTGGGATCTCCCGTAGAGTTATAGGTCGAGACCACGTCATTGGCACGAGAAACATAGCCGTCGAGCATGTTGTACTTGGTCACAAGCCAACTGTGAATGCTCTCTTCCTCAGCAGCGGAAAGGCCGCCGGAGTTTGCATCGTTGTCAGTGTTGCCGCCCGTCGAGCCGCCGTTTCCAGGCCCTCCGGCAGAGGAACCCGACCCAGAGCCACCGCCCGAACTCGATGAATCCGAGCCAGAGCCAGAAGTATCCGAGCTACCGGGCTTTCCGGACGGCCGGGCGTCCTGCTCCTTCTGCTGCTCGACCTTATTCACCGTTGCCGCCACGCTATTGTTGGACAACCGATCGATGATCTTGGTGTTGGTGAGCACGATGGTTTTGCCATTGGCAAGCGTGACTTCGTTGTCCGGGGCCTCGGCGCCGTCCGCATCGTCGGTACCAAACACAATATGCCCGACCACACTTGCCCAAGCATATCCAGTCGTGGTGCCCAGATCGCTTTTGACCTCATGCCCCACGCGCGGTTCGCGTGCGGCATGCGCCTGCATCATGGACGGCACGGTCATGCCATAGGCAGAAACGCCAACTATGACCAGCACCAGCGAGCACGACAGCAGTGCGTACGCCCGCGGCGCCAAGCCCAGTCGGCGTCGTATGCGCACCGCGGCGCCGCGCTTTGTCTGAGTGCCACCGGGCCGCATGCGTTCTCCTCCAAACAAAAACACGCCGCTCGGGAGCGGCGCATTCATTCGAATCCATATTTGAGTGTATCAGCGAACCAAAAAGGTTGCGCAACGAATGGACAAATTAAGGATGCGAGCGGAAGCATCCATGCGATAAGCGGATACGAAGCATCTTTGTTGCACAACAAACTCACAGTCGCACGGGGAAATTATGACTACCCTGTGCGTCGCGAGGAAAACATACGGCAGGAGCAGGCTCGCCACCTAAATCGCGCGGCGGGCCTCGATGGCGCGGCCAAGCGTAAGCTCGTCGGCATACTCCAAGTCGCCGCCCACGGGAAGGCCGCTTGCCAGACGCGACACCTCGACGCCCAACGGCTTGATGGTACGGGCCAGATAGCTCGCCGTGGTCTCGCCCTCGATGTTGGGGTTGGTGGCGATGATGACCTCATGGATATCCTCGTGACCCAGACGCGCCAGCAGCTCACGGATGTGCAACTGCTCGGGACCAATCTTGTCCATGGGGCTGATCACGCCGCCCAGCACATGGTACAGGCCATGGTAGCTGCCCGTGCGCTCGATTGCCTGGACGTCGCGCGGCTCGCCCACCACGCAAATGCGAGTGGTATCGCGCATCGGGTCCTGGCAGATGGAGCACTCGTCGGCCGTGGCGTAGTTAAAGCAGCGGCTGCAAAAGTGGACCTCCTGCTTGACCTCCAGGATGGCCTCGGCCAGGCGGCGGGCCTCCTCGGCATCGGCCTCGAGCAGGTAATAGGCGATACGCTGGGCCGACTTGGGACCAATGCCCGGCAGACGACCCAGTTCATCGAGCAGTTTTTGCAGACTGTGATTCGCACTCATATATATGCGTGTCTTAGAACGGCATGCCCGGGATGTTGAGGCCGCCGGTGATGGCGCCCATCTGCTTGTTGGCGAGCTCGTTGACGCCGCGGACGGCCTCGTTGACGGCAGCCATGATCATGTCCTGCAGCATATCGACGTCCTCGGGATCGAGGGCATCGGGGTCAATAGTAAGATTGACGAGCTCCATCTCGCCGTTAACGGTCACCTTGACCATGCCGCCGCCGGCAGAGGCGTCGACGGTCTGGGACTTGAGGTTCTCCTGCGCGGCGGCAAGCTGCTCCTGCATCTTGCGAGCCTGCTTCATCATCTGCTGCATGTTCATACCGGCCATGATGGCTCCTTTACGTGCGGCCGCACGCCGAGCTGCAAGGGCAGCCGGAGCACGGCGGGACTTTCAAACTCAAAAATCGTACCACGGCGCGAGGCCAGCGAGCGGGGCGGACACGCTACCTCAGTCGATATACATGTCCTGGAGTGCAAGCCGCACCCAAAGATTATGCGAAGTTGAATAATTCGCATCTGCATAATATTGAAAGCTAAATCTTGTAGAGCCGGAATCCGACATTTTCTGCATCCAGCTAGATAACAAAATGCCGAACCGCTGCTCGAGGCGGCGCTCATGATGGCAAGGTATAATTTGATTTTCACAGACAGCAATTTGGAGGTGCCCCCATGAATGCCCCCGACGCGCTCCAAAACATCCGCTCAAAACACCCCGTTGCATATGTGGTTCTCTATCTCTTTGTCGGCTGGGCATTACTAGTTGTCATCACCCATGCTATAGCCTTTGGAGCAGAACTACTGATAGCCAGCTCGGACCAGCCCGTCGTCAAATGGGAAGCGACCGATGAGTGCACCGACGGAAGTCGAACCATTTACTACAACAGCCCGTCCCTCTACCAAGAGTTCAAGGTCAAGATAAAGGACTCCAAGATTGTCGATGCCGAACTAGGCTCTTTATTGACAATCGGAGCAACCGTCAACGCCGAGCAAGTCGAATACACGGACAGCCATGCGACGTATCGTATCGACCTCAGCATCCTAGGCCGACCGTCACGCACCTGTCTGCTCGAATGCGATATACGCGGCACCACGTTGCACATGTCCGAAATACAGATGCGCCCGGGCAAAGAGATCTCTTCTTGAGCAGTATACCCGCCCGTACAGCTACTCCACCGGTTTGAAGATGGTGGCCTGACCGAAGACGCTGCGGATGAGGTCTTTGGCCTCGTCCTCGGTCTGCGGGATGCTCGGGGCTGCACCCTGATGGCCGAAGGGGCTGCCCGCACCGGGATTGGACTCCCAAGGAGCTGCAGGAGCGTCCTCCTCTTTGGGGGCAGTTGCAGCGGACTTGGGCGCGGACGCCGCACCCGGCACGTCGAACGGAGGCAGATCGTCCCCGCTCGCATCGCCGGCAAAGCCGCCGACCATAGCGTCGTCGTAGGGCACCTGCTCGGATTCCCACGGCGCGGGCTGCGCGACAGGCTGAGCCTTGGGGGCAGCCGAGCGCTCGGGCGCACGGGGTGCGGGCTCGGTCGGGAGCTTACCCGTGGCAGGAGCACCGGCGGGGTTGTCGGAGCGTAGCCAGGGGGCTTTGCCCAGGTCAGACGACTTGGGCGCGGGCGAGACGGGCTTGGGCGCGGGTGTCGGAGCAGCCGGTTTGGGCGCCGCGGGCTTAGGCGCCGACGGGGTCGATGCCACTACCGGTGCCGTTTGCTGCTGCGGCGCGCTGGCGCTCGAGGATACAGGGGCCGCCGAGGACACGGGTTGCGGGTCCGCAGATGCCGCAGCCCGTGCAGATGGAGAATGCTCCTCATGTTGAGGAGCCGGCGTGCCACCCCCATCCAGGACATAGTCGACGGTACGACGACCGAAGACCGCGCAGACCGTCGGCAGGACCACCGACTGCGTATCGGCGCGACCGAGCATCTTAATGGCAAAAGTCGAACCCGCGGGGAACGAGACCGTGAGCTTGGAGCCGTCGTCGGCCGTGGCGCGGGCGTTGAGCAAAAGCCCTGCGTAGGAAGCCTGACGTGCCTTGACACGCTCGACAACCTCGGCCCATTTGCGCTGCAGCTCTCCGGCATCCTCGACCGCGGGCGTCTCGGCAGCACCGGCGGCAGCAACCTGGGCGGCATTGTTGGACTGAGACTTAGGTGCCGGAGCGGTGGCAGGCGCGGGGGCCGCAACGGGCTGAGGCGTCGGAGCCGGCGCAGGCTGAGGTGCAGGCGCTGCAGGCTTGGAAGCTGACACGGACGCAGAACGGGGCGCAGGCTGGGCAGCCGGAACAGCAGCACCACGGTCCCAAGGCATACCGCCCTGGCGCGCGGACGTAGCAGCGGGGGCAGCGGATGCCGCCGGGGCGGCAGCGCGGGCGCCCGAAATGAGCGTCGGCTGTTGGACAGCAGCGGGTACGGATGCTGCAGGCGCGGCGGCCTGAGCAGCAGCCACGCTCGCCGGCACGGCGGCGTTGGCGACCATGGCCTCCAGGCGTGCCACGCGCTCGGCCAATGCCTCAATCGTTAAATCAGCCTCGGGACGCGCCAGACGCGTGCAGGCAATCTCGAGCACCAGGCGCACGTCGCTCGCGCCCCTCATCTCCAGTGCGGCATCGTCGAGCACTGTCAGCACACGAGCCAGGCGGTCGGCAGGATGCTCGCCAAAGGCAGCGGCCTCGGCAGCAAGCGCCTCGGCCTGCTCGGAGCCGCCCTCAAACAACTCGGCACGGGCACCGGCAACGCAGGCAACATACACGTCGCGCACGTGCGCCACCAGGTCGCGCGTCAGTTCCAGCAGATCGTTACCTTCCTCGACCTGCGCGCGAATAAGCCCATACAGCTCGGCAACATCGCGATCGGCAATGGCACGGGAAAACTCGCCCAGAATCTGGTCCGAAACCTCGCCTAAAAGCGAGCGGGCGTCGTCCGCATGCACAGAACCGTTGCCAAAGACGCTCAGCTGCTCCAGCGTGGACAACGCGTCGCGCATGCCGCCCTTTGCATGGCGCGCCACGATAGCCAGCGCCTCGTCGTCGTAATCGAAGCCCTCCTGCTCGCACACGTATGCCAGGCGATGCTCGATATCCTCGTTGCCGATGCGGTGGAAATCGAAGCGCTGGCAGCGCGAGAGGATGGTCTCCAGAATCTTTTGCGGGTCGGTAGTGCACAGCACAAAGATCACGTGCGCCGGCGGCTCCTCGAGCGTCTTGAGCAGCGCGTTGAACGCCGCCGTCGTAAGCATGTGGACCTCGTCGATGATATAGATCTTGTACTTGCCGCGCACCGGGGCAAAGTTGACGGAGTTGATGATCTCCTCGCGCACGTTGTCCACGCCGGTACGGCTTGCAGCATCGAGCTCGTAGACATCCGGGTGGTTGCCCTCGGCGATGAGCTCGCACTCCTCGCAAGTACCGTCGGGCATGCAGCCGCTTGCACCCTCGGCGCGCGCCGCCTCGGCATTGCGGCACAGTAGCGCCTTGGCCAGAATGCGCGCCATGGTGGTCTTGCCCGTGCCGCGCGGTCCGCAGAACAGGTAGGCGTGGGACAGGCGCCCCTCGGTGATGGCGTGCTCGAGCGTCGAGACGATATGCTGCTGGCCCACCACAGAGTCGAAGGTGAGCGGGCGATACTTTCGGTACAACGATTCCATGGGTGCTCCCCCGGGTATACTGAGTCTTGTTGCCGCGACGGCCAAGCGGTCGCACGGCATACTGCATTCATAATAACCCGTACGGCGAGCCCGCCGCGATAGGAGTCCAAAGAGCATGGCAGACGCAGAGAGCAACCTCGTTCCCTCCGAAGCAGCCGACCAGGTCGAGGTCGCGCTCGAGAAGCAGGCCGCAGCCGACGACGGCATCCTGTACCTCAACGAGTACCAGTACGAAAACGACCTGGTCACCGACTTCGCCCGTCTGGTCGCCTCGCCCAGGCGTCGCGGCTCGCTGTATGTCGCCGCGGCAATTGCCGCGCTCATCGGCATCGGCATGCTGGTGGCCGGCGGCAACTGGATCAAGTTTGGCGTCGTCCTGATCGTATTCGGCGCTTTTTTGGCCTGGTGGAGCAAAAACCTGCACCACACCCTCGCCCGCGACTTTATCGACGCCGTCGAGGCCGACGAGTCCATGGGCGGCCGCTATCGCCGCGTCGCCGTCAACGAGGACGGCCTGATGGTTTGGGGCAAGAGCGGCAAGTCGCAGTTCTTCCCGTTTGAAAAGCTCGACCACGTGCTCGACGGCGAGCGCATCTTTGTGGCCATGTTCGCCGACCAGGGCGTGACGATTCCCAAGGACACCTTCGTCCGTGGCGATGCCGAGCAGTTCGGTCCCTTCCTCAAGGCCCGCATCAACAAAAAACTCCGCATCGAGACCAAGAAGAAGAAAATGAAGGCCGAGAAGGCCGCCGCCGAGGCCAAGCAGGGCGACAAGCCCCAGGAGACCAAGGGCAAGCAGCGCAAGCAGAAGAAGAACAAGAAGAAGCGCTAGGCCGGACGCAAGGTCCAGACCCCAGACGGAGCTTAAATTGAATGTCGCCCACCTGCGCGTGCTACACTAGCAGCATCTATGCCACCGCGAACGGCTCGGCTCCGCGCCCGCCGCTCGCAAACGAACTTTAAACGCACGAGGGTTGGCCATGCCGCTTTTCTCGCAACATACCGCCCGGTTCTCGCCGGACGTTCCTTTGGAGGGCACCAGCTCTCGCGAGCTGCTCAAGCGGTACCAGCCGCTCGAGACACTTGCGACCGGCGGTTTTGGCTCCATCGAGATCTGCCGCGACACGCACCTGCGCCGCCGCGTCGCCATTAAGCGTATCCCCCTTATCAACGGTGCCGGCATGCCCGCCAGCGACATCATGGATGTCCTGCGCGAGGCGCACACCGCCGCCATGCTTCAACATCCCAATATCGTGCAGGTCATCGACTTTACGCACGACACAGCCTATGCCTACCTGGTTATGGAATATGTCGATGGCATGTCGCTGGCCGAATTTTTGCATCGCGTGGACGGCCACTCACTTACCTTTGACGAGGCCGCGGCCATTGCCGATGCCCTGGGCCAGGCGCTCACCTTCGCCCATAGTAATGGCGTACTCCACCTGGACATTAAGCCCGCCAACGTGCTCATCGACCACTCGGGCAATGTAAAGCTCACCGACTTTGGCATGGCGCGGCTGTCGTCCGCCGGTGGCTTTGGCGGCTCGCGCGGCGGCACCATCGGCTACATGCCGCCCGAGCAGCTCGATATCGAGACCGGCACGGTCGATGAGCGCGCCGATGTCTTTGCCCTCGCCTGTGTGATCTACGAGAGCCTGTGCGGCAGCGCCCCCTTTATGGCGGCTACGCCCGCCGACTCGCTCGACCGCATCATCGGCGGCGCCACCTATCCCAGCGAGCTGATACCACACTTCCCCCCGGGAGCCGAGGCCGCGCTCATGAGCGCGCTCTCCCCCATGCCGCAGGACCGCCCCAACAGCATCGAGGCATTTTGCGACCAGCTCCTTGCCGGTCTGGGCAGCGTGCGCGAAGGCCGTCGCAGCCTGGAGCAAATGGTTGGCGAGCTTTCGGATGACGAGCAGGAGCTCGACGATATCGAGCCGTCGCACTACGAGGACGACGCCATCGAGGTCGACCCCGCACTCGGCTGGGCGGGCACGCGCTGGAGCCATGCGCGCGACTACACCATGCGCACTATCTCGGCGCTAACGTGCGGCACCTTTAGCTTTTTGCTGATGCAAACGGCCGGGGTCGCGGCGCTTCCCGGCCTGGTCATTGCGGCTATCGCGATCGGAGCGGCGGCTGGCCTGGCCCCCCAGATCGGCTCGGCCATCTCGGCTGTGGGCTTTTTGGTGCTCATGGCCAACGCCACCATGCAGGCACAGGGCATCCTGTCGATGCTGCCCGTCGCGGTGATCTTTGCCGCCGCCATGTCCGGTTGGTGGATCGCCTGGGGTCGTACCGAGGCTGCCGCGAGCGCCGCGCTCACCTGTGCACTCGCGCTTGGCTGTCTGACCGGCAATACCTTCCTGGCAGCTGGGGTCGCCGCCGGCGTCGCGTCATTTTGGCTCGGCCCGGCAAGCGCCGCCGCGGCAACGGGCATGGGCGCGCTTTTTGCCCGTCTGGCCACGGTCGCGCTTTCAGCCGGAGGCGTGCTGGGGCTCGGTAACGTTGCCGCAGCGCTGGGAGACCCGCTCCTTTGGGCTGCCTTTGTGCTGGTCGCGGCAACTGCCGCGGCGTCATCTGCGCTGCTCAATGCCCATGCCAAGCGTGCCGATCAGGGCTCAAACCTTGCCGCAATCGCCGCCATCGCTGTCACCGGCATCGGCTGCGCAGCGGCGTCCTGTCTTGCACACCATATGGAAATTGCCAGCCTTGCAGCCGCGGTCGTCGCCAAGGCGGCGGTTGCGGGAACCCTATCCTCTATAATCGTTGGGATATGCCTATATTTGCTCGGATACCAAAGAACCTATACGGAGAGTGATCTTTCGTGAACTTCCTGAACATCTTCGAGGACCACGTGGCCGGCATCTTCGGTGCCACCCGTGCCCCGTTCTCCTTTAAGAAGCTTGCTAAGCAGGCCGCTCGCGACATGGAGGATCAGACTCTGGTGATTAACGGCGTCAACACGGCGCCGGCACTCTATACCATCCTTATCGCCGCCGACGACGATCCCATGCTCGCCCCGTTCTACCCCGAGCTTTCGCGCGAGGTCCGCGAGTTTGTGAAGGCGCAGGCCGAAAAGCGCCGCTATGTCTTTGTCGGCGAGCCCCTCGTGCGCTTTATGATCGATCCGCAGCTGCGCGCCGGCAAGTTCTCGGTCTTTGCCGAGAACGTCGATGCCCCCACGCTCGGCCGCCTGTACGAAGAAGAGCGCGCCTATCAAAACGGCCTGGGCCAGAACAACTCCGCGGCAAGCCGTGCCGCCAGCGCCCCGCGCGCCGGCCAGCAGCAGTTTGCTGCCCCACAGCAGCAGCGCCCCGCCGCCATGCCCCAGCAACAGCCGACGCCTCGCGCCGCCGCTCCCGACCCGCTTGCCGTGGCAGACCCCTTCGCGCCTAGCGTCCCCGACCCCGCCGCAGCACCCATCCCGGTGCCGCAGACCGTCTCGCGCGACGCGCTTGCCGGCATGGGCGGAGCCGCCGCGACCGGTGCCGCCGTGGGCCTAGGCGCCGCAGCCGGCATCGCCTCCAACATGGCGAGCACTCGCGCCCCGCAGCGCCCGCTCGCCCAGCTCGTCGACGTCGTGAGCGGCGAGAGCCATAGCATCACCTCCGCACAGGTGACCATCGGTCGCGAGCGCTCAGTTTCCGACATTGCCCTGCGCGACCCCAACGTGTCGCGCCGCCACGCCCAGCTCACCTTTACGGGCTCGGATTGGTCGATCGAGGACCTCAATTCCACCAACGGCACGCTCGTCAACAACCGCCGCATTACGCGCTGCCCACTGCGCAACGGCGATCTGCTGACGTTTGGCCTGAGTACCTTTGAATTTAGGGGATAGTCGCTTATGAACATCGATATCGTCCTTTTTGCAGGCCGCATCGTCTTGGTCGCCCTGCTCTATATCTTCCTGTTCGCCGTCATGAAGACCGGCGTGGGACTTGTGCGCGGGCAGCGCCGCGACTCGGCTATCTGGACGATTGATGTGGACAAGGGTCCGCGCGGTATCCGCGGCATCCACGTAGACATGCTCGGCCCCGTCATCGTCGGTCGCTCGCCATCTTCGGACATCTGCATCAACGAACCGTTCGTCTCGGCCTCGCATGCGCGCTTTTCGCTGCAGGGCCCGGCGCTCATCATCGAGGACCTCAACTCGCTTAACGGCACGCTCGTCAACGGCCGCCAGCTCGTGGAGCCCGCGACGCTGCGTGAGGGCGACGAAGTCCAGATTGGCGACGTGGTCATGAAGGTGAACTGTCGATGATCGACGAGGAGAACAAGTCCGCAACTATGACCGAGGCACCGGCCGCCGCCACAGCTGCGCCGGCCCACGCCGCTCCGGCGTGCTCCGCACCCGTGGAGCCCGAGGACACCGTGTTCTCCCTGCCTCTTTCGCATGTAACGCATGATATTTCGGATCTCGCCGATAACGAGGACGAAGAGGATGCCGTAGCGGCGCCCATCGGCGCACATGCTGCGGAACAGCCCACAGCGCCCGAAACAACCCCAGCGCCGGCTCACTTTGCAGAGCCCGTCGCCGCGGCAATCAACGAGAGCGCTGCGGTGTTTGCGGCACCCGAGCCCGCCGCGCCGGCGTTTCCCATAGCCCCGGCATCCGAGGTTGCGCCCGCGTCTACGCCGGCGCCCGAGGCAGGGCCATCCCCCGAGGACGGCCCTGCACCCAAGACCCCGCAGCCTGCGCCCGCAAGCGAGTCCGATGCCGTGGCCGAGCCCGCCGCCCAGTCGCAAAACACGCCCGCGCCGTCGCACTTTGCGACGCCCGAGCCTATAGACGTCAGCCCGCAAGACGACGAGTCGACCGCCCGCGTTTCCGAGGAGCCCGACTCCCCGGACACCGGCGATTCCGAATCAAACGCCGAGACCGACACCGTCTCTCCCGGTGACACCGCCGAGATCGATGTTGCCGCCGTTGAGGCCAAGCTCAAAGACCCCGGCTCGACCATGAGCTTTGAGCCCCTGACCGAGGAGCGCATCGAGACCGACTCGACCTATGATGCCGGCACCACCACGCAACTCATGTGGGGCGCCCGCTCCGACGTTGGCTGCGTGCGCCCGCACAATGAGGATTCCTACCTGGTGCAGTCGCCGCTCTTTTGCGTATGCGACGGCATGGGTGGTCACGCTGCCGGCGAGGTAGCCTCTTCTATCGCTGTCGAGACCATCGCCAAGACAGCTCCTCAGTCTGCCGACGCCGCACGCCTGGCGGCAGCCGTCGAGGCCGCCAACGCCGCCGTAATCGAGGCGGCCCTGAACGGCCTGGGCAAGCCCGGCATGGGCTGCACAGCCACCTGCGCCTACATCGAAAACGACACGCTCGCCATCGCCCACGTGGGCGACTCTCGCGCCTATCTGCTCCACGAGGGCACGCTCATCCGCGTGACCCGCGACCACTCCTACGTGGAGGAGCTCGTGGACGCCGGCGAGATCACGGCAGACGAGGCTCGCGTCCACCCCAACCGTTCGGTCATCACCCGTGCGCTGGGCTCGGACCCCGCCATGTATGCCGACCACTTCACTCTGCATATCGAGGAAGGCGACCGCCTGATCCTGTGCTCTGACGGCCTTTCGAGCATGATTCCCGATAGCGATATCGAGAACATCGCCACGCAATCCTCAACCGCGCAAATTTGCGTCGACAACCTAGTGGACGCGGCGCTTGCCGCCGGCGGCCACGACAACGTGACCGTAGTAGTCGTTGACCTGGTTGACGATGGCGTCATGCGCGAGGCGCAACGCGTGCGTCGCCGCAACGTTACCATCGCCGCCATCCTGGCCCTCGTCTTTGTGCTGGCAGCTGGCATCTGGGCCTACACGGGTGTCACCGGCTCGTACTACCTGGGTACCTACCAGGGCAATGTCGCCGTCTGGCGCGGCCTGCCCGGCAAGCCACTCGGACTCAAGCTCCACTGGCTCGAAAGCGAAACCAGCATCAAGCTGTCCGACCTGCCCGAAGACACGCAAAACCGCCTCAAGGCGGGCATTCCACAAACAAGTGTCGACGATGCGCAGGACACGATATCCAAGTACCGCCACCAGATCGACGAGGAGCAGACCCGCCAGGTGATCGACGCGCAAACGATTCGCGACAACACCAATCAGGGATCGACCTCCGAATCAGATTCCGAGAAAACCGCCGAACAGTCCGCCGAGGCCGAAGCCTCCGATAAGAATTAGAAAGGGAGTGCCGCTTATGAGTCGCCGCAACACCGAGCTGCTCTTGCTCATCGCCTCGGCGTTCCCCGTCATCCTGCTGTATGCGATGTACGTCCTCACCGCGGGCGCTGCCATCTCCTTTGAGACGCTCGCCGTGCCGATCGGCCTCTTTGCTGCCTTTGCCGCGGCCCACATTGCCGTGCGCATCTTGGCGCCCGGTGCCGACCCCGCCATCCTGCCCATCGTATTTATACTTTCGGGCATCGGCATCACGTTCGTGACGCGTCTCGCCCCCGCTCTCGCCATCTCACAGCTCATCATCCTGTTTGTCTCGGTGGCCCTGATGGTGGGAACGCTCGCGTTGGTTAAGAACCTCGACGTGGTCATGCGCTACAAGTACACCTTTGGCAGCATCGGCATCATTCTGCTGATGCTGCCTATCTTTATCGGCACCACGATCTCGGGCTCCAAGCTGTGGATTCGCATCGCGGGCTTTACCATCCAGCCCGGCGAGTTCGCCAAGGTCTTTATCGTCCTGTTCCTGGCCGGCTACCTGGCCGAGAACCGCGAGCTGCTCTCCATCTCCAACCGCAAGATCTTGGGCTTTAAGATCCCTCGCCTGCGACTGCTGCTGCCGCTGTTTGCCGTGTGGGGCGTGTGCCTGCTCATCGTCGTCTTCGAACGCGACCTGGGCTCGGCCGTCCTGTTCTACACCATCTTTTTGCTGATGCTCTATGTTGCCACGGGACGCTTTTCGTACGTCATCATCGGCCTTGCGCTGCTGGCCGTTGGAGCCGTGGGTGCCTACAAGTTCCTGTCGCACGTGCAGGTGCGCTTTCAGGTCTGGGTCGATCCGTTTAAGGACGCCCAGGGTCAGGGCTACCAGATCGTACAGTCACTTTACTCGCTGGCTGACGGCGGCCTGGTTGGCGTCGGCATCGGCAACGGCATGGCAAACAACATCCCCGTCGTCGAGTCCGACTTTATCTTCTCGGCCATCGGCGAGGAAATGGGCCTTTTGGGCGGCGGCGCCGTGCTCATCCTGTTTATGCTTTTTGCCGTGCGTGGCCTCACCACGGCAGCCCGCGCCAAGTCCGACCTTGCCGCCTTTAGCGCGACCGGCCTTACGGCGGCCATCAGCTTCCAGGCATTCTTAATCGTTGGCGGCGTAACCCGCCTGATCCCGCTGACCGGCGTCACCCTGCCTTTTATGAGCCAGGGCGGCTCCTCGCTGCTGGCGAGCTTTATCATCGTCGCGCTGCTGCTGCGCGCCGGCGACGAGGCAACCGGACGCGAAGCCGAGCTCACCGGCACCGGCACCATGGCCGCCATCACCGATGACCAGGTCGCATCCGCCGCTGCCCCGACCGGTACGCGTTTTGCCAACGCACCTTCCTACAGCCACGGCAACCACTCCGCGGGCTCTCGCATGCGTCGTCGCCTGCTCGACACGCCTGAGTCCGGCGTGCTCGGCCGCGTGGCGCTTGCCAACCGTCTGACTCGTGCCGTGTTTGCCTTTACGGCGCTGTTCGCCATCCTTATCGGCAACCTCACCTATGTCCAGGTCATCAAGGCGAAGGACTATCAGGACATGCCGACCAACAACCACACCATCGCCCGCTCCAAGTACATCCAGCGTGGCTCCATCATCACGTCTGACGGCGTGACGCTAGCCGAGTCGCTGCAACAGGAGGACGGCACCTACGCCCGTTCCTACCCCAACGGCAACATGGCCGCGCACGTGGTGGGCTACGTGAGCCAGCAATACGGCACCGCCGGCATCGAGAGCGTCATGAACGATACGCTCACCGGCTCCAAGGATTACTCCAGCTGGAACAACGCCATCGCGTCGCTCGCGGGGCGGACCCAGCCGGGCAATACCGCCAAGCTCACCATCGACTCGCGCATCCAGACGGCTGCCGAGCAGGCGCTCAAGGGCTTTAAGGGCGCTGTGGTGGTCATGGATCCGCGTACCGGTGCGGTCCTTGCGTGCGCGAGCTCGCCCACCTATGACAACACCAACATCGATGCCCTGATGCAGTCGGGCGGTGGTGAGGACGGCTCCATGTACGACCGCGCCATGGACGCGCTCTACACCCCGGGCTCGACCTTTAAGGTCGTCACGCTCTCCGCGGCGCTCGAAACCGGCACCGCCAGCCTTACCAGCACGTACCAGGCGCCCGGCTCCATGGACATCGGCAACGCGCCGGTCACCAACGATGCCAACGAGAGCTACGGAACCATCAGCCTGCAGCAGGCCTTCGCCGTGTCGTCTAACGTCGTCTTTGGCCAGGTGGCCAACGAGGTCGGCGCCAACTCGCTCGTCCAGTTTGCCAACGCCTTTGGCTATGGGCAAAAGCTCGGTCAGGATCTGACCACCGCGGCTTCCATCATGGCCGACCCTTCGCTTATGACCGAGTGGGAGACCGCTTGGGCAGGCGCCGGCCAGCCCGTCGGCATGGACCACACACCTGGCCCGCAGACCACCGTCATGCAGAATTGCGTGATCGCTGCCGCCATCGCCAACAGCGGCGTGGTCATGGACCCGTTCTTTGTGTCACAGATACTCGCCCCGGACGGGACCGTGGTTAAGACCACGCAGTCCCGCTCGCTGGGCCAGGCTGTCAGCTCTGCCACGGCCGACCAGGTCAAGCAGGCCATGCTCGCCGTCGTCCAGTCCGGCACCGGCACCGATGCCCAGATTCCGGGCGTCAAGGTTGCCGGCAAGACCGGTTCGGCCGAGACCGGCGGCACCAACGTCAACTCTATGTTTGTTGGCTTTGCACCTTACGATTCACCCACGGTTGCCATCTCGGTGGCCCTGGAGGATTACGACAAACACGACGTCGAGGCGGCCAAGATTGCCGGCATCGTCCTGACCGCGGCGCTCGCCGCACAGGGAGCGTGATGCCCGTGATCAAGGCGGATACTTGGGGCACGCCACGGCCGATGAGCTAGCGGCAACGCGCCACACGGCCCCAGCGGCCACACATTTGGTACTACACACATCGTTGAGCGAATAGTTATGTTAGGAGCAGGAATGGAACAGAGGGTCCTCGGGGGAAGATACCTCCTTAAGGATAAGGTGGGAACGGGCGGTATGGCGACCGTCTTCCGTGCGCAGGATCAGGTCCTCGACCGCACGGTTGCCGTCAAGATCATGCTGCCGCAGTATGCCGGCGACGCCACCTTCGCCGCCCGCTTTAAGCAGGAGGCCCAGGCAGCGGCTGGCCTGTCCTCCCCCTATATCGTGGGCGTCTACGACTGGGGCAAGGACGGCGACACCTATTACATCGTCATGGAGTACCTGCGCGGTACCGACCTTAAGAGCGGCATCAAGAGCCACGGCGCCCTCGATCCCAAGAAGGTCGCGCAGATCGGCTCGCAGATTAGCTCCGCGCTTTCGGTCGCACACAAGCACGAGATCATCCACCGCGACATTAAGCCGCAAAATATCATGGTGCTGCCCGACGGCAACATCAAGGTAATGGATTTTGGCATCGCTCGCGCCAAGAACAGTCATCTCACGCAGGACAACAACGTGCTGGGCACCGCCCACTATGTAAGCCCCGAGCAGACCCGCGGCCAGGACCTCGGCCCCACCTCGGATATCTACTCGCTGGGTGTCGTCATGTACGAGTGCGCCACCGGCCGCGTACCCTTTGACGGCGACGACGCCATCTCGGTCGCGCTCAAGCAGGTCAACGAGCTCCCCATCCCGCCGAGCCAGATCAACTCCGGCGTCGATGCCGACCTTGAGCGCATTATCCTCAAGTGCATGGAGAAGGACCCGGCGAACCGCTTCCAGACGGCCGACGAGCTGCGCCAGGTGCTCAACAGCTACCTGTCCGGCCGTGCCGTCAACGTCTCGGAGCCCACGCGCATCATCGGTGCCGCCGGCGACCTGGGTGCCACCAAGACCCGCGAGCTTTCCGACTCAACGCGCGCTATGGTTCGTCCCGTCTCGGGCGTGAGCGGTCAGAACACCGCCCGTAGCGCTGTCTCGGGCTCCACGGGCTCCTACGAGGTCGAGAAGCCTAAGTCCAACAAGAACAAGATCATCGCCGCCGTGATTGCCGCCGTCGCCGTGATTGGCGTGGTGGTGGCCTTTGCCACGGGCATGTTCAGTGGCGAACAGGTCACAGTGCCCGACGTGCTGGGCAAGGACCAGGAAACCGCTATTGAACTGATCAAGGAAGCCGGCCTTGAGGTTGGCACCGTCGACCAGAGCTACAACGACGATGTCGACGAGGGAAAGGTCGCCGAGCAGACCCCCAACGGCAACACCAAGAAGGCCAAGGGCACAAGGGTGAACCTGGTAATCTCCAAGGGCCCTAAGCCCTCCGAGAAGGTTGAGGTTCCGCAGCTCCTCGGCCTGACCAAGGACCAGGCCGAGGCCGCACTGGCAAGCGTGGGCCTGAAGGGCAGCGCTTCGGAGGAAGCCAATGAGGCCGAAGAGGGCCAGGTCTTTGAGCAGAGCACTGCTGCCGGCAAGGAGGTCGAGAAGGGCACGACCATCTCGTACAAGGTCTCCAGCGGCCCGGACACCACCTCGGTGCCCGATCTGACCGACATGACCGAGGCCCAGGCGCGCAACGCTCTCGACATGGCCGGCTTTGGCGTCGACGTAAGCTACCAGGAAAACGACTCGGTTACCGAGGGCACCGTAATTAGCTGGAACCCCAGCGGCAAGCAGAAGCCCGGTGCCACGATCACCGTCGTCATCGCCAAGAAGTCCGGCAAGGCCAGCGTCCCGGGCAACCTGTACGGCAAGAGCATCTCCGCCGCCGTCACCGCGCTCAACAACGCCGGTTTCTACAACATCGCATTCTGCGATCAGAACGGCAACCCCGTGAGCGGCAACGAGAATGCCACCGTTACGGGCGTCTCCCCCACCGGCAAGCAGTCCACCGACAGCACGATCACGCTAACAGTCGCACTTTCTGGCTCGGGCTCTGGCTCTGGCTCGGGCACGGGTGACGATTCCGGTACGACCAACTAGTCGTCACCCCACCGCTCATCACGGCTCTCGCCGCAAACATATTCGCTCACAGGTGCCCGCTTGCTCCCCCAGCAAGCGGGCGCTTCGTTTTTGACATGGCATTGAACCAGAAGAGCCCGGCACCGTAGCGGTACCGGGCTCGATATTCCTCTGGTGCCCCCGGGCGGATTCGAAAACTCCCCCCGCGGG
>CAVFEY010000020.1:0-9983 GCA_963621725.1 Firmicutes bacterium AF25-13AC
AGCCCCTTGCGGCGTAGTTCTTATTTAAGACGTCCAAGTTTTGGGGTGCAGTTCAATTGACCGTCCAGGGCCGTTTGAAATCAGACCTTTTGGCTGTCATCAGCACATATAGACACCAGAGAAGCAAGCTCCTCCTCAAGTTGCGGAGCAAAATACCTAAAAGAAACTTGTGCTCCAATCGGTATCGACTCAATCATATTCGCAGCATTATCTGAAACACGGTACGATGCAGTTTCACCTGTCTTCAATTCCTCTATTGAGCAGACAGCGTCTTCAGCATCAATCGACCTAAGCATGCCTTTACCTTGCAACATCACATCGGCATGCCCACCAGCTATTTCCAATGAATCTGAGTTTGTCACAGACATTTCTCCGGAATCTCCGCGCGGCATCTCCTCTTTTGTTGAACAGCTCACCAATAAAGCCATCAACACCAAAGACAGGACTAAACGAATCGTCCTACTTCGAAAAAGTCGTTCCATAAGTCCACGCATAATAACTCTGATCATACTTCAGGAAGGATAAGGATGAATTCCAGCCGTCCGCTATGCCAATCATCTGCCTTGTCTCTCCAGTTTTCTTACCAGTAAGTGTGGCGCAAGCCTCCGCTGTTACAGAATGGGCTGATCCGTTGTACAAACTCGCATGTAAAACACTCGGTCTATTAGAGTTAATCTCATTTTGAATGTTCGCGATAGCCGGGGAGGAGACAGTGCGGGCGATAAGATTACTCCCTCTGCTTGCGCAGTAATTTGTAAACCCCGTTGCACAGGTTGCAATCGGCGTTCCGCCCAAAACAACACCGGGAACAGTCTGTTCTTCATCGGAAAGAGCATGGGTATTGGTGTAATTCCATATCTGCATATATTGCGAAGGGTCGCTATATAAATTGGCAATGCCATACAGTTCCGCAACGTTCGAAAAAGCTGTCACAATACAAGCATAGTGGGCGGTAAGCCTCTTAATCTCGCTTTCATCATATGACATAAACTGAGAAATGGAACGAAATCCAGATACTGTGTAATCCTGCATTTGAGTTGCGTAAATTACAACATCGTTCCAGCTTGAAGGTTTATTCGATAAAACGACAGGCCGTCCTTCTATGGAAACAGCCGGGATTGTTCTTCCGCAATTTGTTGTTATTGAACCGTCCAAAGATTGCACGCCGAATTCGAATGGATTGATCATTACGACTGGGTTATTGAAAGAATAAGACTCGACACCAAGATCTCCTCCCCGATCCATAGGGCTGACTAAGCCGTCTCCAAAACGATATCCCGTAAGTATTTCATCATCTGAAGCATCTAAAACCAAATAGCCCGCGGCTCTATTGGATGTCACAACCGGAACAATGTAACCAAGCGGGGACCCATCAACATCTACAAAAGGAATAGGGTCAGAAGGCGTATACGAATAGCCGAGGAGTCCCTTTATATATTTATCGGCAAGCTCTTGCGCAATTTCAGAAGTAAATTGTATCTGCTCACCATCAATATTGCCCGTCGAAGCAAAAACCTCTTTCGGACGTGCGGCTAAGGCGACAATTGAAGACGCGACAAGTTGCAGAAAACGACGACGCGAAAGCATATGTTCTTCTTTCTTGAAAAGCGACTTATAAGATACTCCTATTCTATAATCTTTTTTGTAACGTTACAGCACTGGTTATATTTCAATTCGATTTGCTTATGTCCTTGCAACCCAATGCGTCTTTACGTTTTAAACGGAATTAGAAAATCACTCATAGCAAAAACGAGCTTTAATCCCAAAGAGATGACTTTGATTATGAATCAAACCAGCAGCCCTGACATAGCTGCAATGCAATTGCTACAAGAAAGGCCGCCCTTGCTGGCAGCCTTTCTTCTTGTTGCTAATCGCGCGTCAGCTTACGGTGAATACGATGCGGCTGGGCTGCGTCCTCGCCCAGGCGCTCGATACGGTTGGCCTGATAGGCCTCGAAGTTGCCCTCGAACCAATACCAGTTGCCCGGATTCTCGTCGGTGCCCTCCCACGCCAGAATGTGCGTGGCAACACGGTCCAGGAACATACGGTCGTGGCTAATGACCACCGAGCAGCCCGGGAACTCGAGCAGCGCCGCCTCGAGCGAGGACAGCGTCTCGACGTCGAGGTCGTTCGTGGGCTCGTCGAGGAGTAACAGGTTGCCGCCCTGCTTGAGCGTAAGCGCCAAGTTCAGACGGTTACGCTCGCCACCGGAGAGTACGCAAGCGCGCTTCTGCTGGTCCTGGCCCTTAAAGCCAAAGCTCGCCACATAAGCGCGGCTCGGAACCTCGGTCTCGCCGACCATCATATGGTCCAAGCCATCCGAGACGACCTCCCACAGGTTCTTATCGGGGTCGATGCCAGAACGGTTCTGATCGACATAGGAGATCTTGACGGTCTCGCCCACCTCGAGCTCGCCCGAAGTCAGCGGCTCCAGGCCCACGATGGTCTTGAACAGCGTGGTCTTGCCCACACCGTTGGGGCCGATGACACCCACGATACCGTTGCGCGGCAGGGTGAACGATAGGTCGTCGATGAGCACACGGCCATCGAACTCCTTGTGCAGGTGATGAGCCTCGAGCACCTTGTTGCCCAGACGCGGGCCCACGGGGATGCGGATGTCGGTCCAGTCGAGCTTCTGGCTTGCGCGGGCCTCGGCCTCCATCTCCTCGTAACGAGCCAGACGGGCCTTGTTCTTGGCCTGGCGAGCCTTGGGCGAGCTGCGTACCCACTCGAGCTCGGCCTCCATGCGCTTGGCGAGCTTGGCGTCGCGGTTGCCCTGCGCCTCGATACGGGCGGCCTTGGTCTCCAGATACGTGGAGTAGTTGCCCTTGTAGGGATAAAGGTGACCGCGGTCGACCTCGCAGATCCACTCGGCAACGTTATCCAGGAAGTAGCGATCGTGCGTGACGGCAAGCACCGCGCCCTGGTAGTTGTGGAGGAAGTGCTCGAGCCACAGGATCGATTCGGCGTCCAGGTGGTTCGTGGGCTCGTCGAGCAGCAGCAGGTCGGGAGCCTCGAGCAGCAGCTTGCACAGGGCCACGCGACGGCGCTCGCCGCCGGAAAGTACGTTGACCGGCATGTCGGAATCGGGCAGCTGCAGGGCGTCCATGGCCTGGCCGAGCTTGGAATCGATATCCCAGCCGTCGGCGGCGTCGATCTCGTCCTGGAGCTTGCCCATCTCGGCCATGAGGGCGTCCATGTCGCAATCCGGGTCGCACATCTCCTCGCCGATCTTATTGAAGCGATCGACTTTGGCGATCATATCGCCAAACGCCATGCGCACGTTCTCGATGACGGTCTTGTCGTCGTCGAGCGGCGGCTCCTGCTGCAGGATGCCCACAGTGTAGCCGGGGGTGAGCCTGGCATCGCCGTTGGAGACCTCCTCGATGCCGGCCATAATCTTGAGCAGGGTCGACTTACCCATGCCGTTGGGACCCACGACGCCGATCTTGGCACCGGGGTAGAAGCTCAGGGTCACGTCGTCAAGGATTACCTTGTCGCCATGGGCCTTGCGAGCCTGATACATCTGATAAATGAACTCCGCCACAGTCATTTCTCCTTATCTAGCTGCGGAAATCTTCTCCCCCTCTCCGTTTTGGAAAAAGCGGAGAGGCAGTTCGCGCGTTCTAATAAAAAGGGGCATGGTTGCCCACACCCCCTAATACTACCTGGGAAAAGTCCCCCGGAACATACTATGAACTGCGTACGCTAGTTTTCCGCAACCTTAACGAGCGGCTCGCTGCGATTTGCGCCACAACAGATACGAGTAGACGTAAACGGCTCCAACCGAGCCAAACGCCAGAGCCGCAATCACCGCAGCGACGACTTCACTCGAAAGCACGCTGCCTGCCACGCCCATCACAATCAGGCCAATACCCAGCACCATAAAGCAGGCGCCGCCAAAACGCTGCGTACGGCGCCAGTTCTCGGGATCGGCAAGCGCCCAGGGTGTCTTGATACCGAGCGTATAGTTCTGCTTCACACGCGGCAAGTAGTTGCCTACGCCGATGAACAGCAAACCGACAACACCGGAAATCAGCACGTTAACCGAACCGACCGCCGGCACCACGCCCCAGACCGTAAGCTCTCCCAGCCAGCTTATGGCGCACATGAACAAGGTGAAGGCGATTACGAAGCCCTGGTAGAACTTGCCCGAGGTTCGATATGCCTCGCCCTTGGGGTCGATGCGCGGCACCATGCGGAACATTGCGAGAAGCGCCAGAGGCAGCACGCCGAGCGCGGAGGCCATCCAACTAGGACCCCAACCGTCGACGGCGCCGTTCGCGCCCCAGTGCGTGGGAATCTGTGCAGGCAGGCTCGGCATCACCATGAGGTGCGCTACAACATTAATAGCGCAGACCACAACAAGCATGGCCCACACGCGCGACGATACCCCCGTGGCGTGAATGCCCTTGTTTTCGTTATTCATCCTTATCACCTTTCGTGTTTGTAAAGCCCATAAACCAACCGATCAAGTCCTGCATGACGGTGGTGTTTAAGCTGTAAACGATGTTTTGGCCATAACGTTCGTCGGTCACCAACCCGGCGTTTTTGAGCGTCGCCAAGTGATGGCTCAACGACGGCTTGCTGATGTCAAAATGCTCGGCAAGCTCCCCGGCCGTGCAATTGCCCTCGCGCAGCAGTTCCAAAATGTGACGCCGTGTAGGATCGGCCAGCGCCTTAAAACCCTCTCCCGGCATAAGACCTCCTCTCATCATCTCTCATGACGTGCACACTATACTCAATATTTAGATGTTTGTCTAACTATCTAATCGCAATGCTTCAAACCACATCAAAGCAAACGCCATCGCAACCTATGGGCGATTACCTATAATGGCGATAGCTAAAACACGACCTGCTTCCCCATCGGAGGATATTTATGACCGAAACCACAGCCGCAACTCCCATCGAGACACGCGATACCAAGCTCGAGATTATCATGGGCCGCGAGGCACTCGATAAGCTCGCCGATGCTACGGTGCTAGTGCTCGGCTGCGGAGGCGTGGGCTCCAACTGCTGCGAGGCACTCGCCCGCGGCGGCATCGGTCATTTCGTCATTCTGGATAAGGACATCATCGCGCCCAGCAATATCAATCGCCAGGCCATCGCCTTTCACAGCACCGTCGGCAAGCGCAAAGTCGACGTCATGGAGGCTATGATTCACGACATCAACCCTACCGCTACCGTCATCAAGCGCACCGAATACCTGCTGAGCGACAACATCGATGATTTCTTCGCGAGCGTTTTGGAGCAGACGGACGGCAAGCTCGACTACGTCGTCGACGCCATCGACACCATCTCGGCCAAGCTCACCATTGCCAAATATGCTCAGGACCACGACATTCGTTTGGTTAGCTCCATGGGCGGGGCCAACAAGCTCCATCCCGAGTGCCTCCGCTTTGCCGACATTTTCGATACGGTACGTGACCCCATGAGCCGCATCATGCGCAAAGAATGCAAGAAGCGCGGAATCAAGAGCCTGCATGTACTGTTTAGCTGCGAGGAATCGGTTAAGACACAGCCCCGCGACCCTTCCAACATCCACGAGCGCACCGAGCTGGGAACCGCCAGCTTTATGCCGCCCATCATGGGCCAGATGATTGCCGGCGAGGTTATCCGCCAGATCAGCGGCCGCGGCACTGAGCGCGTACGCTCCGATGGCCAACGTCTGGACTAGCGGAGCGCACCGAGATGGAGCCCCGGTTATTTGATGCACACTGCCATCTTGATTTAATGGCTCACCCGGACGCCGTTGCCGATGAGGCGACGGCGCTGGGCTTGGGTCTATTTGACTGCGGCGTCAATCCGCGCGACTTTTCGGCCGCAAACGAGCGCGCCTGTCGCCAACCAGGCATCATCGCCGGCGTTGGGCTTCACCCCTGGTGGCTCGCCGATGGCCACTGCGGTTTTGTCGAAGTCAATCTGCTTTGCGAAGTTGCTGCCCAAGAACGCTACATCGGCGAAGTCGGACTCGACTTTTCCGCGCGCTTTGCTGGAAGTGAGCCGCTACAAATACAGGCACTTAACCGGCTCTGCGATGCGCTCGTGCAGCATCCTCTTACCGGGCGCGTGATATCAATTCACGCCGTTCGTTCGGCAGGAGCCGTACTGGACGTCCTCGAATCGCATGGACTACTCATCCCAAACCTCGACTCCCCCGTTATCATCTTCCACTGGTTTAGCGGTACTTCGGACGAACTCGTCCGCGCGCGTAATGCGGGCTGTTATTTTTCCGTCAACGAACGCATGCTCGCATCTAAACGAGGACGCGAATACGTACGACAAATTCCACTCGATCGTTTACTGCTCGAGACCGATGCACCAGCGGAGGCAAACGCAGAAATAAGCGCACAGTCACTCATCAGATCGCTCGAAAGCGCCTCAGAACACGTCGCCTCGCTCAAAAAATGCGACGCAAAGCATATTGAGTCGGCGGTTTTAGCGAATGCACACTCTGTTTTTAGCCTTCGCTAACCCCTGTGGTCAAAAAACGTCAAATATGAGTACTGCTAGCGAAATGGATACATTACTCTGAGCTTTCCGACCACCAGAATAATCTACGATTGTCCATTAACTAACACTTTTACAGTCACTCATCCTGCATTTTCGCAATCTTAAACCCCTCCAAACGCTCAAATCACGTCTGAAGGGGTCGATTTTGCTGCGACTAAATTAGTCACAGTACTCATATTTGGCTTTTTTGACCACCGAGTCACGGGAAGGCACCAATACAGCTCCCCGGGACAGCTCGGCTATTCGACGATTGGTGCTCCGTGGCCCCAAGAACCTTCCATGCCGCACACGGTCGAGGCAAACCCGGCAGCAAAGTCGAGCGCGCGCTCGATGGCCTCGGCGCCATCCTCACCACGCTTGGCGGAATCGAGATAGCACATCAAAAACGAGGTGAGGAACGAGTCGCCCGCCCCCATGGTGTCCTTCATGTCCGTTACCGGTTTAGCCGGCTGGCGGTAATAACGCTCGCCGTCGTAAGCAATGCAGCCCTCGGCGCCCGCCGTAGCCGACACAAAACGCGGACCCAGGCCCTTCACCCATGCCAGACGCTCGCGAATCTCGTCCTCACTCGCAGCATCCGCCGCACTAAAGAAAGCGAAATCGACGTAGGGCGCAATCTGCTCGTAGTACTCGTCGGTGGAGTCGTCCGAAAAGTCAAAAGAGACCGTGACGCCCGCAGCCTTCAACTTGGGCAGCTCGCGCTCGGTAAAGCAATAGTTGCCCGAATGAACCACATCGAACTGCTTCATGTACGCAAGATCAAAGCGATCGAGGACATAGCGCGCATCGCCACGGATACCGCCCTCGTTGGAGCCAAGGAAGACACGGTCACCGTCAACGACGGTCACGCGAGCCGCTCCGTTCTCGCCAATCATCTGCTCGCACTTGTCAAGCTCGATACCCTCATCCTCGAGGCTTGCAATGACATGCTCGGCAGCGGCGTCATTACCAAAAATGCCCATGTATGCAGAGCGTGCGGCACCGCATTTCTTGGCATAAACGGCGAAGTTCACCGCATTGCCGCCGGGATACATGGTGTGGATATGCTCGTAGCGATCGACGACGTTGTCGCCAAATCCGAGCGCGTTAACGTTAAATGCCATGGCCTTTGTCCCTTCTAGTACTCGACAACACCCATATAGCGACGGAAATCGGGATCGTGATCAAACACCTTGCCGCGTGCAGCACGCAGCTCGCAGTTCATGGCGTAGAACAGCACCGGGTCCAGATAGGCACGGACGCTCGCCGGCACGGCTTCCATACCGTACTCCTTGGCATCGAGCACCATCAGCGTATCGGTATGCGTCTTAAGGAACGCCAGGGCGCGCTCGTCCATGGCACGGCACTCGCTGGAGCCCATCTGCAGGAAGTAAAAAACGCCATCCTGAGTAGCCTCGAAGGGGCCATGGAAGTACTCGGCAGAGTGGATGTAGCTGCAGTGCTGCCACTGCATCTCCATAAGAGAGCAGATAGCGAAACCGTAGGTCTGGCTAAAGTTGGGACCGCTGCCCAGAATGTAGAAGAACTCGTGCTCCTGGCAAAGCTTGGCAAAACGATCGCCCAGCTCGGCATTTACCTTCTCGCGTGCCGGGGGAAGAATCTTATCCATCTCGGCGATACCGGCATACATATCGGCAAGATCGGCGTAGCCCTCCTGCTGATCGAGCAGCTCGGCCGCAAGCGACAGCGAAATGCCAGCGGGGACCTCGGCCTGCGGCACGCCCTCGCCCCACGGGTAGACCCACGTGGTCCACTTGCCGGAGTCAATCTTGGATCCAGCGTTGTCGGTCTGGGCGATCACCGTAGCGCCGGCAGCAAGGGCAATCTCGCAGCCCTCGACGACCTCGGGGGTGTTGCCACTGTGGCTACAAGCGATGACCAGGGACTTCTCGCCCAGACGACGCGGACGCATGATATCGAACTCGCGAGCCGTATAGATATACGAAGTGAAGGTGGTTGCCTCGCGCTGCAGAAGCTCATGAGCCGGGATCAAATCGATCATGGAGCCACCGCAAGCAATCCAGTAGACGCTGTCGAACTTGCCCTTCTCGGCAATTGCCTCTTTGATCAGATCGTGTGCGTTCATATCCAGTTCCTTTCTTGTTTGGCCGCAATCAATGACGTTGGTTGCGTGGCCGATGGTTGTTTTAGTCAATCAGATATTTCTCGAATGCGGCCATGTTCTTGGCATCTGCCGCCGCCGGGTCATCGTAGTAACGACCGTCCGTGATTTCCTGGCCCAGCATGCCGTCGAAACCATGGGCGTTGAGTGCGGCGACGAAGGCGTCCATATCGTGCTTGCCATCGCCCCACACCAGATGGCCATACGGGTCACCGTCGATAAAGTGCATCTCGTGAATTGCCCCATCACCAAAGGCGGCAAACCAGTCCTCGAGCGTCTCGCCTGCAACGCCCATCGCGGTTGTATCAACCATGGGCTGTAAGTACGGGCTCGCGACCTCGTCAATCATGCGCTTCGCATCGGAAACCGTCGTCACAAGGTTGCTCTCCTCGGGACGCAGGCTTTCCATCGTAAGCACCAGACCGTGCTCGCCGGCATACTCCGCCAGAATGGACAAGTGCTCGCGGCTGCGCTTCCAGGCTTCCTCGCGGTCCTCGTCCCAGTCGCCCCAGCCCGAGTTGATGGACATGCGGTCGCACCCAAGTACCTCGGCAAGCTCAATGCCGTGCTTAAAGTACGCCAAGCTGCGCTGTTCATGCAGCGGTTTGCGTGCGCAGTACTGCCAAGGATAGACAACATTCTCGGGACACAGAGTACGATACCTAAGCCCATGGTCTGCAGCCTTTTTCGCCAGGACCTCAGCTTCAAAGTAGCCCGTGTGGTCGAGCGTCACATGCGGCTCCGCACACCACAGCTCAATGGACTCAAAGCCCAAACGCTGCTGCACATCAAGGAAGTAATCGAGCGACCACATGATGTAGTGGATATTCATGCCCGCAATCTGTTCGCGGTGCAGCGTCGGTTTGGATTCAGACATCTTATGCCTCCTTATTTCGATCGAACACGATTTGTCCGTCCGACATCGTCATGTCAACCGCAAGATCGCGTGCGTCGCGATAATCGAGGTCGAACACATCCCGATCGAGCACGCAGATATCGGCAAGCTTGCCAACCTCGAGCGTACCCAGCTCGTCTTCGCGCATCAGGTCGCACGCGCCCCCGGCAGTCCAAGCGCGCAAGAGCTCGACAAGCGTCAGCGTGTTGACCTCATTCACGGGCAGTCCGTCGGCGAAGAATCCGCCGCACGCGCTGTAGATTGACTCGCCCAGGCTCGGAATCAGCAGCGGCAGATCCGTGCCGCAGCACACTGTGCATCCGGAATCTTCCATGCCGCGGCGATTCCAGCTGTGCAAAAGTCGCGTCTCGCCAATTTGTCGACGCATCATCGACAGGCAATCCTCGCGCCGGTCCAGCGTCAGAATCTGCGGATAGACCTCGCAAATTCCAC
>CAVFEY010000020.1:9993-37813 GCA_963621725.1 Firmicutes bacterium AF25-13AC
CCTAACTTGCCAAACTCGACAAGATCGGTCGGGTCAGAGTTCTCGAGATCGGTAATCGCATGGCGGCGAAGCATCCGTCCATGCTCGTCTCGAGGCAGCGAGGCATAGAGCGCCACGGTGCGACGAACGGCGCCATCGCCTTGGCAATGCAAGGAATATCGGAAGCCGTCAGCATCAATTGCACGCAGCTCGTTCTCAATCAGATCCCACTCTGGCTCCTCGACGACCGTCTTGCCGGCAGCGCCCGCATCGGCCGTGTCCTCATAGGGATCAATCATCTCGGCAAGCCCCGCCCATACGCCGCGATCGGTCATACGGTTGAAGCCAGAAAAACGAACGAACGGTCCCCGGAAGCGCTCTCGCGCCTCGCGGGCATATGCCAGATTTGCACCGGCACCCACCGGCTGCGACATCATAGAGACGCGAACCGTCAGCTCACCAGATTCCTCACGGCGAGCCATTTCGTCGGCAAAGCCGTAGTAGTCATCAAACGCCATCTCCTTGATGGCGGTAACGCCGCGCTCGTTAAGCATGCTCATGTAGTCCGAATACCCGGCACGCACCTCGGGCAGCGCGAGGAAATCGCTCATCATGCGCCAGATCTTCTCGGCATAGCACGCCTGGGGTGTAAAGCCGTATCGCGCACTGGCGGCAGCGTTGAGAACGCAGGTCCCCGCTCCTGGTGTAAAGCAGACGACGGGGATATCGCCAAAACAATCGTCAAACACAGCTGCCGTATTTGCGTTCTCGGCATCCGATGCCAACGTTTCGGGTAGGTTGTGGCCAAAAGCCGCCGCGCAATCCGGATGATCTTCTTTCCATGCGCGCAAGAGCGACACGGCCTCTTTGGCATCGGCGATGCCGGACAGATCAGACCCCAATGTCCGCAGCGCCCAGCCTGTATAGAAGGTATGCACGTCGATCAGGCCAGGCATGACGGTGCGGTCGCCCAGGTCAACTACCTCGTCCGCCTGGGTCAAATACGAAGCTACCTCACACTTGGTGCCAACAGCCTCAATTCGATTGCCACGGACCGCTACGAAACCTTCAAACGGCAGGTCCCCCGTACCGGTAAAGACGCTCTTAGACGTCAGGACCGTCAAACGATCAGACATCACAACCACCTACACCGGAAGCATGCCAGAGATTGCCGTTACAATCACGCCAAAGACGACCATGAAAATGAAGAACTTCCAAATGGTCTTCCACCATTGGCCAAACGAAATCCTAGCCACGGCAAGACCGGCGACCGTCATGCCCGCCACGGGGCTGATGGTGTTGATGGTCTGGTTGGCAAACTGGAGCGCGGTGACGGCCGCCTCGGGATTGAGGCCCATGAGCTCGGTCAGGGGGCCCATAACGGGCATGGTGAGCGCCGCCAGGCCAGAACTCGAGGGAACCAGCAAAGAGAGCAGGCCAAGGACGATATACATAAACGTGGTGTAGACGGCGGCGGGTGCACCGGCAAGCGCGGTAGCGAGCGCCTGGAGGATGGTGTCGATGATCATGCCGCCCTCGGCGATGACCAGAATACCGCGAGCGATACCGATAACGATGGCAGCGTACGCAAAGTCGGCGAGACCTTTAACGAACTCCTCTGCGATCGTCTGCTGGTCAAGGCCGCCCAGGATACCGGCAAGCAAGCCCATGCCAAGGAACACGGCGGAAATCTCATTCATGTACCAGCCCTGGGTAACAAGACCCCAGACGATAATGCCCATACCGCAAGCAAAATCGATAAGCACGAGCTTCTGACGGATAGTGAACTCTTCCTCGATGGAGGCATCGGTCACGGAAAACTCAATACGCTTGAGCTTATCGTCCTCGTACACAATGGACGACTCGGGGTTTTTCTTGACGCGCATGGCGTAGCGCATGGCCCATGCGATACCGACGGCAGTGAAGATGACCCAAGAAACGGCGCGCAGCCACAGTTGCGGATTACCCTCGATGCCAATGATGCCTTGGGCGATCAAAACATTAAACGGGTCGATGGTCGAAGCACAATATCCCAGGTTAGGACCAAGGAAGCAGATGATGAATGCCGTCATCGAGTCATAACCGATACCCATCATGATGGGAATGAAGATGGCATAGAACGGCAGGGCTTCCTCAGACATACCAAACGTAGTGCCGCAAATGGACAGCAATGTCATCGTGATGGGAATGATGAGGATGTCCTTGTTCTTGAGCTTTTTAATCACACGGCTCATGCCGGCATTCAAAGCGTTGGTCTTGGCGATGATCGCGAACGATCCGCCAATCAATAAGACGAACGCAACGACGTCGGCAGCCTCTTGGATACCCTTGGTGGGCGCTTGCAGGACCGCGAAGATATCCTGGCCCAGATTGATGGTCTCACCGGTCTCGGAATCGGTGTAGTTCTTATCGACCTGTTCATAGGTTCCAGCAACGGCGACTTCACGCTCGCCCGCTGCTGTCGAAATCGTCTTGCGCTGATACTGACCAGAGGGAACGATCCAAGTCAGGACCGCAAAGACAACGATCAGCAAGAACATGATCGTATAGACATGCGGTAATTTGAACTTAAAACGTCTGTTTGTCTTCTTCGCCTTCGTATCTGACATAGATACCTCCAAAGAACTCGAGACTGCATCGCATCTCGCTTCAACGTTTGCACAATGCAAACGTTCTATGACGTCCCATAGATTACCAGCAGCTTTTTCCTTCATCAAGATAATTTCAAACTGATTGCCGCAACGCGGTTGAACGGTTGCGTTTGCGCCGTGAACGGTATGGAAACGCCCGGTGAGATGATCCACCGGGCGTTTCCATTCGCAATGTCCTAGATGTCAAAAACGTAGCGAGACCCAACGATCCGCTGACGACCGATGATAAACGGCCGCCGCTGCTCATCGAAAAAGAAGGCTTCCATATAAAACAAGGGTTCGCCAACGGGAACTGCCAACAGTCGAGCGACCTCGGGCGACGCGCACGCGATCTCGAGCGTGCACGGGTCGGTAAACGCGGGCGTGCGGCCCGTCCGGTTGCGCACGAACTCAAAAATGGATTGGTTCGATAGAGGTGCCGTTGATAGATAGGCGTTGTCCTCGTAAACGTATATGTTGTTCTCGAGCATGACAGGGACGCCATCGGCAGTACGCACGCGCTCAACGCAAATCAAGTCAGTTCCAACGGGAACACCAAAGAACTGCGCTTCGGTGGAATCCGCCGGCAGTATCTTTCTCGAAATGACGCACGCCCCCGGCTCCATTCCGTTAACGCGGCATGCGTCCGAAAAACTCTGGACGTCATCCTTCTGGCGAATCTTACGCTTAAGCTTGGGGGCATTGACAAACGTGCCTTTCCCCTGCCGCTTCGTTAGATAGCCCTGCTGGACGAGCTCCTCAATAGCGCGTCGCACGGTAACGCGGCCAACTTTATAGTTCTCAGCCAATTCGAATTCGTTGGGTATCCGCGCGCCCGCCTTGTAGGCACCGGAATTGATTTCGTTTTTAATGATATCGATAACCTGTTGGTACAGCGGTATCGCTGCTTTACCGTCAGTTAGTCCTTCAGTCGGTGGCATATACCCTCTCCCAGCCCAATTAAGTCAAAAGCGGGCTTAAGGGCATTCAACAAGCCCTTAAGCCCGCATTAGCATAAAGTATGCTTGCTGCCGCACCAAAATGTCGGGTATTTACTCATCTGACCCGAAAAACGCGCAACTACCGCGCTCCTAAGAAAGCGTGAGCAGCTCCGGCAGCTGGTCGATAATCTTGTCCGCGGCATCCTGGCTAAATCCAAAGCGCTCCTCGCGCTTGGCAATGACTGTCAGGCCGGCTCGCTTGCCGGCAGTGATGCCAGGCACCGAATCCTCAACGCAGCAGCAGCGATTCGCGGGCAGCCCCAGCAGGTCCAGCGCATGCAGGTAGATGTCGGGCTCGGGCTTGCTCTCCTTAAACTGCTCGCCGCTCACCACATACTCAAAGGCAT
Source organism: Firmicutes bacterium AF25-13AC (assembly GCA_963621725.1). Lineage (GTDB taxonomy): Bacteria > Actinomycetota > Coriobacteriia > Coriobacteriales > Coriobacteriaceae > Collinsella. Next base: position 13,951 of record CAVFEY010000020.1, read on the forward strand.
CCGACAGCCCGCACGCATTGAGCACTTCCTCAATGCTAACCATGGGAGACGAGCTGGCAAGCGCCACGCGAACGCCACGGCGCGGCAGCTCTCGAATCGTATCCACGGCGCCTGGGTTAATCAAAGCCTGATAGTCGCGCGGACGCTTATGCGCCCATTCGTCCCAACGGGCCAACGCTTCCTCGCCAGTAAAATGCCCCTTACCGGCGCGCTCAAACCAATCGACCAGCATATGCAGGAAGAACTGATGCGAGGTACCGACCTGCCCATTCAACTCCTCTTGAGTCAGATTAAGCCCAAGCTCCTTGGCAAACGCGGCAGTCTCGCCCAGGTAGTAATACTCGGTATCGACAATCACGCCGTCCATGTCAAAGATAACGGCGTCGAACGGAAATGCGGACACGGCACCCTCCCTAACAAAAGGGCGCCTGTAAGCAGGCGCCCGAACCATGCATTATCGGCGATTCTAACCCAGCAGCTTATCCAACGCCACCGCAATACCGTCTTCGTTGTTATTGGCGGTCACCATCTGGGCTACAGCCTTAACCTCATCGACGGCGTTGCCCATGGCAACACCGGTGCCGGCCCACTCAATCATGGACTTGTCGTTCTGGCCGTCGCCAAACGATACAACCTCGCTGGCATCGATGCTGAGCTTGGGCAGGGCACCCTCGAGCGCACGGGCCTTGTCGATACCGGGCGCCGTGTACTCAAAGTACCAGTCAGCCGTAAACATGCCCGAAAGCGTCTGCTTAAAGGGCGCATACATCTCCTCGTGATGCGCTTGCAGGTATGCCGGGTCGCCTGCCGTCAGCAGCTTGTCCACGGGATAAGCATCAGCGACCTCATGCAGGCTCTCCACCTCGCGAATCTTAAGATCGCACGCGTCGCGCTCATACTTGACGATATTCTTCTGCGAGCCGTCAGGCAGCGTGATCATGCAATGGTACGAGTCCTCGACGTGCAAATCGCGACCGAGCGAAATCATAGGGATCACGTCAAAATTACGCAGGTGATCAATCAGGCGATGCAATTCGTCGGCAGGCATAGCCTGATCGAACAACACCTCGTCGGTCTGGGCATCGACGACGTGAGCGCCGTTAAAGGCCACCAGCAGACCGTCATGGTTTTGAAGGTCGAGCTCCTGCGCCAAGGCGTGCAGCCCCCATGCGGGACGGCCCGAAGCCAAAATGAGCTTAATGCCCGACTCCTGCGCCGCGAGCAGCTTCTCGCGCGTACGCGGGCTAATCACTTTCTGATCGTTGGTGAGCGTACCGTCGATATCCATTGCGATGGCTTTGATTGCCATATATGCCTCCCTGTCATTGAACAACCTTGTCTGAGCCATCATACAGAACACCCACCGCGACTCTGTTTGCAACGGGCAAAAAGTCATATATTGTCTCAAACATGAACGGGACGCCATCTCAGGGCTCAGTCGTTCCAGCCCAAACGCCGAGCCACCACATGCAAAGCTGGCGACACCAATCGCGACCGTTCCACAAATCTCATTTCATCCCGTAGAAAAAAATTCAAAATTAGTTCTTGTCAAATCGGCAAAACGAACGTACTTTAAAGATGACCGCTCCGGTGGTCATCGTTTGATCGAGCATATTCAGTTTCAGTTTTCAGCGTGTAAGAGAAAGAAGATCGGCAAAGTACAACCCCAAACGCAATGACAACTTAATGAGGTAACTGCCACATGTGAGGCACCCAGGGCATTGCTGTCTCGATTTTGAGCACGATGCCTTCCGCCTTGCATGGGCCGTTCCATCCCGCCCCTGCAGCAACTGCCTCACGGGCTCATTGAAAACCGCATAGCACCCCAACGTCAGCACATCACCCACGGCAAGCACATCACTCACGACAACCAACACATCAACAAACAGCACGAACATCAACCGATTGGAGAAGCTATGACAAACCACCACGCTGAAGACGGCGATAAGAAAAGCATTCTGGATACCCGCATTGAGCGAGCATATGCAAACGAATATGACGCCGCCTTTGCCGCCGCGACCATCAAGAACTACGCGTCGCTACCGCTCGCGACGATCTCGGCCGACCACCCTCAACTGCTGAAGCGCTGCACAAAGATCATGGGCGACCCCGACATTCGCAAGCTGACAGACCCCTATGCCCCAAAACGCGACAACGATTCGTACGCTCTTACCGTAGGCTGCCTAGCCCATATGCTTACGGCGCTCGACACGAAACTCAAGCTCGAATGGGAACCCGACGAGCGTCATGAACTCGAAAGCAAGCGGAACACCCTGCGCACCGCACTGTTCCTTCCGTTGGACGGCCTCAAGCGCTGCAACGTCGAGCTCAATACACAGGCGCGGCAAAAGCCCGGGACCACGGGGCATAAAAACTCCAAGACCCCATGCGGCCATCGTCGACCGCAACCGATATAACCGCATGACCGCGCACTTTTCCGCCGAGGGAGCAGCCATAAGGACGCTGATCGATCTGCTGTGCCTCCTGAGCATCAACGAGCTATTTGAGGGCTATCTCGCCCTTGTTCCCGCGACGGCACCCAAGTCGGTAGCAAAGATCATCGAGACCTGCAGACGCCAGTTTGAGCGCCATCGCAATGGCAGCGAGATGAACGCCAGCATCGCGCAGTACTACGCGGCTCATTACAAAAATGACGGATGTGCCCCTGTCGAGCATCAGCTGCGGCTCGCCTACACCACGCCCACCGCAATGCTCCATCGCTTTGGAGCCCTTGGCGCTTGCGAGCCGCACGAACAGGCAGCCTGCCCCACAACCGAGCTCGATCTCAGGCTCGGACGAACCCTGTAGCCCGCCAGCCCCTCCGCGGGCAACAATCCTATTCCACAACACAACCAACAGAAAGGAGTCCTCATGGACACCAATCATTCCCCCATCATCAGCCCCCTCACCATGCGTGAATCCGCCCGAGGTATCACGCTCACCAGCATTTACGATGAGATGCTCGCCCGTCGCGAGCTCTCCGTCATGGGAAACATCGAAACCCCGATGGCCCACGACCTATGCCAGCAGATCCGCCTGCTCGATGCCACCGACCCCAGCCGCCCCATCACCATATTTGTCGCCAGCGCCGGCGGAAGCGTGCGATCGGGTCTTGCGATCTATGACGCCATGCGCCTCGCATCGTGCCCCATCCGCACCGTCTGCCTGGAATTCGCCGCGTCCATGGGCGCCGTAATCTTTATGGGCGGTGACGATCGCCGTATGGCGCCCCATGCAGAGCTCATGATTCACGACCCGCTGATCCCCCAGGGGGCAGGCGGCTCGGCACTTGCGCTGCAGGAAACCAGCCGGCGTCTCATGCAGACCCGCAAGACCCTCACGCAAATCCTCTCGGACCGCAGCGGCCTCACGCCCAAGCGCATCCAGTCCCTCACTGCAAAAGACACCTACCTTTCGGCCAAGCGCGCCGTCGAGCTCGGCTTTGCCCACGAAATCCTCTCGACCACCAAGGAGGTCGCACATGTCTAACCTCGCCAGCCGCCTCGCCGCATCTGAGTCCGCATCGTCCACCATCCTCGCCAAGGATCGAACGCTTTCCTGCGACACCCGCCAAACGGGACTCAACAACAACGCACTTGTGATCGGCCCCTCGGGAGCCGGCAAGACCCGAAACGTCCTCAAGCCCAACCTGCTGCAAATGAACGCAAGCTACATCGTGCTCGACACCAAAGGCACGCTCTGTCGCGAAGTGGGACCCGTGCTGGCAGCCCACGGTTACCGCGTGCAATGTCTCAACTTCGCCGACCTCAACACCGTCCCGGCCCTTGCGCCCGGCATCGAGCGCTGCGGCTACAACCCCCTGAGGCACATTCGCCGCAAGGCGGACGGCAGGCCCAACCAGCAGGACATCCTCTCGGTGGCAAAGGCCATCTGCCCCATCGAGGACAACAACCAGCCTTTTTGGGATCATGCGGCGGCAAACCTGCTGTCGTGTCTTATCGCCTACGTCACCGAACAGCTACCCGCCGACGAGCAGACGATTAGCTCGGTCATCAAGCTGATCGAGCACCTGCAGGACGGTGCCACGGCCCGATTGTTTGACGATCTGATCACGACCGACCCCCAAAGCTATGCCCTCTCGCTATGGCGGCGCTACGCCATTACGCAAAATGCCGAGCGCATGCACGCGAGCATCGTCGGCATCCTTGCCGAAAAGGTCATGTGTCTGGGATTCGACGGTGCGGCACAGCTCTATCGTGAGTGCCATCAGGTAGACTTCGCATCCATGGGACACACCCTCTGCGCCCTGTTTGTAACCGTAAGCGATATTGACCGCAATCTCGATCCGCTGACCGGCCTCTTTATTACGCAGGCGTTTATGGGCCTCATTCGCGAAGCCGATAGGCAGCCCGACGGCAGCCTGCCCGTGCCCGTGCGCTTTATGCTCGATGACTTCGCAAATCTGCAGATCCCCCAGATCGACAACGTGCTCTCGATTATCCGAAGCCGCAACATCTGGGCAACGCTGCTATTGCAGTCGACCAACCAGCTCGATGCGCTCTACGGCGAGGCGCGAGCTCGCTCCATCATGGGCAACTGTGACACGCATCTGGTGCTGGCGTTCCAGGATCCCGAGAGCGCCCGGGTGTTTTCCGACCGCGCCGACGCGCTGCCCAGCACACTCATGGCGACGCCGATCGATCGCTCGTGGCTCTTTGTACGCGGTCGCACTCCCGAACAGGTCGAGCGCTTTAGGCTCGAAGACCATCCGCTCTACGGGGAGCTGCCCGAGGCGCAGCGAGACCATGCGGAGGCCGAGATCTAGGCGCAGGGTTCTCGCAGCGCGCGGCGCCCCGGCGATGTTCCACAAAGGCCGTGCGCCCCGGGACCACGGCAAAGCAAAGGGGCCCGCATCCGATAGGATACGGGCCCCTGACTATAAGGCGCGATGCGTTAACAGCAGCGACTACTTGCGATGCGCGCGGTAGAACTCGATGAGCGCCTGGGTCGAAGCGTCCTGCTCGGCCTTGGCGGCGTCGTCGTGGAAGGCCGGGGTGATCTGCTTGGCAAGCTGCTTGCCCAGCTCGACGCCCCACTGGTCGTAGGAGTCAATGCCCCAGACCGTGCCCTCGACAAACGTGATGTGCTCGTACAGGGCGATGAGCTCGCCGAGTGCGAACGGGGTCAACGTGTCGCCGAAGATCGAGGTCGTCGGACGGTTGCCCTCAAAGCAGCGGGCCGGGACGATCTGCTCGGGCGTACCCTCGGCACGAACCTCGTCGGCCGTCTTACCAAAGGCGAGCGCCTTGGTCTGGGCCAGGAAGTTGCCCAGGAACAGCTCGTGCACGTCCTGACCGCTGTCGGTCGCAGGGTTGGCGGTATTGGCGAAGGCAATGAAATCGGCCGGGACCACCACGGTGCCCTGATGCAGCAGCTGGTAGAAGGCGTGCTGACCATTGGTGCCGGGCTCGCCCCAGAAGATCTCACCGGTATCGGAGGTCACAGCGCTGCCGTCCCAGCGGACGTGCTTGCCGTTGGACTCCATGGTGAGCTGCTGCAGGTAGGCCGGGAAACGGTGCAGGTACTGGCAGTACGGAAGCACGACGTGGCTCTTGGAACCGAAGAAGTTGACGTACCAGACGTTGAGGAGGCCCATCAGCGCGACGGCGTTGTTCTCGAGCGGCGTGTTGCAGAAGTACTCGTCGATGGCATGGAAGCCCTCGAGGAACTGCTGGAAGCGCTCGGGGCCGAGCACGACGATCAGCGACAGGCCCACGGCGGAGTCGACGGAGTAGCGGCCGCCGACCCAGTTCCAGAAACCAAAAGCGTTAGCGGGGTCGATGCCGAAGGCCTCGACCTTCTCGAGTGCGGTGGAAACGGCGACGAAGTGCTTGGCCACGGCCTCGGCGTTCTGCTCATCGGAGCCGTCGATGGCGCCCTGAGCCTTGAGCTGCTCGAGCATCCAGGTCTTGACCTCGCGAGCGTTGGTGAGGGTCTCGAGCGTGGTGAAGGTCTTGGAGACGATGATCACGAGCGTGGTCTCGGGATCCAAACCCTTGAGCTTCTCGGCCTGGTCGTTGGGGTCGATGTTGGAGATATAGCGGCAGTCGATACCGGCGTCGGCATAGGGACGCAGGGCCTCGTAAGCCATGACCGGGCCCAGATCGGAGCCGCCGATGCCGATGGACACCAGGTGCTCGATCTTCTTGCCGGTAACGCCCTTCCACTCACCGGAGCGCACGCGCTCGGCGAAGGCATACATGCGGTCGAGGACCTCGTGCACGTCGGCGACGACGTCCTGGCCGTCGACGATGAGCTGGCCCTTCTCGGTTGCCGGGCGGCGCAGCGCGGTGTGCAGGACGGCGCGGTCCTCGGTGGTGTTGATGTGCTCGCCGGAGAACATGGCGTCGCGGCGCTCCTCGAGCTTCACCTCGCGGGCAAGATCGCACAGCAGCTTGACGGTCTCATCGGTCACCAGGTTCTTGGACAGGTCGAAGTGCAGGTCACCGGCGTCAAAGCTCAGCTTGTTCACGCGCTCCGCATCAGCAGCAAACCATGCCTTAAGGTCGATACCCTCGGCCTCGAGCTTCTCCTGATGGGCCTCGAGCGCCTTCCAAGCGGCGGTCGACGTAGCGTCGATAGGTGCGGCAACAGTTGCCATAAAGTCCTCCTCAACATACGGGCGTATACCTCCATGCGCCCGGATAATCAGATGCCCCTATTCTAGCGCAGGTCAAGACCGTAATCAGCGAGCGTTGCCAATCCGCCCCCAAACGGCAACCGACCAAGAAGGGACAGGTTTATTTTGGCAGGTCAAACGCTTTACCTACCAAAATAAACCTGTCCCTTCCTAGCGGGCCATTACGCCGTGGCGCATACGCTGCCGAGCAGTTCGCGCAGAGGAGACCCAATGCCCTCAAGCAGTTCAGGCGCGATAATGGCAAAAACGGGAACCTCGCCGGCTCCCACGACGGCAGGCACCTTGCCCTCCGAGACAATACATCCATAAGGGACAAAACCGTCTTCGACGGCATCGAGCGCCGCCATGCGACGCGCGAGTTCGCGCGCAAAGCCGGCAGTATCGGCATCGCCGATCGCCAGGACAAAGTCCGCGCCTTCGTCGGTCGCCTGGGCCACGGCCTCGTCGATCAGCTCGTCTCCCCCGTCGCCCTCAACCGAGCCGCAGCGAAAAAGCACGCGCTCGAGCAGAGCCCGATCAAGCGAGCCGAGCGCCGCCGAGACAAGCTCATCGCGCGTATGCTTGTCACCGCCCAGCACGACCAGCGCCTTGGTACCTCCGTAGTGAGCGACCAATCGTCCACACCAGCGAGCCACGTCTCCATCCGCAACAAGGCGCGTCGGCATACCAAACCCATAGTTGATCATCGTTTCCACAACCCTTCCGTGCATGTAGGTGGCACCAATCGTTAGGCTCATGCTACGAAGCGAGGTTTTCCGAGCTGTTTCGTGCTCTTTAGAGCTGCGTTAAAAACCCGATGCAACCGCACGACCATACCTGCCAAAAGGGACAGGTTTTGACGATGTCCGGATGAGCGGGTATTATCGAACATGCATTCGATAAGAACATGTGTTTGATGGAAGGGCACGGATGGCGCACGAGCAGCACACCTACATCTGCATCGACCTCAAGACGTTTTACGCCAGCGTTGAGTGCGTCGATCGTGGGCTCGATCCGCTCACCACCAACCTGGTCGTTGCCGACGAATCGCGCGGACGCACAACCATCTGCCTCGCCATCACACAGGCCATGAAGGACCTCGGGATACACAACCGCTGCCGCCTGTTCGAGATTCCCGACGGCATCGACTACATCAAGGCCGTACCGCGCATGCAGCATTACATGGAGGTGTCGGCTCAAATCTACGGTATCTATCTGGAATACGTGAGTCCGCAAGACGTGCACGTCTATTCAATCGACGAATGCTTTATCGACGTGACGCCTTATCTGGACCTCTATCACACCGATGCGGAAGGCTTCGCCTGCATGTTGCGCGACGAGGTCCTGGCACGCACCGGCATCACGGCAACGGTCGGCATCGGCCCCAACCTATTCCAGGCCAAGGTAGCGCTCGACATTACTGCCAAGCACGTACCCAGCCGCATCGGCGTACTCGACGACGAGACCTTTCGCAAGGAAATCTGGCCCCATCGACCCATCACCGATATCTGGGGCATCGGCCCCGGCGTGGCAGCCCGCCTCGAAAAGTACGGCGTCTATGATCTGATGGGCGTCGCCGCGCTCGACGAGAACCTGCTCTACGACGAACTCGGCGTCAATGCCGAATATCTCATCGACCACGCCTTCGGACGCGAGCCGACAACCATCGCCGATATCCAAGCCTATCGCCCGCAAGCAACTTCGACCACCACAGGACAGGTGCTCTCGAAGGGCTATGCCTACGAACAGGCCTACACCGTCTTGCGCGAGATGGTCGATACCGCCGTACTGGACTTAGTCGATAAGCGCGTGGTCTGCGACAGCATCTCGCTCTTTGTGGGCTACGCAAGCGAGCGCGCCGACATACGCCGCCTCGACGCCAGCGGTACGGCGCAATATGTGGATGGATGCGGGCACCTGCGCTCGAGCACGTCGAGTATCGAACCCACCGCAACCGCCGGCCCCGAGCTCGCACCCCGTGCGCCCAAGCCCGTCCAGCGCGATGACGAACGGCGTCGCCTGGTGCGTGAAGCGCAGGCAATCGATGGTATCTTTGTGGGAGAGCATGGCGGCAAACCGCGCGGTGGCTATGCCGCGCTCTTTGCGCACTCCAACGCCTCGCGAAAGCTGCCCGAACGCACTAATTCGTTTAAGAAGATCATGGGCTATTTCGATGAGCTCTGGGCGCAGACTGTCGATCCCAAACGACCGGTCAAGCGCATCAACCTGGGATTTGGCAACCTCATGCCCGAGGAATTTGCCACTATCGATCTGTTCAGTGATATCGAGGCCGATGAGCGCGAGCGCGACCTGGCGCGCGCCGTCCTGGCCGTGAAAGGCAAGTACGGCAAGAACGCGCTCGTCAAGGGATTAAGCTTTACCGCCGGCGCCACCGCACGCGAACGCAACGACCAAGTTGGAGGACACCGTGCCTAAACCCAAACAACAGCCCGTGCGCCCGCCGACCGCCTTCGAGCGCCTAGCGGACCCTGAGGGAAGACGTCGCTCCGCCGACCCAAAGCTCACCGCCAATGGCGCCGTCCGCGCCGGCCGTGCCGCGCAGTTTATGCCCTTTGCCGCCCTCACGGGATACTACGAACTCGTGCGTAAACAAGAAATCACCGCCGAACCAAAATGCGAACTCACGGAAGAAAAAGCCCTCGAGCTTTCGAAAAAGCTCGAGGGCCTCAAACGCGGCGACTTGGTACGCGTCACCTATTACGATACATACGGTTATCGTAGCCGCACCGGCATTCTCGACGAAGTGCTCCCTGCGTTCAGGCTACTCAAGCTCCGAGACATCGCCATCGACTTCGACGATATCCAAGACATCGAGCTGCGCGGCCGAGCCTAGACAAGGACGCACATCCAAGGCAAGGCCTACAGCGTCATGACGTAGTAACCCGCATCTCTCACGGCCGCCTCAAGGACACCGCGATCGATCGGCCGCTTGGAGCGCACGCGCGCTGTGTGGTCCGCATACGTCACCGTTGCCCACACGCCGTCCAGCGCATTGAGGGCATTAGCGACATTCTGAGCGCAGCCATCGCAGCTCATGCCGCCGATAAGCAGCTCATCGCTATAGGAATAGTGCGATGCATCGGTATCCACCACAACAACCTTTTTGGCCTTCTTGCCGCTCGTACCATCGCTGCAACAACTCTTCCCGTGTGTCGAAGCGGCAATGCGACGCAGTCCAAGAAACATGCCGACGGCAATGACGGCCAGCACGATGAGATTCGCAGGGTTGAGCAAGTCACTCATGCGCTCCCCTTTCAAGTAGCCCTATCTAGGTACCCCCATGGGGTGTCCCCATCTTACCCCAAACTCATGTCGGTTCGGTCAATTAGTTTCCCTATTCAAACTTTTTAGTTGACCAAGGCTTACTTTCGTATATAAGTTTTCCTAGGCTAACAAGTGAGGGCTCGAAGGGGGCAACGTGACTCGAACCATTGACATCCCAACATACCAAACGGCTGTCGTACGCAACTGCTCCCCTACGCTCGCAGGTATCAAGCCGGCTTCGCTCTTTACCTATCCCGGCGTTTACGCCAACCAAAACGGAAAACTCGGCGTCGCTCAAATCGAAGAGCGACGCTCTCGCCTGCTCGCCGTCATAGCCCAATGCAACCGCGAGCTCCAGCCGCTCGGGATCCATATGAGCGTTTTGGTCTGGCGCCCCTGCGGAGCGCTCATCTATGTGTACCGCCCTGCGGACCTCATGCGATATCTCTCCGACCCCCGCGCCGCGACAACGCTTGTCGCCGAAGGCTACGATGTCCACAACCTGGCCGCATCCCTGGTGCATCTCGCCGCGCGCATCACGCTGGCAAGCAGCAATGCCGCAGAAAGCGCCTATGACGGCAGCGTCTGCGCACTCGCGCGAAATAGGCGCTGCGATACGGGGTGCACATGCGAGTTCCCCCCACGAAATTGGCTATTTTTTGGGCTATCCCTACGAAGATGTCCATCAGTTTATCGTCCAGCACGGCGAAAACTATAAGGTCTTTGGCGCATGGAAGGTATACACAAACGTTGAGCAGGCGCTCACGACCTTCGATTCCTATCGTGCATGCACGCAATACCTTACCTACATCTATCAACAGGGCTGTACCCTGGGACAACTTGTCCAGGCAACCCGATAGAGCATACAAAACGCGGCCACACGCCGCACAACCGAAAGGAAAACATATGAGCAAGATCGCAGTCGTCTACTGGAGCGGCACGGGCAACACCGAGGCCATGGCAAACCTCGTCGCCGAAGGCGCAACCGGTGCCGGCGCCGAGGCAGAGGTCATCTCCTGCGCCGACTTCTCTGCCGACAAGGCCGCCAGCTATGACGCCATTGCCTTCGGCTGCCCCGCCATGGGCTCCGAGGAGCTTGAGTATGACGAGTTCCAGCCTATGTGGGACGAGGTCAAGGAGACCCTCGGCGACAAGAAGGTCGTCCTCTTTGGCTCCTACTCGTGGGCCGAGGGCGAGTGGATGGACAACTGGAAGGCCGACGCCGACGAGGCAGGTGTCAACGTCGTCGATTCCGTCATTTGCTACGATGCGCCCGACGATGAGGGCGAGGCGGCCTGCCGCGCCCTTGGAGCCGAGCTCGCCTAGTGGCAATGAGCTCCGCCCGTAACGCGCTCTGCACCAAAACACATTCGCGTCCCAACAAAAACGGGAGCCGGATCACATCCGGCTCCCGTTTTCTGCTATGTCAGTCATATAAAGCGGCTACGAAATATTGCCCAAGAACGCCTTGGTGCGCTCGCTCTTAGGATGGTCGAAGACCTCGCTCGGCGTGCCATCCTCCACGATAACGCCGCCGTCCATAAAGACGACGCGGTCGGCGACGTCGCGGGCGAAGCCCATCTCGTGCGTCACAACGATCATGGTCATGCCGTCGCGTGCCAGGTCGCGCATGACACCCAGAACGTCGCGGACGAGCTCGGGGTCGAGCGCCGACGTAGCCTCGTCAAAGAGCATGACGTGAGGGTTCATCGACAGGGCACGGGCGATGGCCACGCGCTGCTGCTGACCGCCCGAAAGCTGGCTCGGCATAAAGTCGATACGCTCGGCAAGACCGACCTTGGTCAGCTCCTCGACGGCAATCTTTTCGGCCTCTTCCTTGCTGCGCTTGAGCACCTTTTGCTGCGCGAGCATGACGTTCTTTTTGACTGACAGGTGCGGGAACAAATTGAACTGCTGAAACACCATGCCCAAGTGCGTGCGCACTTTGTTGAGATCGACACCCTTGGCACACACATCCACGCCCTCAACGACAATCGAGCCGCTCGTGGGATGCTCCAGACGATTGATGCAGCGAAGCATCGTCGACTTGCCCGAGCCCGAAGGACCCAGGACTACGACGACCTCACCCTTGTGCACATCCAGATCGATGTCGCGCAGGACCACGTTATCGCCAAAGGCCTTCTGGAGGTTCTTGATGCTGACGACGACCTCGTTCGAGTTATTGGTTTCGCTCATGATAGGACCTCCTTACAGACCGGCGATGTGATCGGCGGGCGTCGCGACAACCTGTCCGGCACTCTTGGTGGGACGCTTCTTTTTGGTTTCGGCCGTCCCCAGAAGCCTCGCCTCAAGACCGCTCACCAAGCGCGCAAGCGGCAGGGTGATGACCAGATAGAACAGGGCGGCAACCACATACGGCGTGATGGACCCCGTCGTGGCCACGATGGTGCGGGCGTTCATGACGATCTCGACCACGCCCACGGCCGCGAGCAGCGACGTATCCTTGTAAAGCAGGATGAACTCACTGGTCAGCGTAGGCAAAACATTGCGGAACGTCTGCGGAATCATAACGTAGAGCAGCGTCTGGAAGGCATTCATGCCCAGCGAACGCGCGGCCTCATTCTGGCCCTTGGGGATCGACTGAATACCGGCGCGGAAGATCTCGCACAGGTAGGCGGACGAGTTCATGGCCATGACGATGACGCCCAGCACATAGTCATCAACCTTGACGCCGGCAAGCGGCAAGCCAAAGAACGCGATGTAGATCTGCAGGAACGCCGGCGTACCACGGATGATATTCACATAGATGCCGGCAAGGCAACGAAGGATGCGCGACTTGGAAATGCGCATGAGCGACAAGGCAAAGCCAAAGGGAATTGCCAGCGGAAACGCCACGAGCACGATCGAGAGCGACATGAGGAAGCCCTTGAAGACGATCGGCAGGCTCTGGACCAAAATGACCGGGTTCAGGAACAGGCGAAGGAACATGTTGGAATTCCATGCCTCGACCCACGGCTGCTCCTTAAGATCGGCCAGGAAGTTATCGAATGCCGTCACGCCCTTGATCTCGACGGAAGGAATCTTGGAAATCTTCTTGGTCGAACCGTCGGCGAGCGTATAGGTGCCGCTAAAGGCCTCTTCGCCGCCCTCGACGGGAAACGTCACGCCGTAAACCTCGACACGGAAAAAGCCGCCGGCAGGCGCCGTCTCGCCAAAGTCAATCTTGAGCGTCTGGCCGTCAGCCTTGCACGTGGGCTTCATGGGCGTACGATCCATGAGGTCCTCGCCCGAGAGCATCGTCAATCGCGTGCCATCGGTACCAAACGTCGTGCCGTCGACAAATGTCAGCGAAAGACCGCTCAGCTCCTCGTCGGCATCGGCCTGGACCTCCCAGGTAATGCGCGTCTCGGTGCCGCCGACCACAGCGCTGCCCGAACCGGTGTTGGGTCGGGCGGTAATCTTTGCGGTCTCAAGCGCCTGGGCGGTCGTGGGCGCATATGCCCCCGCGCACACCAGCGCGAGCGCCACGGCCATGACGCAGACTAGCTTTTGGAGCAAGGCGGGCAGTGGAAAACGCTGCTCCGCGGCCCCTTTGTTCAGTCGAGACAAGGTGGCTCCTATCGTAGAAGTTGCCGGCAAAACGAGACGGAAATGCTCTCCGTCAAGAGAAGCGCAAAGGCCCTCTCCGCCAAAACGGAAAGGGCCCGCGCGCAATCAAGTAGCTATTTTACTTGATGTTGTACTTAGCCATGAGGACGTCGACGGTACCGTCGTCGGTCAGGTCCTTGATGGCCTGGTTGATATCGTCCTTGAGCTTGGTGTTGCCCTGGTTGATGGCGATGGCATACTCCTCGCCGGTGCTGATCTGCTTAATGGTCTGGCAGGTGTTGAACTGCTCGGCGGTCAGCTGGCTGGCAACGGAGCGGTTGGTGACCACGGCGTCGCCCTTATCGGACTGCAGGGCGCTGAAGCACTCGGTAGCGTCCTTGTAGGGGACGATCTTGGCTTTGGGGAAGTTCTCCTGGGCAAAGGACTCGGCGGTCGAGCCAGACTGGACGATGATGGTAGCGTCGGCGTTGTTGAGCTTCTCACTGTAGTTGTCGGCCGTGATGTCGGTGTTATCGACCTTGGTCACGATAGCCTGATCGTCCATGTAGTAGGAATCGGAGAAAGTAACTTCCTTCTCACGCTCGGGCGTGTCGGTGATAGCCGCGATGGCGACGTCGTACTTAGCGCCCGAAGCGACACCGGGGACGAGCGTGTCGAAGTCATTGTTGACGTACTCGACATCCAGACCCAGCTTGTCGCCGATAGCCTTGATGAGCTCAAGGTCAAAGCCCTGATAATCGCCGTTGTCATCCTTGTACTCAAACGGAGCGTACTCGGCAGAGGTGCCGACGGTCAGCGTACCGTCCTTGACGAGCGCGTACTCCTTGGAGCCGTCGACCTTCTCGACCTTAGCGTCGTCAGAGCTGCTGGAACCGGCATCAGAACCAGAGGTGGCGTTGGACGAGCCGCAGCCCGTCAGTGCGAGGGCGAGCGCCATGGCGCCCGTGGCGGCAAATGCGCCAAGCTTCTTGAGCTTCATAATCAGTCTCCTTCCGGTGACCCCGTTTGATTCAGAGGTCTGCAAAAACTGTTGGATATTATGCACCCGTAAATGCGAAACTGCAATCAGAAAACTGATTGAAACAAACCCATAACGTGAATGGAACACTCCACTTTGTGACAGTCATTACTGCTGCAATGACCTTAACAGTTTTATTTCAGCCGCATAACCTGCAAGTTCGTTCGGTGTCTCCAGAATGAATGGCAATGCGCGCAAGCGGCCATTCGATACAATATTCTGCATAACCTGCATACCGCCGCCAAACTCTTCACTACCCAGGTAGCCCTTGCCGATGCACTCGTGGCGATCTTTATGGGCACCGCAGGGGTTCTTGGAGTCATTGATATGCACGGCGCGCAGGCGCTCGATACCCACCACACGATCGAACTCGTCGAGCACACCGTCAAGATCGTGGATGATGTCGTAGCCGGCGTCATTCACATGGCAGGTGTCCAGGCAAACGCCCAGCTTGTCCGATAGCTCTGGACGCCTGGCAGCAACACCCTCGATAATGCGCGCCAGCTCTTCAAAGCTGCGGCCCACCTCGGTGCCCCTGCCGGCCATGGTCTCGAGCAGCACCGTCGTCTGCTGGCCTTCAAACATCACCTGACACAGGGTATCGACGATCATCTGAATACCAGCGTCGGAGCCCTGCCCCACATGCGCGCCGGGGTGGAAGTTGTAGTAGTTGCCGGGCAGTGCTTCCAGACGCTGTAAGTCCTCGGCCATTGCCTCCAAGGCAAACTCGCGCGCCCGCTCTTTGGCCGAGCAGGGGTTATAGGTATACGGGGCATGAGCCACGAGCGGGCCAAAGTCGTTTTGCTCCATAAGCTCGCGCAGGGCCGCCACGTCATCCATGTCAAGATCTTTCGCCTTGCCGCCGCGCGGGTTGCGCGTAAAGAATGCAAAGGTGTTGGCGCCAATGGATAGCGCTGTCTCCCCCATTGCCCGATAGCCCTTCGTCGTCGAAAGATGACACCCAATCGTCAGCATCTCCAGCTCCCCCTCATCAGTTGCGGTGAAATAGTTCCTGTTTGGCCCCTATTCTGCCGCAAACAGGAACTATTCCACCGCAACTTATAAAAGGGGCATCAGAGATGCGGGCCGCCAAGCACTACGGCTACGAGCGCCAGCGTCATGATCCCCTACGCGTCAGCGCCAAGCCTAGAGGGCTAGACGGATTGCATCGATAATGCGCGCGCAGCGCTGCGTGGCGGCAAGGGGCATGACGGGACTCTCGAGTTTCCCCGCCCGGATGAGCTGGGTCGCATGCTGGATTTCGCCGTAGAAATCATCGACCTCAAACGGGGCATTTATTTCGAGCGTTCGCCCGTCGGAATACTTCACATGGGCGAGCTCGGGGCGATGGAGACGGTCGATTTCCAACGAGCCCCGCTCGCAGGCAATCGTTAAGCGGCTTTCATATGCTGCTTTGCCGTCGCACACCATATGAATGGGTATACCGCCGACACTCATATGGATCTCGTCGGCCCAATCGACGCGGCCGCCCGATACATCACGCCAGCGAACTTCACGGGACGAAACCTCGCACGCACCCGCGAGCAAATCCTCAAACCAACCGACCGCATAGCAGCCCATGTCATATAGACAGCCACCCTGCAACGGGTCGAGCAGATAACTCGAAGGGGGCTCACCATAATCGAGTTTTTGCACGCTTTCAATCGAGACGATACGGCCGAGCTCGCCCGACGCAAGCAAGCCCTTCACGCGAGTACGCATCGGACAAAACCGATTTTTCATCGCCTCCATAAACAGCACGCCGCGCTCACGGGAAACGGAGGCGATCGCATGGGCCTCTTCTTCATTCAAAACGGCCGGCTTTTCGCACAGCACGGCCTTTCCGGCGCGCAGCGCGCGACAGGCCCAACGCGCATGCATGCCATGCGGAAGAGCCAAGTAGATTACGTCGACATCGGGGTCGGCAATCAACGCATCATAAGCCGCATCGCCGTTATCGTCAGCTGTGGCATAACTGTGCGCGGCATCAATCGAAAACGCCCTGCAAAACTCCTCAACATGCAAAGGAGTGCGACCGGCGGCAGCCACAATCCGTGCCCCGTCCACCTCCTTGAGCGACGATGCAAATCGATACGAAATGTGTCCAGCGCCCAAAACGCCCCAACAAACCTCACGCAAATCATCACATGAATCCCGATGGCCCACGACAGCCCCCTTCAGTTGCGGTGGAATAGTTCCTGTTGGTGCCTTATTCTGCCGCAAACAGGAACTATTCCACCGCACGTTATAAAAGGGTCATGAGGAGCGCGTTTTGCCGAAGGCCTTAAGCACCGCCGTCACGGGGCCAGGCTGAAAACGGCGGCGTACGTCGTCCAAGCGACCGGGGATATCGATGTGCTGCGGGCAGTGACGTGCGCATTTGCCGCACTTGACGCAATTGCTCACCAGCTTGGGCTCGCCTGTACGCACCGCGCTCGCCGTAAAGTATTGAGACAGCCCCGTAAACCAACTATGCGCGTAGCTCGCGTTGTAGGCGCCAAAGCAGCCGGGAATATTGATGCCCTTGGGGCACGGCATGCAGTAGCCGCACCCCGTACAGGGCACGCGATTCGATTTCTCAAACTCTCCCAGCACACGCGCGATGGTATCGAGCTGCTCTGTTGTCATCGAATCCGGCAGTGCGCAATCCGCCAATGCCGCGTTCTCGTCCACCTGCGCGGTGTCGGTCATGCCCGAAAGCAGCATCGTGACTTGAGGATGGTTCCACACCCACGAAAGGCCCCAAGCAGCCGGCGTCTTCAGATACGGATCGCGTACGTCATCGAGCACGGCGCGGGCCCGCGGAGGCAGCTTGCCCGCCAGGCGTCCACCCAAAAGCGGTTCCATCACAAACACCGCGAGCCCGCGCTCCGCAGCTGCCATGAGTCCCGCCGTTCCTGCTTGGTAGCGCTCTCCAGCGTAGTTGTACTGGATCTGGCAAAAGTCCCAGTCATACGCGTCAAGCATCGTGAGGAAGTCCGCCGCACTGCCGTGGTACGAAAAACCTATCTGGCGAATACGCCCCGCAGCCTTTTGGTGCGCAATCCAGTCCTCGATACCCAACGCTACCACGCGCTCCCACTGCGCGGGCGAGGTGATGTTGTGCATAAGGTAATAGTCGATATGGTCAGTCCGCAAACGGCGCAGCTGCTCGTCGAAGAACCGATCGAAATCCTCTGCGCACTTGCACGAAGCGTGCGGCAACTTAGTCGCCAGCAACACCCGGTCACGCAGCCCCAAGCGCTCAAGTGAGGCGCCCACGCACACCTCGTTACCGGGATAAAGATACGCGGTATCCAGATAATTAATCCCCTGCTCTACCGCACGGGAGATGATGGCATCGGCCGTCTTCGCATCGGGGTGTCCCGGCGCACCGGGAAACCTCATGCAGCCCAGACCCAGAGCGGATATTCGGTTACCACTTTTGGGGTCAACACGGTATTGCACGGCCCCTCCCTTCGCCATCAGCGCCCCGGCAAGGCGAAACACAATGGTCACGCAGCCGAAACATCGTGGAATCGCAATCGAGAATGTATCGTAACGTAGCAGAAATCGAGCCGTCACGACACCGCTTTAACATCAGCAAAAAGCCCGATGAAAGGAGGCGACCGTGACCACGCGCGAGGACGCCTACCCCTACCCCGGTGAACAATACATCCTCTCGGTCGACCGTTATCAGATCGAGGTCATGGACCATCTAGACGAGCTTCCCGCCACAGGCGCTGTCATCTTCTGCACCTTCCCCAAGGTGCGCGATGGCGTTGGATATCCCGCACGCGTTTTCGCGGTCTGCCCTGCGGCATAAGCGCACAGCGCAATAGTTTCTTTTTCTTAACAGCAGCCCCGCGCGCTCACCAAACGTCCCGGCGACATACAATCCATCAGGCGCCCCTTACGCGGGCGCCTTATATATGGGGAGATGATTCACGTGCAGATCAACAAGGTCGCCTTTATCGGCAAGGGCGGTGTCGGCCTGCTCTACGGCAGCATGATCGCCCGGGCGCTCGGCAACGACGCCGTCGAATACGTCATGGATGACGCCCGTTTTGAGCGTCATGCGAACGACGCGCTCACCGTCAACGGCAAGCCCTGCGATCTCACGTCCGTACGCGCCAGCGAGGCAACGCCTGCCGATCTGGTCATCCTGACGGTCAAGACCACCGGTCTCGACCAAGCACTCAAGACTATGGAGCGCGTCGTGGGACCCAACACGCTCATCGCCTCGCTGTGCAACGGCATCACGAGCGAGCAAAAGATTGCCGAGCGCTTTGGCTGGGAGCATACCGTCCTGGGTATCTGCCAGGGCATGGACGCCGTGTTCCTCAACGGAGAGCTCACCTTTACCAACACTGGCGAAATCCGCTTTGGCGCGGCGGCCGGTACGGATCCCGCAACTATCACCGCAATTGACGAGCTCTACACGCGCTGCGGTATTGCCCATACCGTCGAGAGCGACATTACGCACCGCATGTGGGCCAAACTCATGCTCAACGACGGCATCAACCAGACCTGCATGGCCTACGGCGGGACCTACGGAAGCGCCACGGAGCCCGGCTCCGAGCAGCGTCGCTGCTTTGTTTCCGCCATGCGCGAAACGCTTGCGGTCGCCAACGCCGAGGGCGTTAAGCTGACCGAGGCAGACCTGACGCAGATGGTGCATCTCATCGAGGGAATCGACCCCGCCGGTATGCCCTCGATGGCTCAAGACCGCGTCGCAAGGCGTAAAACCGAAGTTGATGAGTTCGCGGGCACCATTTGCCGCCTGGCCGCCAAACACGATATCCAGGCACCGCAAAACGAGTGGCTCTACCAGAGGATTCGCGAAATAGAAAGCAGCTGGTAGCCTTGGCCGCATCGCGACGCGCGCAATGCAATCAGACAAGCCTTCGCGGGATTCCAACGTTCGCGAAGGCTTGTCGCATTTAGGCCGAGGCTAAAACTGAGGCTCGTTTTGCGACTCCGGGACCTCGTCCTCGTCATCGCGACAAAGTAGCACGCCGGCGCTTCCCAGCAGCGCCGCTGCAATCAAAGCGCCCACAACCACAGGAGCGGCGCCCGTAGCGGACTGCAAGCCGGCAGCTAACGCCGCCGTCGGACCAAGACATCCGATCAAAAGGGCAACGACGGCAATAACGACATCTCGAGCGTTCATGGGACCACTTCCTCCACGAGAAAGACTTTGTTTCTCGTGACTTAGTGTGCCCCGCTCCCATATGCGCGGCGTACTGCCACGGTAAGCGCTCTGTTAACTCAAGCATGCACAAAAAACGGGCGGCCTTACGTTGCCTAAAAGCTCAGTAAAGTCGACCGCCCATCATGCGCAATCGATGCCGGCAGATTGCCAACCGGTGTAGTAATCGGTAGTTCCGGCTGCGCAACCCGAACCCGACCTGGCGAATGCGGCCCGCCGCACACAGCCAAATCCCATCACAGAGAGCCAGTTGCCACATTCAGGGTCAACGCAATTCTGCATGTTCGTTGTTCACGCCCCAAATCCAAATTACAGCAATCTATATAAAAGCTAAGGAATCCAAGGAAAGCCGCGCAGGGTGACGGCTACGGCTTTCTTGTTTTTTCCTTCTGATTCTTTGGGGGAGTTTGACCATCGTTCGATAACTGCTTCAAGCTCCTCGCCAAGTCTAAATAGCTCGTCAGAATTCAGATGAAGGACGGTGTCGAAGCCAAGCTCAGCCCCGTGCCAGCAATCATCATAGTCATCAAACTTGTCGAGATATCGTGAATAGGCGGCAAAATAAGACTGGCTCGAGGCCCTTCGAACAGCAAGCAGATCGGTAACTTCCGCTCCATCATCAAATTCTTCAAGCGGACCTAAAGGCAGGGGGGTAATGGTCCACCAGCTTTGACGTTTATCGCCTTTGCCTTCGCACTTCGTTATAAGCCCCGCGGCGCTCAACCTCTTAAGGTGATAACTCACGCTTCCCGGAGCAAGCCCAATCTTATCGCTAATCATTCCAACATTACATGGGCCAATATTGCGCAATACTGCAAGGATTCTCATTCGCTCAGAGTTTGCATAAACCCTCAAAGTGGAAGAATCAGTCGCCCTGTTGATACGATCCACCATTTCTACCTCCAATCATCATTCTCCCATAGAAAAAGAAAAGATTTGTTGTAGATTTCTACAACAGTCGTTGTACAATTCTATTTCGAAAGGAGTCTCGCACATGCACATCAATTCACTAAGCGAGTACAACGAGCTCGCCAAGGCATACGACATATTTAAACGGGACGATAATTATCCCGCCTTCTTCTCCCTCCTAAAAAGGGAGTTTATCGATGCCTGCAAGCTGGGCAGGGATGTACATTCACTCGAAGTTGGCTGCGGTACGGGGACGTTCACACATCTCTTCAATGAAGCCGGATTTAACATTGATGGAGTCGACCTTTCTCCAAACATGATTTCTGTAGCACAAAATAAATACCCGGATTTGCGCTTTGCCGTAG
The DNA here is from genome assembly GCA_963621725.1 of Firmicutes bacterium AF25-13AC. Taxonomy (GTDB): domain Bacteria; phylum Actinomycetota; class Coriobacteriia; order Coriobacteriales; family Coriobacteriaceae; genus Collinsella. The sequence continues at coordinate 34,929 of CAVFEY010000020.1, forward strand.
CAGATATTTCGAAAGATCCTCTCAATACTAGCGAATACGGTTTATGCGTAGCTCTCGATGATGTTTTGAACTGCTTGCCCGACGAGATTTCTCTAAGGTCTGCAATTATCAATATCGCATCAAGCCTTACTGCGGGCGGTTACTTTCTCTTTGATCTAGTTTCACTTAGCTCTTTCAAAAATTACATGGGCTCAGTCGATTTTCGCAAATATGAAGACGCTTGCGTTCTTTCCTATCCCCTATCCTCGTTATATAACACAGGTCGAGACCCCTTCGTCTTAGGCTTCTCAATCCTGACCTTTGACGGTCGTGCGGCCACCTGGAACAAAAAAGACTACACAGCAACGGAGCGATTCTTCCCAAAGGAAGACGTTGAGCCGATTCTTCTCAAAGCGGGGCTATCCATCACTGCAAAGCGCGATCTCGTTCAGGGCGAACTTGTCGCCCCGGATTCAGCAAGCGCTTCTTGCATACAGAAACACCTTTACTTGTGTAGAAAGGAGGCAACAAATGACGATCGAAGAGCAGGCCAAAAAGCTTGATGCGTCTGAAATTATCAAGAACATCTAGCGCAATGGGGCGGCATGCCGAAATGGCATGCCGCCCCATAATTGGAAGGGGAAAGATGGATAATATCAGACTAAAATCTGGCGTAGATTTCTTTATTTCTGCTCATTCAAAATCACTGATAATTAGCCCCACATTCGGAACATCTACATTTCAGATAAATGAGCCTTACGATTTAGCGTGGCAAATGCTGAAAACGCTTTCAGAACCAATATCAGTAGCAAATCTAAAGAAACGATTCAGATCTGATGATCCAAGCTCATTCGACGTATTCCTTAACTTTCTTGCAGAGAAAAGGCTAATCACCAGCCAAAGTAACGACTCACAGCTGAATAATCACGACACGATTAAGTACAAACGGCAAATGGCCTATTTCGAGCAATCTGAGACCTTTTCAGAAGAACCCTCAAGATGTCAAAAAGGTTTAGCTACAAAAAGCATTGCAATCATAGGTTGTGGGGGCGCTGGAGCGCCGATAGCGGAGCTGTTGGCGGCTTCAGGTATTGGGGCAATTAAATTAATAGACGGCGACACAATCGAATTAAGCAACCTTGGACGACAGATAGCCTATGACGAACAAGATATAGGGCAACCGAAGACTATATGCCTTTCAAAAAGGCTCAAGCGGATCAATCCCGACATAGCAGTCAAGACGACCGAGTGCTTCGTTACAGAAGAAAATATGCGCGGGGTCCTATCTGAAAATGACTTCACAGTAGTCGCTGCAGATTGGCCAATGCCCGATTTACTTTATTGGGTTGATAACGTTTCCTTCAAAAATCAAACATGCTATGCCTGCATCAGCAACTCTCTTCCGACAATACGTATCGGGCCCATTTTCGACCCAAGTAAATCTCTTTGCTATCAAAAATACGAAAATGCGTTAGAGCAGAAATGACCAGAGGTTATAGAATACGAAAGAGTTGCGAATTCATTCGAATACAACAAATCAGCCACGCCCTGGGCCTGCTATTCCGCAGCATCAATTCTTGTTGGCCAGATCATCCAGAAACTACTAACGGGACATTCTGCTTTAGATGGAAAGACATTCCTGCTGAATCTTGAAACTTTAGTTGCTCGCAAGGGAATTGAAATATGAAATCGAGCTACTCTACCTTCCTATCATCCGTTGCGATAGGTCAAATCTGTGATGCTCTTTTACTAACCTACTTGTCTATTTGGGCACTGGCGCTTTCGAACGACGCTTTAGCCCCATCACTCGTTCTCTCGGTTTCATCGATTACCCGCTCGCTTCTATTCCTCCCTGCGGGGAGAATGTGCGACAACCATCCCCCTAAATTAATATTTACAACGATTTCGCTAATTCGACTTCTTGCGTTTTTGGGTTATTTCGCAGTAACCGTATTATTTACACAGAGCTTAATAAGCATCCTAGTAGCCTCGGCAGTTTTAGGAGGTATAGAGGCCCATTATGCGACTTCATCCCAAGCTGCGGTCATTCAATCCTCCGCCCACCAAGGCATCGCAAACCTTCAAAGGCGCTATTTAACGGCCCAAAAAGCCGCTGCCGTAGGCTCCGCACTTCTTCTTGGGTTGCTTTCAGGGTCAACGGCCAAGCATGTTATGGCCTTACTATCGGCCCTCGCGCTGTTGTCCACTAGCCTTCTCTGGATTAGTCCGATTCTCAAGTTAAACCCCGAAACCTCTCGGAAAAAGGTCGAATCGGAACCAAAAACTATAGTCGAAACCGTTAAAGCGGTCATGAGCAGCAAGGGTGCCCGTTTGACGTTGCTGTTTATTCTAATTGCCGAAACAGCGACGTCATCCATTCAAGGGCCGGGCTACATATACTTGTGTGCACAGAATAAGTGGGGGGATACGATACTGAGCAACCTGCTTCTTGCTTTTTCAATCGGAACAACAGTTGGATCGGCAGCAACGCGTTTATATAAAAAAGGCCCATTGACGTTACGGATTCCGTTACTAGTTCTCGTAATATCTTTTTGCGCGATAGCGTTCTTTTCATTATGGCAAATAGCGATCATTTTATCGTTGCTTTCAGGCATTTGTTGCGGATTGATCTCAACGCAACTTATAACAGAATACCTGAGAAAAACGGAAGTATTAAATCGGCCGGGAACGATAACCTCAGTTCTAAACCTCGCCGCTTTCGGTGCCGTTTCCATAGGAGCTTTGCTGTTTGGATTTATTGCCAACATAGCAGGCCTGGAAATCGCCTTTGGATTTTTCAGCGCAGCCTTACTTTTGGTAGCGTTGCTCATGTGAGCGGTGAAAGAACGAAGATCGCGTCGGAAATGTTGGTGTAAGCGCGCCGACGGCTGACCGCCAAACGCAAG
>CAVFEY010000021.1:0-18038 GCA_963621725.1 Firmicutes bacterium AF25-13AC
TAAAAATGACCGGGCGATCAGGGTTTTGCTCGGCAATGTCGAGCGCGTCGAGCGGGGAGTAGACGATGCGAATGTCACGCCCTGCCGCTTTTTGCGCAGCGAGCGAGGTGGATGATCCGGGCACGCGCATCATGTCGCCAAAGGTGGTGATGATGGTGCCGTCTATGTTGGCGAGCGCGATTGCGTGGTCGATGTCGCGGTTGGCGGTGACGCAGACGGGGCAGCCCGGGCCGCTCAGCAGCTTGAGCCCTGCCGGCATAATGGAGCGAAAGCCATAGCGCCCGATGCTCACGGTATGCGTGCCGCAGACTTCCATAAGGTTGATGGTGCGGTCGCCGACAAGCTCATGAATGCGCTCGATGAGCTCGCGAGCCAGCTTGGGATCGCGGAATGCCGAGAAATCGATACCGGAGCGAGCCGGCTGCTCGGGCGCCACTAGTAAGCCTCCGCCGGGTTGGTGGCCAGCTGGTCTTCTTCGACCAGCTCGGACATGGCATTAACAAGCTCGAGCGTTTCCTGTGCTTCCTGCTCGTCGACAATCTGGATGCCAAAGCCGGCGTGTACGAGAATATAGTCGCCAACCTGCGCCGTCGGCACGAGCCGCAGCGACACGGGGCGCTCGATGCCCATCATGTCGACGGTGGCCTTGAGGCCGTCGTCGCGTTTGACTACTTTACCGGGAACGGCAAGGCACATATTGTTCCCCTTGTATACGCTTTGCGCTGGATGAGCGCTCAATAATCCATCAGTTGATGGTAGCGCTCGCGGGGTTCGCGGGCAAACGCGTTACGCCTGTGAGACGGCGGCTTGCGGGCTGGCCGAACAGCCTATTGTGGCGCGACCTGTGCGAGGCGAGTGCGTGCGACTGCTGCCTGACCGTAGGCGATGCAGCCGTCATTGACGGGTACGGTGTGGGGGACAAGGACAGTAAAGCCTGCGCTTTTGAGCTCGCGGGTGAGAAGCTGAAGCAGAAGTCGGTTCATGAACACGCCGCCCGAGAGCGCGACGGTGTCGATGCCCTCGTGCACGCAGATATCGCTGGCGATGCGCGCCGAGGAGCGCGCGACGGCGACATGGAAATCGAGTGCGAGCCTGTCGGCGGGCGCTCCGGCTTCAATTCCTCCCAAAAGTGCCTCAAAGAGCGCTTTCTGGTCCAGAACATAGGGGCCGTCCAGCCACGATGGGCCAGATGCGAAATAGCCGGCGTTGTCGTCGGGAAAATGGGCGATTTCGTTGTCGAGCGCGCGCCAGGCGGCGGCCTCAAGCTCGATGGCGGGTTCGCCCTCGTAGGTTGCCTTGTCGCAGATGTCCAGAATTGCTGCCGCGGCATCAAAGAGACGCCCCATGCTGCTGGTACGCGGGCTGTTGATGCCGCGCTCGATCATGGTGGCTGTCACGCTGCGCGTTTGCTCGTCGAGGCTGTCCAAAAGCCGAGCGGCGCCTGGGTGCTCGAGCAGGCCGAGCTCACTGAGCAGGGCGAAGGCGTTGCGGCGGGCGTCGCGCACGGAGGCCGCCCCACCGGGGAGCGCCCAGGTGCGCAAATGCGCGGCGCGCTCAAAGCCGCCAAGGCTGGCAACAAGAAACTCGCCGCCCCAAATGGTCCCATCGGTGCCGGCGCCGGTGCCGTCAAAGGCGATGCCAAGGACGCGCGCGTCGGTTGTAAGCTGGCCCGCGGCGATGGCTTCGGCCATTACGCTCGCGATATGCGCATGATGGTGCTGCACCTCGACGAGCGGCAGATTGCATTTTCGCGCCTGCTCGCGCGCCCACTGGCCCGATAGATAACTGGGGTGTACATCGCAAGCCAAGGCGGCGGGCGCCAAGTCAAAGAGATCTTCCAAGCGCGTGCGCGCAGCGTTCCAGGCATCGAAGGTCCCGCCGTTTTCAACATCGCCGATATGCTGCGACACAAAACAGGTCGCCTCGCCGTTCGTCCCTTCACGCGTGAGCGCAATCGTGGCCTTTTGTTGTGGCCCGCAGGCGAGCACGCAGGACGGAGCGCCGTCGAGCTCCGGCAACGGCAGCGGCTGGGGTGCATATCCGCGAGCTCGGCGTACGGGCATAACGGCGCCGTCAACCACGCGCACTACAGAGTCGTCGTAGCGCGAGAGAATCGCGCGATCGTTGCCGAGCAACGCGTCGGCGATGCCGGCGGCAACGAGGTGTTCCCAGGCAAGGTCGTCGTCGGTCTCGATGGGTTCTTCGCTCAGGTTTCCGCTGGTCATGACGAGCGCGTGCATACCGCAGGCTTCTGCCGCGGCAAGCAACAGATGTTGAAGCGGCGTATAGGGGAGCATGACGCCGAGCTCGGGCAAGTCGTGCGCGACAGATGGCGCGAGAGCGAGGATGTCGGGGGAGCCGCCGCTCTCGCAAACAGCACGTCGGCGCAGCAGCACAATGGGGCGGATACTGCCGGCGAGCAGATCGCGTTCAGCGTCGTCGATATGGCACAGGCGTCCGGCATCGGCAAGACTGCGTACTATGACGGCAAGCGGCTTATTGCTGCGACGCTTGCGACGGCGCAGCTCGGCCACCGCCTGCTCGTTGGAGGCGTCACAGGATAGATGGAATCCGCCCAGTCCCTTGATAGCGACGATACCGCCGTTGGCCAGCAGCTCAACGCAGCGCTCGATAATGGCGTCGCTGGCCTCGCGTGTGGTGCCGACGGTCGGTGTCGCGGACGAATTCCCGCACGCATCGCCGTTTACAGCCTCGCGCCACGTAATATGCGGCCCGCAATCAAAGCAGGCATCGGGTTGCGCGTGAAAACGCCGGTCGAGTGGGTCGGCATACTCCGCGGCGCACTTGGGACACATGGGGAAACGGTCCATCGATGTGGCCGCTCGATCGTAAGGCAGCGATCGGATGATGGTAAAGCGTGGGCCGCAGTTAGTGCAGTTGATAAAGGGGTAGTGATAGCGTCGGTCGGCGGGATCGAACAACTCGCGCAGGCAATCGTCACAGGTAGCGATGTCGGGCGAGACGAGCGTCGTGTGTGCGGTCTGGTCCTGCGACGCCACAATGTGAAAGCCCTGCTCATCGGCAGCGCTCCAGCCGCCAGGCTCCAAATCCGCAATATCGACTCGCTCAACGCGAGCTGCCGCAGGCGCATGCTCAGAAAGCGCGGCAACAAAAGCATCGAGCGCATCGGCCAAAGCGTGCGCCTCGATATGCACGCCGTCGCCCGCATTGAGCACCCATCCACAAATGCCATGTGCCATGGCCTCGCGATACACAAACGGTCGCATGCCAACGCCCTGCACAATGCCCGTCACATGAATATGCACATGCCGCATGCGACACCCCTCATCAAAACCGACCAAATAGGGACAGGTTTATTTTGGTAGGTAAAACTTCTAAACCTGCCAAAACAAACCTGTCCCTATTTGGCAGGTGCGCTGCGGGAAATCCCGCTACAGCCCCAGGCTCTGCTTGGTGGCGGCGCACGTGAGCTCGCCGTGCTTAACGCCGCGCAGGCCCAGCAGACGGTCGGCTAGTTCGTAGACGCGCTCGCCGCGACCCTTGAGCGCCAGAATCTCCAAGCAGTTGTGGTGATCCAGATGCACGTGCATGGTCGATACGATCTCGTCGGTGTAGTCGTGCTGCACTTCGTCCAGACGGCGCGTCAGGTCGCCGGTATGGTGGTCGTAAATCATGGTGAGCGACCCGATAACATGCTCATCGGGCGTGCGCATCTGCTCCTTGGCGATCGAGGCGCGAATCAGGTCGCGCACGGCCTCGGAGCGGTTGGCCACGTCGCCGCGGCGCGCGATCTGCTCGTCAAAACGGCGCAGCAGGTCGCCGGGTGCGGTAACCGAAAAACGGACCAGCTCGGAGCCGGAGCCACTACAGTGGCAGCCCGCGTCACCGTCCGCCCCGTGCGGATGCTCGTGCTCGTACCCGCAGCCGTGCTCGTGTTCGGCCACTTTACACCAGCTTCACGGAGCCGACGGAGTTGTGGTCGGCCTCGATGGCTTCCTCGTAGCCCTCGAGCGCGTCATGCGCCTCGTGCAGCGCGGCCATGGCGGCCTCGAGCTTGGCGCCGATGCGCTCCATGTCAAAATTCTCGGTCGCATGCAGCAACTGATGGCTCCATTCGTGAGCGAGCTCGATGGTGTCGTCGACCTGCTTGACGCTCATGGCAAGCTGGCTCATGTTCATTCCAACATCATGCATGGGAAATCTCCTTTTGTATGGGGCAGTTCAGTGGTTCAGATTTTACTACGCCCGCTCTGCGCGCAGCTGCATAAGAAAACGGGTACGAGTCTGTGCGACCCGCACCCGTTCACTGGGGGCTGTTTGTGACTACCATACTATCCGTGGTTGCACTCGGTGCATCCAGAAGTCCGGCGAGCGGTGCAAAAGCGCTCATAGACGGCGGGTAAGTAACAAGCGTATTACAGATGCTTTTCCAGCAGCGCCTGCAGCCTCGCCTTGGGCAGAGCGCCAACTGAGCGGTCAATCTCCTCGCCGTTCTTAAACACAATCAGCGTGGGGATGCTCATGACGCCATACTTCATGGCCAGGTCCTGGTTGTCGTCGACGTTGCATTTGGCAACGGCAAGCTTGCCCGCCAGCTCATCGGCAACCTCGTCAACGATGGGCGAGAGGGATCGACAGGGCCCGCACCACGGTGCCCAAAAATCGACCAGCACGGGCAGGCTGTCGTTAACGATGGAATCGAAGTTCTCGGGGGTAATCTGATTAATGTCAGCCATGGTGACCTCCATAATGCGACGCGGCTTGGCCGCGTAAAACTCAGTACGACCGTGCTTATACCCAGCCGCCCGCAAAGCAACCACTCGCGGGCAGCTCTTTTATATAATGGTGGGCACGCAAACGATTGGAGAGCGCATGCCCACGTCACAAAGCCAGAAAAAAGAAGCCATCGCTCAGGCGGCCGAGCAGGAGCTCACATCGCTTGCGGTCCGTGGCGTGCGTATCGCGGGCAACGCGTGCTCGCCGATCGTGCTGGTCAAAGGCGATTTGGACGAGGCCGAGCGTTCGGGTGGCGAGCTTGCCGCCGGCCCGGATGGCGCGGCGTTGCGCAAGGCGCTTGGGGCCATCGGCTACGCGCCCGAGGATTTTTGCGTGCTGGCAAGCGTCGCCGGCGTGGGTGACGGAGCGGTCGCGGTGGGCGAGACTCTGCCGTGCGAGCTGTTCCGTGAGGCGCTTGAGGCTTTGGACCCCGAGGCGGTGCTACTGCTCGACAACAACGCGGCTGACGCCATGCGCGAGACCTACGCCGATATGCTCGTGGCGATCGATGACTTCGACACCGCCATGCTCAAGCCCGGCTTGGTCGCCCATGTGCAGGGTCGCCGCGTGCTCGCGCTCGACGGTTTTGAGGCGGCGCTCACTGACAAAGCCGCCAAGCAGCGCATGTGGGCATACATCAAGCAGCTGACCCCGGCAGCCGCTCCGCTGTAGCGAGGCTGGCGGCAGCCCCTACATCACGGCGCGCAGCTCAAACCGATCGCCGTTAATGCGGAACTGGCAGTTGCCGTTCATGCGCTCCACGGCAAGTTTGATGCTCCTGGCGCCAAAGCCGTGGCCCGCATGCCGGGTCACGGGCATGCCGTCGACCATGCGCGGCGCGCGGTCAAACGTGTTGGAAACTAACAGCAGCAGCTGGCCGTCCTCTAATCGCAGGTCAAAGTCGACGAATCGCTTTCCTTGGGGTGCGGCGCTTGCGGCGGTGATAGCGTTTTCCAAGGCATTTGAGAGCACGCTAAACAGGTCGGCGTCACCTACGTGGATGGTTTCGGGTACGGCGGCGCGCAGGTTGGCGGTAATGCCGTTTCTATTGATATCCGAGTTAAATGACGAAAGCGCGATGTTTACGGTCTCGTTGGCGCAGAAGCGGCGTACGGCGGTGCGATCGCCGGCTTCGCAGAGTTCATCGATGCGTTTGAGCGCCTCGTCGGTGTGGCCCTCCTCAATTAAAGCGGCCAGGCCGCGTAGGAAGTGGCGCATATCGTGGCGAAGAATCGACAGCTCGCGCCCAGATTGACGCCAAGCCTCGAGCTCTTTGATGGCGGCGCTGTCGCGGGTTTCGAGCATCCAGCGCTCTCGCTCGGCGGTTTCCTTTTCTTCGTATTCGCGCAGGTAAACGGCAAGAAACATAAGATAGAAGGCACAGAGCGCAAATGCCAAAAACTCAACCGTTACCACCGAGCCCGAGTGGAACAGCGTGGTGTAGACGTTGGTGGCATAGTCAAAGACGTAATAGACGAGCGGCAGGATTAAAAGGATGCCCAGCTCGGTGGTGCTTTTAATCGCCAAGCGTGGACCGATGTCGCCGGCCCAATGCAACAGGACGGCAAAGACGGCGAGTGTGGTCGCGATGCGCGCCAGATAGTACGCGATCTGAGAATCGGTTGCGGCAAATGCGGCGATGCCCATCCAATTGCTGAACTGGCAGCTCAGATAGGCACTCGTAATGCCGAGCGCGGCAAGCAGCGGGCTCAGGCGGTAGCGCGCGCACAAATAGATGACGAGCGGCAGATGCACGACGAGCGGATATACCTGGCGGGCAAAAAGCTCGCCGCCGACGGCATTGGCGAGGCCAAATGCGCATCCGGTTACGGCACCGACCAACACCAGTTCAAGCGCATGACGCCGGTTGATCTCGACACCGCACAGCGCCGCCGAGGCAAAGACGCCAAAGAGCAGCGTCGTGGCGTGGTGGATTGCCCAAAGGACCATTTCGACCGAGGAGACCATCAGTGTCTCCCACCCTCAAAGCGCACCGCAAAGTAGGCGTCTTGGAATCCCTGCTTGCAACTGCGCGAAAGCGGGATGCACGCGCCCGAGCGCATGACGATGTCCGTGCGGTCAAAGTGATCGATATTGCGCAGGTTGACCTGGTAGCTGCGGTGGCATTTAAAGAAGACTGCGTTTTGCTCCAAGCGGTCCTCGACGCTGCGGAACGACTCGAGTGCCTCGATATCGCGTCCGTCGCGCAGGTGGAAGACCACGTGCTTGTTGCGCGCCTCGGCATATTCGATGTCGGACAGGCGCAGGGCGTGGTAGCCAAAGGAAGTTTTGATCACGAGCTCGTCGGTTGCCGCCGGGCGCATGCTCGAAAGCTCGTCGAGTAACTGCGCCAGGCGTTCGTAAGTCACGGGCTTGAGCAGATAGTCGAAGGCGCGGACCTCGTAGGATTCCAGCGCGAACTCGGGCGACGAGGTGAGGAACACCAGGCGCACGGCGGTGTCGGCCTGGCGCAGTTCGCGTGCGGTGTCCATGCCGTTGACGAGCGGCATGATCATGTCGAGCAGAATGATGTCGGCGCGCGATGCGGCATGGCGGGCCAGCAGGTCCTCGCCGCGTGTGACGAGCGCAACATCGACCGCCGTGCCCGTCTCGGTCGACCAACGGTCGATCATCCGGTGCAGTCTATCTAGAAAAGCGACATCATCGTCGCAGGCAATAATCTTGAGCATTCGGCCCCCTTAAGTAGTTCGATTTTGCCACATCGGGTACGCGCCGCTTGCGGGGGTGCGGACCGTTTGCGCCCCACGGCGTGCAACTCGCGCCAAGCGGTATTGCGGTGGCGAAAGATGCCTCCTGCGCCATCGAGAGCTCAGCTATCCTCAGCTTGCCAGTTCGAATATGGACCTGCCACATGATTGAATCTTTATTTCAACTTTACACCTAGGTTTACAGCTGTCTTGTCAGCTGTAAACCTAGGTGTCATACTAAAGCCCCAAGATTCGCCAAAAGAGAGGGGCCTTGATGGCACAGAGCGCGAACATGGATGCGTCGGAGCTTGCACGCGATATCGCGGCCGGCTTGGCATCGGCAACGACGGCAACGGAGCGTGCGGCACTGGTGCCCGCAGAGCTCGTCGAGGCCATTCAGCAACTAAAAACCCAACGTGACGTGGTGATCCTGGCGCACTATTACGTGGCGCCCGAGGTCCAAGCCGTTGCCGATTACGTCGGCGATAGCTTCTACCTGGCCAAGCTCGCCAAGAGCCTGCCACAGCGGACCATCGTGCTGTGCGGCGTGGAGTTTATGGGCGAGAGCGCCAAGCTGCTCAATCCCACTAAGACCGTGCTGCTGCCCGAGCCGGGCGCGGACTGCCCCATGGCTCACATGGTCAAGCGCGAGACGGTCGACGCGGCGCGCGCCGAGTACGGCGACGACCTGGCCGTGGTGTGCTACGTCAACTCCACGGTTGAGATCAAGAGCTGGAGCGACGTGTGCGTCACCAGCTCCAACGCCGTTAAGATCGTGTCCGAGCTGCCGCAGCAGCACGTCCTGTTCATTCCCGACCAAAACCTCGGTCGCTTCGTAGCCGAGCAGGTGCCGCAAAAGCACGTCATCCTCAACAATGGCTACTGCCCGCGTCACCACATCATCACCGTCGAGCAGATCGTTGACGCGCAGGAAGCGCACCCCGACGCGCTCGTGCTGGCGCATCCTGAGTGCAAGGCCGACGTCCTGGCCGAGGCCGACTACATCGGCTCCACCGCCGGCATCATCAAGTATGCCGAGGAGTCCGACGCGAGCGAGTTCATCATCGTGACGGTCCGCGGCGTGCTCTACGAGCTCGAGCGCCGCTGCCAGGGCACCGGCAAGAAGTTCTACTTCCCCGCGGTACAGCCCACCTGCGTCAACATGGATCTCATCACGCTCGAAAAGCTCGTGCGCTGCCTGGAGACGGGCGAGGGCGAGGTGCAGATCGGCGTCTCGGACGAGGCAGCAGACCAGGCCAAGCTCACGCTCGACCGTATGCTCGAGTACGCAGCACGCTAGAACAATGTTGCATGAGGGACGGTCCCTTATGCAACATTCAAGGGAGAGGATTCCTGTGGAAACCAAGCAATACCCCGATATGGAGTGCGACGTCGTCATTGCCGGCTGCGGCGTGGCGGGTCTGTACGCGGCCCTCAATCTGCCGACGAGCGCGCGCGTGATCATGCTCTCCAAGGGCGCGGTCGATGAGTGCGATTCGATGCTCGCGCAGGGCGGCATTTGCGTGCTGCCCGAAGGCTCGGACTACGATGCCTTCTTTGAGGACACCATGCACGCCGGCCACTACGAGAACCGCCGCGAGAGCGTCGACATCATGATTCGCTCGAGCCGCTCGGTCATCAACGACCTGCTGGCGATGGGCGTGGACTTTGAGCGCAAGGCCGACGGCGGCCTCGACTTTACCCGCGAGGGCGCACACAGCCGTCCGCGCATCGCCTTCCATGCCGACATCACCGGCAAGGAGATCACGACTAAGCTGCTCCAGGCCGTCCGCAAGCTGGACAACGTGCAGATTTTGGAGCACGTGGCCATGACCGACATCCTAACGGGCGAGCGCGATGGCGCCACGGTGTGCACCGGCGTCGTCGCCGTAGCCGTGGACGAGGACAACTCGGTTCGCCCCGCCGACGAGCTGGCAAATGCCGTTGAGGGCGTGCATGCCGGTAAGCCGTTTAAGATCCATGCCCGCCACACGCTGTGGGCGACGGGTGGCATTGGCGGCGTGTACGACCACTCGACCAACTACCCGCAGCTCACCGGCGACGCCTGCTACATCGCTCAGGAGCATGGCATTAAGATGGAGCACCTGGACTACGTGCAGATCCATCCCACGGGTCTGTTCTCGCCGCAGCCGGGTCGCACGTTCCTGATCAGCGAGAGCTGCCGCGGCGAGGGCGCGATTTTGCTCAACGCCGCCGGCGAGCGTTTTACCGACGAGTTGCAGCCGCGCGATGTGGTCGCCGCCGCCATCCGCGAGCAGATGAAGCAGGATGACACCGAGCACGAGTGGCTGAGCTTTGCCCCCGTCGAGCGCGACGTGGTGACCGGGCACTTTGCCAATATCCGCGCGCGCTGCCTGGAGGACGGCCGCGACATCTTGGACGAGCCCATCCCCGTTACGCCCACGCAGCACTACTTTATGGGCGGCGTGTGGGTCGACAAGGACGGCCGCACCTCGATGCCCGAGCTCTACGCCGCCGGCGAGACGGCCTGCAACGGCGTTCATGGCAAGAATCGCCTGGCTTCAAACAGCCTGCTCGAGGCGCTGGTCTGGGGTCGTCGCGCCGCGTGGTATATGCGTACCGGCGAGTCACTGGCCGTGGAGCAGGCAGGCGATCCCGCGCTCGATGGCCGTCATCGCGCCCTGGGCGCCGACACCCTGGCAATCGATGATTTGGCCCGTGCCGCCGGCACGCAGGCCGTGGAGGAGTAGACCATGAATCCCATTACCATGAAGCTCGTCGTCGACGATCTGATTCTGCAGGCTCTGCGCGAGGACATTACGTTTGAGGACGTGAGCACGGCGAGCGTGTGCCCCACGGCGCGTCCCGCCACGGTGGAGCTTATCGCCAAAGCCGATGGCATCATCGCCGGCCTGGATGTGTTCGCTCGCACCTTTGAGCTGCTGGATTCGCAGAGCTCGGTGCTGTTTGATGTTGCCGACGGTGACGAGGTGCATGCCGGCGACCACGTGGGCCAGGTGCGCGGCGATGCGCGTGTGCTGCTTTCGGGCGAGCGCGTGGCGCTCAACTACCTGCAGCGCATGAGCGGCATCGCTACCTATACGCACAGCATGGCCGCGGCGCTCGAGGGAACCAAGACCGTGCTCGTCGACACGCGCAAGACCACACCGGGCATGCGCGTGTTTGAGAAGGCGGCGGTTGAGATTGGCGGCGGCAGCAACCACCGTTACAACCTGTCGACGGCCGTCATGCTCAAGGACAACCACATCGATGCCGCCGGTGGCGTGACGCGCGCGATCGAGATGGCGCGCGCCCATGCATCGTTTACCACGACGGTCGAGATCGAGTGCGAGAACCTGGACATGGTGCGCGAGGCCGTGGAGGCCGGCGCCGACATCATCATGTTCGACAACATGACCCATGACGACATGGCCGCCGCTATTGAACTTATCGCCGGCCGCGCCAAGACCGAGTGCTCGGGCAACGTGGATGCCAGCAATATCCGCGCGCTTGCCGACCTGGGCGTTGACTTTATTAGCTCGGGCGCCCTGACGCACTCCGCGCCGATCCTCGACCTCTCGCTTAAGCACCTGCGTCTGCTGGACGGTAAATAATGAACGCCCGCGAGCGTCGCCGTGCCATCATGGCCGTGCTCGAGGGGGCCAAGGGGCCCGTATCGGGCAGCGCGCTTGCCCGCGAGGTGGGTGTGAGCCGCCAGATCGTGGTGCAGGACATCGCCCTGCTGCGCGCCGATGGGCACGATATCGTGGCGACCAACCGCGGCTACGTGCTGCAGGAGGCCCCCAGCAGCCCCGCCGTGCCTACGCGCTTGGTCAAGGTTCGCCACAGCGTGGAGCAGGCAGGCGATGAGCTCACGAGTATCGTCGACGCCGGCGGCGCCGTGCTCAACGTGATTGTCAATCACCGCGTGTACGGTAAGATTACGGCCGACCTGGACATCCGCAATCGTCGCGATGTCGAGCGCTATCTGCGCGATATCGAGAGCGGCAAGAGCTTTCCGCTGCTGACGGTGACCAGCGGCTACCACTTCCATCGCATTGCGGCGGAGGACGAACAGACCCTCGACGAGATCGAGGCCATACTCAAGGAGAAGGGCTATCTGGCAGACCTGATGCCCTACGAGGATGATCTCTCGTAGCCGACGCTGCATCTATAAGTTGCGGTGAAATAGTTCCTAAAATCGGCATCTAAGCCATAAAACAGGAACTATTCCACCGCAACTGCCAAGGGTCCCGCTCCAAATTAGCTGCCCACACATGCAAAAGGAGGCCTCCGCGGCGATGCGGAGGCCTCCTTTTTTGTGCACGGTGTACTTTTGAGTGTGCAGGTGGGGGAGTTGTTACTCCTCGACGATCTCGGTGATCGCGCCGGCGGGGCAAGCGTCCTGGCAAGCGCCACAGGCGACGCAGGAGTCCTCGTCAGCGACGGTAGCGACGTCCTGGAGCTCCAGAACGCCAGCGGGGCAGGAGTCGACGCAAACGCCACAAGCGATGCACTCGTCGGCATCAATTACGGGATGAGCCATGGTAGTTTCCTCTCTGTTGACCGACGCTACAGGCGATGCGCGCCGGTTTGATTCGGGCAAAAACATACCACGGGAGCGACCGTTTGCAATACCCTCTGACCGGCATCTTCATACCGTTCGCCGAGTATGCCAAGGTTTACTAAAAAATGCGCAGGTGGGGCCGTTGAGCTGCGCAAATGTTAGCTAAAGGTGACTTGAAATATAGGGCGATTGAGCGTGCTTGCGGAAGCCGCATCCCATTATTTTGTCGAAAAACGGGTTGCAGTTTCCGGTTAGGCCCGCTAGCGGAAAATGCGAGCCGGTATCAGCTCTCAAAACGGGATACGGTTTCCGGTTGAGCCTTCAGACGGAAACTGCGACCCGGAATCCACGCTCAAACCGGGATGAGCTTTCCGCAAGACGGCCCCCAGGCACCCCCGGACGCAAACCTCAGCCATCTCTACATAGATCTCGATAGATTTGCCGAGAACTCAAACAGTGCGTCTACCTGCGCATTTAAGAACCTAAACTCTCAGCAATAAGAAATCTTATATGAATTGACTTAGATTTTGTATATTCCGGCCCATAGGGGATACACTAGATCCTGAAAGACAAGCCGAAACACCGCTTGGCAGACCGCCGAGTCGGTGCAAACGCACAAGAGAGAGGGAATTTCTAATGAGTAAGATTCTTGGTATCGACCTTGGTACTACTAACTCCGCTATGGCCGTTCTCGAGGGCGGTTCTCCGACCATTATCGTGAACGCCGAGGGCGACCGCACCACCCCGTCCGTTGTGGGCTTCCGTGCCGACGGCGACCGCGTCGTTGGTAAGGCCGCTAAGAACCAGGCTGTCACCAACCCCAAGAACACCGTGTTCTCCATCAAGCGCTTCATGGGCCGCAAGTACTCCGAGTGCACCTCCGAGATCAAGACCGTGCCGTATGAGGTCAAGGAGGGCCAGGGTGGCCGTGCCGTCGTCGACATCGAGGGCAAGGATTACACCGCCGAGCAGGTGAGCGCCATGACGCTCGCAAAGATGAAGGCCGACGCCGAGAAGTATCTGGGCGAGACCGTCACCGACGCCGTCATCACCGTCCCGGCCTACTTCAACGACGCCCAGCGTCAGGCCACCAAGGACGCCGGTAAGATCGCCGGCCTCAACGTCAAGCGAATCGTCAACGAGCCGACCGCTGCTGCTCTTGCCTATGGCCTGGACAAGCAGGGCACCGACCAGCGCATCCTGGTCTTCGATCTGGGCGGCGGCACCTTCGATGTCTCCATCCTCGACCTCGCCGACGGCGTGTTTGAGGTTCTGTCCACCTCGGGCGACAACCACCTGGGCGGCGACGACTGGGATCAGCGCGTCATCGACTGGATGGCCGATAAGTTCCAGCAGGAGAACGGTGTCGACCTGCGTCAGGACCCCATGGCCCTGCAGCGTCTGAAGGAGGCTGCCGAGAACGCCAAGAAGGAGCTCTCCGCCGCCCAGCAGACCACCATCAACCTGCCGTTCATTACCATGAACCAGTCCGGCCCGCTGCACCTCAACTACACGCTGACCCGCGCCGAGTTCGAGAAGATCACCCGCGACCTGCTCGAGCGCTGCAAGCAGCCTGTCACCAACGCCCTGCGCGACGCCAAGCTTAAGCTCTCCGATCTGACCGAGGTCATCCTCGTCGGCGGCTCCACCCGTATGCCCGCCGTCCAGGAGCTCGTCAAGACCATGACCGGCAAGCAGCCCAACATGTCCGTGAACCCCGACGAGGTCGTTGCCGACGGTGCTGCCGTCCAGGGCGGCGTGCTCACCGGCGACGTCGAGGGCATCCTGCTGCTCGACGTTACCCCGCTGTCGCTGGGCGTCGAGACCATGGGCGGCATCATGACCAAGATGATTGACCGCAACACCACGATCCCGACCTCCAAGACCGAGGTCTACTCCACCGCTGCCGACAACCAGACCAGCGTCGAGATTAACGTGCTCCAGGGCGAGCGCGAGCTTGCCCGCGACAACAAGTCGCTCGGTAAGTTCCAGCTGACTGGTATCCCGGCTGCCCGCCGCGGTGTGCCGCAGATCGAGGTCACCTTCGACATCGACGCCAACGGCATCGTCAAGGTCTCCGCTAAGGACAAGGGCACCGGCAAGGAGCAGCAGATCACCATTTCTGGCTCCACCGCTCTGTCCGACGACGAGGTCGATCGTATGGTCAAGGACGCCGAGGCTCATGCCGAGGAGGACAAGAAGCAGAAGGAAGAGGTCGAGGTCCGCAACCAGACCGACAGCCTGTGCTACTCCACCGAGCAGACCCTCAACGAGCTGGGCGACAAGGTTTCCGCCGACGTGAAGTCCAAGGCCGAGGCCGCTATCGCCGACGCCAAGAAGGCGCTCGAGGGCTCTGACGTCGAGGCTATCAAGGCCGCCGGCGAGTCCCTGCAGTCCGTGGCCTACGAGCTGGCCCAGGTTGTCTACGCCGACGCTCAGCAGCAGACCGACGGTGCCGCCGGTGCCCAGTCTGCCGACGATGACGTCGTCGACGCCGACTATGAGGTTGTGGACGACGAGGACAAGTAATCATGTCCGCCCGTAAAGCTCGCACGGAGGCGGCCGCCGCTGGCGCCGCCCCCGTTGACTCTGAGGAGAAGGACGTGAAGATTCCCGTAGAGGCCGTCGACGATACCGAGGCCAACGAGGCCGCGGCCGCCGAGGCTGCCGAGAACCAGGTAGGGGATTCCAACAAGGAGGCGACGATGACCGAGGACGAGATGGTGGAAGCCGCTATCCGCGCCGGTGAAGAAGCCGCCGACAACGACTTTAAGCTCAAGTTCGAGCAGGCCCAAAAGGAGCTTGCCGACGTGCGCAATGAGCTCGATGCTGCGGCAGAGGCTCAGAAGGCCGCCGAGGACAAAGCAAAGGACGCTACCGAGCGCACCGCCCGTCTGCAGGCCGACTGGGAGAACTTCCGTCGCCGCACCGCAAACGAGCGCATCGCCGAGCGCGAGCGCGCGACCGAGAAGCTTGTCACCGCGCTGTTGCCGGTGATCGACGATATCGAGCGCGCGATCGACCATGCCCGCAGCCAAGAGCTTTCCGATGACTTTAAGCAGTTCGTCGATGGCGTTGACGCGGTACATGCCAAGCTGCTCGATGTGTTTGCGCACGAGGGCGTTGAGCCCATCGACCCCAAGGGCGAGGCGTTCGATCCGCTCGAGCACCAAGCCGTGGGTCGCGTCGAGGACGCATCGCAGTACGATGAGACCGTCAACGACGTGTACCAGAAGGGCTACCGCATGGCGGATCGCATACTGCGTTCCGCGATGGTGACGGTGACCTACGGCGGCGAGAAACGCCCCGCACCGGAGCCCGAAGCGGCGCCCGAGGATGCTGTGGCCGATACGGCCGAGAGCACCGAGGAGTAATTGAGAAGGGCCCCGGGGCAACACCCGGGGCCCTTTCTGGCCTAGTGCCATATGAAAGCATGAGCCGCCGCCCGCTGGGCGGCGGATGAAACAGGAGAGGAGCTACGATGGCTGCAGGCAAAACCTTCTATGACATCCTGGGCGTATCCAAGAGCGCCTCCGACAAAGAGATCAAGAGCGCGTTTCGCAAGCTCGCGCAAAAATATCACCCCGATGCCGGCGGCGATGAGGCCAAGTTCAAGGAGATCAGCGAGGCCTACGAGACGCTTTCGGACGAGAAGAAGCGCAAAGAGTACGACCAGATGCTCATGTTTGGCGGCATGCCGGGCGCGGGCGGCGCGTATAGCGGTGGCTACGGAGCCAGTGCCGGCGCGAGCGGCTGGGGCGATATCTTTGACAGCATCTTTAGCGGCAACGGCGCCTGGGGCAGCGATTGGGGCTCGGGCTTTGCCGGGGCCGCGGGCGCTGCCGGTGCCGGTGCGGGCCGCAACCGCGCGCGCAAGGGCGGCGACCTGTCGCTGACTGTCGACGTGACGGCCGAGGACGCGTTTCGCGGCGTGACGCACAAGGTCACCTACCGCATTCCCTCGACGGGCGAGCAGCAGACCATTACGGTCTCGGTCCCTGCGGGCGCGGTCGATGGCGGCAAGCTGCGCTACAAGCGTCGCGGCGAGTATGGCGTTGCCGGCGGCGAGCGCGGCGACCTGGTCGTGACCACGCACGTGGAGGAGCATCCGCTGTTTAAGCGTAAAGGTGCCGACGTGACCATGGAGGTACCGGTCTCGGTCTATGAGGCGGCGCTCGGCTGCACGGTGGACGTGCCGACGCCCGGCGGTGCGACGGTTCGTTTGAAGGTGCCCGCGGGTACCCAGACGGGCAAGAAGTTCCGCTTTAAGGAAATGGGGGCGCCCGACGTTAAGCACCGTGGCCGCACGGGCGCGCTGCTCGTCGAAATCAAGGTACAGGTCCCCACGAACCTGTCCGATGACGAGCGCGATGCCATGACCAAGCTGCGCGAGGCCGACACGCGCGATTATCGCGAGAAGGTCAACCGTTACAAGGCGACGTACTAGGGCGGTCGTGGCGCACACCCGCGCCCGCGGGCTTATGATGGACGATAACGAGACGGAAAGGGGTCAGGTAGCATGGCCGAGGACAATAGGAATAAACCGCTGTACATGATCAGCGTGGCGGCCGAGTTGACCGGCATGCATCCGCAGACTCTGCGCGTCTACGAGTCCAAGGGCCTGGTGAACCCCCAGCGCTCGGGCGGCAACACGCGTCTGTATTCGCGTGCCGATATCGAGCGCCTGGAGCTCATCAACCAGCTGACCGACGAGGGCATCAACCTTGCCGGCGTGGTGCGCATCCTCGATATGAAGGAGCGTGCCGAGGAGCGCGAGCGCGAGAACGAAAAGCTTCGCGCCCGCGTGCGCCAGCTCGAGGACGAGCTGCACGAGTACAAGATGCAGAAGAAGATCACCGCCCTGGCCCCGCGCGACGGCTCAGTCAACCCCGAGCAAGTCATGCGCAAACTTTTGGGCGCCGGCGGGGATTTGTAGTTACGCGGTTTTACCAAACCGCGTAACGGGCCGACGCTGCGCGCCGCCCAGAGCGACAATTTGTCATTCAAAAGGCAAGGCATGACCAGAAGGTCTATGCCTTGCCTTTTTCATGCCAACTTGTTCGCTCCGGACGTCGCTCGCTGTCCGTCCTCTACCTGCGGCGTTGCCTTGCTCCGGATGCGGTGGTCATTGGGGACGTTCTTAAATGACTAGTTAAAGGGGACATTCTTGCGGCACTTGGCACTTGGGGACGTTCCTTTTGTGCCGGCACTTTGGGACACTCCTTGTCCAGAGAGTGATGCAAGGGGCTCGTCCTTTGCTTTACCGAGATAAAGTGAACGTGTAGATTCGTAACCCACTCGCAACCGTTCTATGGCACGATATTGAACGAATGTATGCTATGCGCCCAAATCTTTTGGGCAGAGTGGGAGACAGTATGGTTAAGCTGTACGAGGACGGCATCTACCTGCGCGGCGGCAGCGAGGTTGTGCCTGCGGCCGAGGCTGCCGAGCGCGGTATTACGCAGACGCCTGAAGATGCCAAGCGCGGCACCATCGCGTATTCGATCCTCCAGGCACACAATACGTCTGGCGACCCAGAGGCACTCAAGATTCGCTTCGACGCCATGGCGAGCCACGACATCACCTTCGTTGGCATCATCCAGACGGCGCGCGCCTCGGGCATGGAGCAGTTCCCGCTGCCTTACGTGCTCACCAACTGCCACAACTCGCTGTGCGCCGTGGGCGGCACCATCAACGAGGATGACCATGTCTTTGGCCTTTCCGCGGCCAAGAAGTACGGCGGCATCTTCGTTCCGCCCCATATCGCCGTCATTCACTCCTTTATGCGCGAGAACTTCGCCGGTTGCGGCAAGATGATTCTGGGTTCCGACTCGCACACCCGCTATGGCGCCCTGGGCACCATGGCCGTGGGCGAGGGCGGAGGCGAGCTGGCAAAGCAGCTGCTGCGCGACACCTACGATGTCGCCTATCCCGGCGTCGTGGCCATCTACCTCACGGGTGCCCCGCGCCCCGGCGTCGGCCCGCACGACGTGGCGCTCGCCATCATCCGCGCCGTCTTTGCC
>CAVFEY010000021.1:18083-36015 GCA_963621725.1 Firmicutes bacterium AF25-13AC
GGGCCCGGGTATCGCGAACATGACGACCGACTACCGCAACGGCGTCGATGTCATGACCACCGAGACCACCTGCCTGTCGAGCATCTGGGCTACCGACGAGGACACACACGCGTTTTTGACCATGCACGGCCGCGGCGACGACTACCGCGAGCTCAAGCCCGCCGATGTCGCCTACTACGACGGCTGCGTCGAGGTCGATCTGTCGAGCGTCAAGCCCATGATCGCGCTGCCGTTCCATCCTTCCAACGGCTTCGAGATTGACGAGCTCAACGAGAATCTCGAGGACATCCTGCACGAGGTGGAACTCGAGGCCGCCAAGATCGGCGAGGGCAAGACGCACTTTAGCCTGCTCGACAAGATCGTCGACGGCAAGCTGCATGTGCAGCAGGGCGTTATCGCCGGCTGCTCGGGCGGCAACTACGACTCCGTGGTCCAGGCTGCCCGCGTGCTCAAGGGCGCTAACACCGGCTGCGGCGAGTTCTCGCTGTCGGTCTATCCCACAAGCCAGCCCGTGGCGCTCGAACTTACGCGCCGTGGCTACATCTACGATCTTATGGAGGCCGGTGCGATCGTGCGCACGGCATTTTGCGGCCCGTGCTTCGGCGCCGGCGACACGCCTGCCAACAACGGCCTTTCGATCCGCCACACCACGCGCAACTTCCCCAACCGCGAGGGTTCCAAGCCGGGCAATGGCCAGCTGAGCGCCGTGGCCCTGATGGACGCCCGCTCCATTGCGGCAACGGCTGCCAACGGTGGCGTCCTGACGCCGGCGACCGACCTGCCCGAGGAGACTTGGGACGAGGCCTGCGAGTACACCTTTGACGACGCGCCGTACAAGAAGCGCGTGTACTGGGGCTTTGACAAGGCGGAGCCTGCCGACGAGCTGGTCGAGGGTCCCAACATCAAGCCGTGGCCCGCGATGGAGCCTCTCGGCGACGACATCCTGCTCAAGGTGTGCTCCAAGATCATGGACCCGGTCACCACGACCGACGAGCTCATTCCCTCGGGCGAGACGAGCTCCTTCCGCTCCAACCCGCTGGGTCTGGCCGAGTTTACGCTCAGCCGTCGCGACCCTGCCTACGTGGGCCGCTCCAAGGAGGTCGACGCGGTGGAAAAGCGCCGCGTTGCCGGCGAGGCAGCGGGCGACCTGGCGGCACTCGATGCCGAGCTTGCCAGCGTGTTTGAGGCGCTGACCGGCGCGGGTGTCGCGGCCGATGCCAAGGCGACTGAGTACGGCTCCATGCTCTATGCCAAGAAGCCCGGTGACGGTTCTGCCCGCGAGCAGGCCGCGAGCTGCCAGCGCGTAATTGGCGGCCTGGCCAACATCGTCCACGAGTACGCCACCAAGCGCTATCGCTCCAACGTGATGAACTGGGGCATGGTGCCCTTCCAGATGGAGGCCGAGCCCAGCTTTGAGGTGGGCGACTACGTCTTTGTGCCGGGTATCCGCGCCGCGCTCGATGGCGACCTGAAGGGCATCGCCGCTTACGTGGTTCGCGCCGATGGTGCGGTCGAGCAGATTGAGCTCTACATTGCCGATATGACGGCAGAGGAGCGTGCCATCGTCAAGGCCGGCTGCCTGATCAACTACAACAAGTTCAAGGCCGCTGCCGATTAACTCTGCTGTACGCCCCGGCCACACCTTTCCCTCGTGCTCATGCGCTTCGCGAGGGTCGCGTTCGGGAAAGGGTAAGCCCCGGGCTACATTTCTGCGTTCTCGTTGGGTCTTGAGGGACGCTAATAAATAGACTTGCTTGATGCCGCCTCTGTTAATGGGGCGGCTTCTTTTTGTCGAAAACCACCACAAAGGGGACAGGCACCTTTGTGGTGGTGGGGAACGAGCTCGATGTTGTTGTGATTGTTGAGCGGTATGTTAATGAGCGTCTCTACAGAATTTCATCTGGGCTGGCGGGTTTGGTTGTTTTGGGGATGCCGAGTTTGGATGACGCGAAATCGTCAACATTGTCCTTAATTCCGTCTTTGGTGTAGACGGTGACCATATAGGTGCTGTGTCCGAATTCGCCCTTGTCGCGTGTTGCCCAGGCATCCCAGTAGGCGGCCCTGTTTCGCCCTTTGATTTTTCCGACACGGCGGAGTTCTGTTCGCTTTAATTTCTGGTTGCTATAGATGGTTCGACCGGCCTCCTCGGTGAGCCCGCACTGTCCAAGCATCTTGTCGAGGACTTGGTTCATGTGGCGCTCATCGGTGTTTGGTGCGTAGTCGTAGGCAAGGCCGATGGAGTCGAGTGGCTGGTCGTCGATTAGATAGTTTAGCGCCTGAGGTCCAAGGCAGAAATAGGGGGAGCATCCGTCGATCTGACCGAGCAACGGTAACTTGGACTGCCAAAGTCCGGTGGGAATTGCATATTCGTAGAACACGCCACGGCAGACAAAGGAGAGCGAGGTGGCACGCGAGCCGGCGTCGATCATCCCGCAAAGATCGAAGGGCGAGGCGATACCAAAAGAAAAGGGCGTGATGACGATAAGGAAGAGCATCACGATGGGTATGGCGAGAATGGCGATGACGTTGCGACCGGTGGAATGAGGCGGCTTCATATGCGCTCCTTGAGACAAAGATCTGTTGAGGATAGGCAGAAATGGATATGTTCAGAGAACAATTCAAGTTTAATCTCATGGCGCGAGATGGTCGACCGTTAGCGTCGAAAACCACCACAAAGGTGCCTGTCCCCTTTGTGGTGGTGAGGAGCGCGCGACTTCTTTTGGTAATAGTGTTGGCTGGCGGTATCATTAGTGCAGGTGGCGAAGGTTTGCATTGTGGGGTGTTTTGCCGTGAGCCGTTCTGCCCGTATTGGATTGATTGTCTTGGCGCTTGCGATCGCTGTGGTTGGCGCGGGCGCTGTCGGTATGGCATTTCTACCTGCTGCGGTGACGGAGCCGGTGGTCAAGCCTGTGATTCAATCTGTCGAACTTCTGACCGGCGACGACAAGCCCGAGGCCATTACCGTTGATTTTGATGAGCAGCCGGCTGTGCTGGGTATTAGCAATTATCCGCGTATTCAGCTTGGGGCCATGCGCTATACCACGGATACAAGCCTGATCGATAGGACGTCCGAGCTACTCAAGGGCAAAACATTTAAGCGTTGGTACGGATATGCGTCCTATCGGGCAAAAGCGAACGACATGGTTGGCGGATGCCACTCTTCCATCGAGCTGGACACTGCAAACGGCGCAAAGTTATGTGATGTCTCGTACGATCCGGGCTACGAGGGCAATGAGGGTCCGGGCATCTACATCATGGACGGCGATGTCGCCTATGTCATGGAGGGCGACCAGACCGAGCTCAACGATTTTATGGGTCAGTGTATCCAAGATGCCTATAAACAGACCTGCTTGCCTGACCCGCAGACTGCACGCGATAGTGGGTCTGCCCGTACATGGCTGTTCGAGGATGAGATGCCCTGGAGCGCCGAATCGGGAAGCACGGGCTCGGCAAATAAATAGAGGCTGCAACCACCACAAAGGTGCCTGTCCCCTTTGTGGTGGTTTGTATGTCGTGGGAACACTAAGAAAATCTTATATATAGAGACTTAGATTTGTGTATAAGATCGTACAAAGCTGGCAACAATATTTCTCGAACAACGTGAAGCCGCCCCGTAGGGCGGCCGCCCCAAGAGAGGTGATTCCATGAGAATCGATAAGCTAGCAATGACGTCGCGCGAGGCGTTGCAGACCGCTATGAGCACGGCGGCCGATGCGCAGGCCGGCGCGGTAGAGCCGATTCACCTGCTATCCGCCCTGCTCGGTGCCGGCGAGCGCAATATCTCCGTGATCATCGAGCGCATCGGTGCCGACCCGGCTCAGCTCGCACGCTCCACGCAGGACGCCATCGACCACGCGCCCAAGGTTTCGGGCGAGGGTCAGCAGATGGGCCTGTCAAACGAGCTCGCCCGCGTGATCGAGAAGGCCGAGAAAAAGGCCACCAAGATGGGCGACAGCTTTGTTGTGACCGAGCATCTGTTGATGGCACTTGCCGAGGATAAGGGCGAGGCAGGCCGCGTGCTGCGCGACGCCGGCGTGACCAAGGAGCGCATCGAGCAAGTCTACGAGGAGCTGCGCGGCGATGACCGCGTGACGTCCGCCGAGGACAAGACGCAGTTTGAGGCGCTGGAGCAGTACGGCCGCAACATCTGCGACCTGGCCCGCGCCGGCAAGCTCGATCCGGTCATCGGCCGTACCGACGAGATCCGCCGTACCATCCAGGTCCTGTCCCGCCGCACCAAGAACAACCCCGTGCTCATCGGCGAGCCGGGCGTCGGCAAGACGGCCATCGTCGAGGGCATCGCCCAGCGTATCGTGGCCGGCGACGTGCCGAGCACGCTGCGCGACCGCGACCTCATCGAGCTCGACATGAGCGCGCTGGTCGCCGGCGCCAAGTACCGCGGCGAGTTCGAGGACCGCTTGAAGGCCGTGCTCAAGGAGGTACAGAAGTCCGAGGGCAAGGTCATCCTGTTCATCGATGAGCTGCACACCATCGTGGGCGCGGGTGCCACCGAGGGCTCCATGGACGCCGGCAACATCCTGAAGCCGGCGCTTGCCCGTGGCGACTTGCATGCGATCGGCGCGACTACGCTTGACGAATACCGCAAGTACATCGAGAAGGACGCGGCGCTCGCCCGCCGTTTCCAGACTGTGATGGTCTCCGAGCCTACCGTCGAGGACACCATCTCGATCCTGCGTGGCCTCAAGGAGAAGTACGAGATCTTCCACGGCGTGCACATCACCGATAGCGCGCTCGTGGCAGCTGCCGACCTCTCCGATCGCTACATCGCCGACCGCTTCCTGCCCGACAAGGCCATCGACCTGGTCGATGAGGCGGCAAGCCGCCTGCGCATGGAACTCGACAGCATGCCGGTCGAGATCGACGCCACCACGCGTCAGCTCACCCAGCTGCAGATCGAGGAGCAGGCGCTTATGAAGGAGACCGACGACGCCTCCAAGGAGCGTCTGGAGGCCCTGCGCCAAGAGATTGCCGAGGTCCAGGAAAAGCTCAACGTGCAAAAGGCTGGCTGGCTCAACCAAAAGAACGCCATCGACCACGTGCAGGAGCTCAAGGGGCAGCTCGACGAGGCCAAGAGCGAAGAGGAGCGCGCGACGCGCAACGGCGACCTGGCCCGTGCGTCCGAGCTGCGCTTCTCCGTGATTCCGGGCCTGCAGCAGCAGATTCAGGAGTCCGAGGCTGCGCTCGAGGCGCAAAAGGAGCAGAATGGCGAAGGCCTGAACGAACAGGTGACCTCCGATGAGATCGCCGAGGTCGTGAGCGCCTGGACCGGCGTGCCCGTGTCCAAGATGATGCAGGGCGAGCTCGACAAGCTCAAGGGCCTGGAGGGCGAGCTGCATAAGCGCGTCATCGGCCAGGATGAGGCTGTGTCCGCCGTGGCCGCGGCCGTGCGCCGCAGCCGTGCGGGTCTCTCCGACCCGGACAAGCCCATCGGTAGCTTCTTCTTCCTGGGTCCCACCGGCGTGGGCAAGACCGAGCTCGCCAAGGCGCTTGCCGAGTGCCTGTTCGACGACGAGCGCGCACTCGTGCGTATCGATATGTCCGAGTACATGGAGAAGTTCAGCGTCCAGCGTCTGATCGGTGCGCCCCCGGGATACGTGGGCTACGACGAGGGCGGCCAGCTCACCGAGGCCGTGCGCCGTCGTCCGTACTCCGTGATCTTGCTCGACGAGATGGAGAAGGCTCATCCGGATGTCTTCAACGTGCTGCTGCAGGTGCTCGACGACGGCCGTCTGACCGATGGCCAGGGTCGCCAGGTGTCCTTCAAGAACACGATTATCATCATGACGTCTAACGTGGGCTCCAAGGCCATCGCCGATCTGTCCGGTAAGGACGAGGAGGAGATGCGCCATCAGGTCGACGCCGCCATGGCTCAGACCTTCCGCCCCGAGTTCCTCAACCGTATCGACGATATCGTGGTGTTCCATCCGCTTGGCATGGCGCAGATCGAGAAGATCGTCGACATCCAGCTCGCCGACGTCCGTGCGCGTCTGGCCAAGGAGCGCATGACGCTTGCCATCACCCCGGCGGCCAAGCAGATGCTCGCCGTGGGCGGCCTGGACCCGGTCTTTGGCGCCCGTCCGCTCAAGCGTCTGGTTCAACGCGAGATCGTGGATGCCATCGCCGCCGCTATCATCGACGGCACGGTGCGTGAGGGCGATCAGGTGACGGTCGATGTCGACAAGGACGGCGGCTTTACCGTCGTGTGCGATAATACGCCGGCGGCCACCTACGAGGTTCCCGACGCCGAGTAGATTTTGGGCCATGCCTTAAAATCTGTCAGTCGTCTCTAAACGCCAAGGGCGGCGGATCCAATTGGGTCCGCCGCCCTTTTTCGTGCGACAATCGATGATGTTGAACACGATTGCATGGCAAGGAGATATGCAGATGAAAGACGAGAACAAGACGAACGCACCGGCGGCTGAGATAGCGTCCGCCGCACCAAGGCCCGCGCCGAAACCGGCGCCCAAGCCGCGCGACCCCTACATCCGTGCCGAGAACGAGGACGATGACGGCTACGATCCCTACAGCGATCGCCGCCCCGAGCGCGAGCCGCTGTTCGAAGCCGACCCTTGGCGCTAAGTGCCACCCAAAAGGCCACCAAAAAGTTGCGGTGAAATAGGGACTGTTTTGCGGTTTGACCAGCAAAAACAATCCCTATTTCACCGCAACTGCGTTGGGCGGCTGTCTTCGGGCCGGCTAGTCCTGGGCTTTGATACTCGGCAGCAGGATCTGCGCGAGGTAGTCGGTCTCGAGTTTGGTCGCGGCGTCTGCGTTGCCGTCTTTGCCAACCAGGTCGTTCTTGATCTGGCTATACGTATAGCGGTTGCCGGTCGTCAGCTCGACAAGCTCAATGGCCGTGTCCATGGGGTAGGTCGACACGGGATTCTGGGTGCGCCCGTTGATAGTCTGGGGCACCACGTACGGATAGACGGGGCCGCTGGCATAGACGGTATAACCGTTGCCCAGGCTGACCGTGCCCAAAACCGTATCGCCGTCATCGGGCGTAAAGGTCTCGCCATCGCGCACGGCGACGAGCGTCACGAGCGGTGTATTGGCGTCGTCGCCCAGATAGATGCATAGCGTGCTGCCGTTTTGCCAAGTTGCGACCTTGCCGTACCACTCGACGGGAATATCGAGCTGGTAGAGGTCGGTTGCCTTGTGGCGAGCGTCAGCATCACGGGATGCCTGTGCCTTTTGCGCGCTCATGGCATTGACGGCGGCGTCGCGCCGCGCGGTTGCTGCCTGCTGGAGCACTTTGGCAGCCGCGGCGGAGCTCGCGCCGCCTTCCTCGGCATACTTGGCGGCGGCATCGATCTGGTCGTCGGTCACCGTGTCGGCTGAGGGCACCTTAAGCTTAAAGGTGGCTTGAGCGCGCAGATCCTGCCCGTCATTCTTGACCGTAACCTGGGCCTTGGTGGTCGGGACGGTGTAGATGGTGCCGTCGGCCGCGATGGGGGAGGCGGCGATGGAGAACGTGTAATCGCCGGGCAGCAGCTTAATGCCGCGACCGTGTTCGTCAACGTAGAGCGTTTCGCTCACGGAAGAACCGTCGGAATCCTGGCCGCTCACCTGCACGGGAATCTTGGAACCAGTTGAGCAGTCGAGCCCTGCGGCATGCACGCCAATCTGCACCGACATCATCGTGTGCGCACTGGCGGCGACAGCGGCAGCCTGCTCTTGCTGATATCCGTTCCAGGCAGCATAGCCTGCGCCGCCGGCGACGAGCGCGACGGCCACAACGCCGGCAACCATCAGGTTGCGGCGCTTGGGCGATATCTTGCGGTGACGGGCCTCGGCCTCATGTGCCGAAGGAACAGACGGTAGGGGGATATCGCCCATGGCGATGGTCTCGTCCACGGCAGGCGCGGAGCCCAGGCCAGGGAGCTCGCGGGTCAGCGAATCTTCGGCCGGCAAGTTGTCGAGCAGGATGGTTTCTTCGCTCGTGTCGGATTCGGGCTGGTCGTCGGCCCTGCTATCGTCCTCTTCGGCTTCGGCTTCGGCTTCGGCTTCGGCTTCGGCTTCGGCTTCGGCTTCGGCTTCGTCAGGAGCGTCTTTGGCGTCGCTGACTTCGTCCTCGGTGTCTTCGTGCGCCTCGTCCTGTGCGTCGACGGCCGAATCGCTAAACGAGAGCTCGTCTAGCGCAATCCGGTCTAGGCTCTCCAGGGCCTCGGCACACGCTTCTGCATCTTGGGCCGCATCCTCTTGGCCCATCGTTTCATCTTTCATATATCCCCCAAGCTCAATATCGGGACAACACTGTACCCAAAAACGGGACCCTATAGGGCCGCCGCAGGATTTGAAATCCGATTTTATATATGCGCGTGTTTTTGAATGCAAGCGGGATGAAAAAAGCCCCCGGAAAGCGAGCGAAACGCTTTCCGGGGGCTCTGCGAGACATTGGATTGAAAAGCCTGGCGGGCGGGCCTATGTCCAAGTGCCAACAGCGACCAGCGCGTTACTCGGCGTGCGCGTAATCAACCTTGGCGCGGCGAGCGGTGGCCTTCTCCCAATCGCTGGTGCCCTCAAAGACATCCTGCTTGTAGGGATTGCGGCCGAGCTTCTTGGCACGGTAGGCGATGTAGATGATCGCGGCGACGTTGGCGACCAGCGCGGCGACCGAGACCGCGGTGGCGGCGCCGGGGTCGAGCGTGGAGTGGGTCACAAAGATGGACTCCTCCTGGAAGTACGGGAATACCTGGGCAAACATGCACCAAATAGCAAGCGTAAAGGCGCGGTTCTGAATCCAGCCGCCCTTGTTCCAGATAAAGGCGGCGACGGTGGGCGCCAGCAGCAGCGCAAAGCCGCAGAACCAGGAGTGGGTGGGCAGGCAGTTGTAGGTGTAGCAGAAGTTCCAGATATCGTAGGCGATGATGTAGACCCAAGTCATGTCGGGCCACAACATGTCGGTCTGATCCTCGGAGGCGTAGACGCTCCACCAACCGGTCATGCAGAAGATGTTGATGAGACCGGCGATGCCGTTGAACACGTTGTTCCAGCCGGCAAGCTGCGTGGCACCCTCGGAGGTGACCCAGGTGGACTGGCCCAGGACAAAGAAGTGATAGGCGCTCTCGAAGTCGGACACGACGGCGATCATGATGTTGATGGCGACGATCACAAACGGCCACGCGCGGAACCAATGCGCCTTGCCGATCTTGCCCCACTGGTACTTAATGGCAATGAAGCCCCAGCAACCGGCCAGCGCCGCGTACACCTTGGCGTAGTGGAACCAGCTGTTCTGGTACACATGGGTGGGGTTGGTGAGCGCCCACTCGGCGCCCTGTGAGACGCCGATGGCGATGGCGACGCAGTAGATGGTCATGGCCAGCGGAGCCACGCCAAAGATGATTGCTGCGCCCAGCTTGGTGCGGCGGCCGACCTCGTTGAGCACGATCAGGCCAATATAGACCATGGCCCAGCCGGCCCAGTGGATAAGGGTATCGCTACCCCAAACATCGAACAGCATGCTGCTCTCCTTTCACACGCCCGCGGCCCCTCTTCTGATCGCGGGCAGTTTGGCCAAATGTCGTCAGTTCTGGGGCTTGCGCTCCGGATACTTGGCGGTGTAGCCCTCGATGTGGAGCGTCGAGGCGATGATTTCCTTGACCGTCTCGTCGGGCACATCGGGGTGCGTGCGGATATACATCAAAAGACCCATGATGAGGGTGTAGAACGTCTCGTAGACATGGTCGATGCGTAGCTCATGATGGGCGACAAAATCCACCACGGTGGTGTCGCAGATATACTGCGCCACGCGTTGGACCACGTTGTGCAGAAAGCCGCCGTAGAGCGCGCCGCTGCTGGAGGTGAGCGTACTCGGCAGCTCGTGGCCGCTGGCGACCAGGCGCTTAAAGAGCGGGGCGACGGTGTCGAGTGCGCCCTCGATATCGCCGACGGTGCGGTTGGCATTCCACTGCTCGAGCTCGGAGATAAAACCGTCGATTGCCTCGTCCATGACGGCGGTGACGGCGGCGTCCATGTCGGCGAAGTAGTGGTAGAACAGCGAGCGCGTGCAGCCGGCTCGCTTGGTTACGGCCGATACCGATAGGTGGGACACGCCCAGCTCGGAGCTTACGGTGCGCACGGCGGCGAGGATCTCGCGACGGCGTTCGTCGCCCGTCAAGCGCTTTGCCGCGCTATCGGATACGGGGGCGGAATCGACCACAGAGGTATCTGCTGCGTTGTTGCCCATGTTTTGCCGCCTTTCATCCTCTTTTGCCTGACCGTTCGCCTAACAGTCTTGAATATTGTTGACGGTTCGTCAATACTATTTTTGACACAATGTCAACAATGGCGGGTGAACGGCATGGGGGCATGCCCGGCCTGCAAAAAAGAGGGGTGCTGCGGTCTCGCCGGGCTGTGGCAAGAGAAGGGACAACCATGATTCTCAACGGACCGGGAATTAGCTACACCGAGCCCGATATCGGTTCGGAGTTCGTGCCGCCGCTGCCGGAGCATCCGCGCGAGGCCATCGTCAAGCTGTGTGAGCACTGCACCAACCGTCTGCTGCATCGCGACGAGCTGCTGGGCTACGAGTACTGGTCGTTTGCCGAGGCCGCGACCGACGAGCAGGCCGAAGTGCTCTGCAAGATGAAGATGCGCCGTCCCTACACGCTGTCCGAGATGGTCAAGCTCACCGGCATGCCCGAGGCCGATATCGAGAAGATGCTCGACGACATGAGCTACACGGGTCTGCTCGAGTACAACTGGGAAAATCCCGAGCGCGCCAAGCAGTGGGTCCTGCCCATGCTGGTGCCGGGTTCCGCCGAGTTCCTCAACATGCGCGTGGGCCAGCTCGAGGAGCACCCGGTCTACGCCAAGTTCTTTGAACAGGCATCCAAGGGCCCGCTGTCCAAGGCCACGCCGATGGTGCCGCCCGGAGGTGCCGGTATCGGCATGCACGTCATTCCGGTCGAGAAGGCCATTGACGCCGCGAGCACCTCGGTGCCTATTGAGCATATCGAGCACTGGCTCGACAAATACGAGGGCAAGTATGCCGCCAGCACCTGCAGTTGCCGCGCGAGCCGTCGCGTGATGGGTGAGGGCTGCGCCGACGACCCGGCCGATTGGTGCATCGCCGTGGGCGATATGGCCGACTACGTGGTCGAGACCGATCGTGGCCATTACGTGACCCGCGACGAGGTCTACGACATCCTGCGCCAGGCCGAGGACAACGGCTTTGTGCACCAGATCACCAACATCGACGGCGAGAACAAGATCTTCGCCATCTGCAACTGCAACGTCAACGTGTGCTACGCCCTGCGCACCTCGCAGCTGTTCAACACGCCCAACTTGTCGCGCTCGGCCTATGTCGCCAAGGTCGAGAAGGACAAGTGCGTTGCCTGCGGTCGCTGCGTTGAGGTGTGCCCGGCCGGTGCCGCCAAGCTGGGCCAGAAGCTCTGCAGCAAAAAGGCCGGCGGACAGGTGCCCGAGTATCCGCGCCAGGAGCTGCCCGATGCCACCAAATGGGACCACACCAAGTGGTCGCCCAACTACCGCAACGATAACCGTATCGAGACGCACGAGTCCGGTACCGCTCCCTGCAAGACGGCCTGCCCCGCGCATGTCGCCGTTCAGGGCTATTTGAAGCTCGCGGCTCAGGGTCGCTATGACGAGGCCCTAGCACTCATCAAGCGCGAGAACCCGCTGCCCGCTATCTGTGGCCGTGTGTGCAATCGCCGCTGCGAGGATGCCTGCACCCGCGGCCGTGTGGACGCCGCCGTGGCTATCGACGAGGTCAAGAAGTTCATCGCCCAGCGCGATCTGGACGCCGCGACCCGCTATGTCCCACCTGTGGTGACCCCGACGCGTGCCGGCGGCTTCGATCAGAAGGTCGCCATTATCGGCGCCGGCCCGGCCGGTCTGTCCTGCGCTTTCTACCTGGCCGAGAAGGGCTACAAGCCCGTCGTATTCGAGAAGAACGAGCGTCCGGGCGGCATGCTCACCTACGGTATTCCCAGCTTTAAGCTGGAGAAGGACGTTATCGAGGCCGAGGTCGAGATCATTCGCCTGATGGGCGCCGAGTTCCGCTATGGCGTGGAGGTCGGTCGCGATGTGACGCTCGACGAGCTGCGCGAGCAGGGCTTTAAGGCCTTCTACGTGGCTATTGGCTGCCAGGGCGGCCGCCTCGCCGGTATTCCGGGCGAGGATGCCGAGGATGTGACCGTGGCCGTCGATTTTTTGCGCGAGGTCAACAGCGGCAAGATCGACGCGCTACCCGGCCGCACCATCGTAGTGGGCGGCGGCAACGTGGCTATCGATGTGGCCCGCAACGCCTGCCGTCTGGGCTCCGAGCATGTTGAGATGTTCTGCCTGGAGAGCGAGGCCCAGATGCCCGCCAGCGAGGAAGAGCGTCGCGAGGCCGTTGAGGACGGCGCTCACATCAGCTGCGGCTGGGGTCCCAAGGAGGTTCACCTGGACGAGTCCGGCCGTGTGTGCGGTATCACCTTCAAGCGCTGCACGCGTGTCTTTGACGACGAGGGCCGGTTTGCGCCCGAGTACGACGAGAACGATCTGCGCCGTGTCGATGCCGACCGTGTCGTCATGTCGATTGGCCAGTCCATTGTGTGGGGCGACCTGCTAGCTGGCTCCAAGGTGGAGCTTGGCCGCGGCCAGGGTGCTCTTGCCGATCCCCAGACCTACCAGACCGCCGAGCCCGACATCTTTGTGGGCGGCGACGTCTATACTGGTCCGAGCTTTGCCATCGATGCCATTGCCGCCGGTCACGAGGCCGCCGTCTCCATCCATCGCTTTGTGCAGCCGGGCTCCACGCTCACCATCGGCCGCAGCCAGCGCCGCTACACCGCGCTCGACCGCGACGATGTCGTGATCGAGAGCTACGACAACGCGAGCCGCGAGGTTGCCCACGTGGACCGCGAGCGCGAGAAGGCCGCGCCGTTTAGCGAGTATGTTGAGACCTTTACCGAAGAGCAGGTGCGCGCCGAGACCGCCCGCTGCTTGGGTTGCGGTGCCTCGATCGTCGACCCCAACAAGTGCATCGGCTGCGGCCTGTGCACCACCAAGTGCGCGTTCGACGCCATCCATCTGGATCGCGACCGCCCCGAGTGCTCCACGATGGTCAAATACGAGCAAAAGCTCCCCAGCCTCGGCAAGTACGCTTTGAAACGCGCAATCAAAATCAAGTTCGGTCGTAAATAGGTAACCATGGCGGGTAGGGGGACGGCGCAGACTAGATTTCGCCGTCCCCTTGCTTTGAGTTTGCATCGCATCAACCGTTGTTGAAAGGTTTCTACCTTGCACGAATTGGGAATCGTTTATCACATCATTCGCGATGTTGAGAACGTGGCGCGCGCCAATGGCGTGCGCCACGTTTCGAGCGTTACGCTGCTGCTGGGTGAGGTCTCGGGCGTCGTTCCCGACTTGCTGCTCGACGCTTGGCGCTGGGCGGCAGATAAAAAGTCCATCACCGAGGGTGCGGAGCTTATTGTGGAGCCTGTCGAGGCCGTGACGCATTGCGAGGCGTGCGGCCGCGACTACGTGACGGTCGAGCACGGCAAGACCTGCCCCCATTGCGGCAGCGGCGAGACATACCTGCTGCAGGGCCAGGAGGTCATGATCAAGCAGATCGAGACCCCCGACGAGGACCCGGCAGACGCTGCTCCCGACGGTCCTTCCGACGCTCCCGACGCCGTCGACGCCGCCAACCCCCTCCACATCGCCTAACTTGGTCGTTGGGGACGTTCTTAAACGACTAGTCAAACAAGAACGTCCCCAACGACTAGTCGTTTAAGAACGTCCCCAATGACTACTTGCGCTAGAGCATAAGTCACGCTAATAGTCAAGTTATGTCTGTTTAAACAAAATAGCAGCAGTACAAGCGCATTTACGCTTGCCTAAAATCGATATTAATGAACAGCCTGCTTGTATCTGTAAAATGCGCGGCTTGATGAGCGGCGCCTTGGCGGGTAATGAGTGAAAAACCAGCAACGTAATCAACTTGTAACAAACCTAGACGTTTAAACAAATAATGCAACCTTTTGCAAATTTAGCGATAATTCCACAAACTAAACAGGTATACTTCCTTAATGTCGTGTAGGGAATACGTAGACAAAAAGGAGGTTATGTGATGGTAAGTATTGTTCTTGCTAGCCACGGGGACTTGGCAGCTGGAATCAAGCAGACGGGCTCGATGGTCTTTGGCGATCAGCCGTCTGTTGCCGTGGTCTCGCTCGAGCCGAGCATGGGCCCCGACGACTTCCGTGCCAAGGTCGAGGAAGCAATCGCTTCCTTCGAGGACCAGGAGCAGGTGCTCTTCCTCGTTGATCTGTGGGGCGGCACGCCGTTCAACCAGATCAGCGGGCTCATCGAGGGCCACGATTCCTGGGCTATCGTCACCGGTGTCAACCTGCCTATGCTCATCGAGGCATATTCGCAGCGCTTTGACGCAAAGAACACTGCACATGCGATCGCAAAACATCTCGTGACTGAGGCTAAGGCTGGCGTGCGCGTCAAGCCCGAGTCTCTGGAGCCCGAGGAGAAGAAGCCGGCTGCGGCCGCCGCTGCTCCTGCAGGCGCCATCCCTCCGGGAACGGTCATCGGCGACGGGCACATCAAGATTGCCCACGTCCGTATCGACACCCGTCTGCTGCATGGTCAGGTGGCCACCACGTGGACCAAGCAGATCAACCCCAACCGCATCATCGTGGTTTCCGACGGCGTTGCTCACGACGAGCTCCGCAAGACCATGATCGAGCAGGCTGCCCCTCCGGGAGTCCATGCCAACGTCGTGCCCATCAAGAAGATGGCCGAGGTCGTCAAGGACACGCGCTTTGGTGACACCAAGGCCATGCTGCTCTTCGAGAACCCGCAGGATCTGCTCAAGGCCATCGAGGCCGGCGTCGACATCAAGGAAGTCAACATCGGTTCCATGGCTCACTCCAAGGGCAAGGTCGTCGTCACCAACGCCGTCGCTATGGGCGATGACGACGTCAAGACTCTCGAGGCCCTCAAGGCCAAGGGCGTCAAGTTCGAGGTCCGCAAGGTTCCTTCGGATTCCTCCGAGGATCTCGACGCCATGTTGAAGAAAGCTAAGGCCGAACTGGCCGCTCAAGCATAGTAAAGGAGGGTCCGATACATGTCTGCAATCACTATTCTGCTTGTTGCGATTGTCGCGTTGCTTGCCGGTATGGAAGGCATTCTGGATGAGTTCCAGTTCCATCAGCCGCTCGTGGCATGCACGCTTATCGGTCTCGTAACCGGTCACCTTCAGGAGGGCATCCTCCTGGGCGGTTCGCTCCAGATGATGGCCCTTGGCTGGGCTAACGTCGGCGCCGCTGTCGCGCCTGACGCCGCTCTGGCCTCGGTCGCTTCTTCGATCATCATGGTGCTCGCCCTCAACGGTGGCGCCACCGATTCGGGTAAGGCCGTTACCACCGCTATCGCCGTCGCCGTCCCGCTGTCGGTCGCTGGTCTGTTCCTGACCATGATCTGCCGTACCATTGCTACCGCTATCGCTCACGCCATGGACGGTTGCGCCGAGAAGGGCGACTTCTCCGGCATCGAGCGCTGGCAGTATGCTGCCATCCTCATGCAGGGCCTTCGTATCGCCATCCCGGCAGTGCTTCTGTGCGTCATCCCGGCCGAGGCCGTTACCAACGCGCTTAACGCTATGCCCGACTGGCTGTCCGGCGGCATGGCTGTCGGCGGCGGCATGGTCGCTTCCGTCGGTTACGCCATGGTCATCAACATGATGGCCACCAAGGAGACCTGGCCGTTCTTCGTCCTCGGCTTTGTCCTTGCTGCCATCCCTCAGCTCACGCTGATCGCCCTTGGTCTCATCGGCATCTCCCTTGCCCTCATCTACCTTGGCCTTAAGGATCTGGCCAAGCAGGGTGGCGGCATGGGCGGTGGCTCCGGCGACCCGCTCGGCGACATTCTGAACGATTACGAGTAGGAGGGGAGTGATACATATGGCAGAGAACAAGATTCAGCTCACCAAGGCTGACCGCAAGAAGGTTTGCTTCCGTCATCAGTTCCTTCAGGGCTCGTGGAACTACGAGCGTATGCAGAACGGCGGCTGGTGCTTCGCAATGATCCCTGCGATCAAGAAGCTCTACACCAGCAAGGATGACCAGATTGCCGCTCTTAAGCGCCACCTGGAGTTCTATAACACCCACCCCTATGTTTCCGCCCCCGTCATTGGCGTTACCCTCGCCCTCGAGGAGGAGCGCGCCAACGGTGCTCCGATCGATGACGTCGCCATCCAGGGCGTCAAGGTCGGTATGATGGGCCCGCTCGCCGGCGTCGGTGACCCCGTCTTCTGGTTCACCCTTCGCCCGATTCTGGGCGCTCTGGGCGCTTCCCTGGCCATGTCCGGCAGCATCGTCGGTCCGCTGCTGTTCTTCTTCGCGTGGAACATCATCCGTTACGCTTTCCTGTGGTACACGCAGGAGTTTGGCTACAAGGTCGGCTCCTCCATCGCCAAGGACCTCTCCGGTGGTCTGATGGGCAAGGTCACCGAGGGCGCTTCCATCCTGGGTATGTTCATCATCGGCGCCCTGGTCGAGCGCTGGGTGTCCATTTCCTTCACCCCGATCGTCTCCACGGTCAAGCAGTCTGCTGGCGCCTTTATCGACTGGGCTAGCCTGCCCTCCGGTTCCGAGGGTATCAAGGAAGCGCTGACGATGTACAACTCCGTCGGTGCTACCGCCCTTGATCAGATGAAGGTCACCACGCTTCAGGCCAACCTCGATCAGCTCATCCCCGGCCTTGCCGCCGTGTGCCTGACCCTGCTGGTCTGCAAGCTCCTCAAGAAGAAGGTCAGCCCGATCGTCATCATCCTGGCTCTCTTCGCCGTCGGCATCATCGGTCGCTTCTGCGGCTTCATGTAAGCACGTTTCGGCTTAAGACCGAGAATTGCTAGGCAAGGGCTTTTGAGCCATTGAAACGGACCGCACCCGGTGGGTACACTGGATGCGGTCCGATTGTTTTTATTGGAGGGCGAGGCGCGTATGGCGCAATCTCAGAACAGCACGGTCGATCTGGCAACGCCGGCAACCTGCCTGATGGGGCTTACCAGCCACGGTAACGTGATGGTGGGCAATAAGGCGTTTGAGTACTATAACGAGCGCAATCCCGAGGATTATATTCAAATCCCGTGGGACGAGGTCGACTATATTGCCGCCGAGGTTTTGCGCGGTACCAAGAAGATCACGCGTTTTGCCATCTTCACCAAGGACAACGGTCACTTTACGTTTTCGACGCGTGACGACAAAGAGACGCTTCGCGCGGTCCGCAAGTACGTCGACGAGAATAAGCTCGTGCGTTCGCCCGACTTTATCGATGTGACGGCCAAGGGCGCCAAGAGCATCCCCTCCGTTATCAAAAACCTCTTCCACAAAGGTAACTAGTCATTAAAGAGCGCCCCCCAAAGTGGGACGCAGTTTCCCATGGGGCTCGATTGGGAAAGTGTATCCCAGTTCGAGCGCCGATTCCGGGATGTAGTTTCCGGAACGGGGTCGTTTGGGAAGCCGTGTCCCGTTTCGAGCCGAAATTCTGGGACACAGTTTCCAGCGAGGTCCCATTGGGAAAGTTTGACCCAGAATTTGCCTGGATAGTGGGACACACTTTCCGGAGGGCTGTTCCACCGCAACTTCGAAGAGTGGCTATACGCTGTATTACAACGGCGTAAATCTGCTACACTAGTACAACATGCCTCCGTAGCTCAGGGGATAGAGCACCGCTCTCCTAAAGCGGGTGTCGACGGTTCGAATCCGCCCGGGGGCACCAGAAGATTATGACGGCGTCGCGAGAGCGGCGCCGTTTCTGGTTTGTGGGGACCGCCGGCGGATTCGGACCGTCGACACCCGCGTCACCAATTTCCCCGCGGGGGGGGGAGTTTTCGAATCCGCCCGGGGGCACCAGAAGATTATGACGGCGTCGCGAGAGCGGCGCC
>CAVFEY010000022.1:0-35957 GCA_963621725.1 Firmicutes bacterium AF25-13AC
GGGCCCTTGCGGCGTAGTCGCTATTTATTCAGTCCAAGTTTCGGGGCGCAGTTCACAGGCACCTTTGTGGTGGTTTGCGAGTGGGCCGCTACTTGATAAACGGGTTCAGCCTGGCCTCTAACGGATTGAGCTCGTACATGGTTGCAAAGCACTCACGACCATAATCGGAGTCGTTGCTCCAGCTACCCTGGTCGACGTCGTACTCTGCATCCAGACGAATCCACTCCTCCGGCTTGTTCTTCTCGTGCTTGTTACAGAAGTAGCGCTGGTACTCGACCTCGTGCTCAAACTCAAACTCGGCATCCGAACCGCGTCCGGCATACTCGTCGACCGACGTCAGGTTGCCGTACTCGTCGTAATAGAACTCCGCATAGCCGCCGCGCTCGGAATCGATCCTGTCGAGCTTTCCGTCGCTGTACGAATAATCCACCGCTGCGTACGAGTTCAGCGAGCCGTAGTCGTTGCCGTGCGAGTCATATGCCACAGGCGAGATACGCGAAATGTTGCCGTCCTTGCCATACTCGTAGCCCGCGGTAATCGTCCACGTAGTTCCCACCGTGTCGCCCTGGCAGTCCAGCGTAAAGGACGTCACGCGATCCTTGTCGTATCCGTACGAATACACGACCGTCCGAGGATTGGCCGGGCTGGTATCGGTGTTGGTCACCATGTTGCCGTCCTGGTAGACATACGTGCTCGCGCTCTCGCCGTAACCCGCATGGGTCGTCTTGTTGATCAGGTTTCCGTCCGCGTCGTAGGTAAACGTCGTGGTGCTCGACGAATCGCTCATGTCGGCATCGCAGTCGATGCGCGTGACGTTACCGTCGGCGTCGTACGTAAACGTGTTGACGTTCTCGTAACCGCCCGCCAGATCTTCCTCAATCTCCGAAATGCGATGCGACTCATCGTGCTCGACGCTGTAGCTTACACCGCCACCTTGCTTGACGGCAGACGTGAAGCCCGTGACGTAGCCGTTTTCATCGCGCTCGATCTCGTAGATATCGCCGTACTGGTCCGATTTATCGGTGCCTTCATAGGACACCGGCAGCCACAGCTCGTCGAGCTGCGTGTCCTTAATGCCGCCAACCTTCGTATCCTGCGGCAATGCCAACGTGGCGAGCTTCTTTTTACCCGAAAGATCGACGCTTTTGAGCTCCCCGGCATTTGAAAGGTCGAGCTTCTCGATGTTGTCGCAACCGTCCAGGTTAACGACGGTGACGTTGCTCGCCGAGTTAAGCTCGACGGTCTTAAGGTCGCCGCAGCCCGAGAGGTCCAGGTTGACGAGTTTATCCCCACCGTATTCCACACTGGTAACGTTGGGGAACACCTTGCCCAGACCCTGCGTTGACGTAACGCCGTCCAGCTCGATCGACGTCACCGCCTTGGCCTCGTCGCGTGAGATACGGCCGTCACCGTTAGTGTCGTACTTGGTCGAGACAAGCGCACGCATGCCGCTGTCCGGAAAGATTTTCTCGTCGATAGGCGTGGTCGCGATCTGCGTAAAGTAGAACAGCGCACCGCCGCCGATGCCCGCCGCCACGGCAAGCACCGCGGCAAGGGCGATGAGGGGCTTCTTGGAACGCTTGCGCCGCATGGGCTGCTGCACGGGCACGTATTGCCCAGGAGCGGGCGTGGCAGGCTGGGGTTGCTGCGTGGCCGCGACCTGGTCGGGTGCTACGGGCGCGCCGCATACGGGGCAAAAGAGGGCGTCGTCGACAAGCGGCGTGCCACACGAGCGACAAAACATGACGGGCTCCTTTCGGTTCATTCCTTCCACCATGAAGGTAAACCCAAAGCCACAGCCCTTGTTGCGCAACATTCAGCCCAAACCACCGCAAAGGGGCGCAGCTCACAGGTGCCTTTGTGTTGGTTCGAACACTTGTTCTATACGTACACATGTTCTATAGTAGGGATGCTTGCATCGGACTAAAATTGCAACTAGGATATAGTTGCAGAATGTGAGGCGGGATGACGCGGACCGATAAACTCATCGCCCAACTGCTTAGCTGCCCTTCGACGTATCGGTATACCGATTTTTTAAAAGTCATGGCTTCATATGGCTTTGAAATGGACAACAAAGGCAAGACATCCGGATCGCGCGTTCGCTTCTACAGGCCATCAGATGGCAGGATATTCGTAATGCACGCGCCACATCCATCTGACGAATTGACAGCGGGGACCATTCGAAACATCGTTCGATTTCTGCAAGATGTCGGAGGTAGTCATGAGTAACGTTTTGGCATACAAGGGTTATTTCGCCCCAGTCGAGTTCGATGCCGAACAGCATGTGCTAACAGGTATGGTCACCGGCATTAGGGACGCAATCGTATTTGAAGG
Organism: Firmicutes bacterium AF25-13AC; assembly: GCA_963621725.1. Lineage (GTDB taxonomy): Bacteria > Actinomycetota > Coriobacteriia > Coriobacteriales > Coriobacteriaceae > Collinsella. The sequence continues at coordinate 2,335 of CAVFEY010000022.1, forward strand.
CTCCACGGTTAAAGAAGTGGAACAATGCTTCCACGACGCCGTTGACGATTACCTTGAGTTTTGCGCCGAGAAGGGCAAGGAGCCCGAGCGGGCTTTTAAGGGCTCGTTCAACGTAAGAACGGGTTCCGAGCTTCATAAGCAAGCAGCGCTGGCAGCGGCAAAGAAGGGTGAGTCACTCAATAAGTTTGTGACTGAAGCAATTGCTGCGGCGTTATAGCATTAACGCCTAGGCTCAAACCACCACAAAGGGGACAGGCACCTTTGTGGTGGTTTGGGGTGAATCCATCGCGTTTGCCCAGATAAAACCCGCCAAAATAAACCTGTCCCTTTTTGGCAAGTTTGCTAGAGGAGGTTGGGATGGACAAGGCTGAGTTGCGGCGGGCGGTGATTGCTCGGCGTGATGCTCTTGATTTGGACTTGCGGGCAGCGAAGTCTGCCGTTATCTGCGCGCGGCTTGTTGAGCTGTTGGATCGCTTGGATGCCGCGGCGCCGCACACCGTTGCCATCTATGCCGCGATGGGCTCCGAAGTCGACCCAGCCGCGTTTGCCGCTGCGGCCGCCAAACGCGGCTGGCGCGTGGCCTATCCGTGCATGCTCTCGGCAATTGATGCCGCAGCTTGTGGCCAGCGCATGTGCATGCGAGCAGTTGCCGCCGACGATGCGTCCGCGGCTCCGTTTATCGCCCACCCCGCGAGGGCCTTCGCGGCCACGGACATCGACAGCGACCGCTTCCCCATCGTGCCTGCCGAAGCACTCGACATGATTGTTGTGCCGCTCGTGGCCTTCGATCAAACCGGCGCGCGCCTGGGCTACGGCGGCGGCTGCTATGACCGCTACCTGCCCATGCTCTCGCCCGTATGTCAAATCGTCGGCATCGCCTTCGACGAACAACGCATCAACCACGTCCCCACCGATGCCCACGACCTGCCGCTACCCAACATCATCAGCGCCTAACCGCCGTCACATCAGCCACGGCCACAGTCGCAGCCTAGTGCTCCTCGCCGGCGCGGGCTAGGTCGTAGGGCGTGGTCTGGTAGACGTAGTAGTTGAGCCAGTTGGTGTAGAACAGCTGAGCCTGGCTGCGCCAGACGTTGCGCGGCTCGGCGGTGGGATCGTCGCCCGGGAAGTAATGCGCCGGCACCTGAGGGTTGAGCCCGCGCTTCACGTCGCGCTCGTACTCCAGGCGCAACGTGTCGGTATCGTACTCGGGATGGCCAAAGACAAAGAAGCGGCGGCTGTCGGTCGACTTGACGATGTACAAGCCCACCTCGTCGGACACGGCCACGACCTCAAGCTGCGGCTCGGCCTCCACGTCCTCGCGGCGCACATCGGTGTTGCGCGAATGCACGGCATAGAAACGGTCGTCGAAGCCGCGGACCAGCGGGCTTTGCGGCTTCACCAGATAATGCTCGAACACACCGCTCGCCTTTGCCGGCAGGTCGTACTTCTGGATACCGTAATGATGGTACAGACCGGCCTGTGCGCCCCAGCAAATGTGCAGCGTAGAGTGCACGTGCGTGGTGGACCAATCCATAATCTGGCAGAGTTCGGGCCAGTAGTCGACCTCCTCGAACGGCATCTGTTCCACCGGCGCGCCCGTGATGATCAGACCGTCGTAGTGGATGTCGCGGATGTCGTCGAACGTGCGGTAGAACGTCTCCAGGTGGCCGGCACTCACATGCGTGGCCTCGTGCGTTTTGGTGCGCAGCAGATCCACCTCAACCTGCAGCGGCGTGTTGGAGAGTTTGCGCATGATCTGCGTCTCGGTGGCGATCTTGGTGGGCATGAGGTTGAGGATGAGCACGCGCAGCGGACGGATGTCCTGGTGCAGCGCGCGGTACTCGGTCATGACAAAGATGTTCTCGCTCTCGAGCTGCGCGGCGGCAGGGAGGGCGTCGGGGATGCGAATGGGCATGGATGCTCCTTACGAGTCAGTTGCAGCTATGGTACAACGACCGGCGCCATCCGCGCGAGCACATCGCCCAGCGATGCCGTCAGCGGCCCAAATCGCTCCAAAAGTAGAGATTAAGGCATGCCCAAAAATCTATGGCGCTTTAGCCTAGCAAAGTGGCAACAGGACGCTACAATGGTTCGACGCGAAAAACTCGGCCGAAAGGATACATATATGTACCAGACGCGTAAGATCGGTGTGGTCGGCCAGGGCCACGTAGGAGCACATGTCGCCAACAGCCTGCTCATGCAGGGCATTGCCGATGAGCTGTACCTGTGCGATATCAACGAGGCCAAGGTGACGTCCGAGGTCCAGGACCTGCGCGACTCCCTTTCGTTTGTCCCGTACAACACCAAGATCGTCAACTGCTACGACCACTACGAGGAGCTTGTCTGCTGCGACGTCATCGTCAACGCCGCCGGTAAGGTCGCACTGGCCGCCGGCAACCGCGACGGCGAGCTGTTCTTTACCACCGACGCCGCCCGCACCTTTGCCAAGCGCATCGTCGACGCCGGCTTTGACGGCATCTTCGTGAGCATCTCCAACCCCTGCGACGTCGTGTGCACCGAGCTGTGGCACCTGACCGGCTACGATCCCAAGAAGATCATCGGCTCGGGTTGCGGCCTGGACTCCGCCCGCCTGCGCACCGAGATCTCCAAGAAGGTCGGCGTGAGCCCTAAGTCCATCGACGCCTACATGATCGGCGAGCACGGCTTTAGCCAGCTTGCCGCCTTTAAGGCCGCAACCATCGCCGGCAAGAGCCTCAACGAACTTCAGGCCGAGAACCCTGACAAGTATGCCTTCGACCACATGGAGGTCGAGGAGCTTGCACGCAAGGGCGGCTACGTAACCTACCAGGGCAAGCAGTGCACCGAGTACGCCGTCGCCAACTCCGCCGCGCGCGTCTGCGCTGCCGTGCTGCACAACGAGCACGCCGTGCTTTCGGCCTCCACGCTCATGACCGGCCAGTATGGCGAGGAGGGTATCTTTACCTCCCTGCCGTGCGTGATCGGTGCCGAGGGCGTCGAGGAGGTCTACACGCTCGACCTGTCCGAGTACGAGCTCGAGGGCTTCCACAAGAGCTGCCAGCACATCCGCGACAACATCGCCCAGCTCGACTGGTGGGATGCCGAGGCCTACGACGTCAAGTAAGCCGCTGGCTACCGCAACCTTGCGAATCTATGCGCGATACTAAGCGGGCCGCGCCGGAAACCCACCGGCGCGGCCCGCTTTTTTGACTCACGCAGTGCCCCTGCGAATCGAAGGTGAATACTTTTCCCGTTACTTAGTACTGCTCGATGCCCATGTAGCGACGAATCTCAGGGCTGTGGTCGAACACCTTTCCGCGGGCGGTGCGCAGCTCGCAGCTCATGTTGTAGAAGAAGATCGGCTCCAGGTACGAACGCACGCTGGCGGGCACCTCGCCCACGCCGTACTCGAGTGCATCGAGCACCATTACCGTATCGGTATGCGTGTTGAGGAACGCCAGCGCGCGCTCCTCCATGGGGCGGCACTCGCCCGATCCGAGCTGCACAAAGTAGAACACGCCGGGCTCGGTGGCCTCGAAGGGGCCGTGGAAGTACTCGCCGGAGTGGATGTAGCAGCAGTGCTGCCACTGCATCTCCATGAGCGAGCAGATGGCCATGGCATAGGTCTGGCTAAAGTTGGGGCCGGAACCAAGGATATAGAAGAACTTGTGCTGCTGGCAGAGCTCGGCAAAGCGATCGCCCAGCTCGGCGTTGACCTTCTCGCGGGCGGCGGGCAGCAGCGCATCCATCTGCTTAAGGCCCTCGTACATGTCAGCGAGTGCCTCGTAGCCTTCCTGCTGGTCGAGCAGCTCGGCGGCGATCAGAGCGCCGATGCCCTGCGGCACCTCGACCTGTGACACGCCCTCGCCCCACGGATAGACCCAGGTGGTCCACTTGCCGTTATCGATCTTGGAGCCCTCGCAGTCGGTGAGGGCAACGACCTCGGCGCCGGCAGCCAGCGCCATCTCGCAGCCGTCGACGACCTCCTGCGTGTTGCCGCTGTGGCTGCAGGCAATAACGAGCGACTTCTCGCCAAGGCTCTTGGGGGCCATCAGGCAAAACTCGCGTGCAGTGTAGACCGTCGAGGTAAACGTGGTGGCCTCGCGCTTGAGCAGCTCGTTGGCCGGCATCAGGTCGATCATCGAACCGCCGCAAGCGATCCAAAAGACGTTCTCAATCTTGCCCTTGCGCTCGATGATTTCCTGAACCAGATCATGTGCGTTCATCCTGGTTTTCCTCCTTGTGTGGCGGTTTTGAACGACGACAGCTCGTACCTGCGGTCGTTCTATGTTGTTCTATTTATAGCACGCACGACGACGCTCGTGAAGTCATTTCACCAAACTTGTTCTATGTTGTTCTATCTATGGACGTTAGATGTCGAACACGTAGCGCGAGCCCACGATCTTTTGGCGTCCGAGCAGCAAGGGCCGCTCGTCCGCATCGGTAAAGTACGCCTCCATATAGAAGAGCGACTCGCCGACCGGCACCTCCAACAGCGGGGCCGCCTGAGCATCGGCAAGCGCAATCTCCACGGTGCAAGGGTCGGACTTGAGCGGTGCGCGGCCCGAATGCTCGGCAACGAGCGCAAAGATCGAGTTATCGGTGAGGTCCTTATCGGCAAGTGTCTGCAGATAGGGATGGTCAGCCAGCACAAAGGCGTTGTTCTCGAGCATGACGGGGATGCCGTCGGCCGTGCGCACGCGCTCGACCACGATAAGCTCGCAGCCGGGTTCCACCCCAAAAAACGCCGCATCCTCGCGCGTCGCCGCAACCACCGTGCGCGACACCAGGCGTGCTCCGGCCACCATGTCGTTGGCAGCGCAACCCTCGGAAAAGCTCTGAACGTCACCCTTCTGGACAATCTTGCGCTTGAGCTTGGGCGCGCACACGAACGTGCCCCTCCCCTGCTGGCGGTTGAGATACCCCGCGCGCGACAGCTCCTCGATGGCGCGGCGCACGGTGATGCGTCCCACGCCGTAGTACTTCGCGAGCTCCATCTCGGAAGGAATGCGCGAGCCGGATGTGTACACGCCACGCGCGATCTCGCCCTTTAGGTCGTCCATAACCTGCTGGTACAGCGGCACAGCGGATACCTCAGTGCGCTCGGTTTTATCGTCGAATGCCATCGTTATGCTCCATTCCGTGCATGTTCGGACTCAAACTCTTCAATCGCCGCCATAAACTGCTCGCCAAAGGCATCGGCCTTTTTCTCGCCGATGCCGTTGACCTGGATAAGCTCGTCGCGCGTCTGCGGGCGTAGGCGGCACAGACCTCGCAGAGCCTTGTCGGAAAAGACCATATACGGCGCCATCTCCAGCTCCGTCGAGATCTCCTTGCGGAGGGCACGCAGGCGCTCGAACAGCTCGGCATCGTCACCCACGCGCGGGCGCTGATCCAGCTCGGCCTCCTCGCGCAGCAGATCGACGGCACGGCGGGCGCGGGCCGAAGCTTTGCGCTTGGACGCGCGACGCTTAACGGTAAAGGCGAACGCCTCGTCCTCAACCTCGCCGGCGCGCGGGCCCAGCCCCACGACCGGGTACTGCCCCTGCGAGGTGGCCAGATAACCGCGGCCGCACAGCTGGCCGATGATGTCCTTGATGCGCCCGACCGATTCGCTCGACAGCTCACCGTAGCCGCGGTCCTCGTCCAGATGCATCTGGCGAATGCGCTCGGTGTTGCCGCCGTGGAGCACGTCGGCGACCAGCGATTTGCCAAAGCGCATGGGGTGCGTGGCCACATAGCGCACGGCGGCGCGGGCCATATCGGTGACGTCCTCGACCTCGAACTGCGTGAGGCAGTTGCTGCAGTTGCCGCAGCCCTCGGCCTCGTCCGTGGCGGCGCTGCCCGTACCAGCCGCGGCATGCTCGGCCGCGGCCTCGTCGCCAAAGTAGCGCAGCATGTATTCGCGCAGGCAACCGGTGGTATTGCAGTAACCCTCCATCTGGCTGAGCAGACGATATCGATTCTGGAGCGCCCACGCGCGCTGCTCGTCGTCGAGCGCCTCATCGGCAGCATCGCCACGGTCGATCAGAAAGCGGCGCATGCGAAAATCGTTGCCGTTCCACAGCAAGTGGCAGCTGGCCGGGTCGCCATCGCGGCCGGCGCGGCCCGCCTCCTGGTAGTAGGCCTCGATGCTCTCGGGCACGTTGTTGTGGATCACGTAGCGCACGTTGGGCTTGTCGATGCCCATACCAAAGGCGTTGGTGGCAACCATCACCTGAATGTCGTCGTCGATAAAGGCGCGCTGGCTTTGGCGGCGGGCGTCGTTGCCCATGCCGGCATGGTAGCGGCCAACGCGAATGCCGCTGGGGCCCAGTGCCTCGGCAAGCTCCGCGGCCAGCGCGTCGACCGTCTTGCGGGTCGAGCAATACACGATGCCGCTCTCGCTCGAATGCGCGATCACGTAGTCACGCACCCACACGGCCTTGGCCTTGTCGCCCATCTCCTCGCAGCCAAAGTAGAGGTTCTTGCGATCGAAGCCCGTCACCACCGTCGCGGGGTTTTGCAGGCCGAGCATCTGCTGAATATCCGCACGCACGCGTTCGGTCGCCGTGGCGGTAAACGCCGCCACGATGGGGCGCTGCGGCAGGGAATCGATGAACTCACGAATCTGCAGATAGGCGGGGCGGAAATCCTGGCCCCATTGGCTCACGCAGTGGGCCTCGTCAATGGCCACGAGCGGCACGCCGATGCCGCCGTCCGCCGCGGCCTCCTGCGCAAAGGCTAAAAAGCGCGGCTCGAGCAAGCGCTCGGGCGCCACGTACATAAGCTGGTAGCGGCCCTCGCGCGCCCGCTTGAGCACGGTGTTTTGCTGGGCCGGAGTAAGGCTGGAGTTGAGATAGCTGGGTCGCGCACCCGCCGCGAGCAACGCACGGGTCTGGTCCTCCATAAGCGACAGCAGCGGACTCACCACAAAGGTGATGCCGGGCAGCATGAGCGCGGGCACCTGGTAGCAAATGGACTTGCCGGCGCCCGTGGGCATAACACCCAGCGCATCACGACCGGCAAGGATCGCATCGACCATGCGGTCCTGTCCCGGGCGAAACGAGGTGTAGCCAAAATAGGCGCCGAGCGTGTCGAGCGCCATCTGCTGCATGCTATCGGTCATGGTTTCCTAACGTTCAAGTCATCTGCCGCCGATTATACGCCGCCACGCGGACAGCAGCACACGGCCGCCGCCCAGACTAGTCGTTTAAGAACGCCCCCAACGGCTAAGGAGTGTCCCCAGGTGCCGGCAGAAAAGGAACGTCCCCAAGTGCCGGCCCGGCAACGCCGATGTTTTGGCGCGGACAGCGAAAGCCCGCCAGAGCGAGCAAGGTGCCTTGAAACAAGGCGGCATTGACCTTCTGGTCATGCCGCCGAAGCTGAACGTCAGATTGCCGCTCTGGCGGGCTTGCAGCGTCGAGCCGTTACGCGGTTTGGTAAAACCGCGTAACTTACATGACCATAACGTAGCGCGATCCCACGTAGTACTGCTTGCCCATCAGGACCGGCTCGCCATTGGGGCCCGTGAAGCCGGCACGCAGGTTGAGCAGCGGATCGTGCGGAGCAATGCCCAGCTCGGCCGCCTGCTCGGTATTGGCACGAACGGCCTCGACCGTGCGGTAGCCAACCGAGACAATCGGCGTTCCGCCAACACGCTCGACCTCGGCAAAAATCGACTTGTCCTCAAGGTCGGCCGTTAACAGCTCACGGTAGGCGTCAAACGGCACAAAGATGTTCTCCTCAAAGATGGGCTCGCCGTCGGCTGTACGCACGCGCTTGATATGCAGCAGCAGCGCGTCCTTCTGCAGGCCAAAGAACTCCATCTCGTTTTGGCGCGCCGGAACGATCTGGCGATCGATCACGTGCGCACCGGCCTTCATGCCGTTGCCGGCACACAGCGCAGTAAACGTCTGCAGCGTCGAGGCGTGGAACTGGCGGTTGATGTGCGGCGTGGAAACAAAGGTGCCGCGACCCTGCTGCTTAACCAAGTAGCCATCGGAACACAGCTCCTCGACGGCGCGGCGCACCGTAATGCGGCTCACGTCGTACTGCTCGGCTAGCTCAAGCTCGGACGGAATACGCTCCTTGCGTGCATAAACACCTTTCTCGATCGCATCCTTGATTTCGTCGTAAATCTGCTGGTAAAGCGGTGCATTTTTGGGCGCAGGCATATCTAATCACTCTTATCGAAATATTGAAATAACTAATACGTATATAACGTCTAGTTTCATGTTACCTCATATTGATAAAACGATACACCCTCCCTACCAAAAAGCGACAGCTTCATTTTGGTAGGTTTTATCTGGGCAAACGAGAGCCCCTCGAAAGCAACGGGGCTTTCGGGAGGCTCGTTCGGATGGACTACGCTTGGCCGGCAAAATGCCAAAACCCTACTTCCCGTCATCCTGCTGCAGGCTGTCCTGCTCGCAGAGGTGCGCCCGCCTGCTGGCCATACGTGCGGGCTTGTCGGGATCGGGTACGGCCGTGGGCATGGGCTCGTCGACATGACCACCCCACCAGCCGCCCACAAAGTTGAGCGTGTGGAACACGTTGATCACGGCGCCGGGATCAATGTCGCACACCAGCTTGATAATGTCCTGACTCTCGTAGGTCGAGACAACGGCATGCAGCAGGTACATCTTTTCGCGGCTGTATCCGCCGATGACCTCGGCGCAGCTAATGCCGTGCTGAAAATGGTCAACATAGGCGGTCATGACCTCGTCTGCCTTGCGCGTCGTGATCTGCAGCGTCACGCGGTCGTAGCGACGATAGAAACTGTCGATGGTCTTGGTCGAAATAAACTGGAACACGATGGAGTACGCCGCCTTGTCCCAGCCAAACATAAAGCCAAAGATCGCCAGGATAAAGCAGTTGAAACCAAAGATGACGCCCCAGATGGTCTTGCCCGTGTGGTTGGAGACCCACAGCGCGATAAAGTCGGTGCCGCCGGTGGATGCGCCGGATTTAAGTGCGATGGCAGCGCCCAGACCCGAGACCACGCCGCCAAAAATGATGAGCATGATCTTGTCGCCCAAAAATGGAGCGAAGTGAAAGACGTTGAGGAACAGCGACGAGAGCACGACCTGCATCATCGAGAAGATGACGAAGCGCTTGCTGATGCCGCTCCAGCATAGGAGCGCCACGGGGATGTTGAGCGCGAGCATACCGAGCGAGATGTCGATGTGAACGCCGCCCAGCGAGGTAACGCGATCGAGCAGGACCGCAACGCCGGTGAGGCCGCTCGGAAGCAAGTCGGCGGGCTGAATGAACGCCTGGATCAGGAATGTCTGGAGAACGGCGGAAATCGTGACCGCCACGGCAGTAATAGCGCGGCGGACGATGGTGAGGCGGCCGAGTACGAGCACTCGGTCCGTGAGCTGATCGATGGCGTTCGCCACACAGGCTCCTTTCGAAGGCAGATGTAGTTGTGGGGTATGTCCGCGATTGTAGCATGGAGCGTGCGGGGGCGCTTCAATTCACCCTCTCTCGACAACCAAAGCGGGACCAGCAACCCCACGACCAAAGGCCCAAATTACAAGTGAGTAGACTTTACGCGACCTGCAGAGCACACCCAAAACCGCCACCCCTGTGACCTGCGGTTTTACTAGAGCAGATGCGCTTTGTGCTCGTCCTGCACCAAAAAGTCTACTCACTTAATCCGAATCGAAGCCAAACGGATCCAAATAGATGACAAATTAAGCCAATCCGCAGCAAAAGACGCGTGAATCAGTGCTTCTCACGGCGGATTGACGCTACAAAGCGGCCAAAATGTCGGTCAGATTATCGATAACGGCATCGGCTCGCGATTGATCGAGGTTGACACCCTCGTGCGGACGCAGCGCCAGGACGCGGGCGCCGGAGCGCTTACCAGCCTCGATGCCCAAAGGCGAATCCTCGATAACCAGGCACTCGGCAGGCTCCACCCCCAGCGCCTCCATGGCACGCAGGTAGATCTCGGGGTCGGGCTTAAACGCACTGCACTCGTGACCGCTGATGGTGTAATCCAGCACATCGGCAATGTCAGCGATCTCCACCAGCTCGTCAATCAACTCGCGATAGGACGAGCTCGCGATGGCGCACTTCACGCCGCGGTCGTGCAGCTTGCGCATCACCGGCTCTGTCTGCTCGTTGAGAAGCTCGGCATACGGAACGGGATGGTCCGGGCTGTAGACCTGCTTGTACTCCACGCGCAGGCGCTCGCGCAGCTCAACATCGTCGGGCACCAGCGCCTCCCAAATGGCCGGCTCGTTAGACCCCGAAAGATCGGGGATCTCGTCAAAGTGGAACCCATTCTCTTCCATAAACGCCACGCGGCGGCGGTTGTAGAACCACTCGGTATCGACCAGCACGCCGTCCATATCAAACAGCACTGCTTTGATCATACGCATCTCCTCCCACCTGCCAAAAAGGGACAGGTTTATTTTGGTAGGTTTTATCTGGGGTTTTATGACGCGACAGACACGCCCCCAAAGCAAAAAGGGGACGGGGCGCAAACCCCATCCCCTCTCAATCAACCCGTAAGGTCTACTTACTTGTGATTAGTAGGAAAGCTTCCACATGTAGCGACGCATGGTCAGCGGGTGCTGACGGGCCTCGGCGATCTGGTTGCCATACTCGCGCATAACGGCGAGGTGCAGCAGCGGGTTGAAGTAGGTGACGACGCTCGCGGGCACGGCGTCAGCCAGACCGTAGTCCTTGGAGTCGATCAGAGCGACCTTGGCGCCCATGCGCTCAAGGAAGGTGAGGGCGCGAGCGTCCATCGGACGGGTGGCGCCATCGGACATGAAGAAGACGTAGGGCTTACCCTCGGTGGAAACCTCGAACGGGCCGTGGAAGTACTCGCCGGTGTTGTAGGCGGCGGCGTCGATCCACTGCATCTCGGTGAACAGGAAGGCGGCGTGAGAATAAGCCATCTTCTCGGAGGCACCGGAGGCCATGAAGTAGATCATCTTGTCGTCCTTGAAGTCCTCGGCGAACTTCTTGGCGAGCTTCTTGCAGTGCTGAGCGGCGTTCTCGCAGAGATCGAAGACGTTGGTGAGGCCGGTGATCATGTCCTCGTAGTGGTCATAGCCCTCGGTCTGCTGAAGGATCTCGACAGCAAGAGCGATGGCATAGCCGGGCTTCTCGCACTTGGCAGCGTAGTTGGCGTGGAAGCCGTGAACGATGACATGGTCGGCGTCGACGGTCAGAGCGGAGCCAGCCTTGTTGGTGAGGGAGACGACCGGGCAGTTGTGCTTCTTGGCGGTCTTGTTGGCCTCGACGGTCTCGGGCGTGGAGCCACCGAGGGAGCAGGTGATCACGAAGGTGTGCTCGTTGACCCAGGAAGGCGTGTCGTAGTTGAACTCGTTAGCGGTGAAGATCTGAACGTTCAGCTTGTCCGTGTTGTTGGCCAGGAAGTACTTGGCGGGGTAAAGGTCGGACATGGAAGCACCGCAGCCGACGAAGGCGACGCTGTGGATCTCGTGGTTGGACAGGACGTCAGCGACGATCTGCTTAGGGAGGTTAAGGTCGATCTCGTACATCTGACACATTCCTTTCGATTTTTGCGGCGTCACATTGCCGGGCGCTCGCAGGGTTACCGTGGTTTGGACCGAGTCGCCGGCCCGTTGAGGATGCGACAAGGGGACTGTCCCATTGTCGCATTTTGGGAATGGGAGCCTGCCTGGGGTATGGGATGCCAGGCAGGCCCCCGGGGGAAAGCGGCTAGACGCTTGGTCGCGACTAGGCCAGGATGCCGGCCGCGGAGAGGGCGATGCCGCCCACGATGGCGATCACGAGAAGCCAACCGGTGTTGACGTTCTTCTTGATGAGCCAGTACATAAGGCCGGTGAGGCCGAGGGAGATCATCTGGGGCATCATGCCATCCAGGATGTCCTGGATCACGACGGTGCCGTCAGCGAACTGCAGCGGGGTGGTGGCGCCGATCAGCGTGGCGATCATGCCGCCCACGGACATAAGACCCACGATGCCGCAGACATACATGAGCTTCTCCATGAGGTCGCCGCCCTGAAGCTTGCTCAGGTACTCGTGGCCGCCCTGATAGCCCATCTTGGCTGCGAACCAAGTGATCAGCACGGAGGGCACGATGGAGATGAGCATGGCCAGGATCGGGCCCATGATAGAGCCCTGCTGAGCCAGCTGAACGCCCAGGCCAAAGGCGATAACGCGGATGGTGCCCTGGAAGAAGGAGTCACCGATGCCGGAAAGCGGACCCATGAGGGAGGTCTTGACCGCGTTGATCGAATCGGGATCGAAGTTCTCGGGATCCTTGGCGTACTCCTCCTCCATGGAGGCGGCGAGGCCCAGGATGAAAGCGCTCGTCTGCGGGGTGCAGTTGTAGAACGCCATGTGACGGTGGTAAGCCTCTTTCTTAGCAGCGAGCTGCTTGGGGTCGGACTCATCCGGATAGAGGCGATCGAGCGTGGGAACCATGCCGTAGAGGAAGCCCATGTTCATCTGACGCTCGTAGTTCCAAGAGGCCTGGATAGCCCAGGAGCGCCAGAAGAACTGGCTGACCTTCTTGTTCAGGGACACGTCCTTGGTTGCGGTTGCCATAGTGTGTTCCTCCTTAGTCTTCGTCGTCTTCGAGCGGATCGTAGTCGGAATCGACACCGGCGGCTGCATGGGAACCGTTGAACTTGAAGCCCATGAAGACGACAGCCAGGCACACACCGATCAGAGCGACCGCGATGACGGACAGGTTGAGGTAAGCGGCGAGCAGGAAACCGATGAACAGGAACGGAGTCATACCCTTCTTGATCATCATGGTGAGCAGCAGGGCCAAGCCGTAGGCGGTCATGATCTTGGTCGAAACGTTAAGACCAGTGGACAGCCACTCGGGAACCATGTTGACGATGGCCTGAACCAGGTCGGTGCCAACAAAGACGGCGAGGAAGATCGGCAGGAAGTACATGACGGCGTACAGACCGGAGCCGGCGCAGATGTGCATACGGTAGGCGGTCTTGAACTTTCCGTTATCGATCGCGCTATCTGCCACATGGGTGAGGGCGGCGATGATGGAACGGAACACGATGCCGAGGAGCTGACCCAGGACGGCGACCGGGATGGCGATCGTCATGGCGGTCTCGGCGGAAGCATCGGTCAGGCACGCAAAGGCAGCGGCCACGATGCCGCCCAGGACCATATCGGGCGGAACGGCGGCGCCGACCTGCACCAGGCCCATGGACACGAGCTCGACGGCGGCACCGACGGCAAGGCCGGTGGGCACATCGCCCAGCAGCAGACCGACGAGCGTAGCGCCAACGAGGGGCTGCTCGAAGTTAAGACGACCGAGCAGGCGGGAGTCCCACATGCAGAACACGCCGACGAGGCCGACGAGCACCGCACTGATGAACGTATTCATACCCTTCTCCTTTCAGTCAGGCAAAAGCCTGGTTGATTACAGCTTGGCGTCGATGTCGACGCTCTGATACGTAGGGGTCTGCTGGACGTAGAGCTTGATGCCCATGTCGAGCAGCTGGTTGACGTCGGCCTTCTGGGTGGCGTCGAGGAAGACGGAGCTGTCCTTACCGCCGACCTGATCGGCACCGTCGTGGTTGGCGGTGGCGCCCAGGTTGATGGCGTCGAGCTTGTAGCCCTGGCAGAACTGCAGCATCTCGGCAGTGTTGCCAAAGACGAACATGACGCGCTCGCCGAGGGTGTTGAGCTTATCCATCTTGGCGAGGGCACGCTCGACGGTGAAGACGTTCAGGCGCACGCCCTGGGGCTTGGCCAGCTTAAGAGCGCCCTTCTTGATGTCATCGTTGGCGGCAGCGTTGTCGACGACGATGATACGCTCGGCCTGAACCTTGGTGGTCCAGGTAAAGACGACCTGGCCGTGCAGCAGACGGTAGTCAAGACGTGCGAGGACGATCTTGGCGGGACCGGAGCTGTGACGGGACGCCTTGGCCTTCTTGGCGGGAGCCGCGGCGGCCTCGACCGGTGCGTTGGGGTTGGTCAGACCGGTGCGGGCCTCATTGATAAGGGCCGCGAGCTCGGCGCCCTTGACGGGGACGGGGCTCATAGCGAGCGTGAGCGCCAGCGGGATGTTGAAACCGCTGACAACCGTGAACTTCGTGCCGTTCTTGGAAAGCTCGACCATGTTGTTGTTGACCGAGCTGCCGAGCATATCGGTCAGCACATAGACGGTGTCGTCCGCGTTGAACGTGGCGATCATGGCGTCCACCTTATTGGTGATGGGCTCCTTGTCGTCACGAGCAAGCGACACGACGTGGACGTTCGACACGTCGCCGAGAACCATCTCGAGCGTGTCTTTGGCGCCTGCGGCCAGGCCGCCATGAGATGCGAGAATGATCTGATTCATCTTGCCTCCTCCTTTTCGTTATGGTCATTATAACGTCTTATACGTTGCTTATATTGCTAATTAGTATAAAGACCGTTCGCGGGTGAAAATCGACCGTTGACGGGTTTAACGTACTTGAAACGTTGGGGCTGGGTAGGCCGGCGCTGGCTGGATAACCCCAGGTCGGACGCCGCGCTCAATCCCCTATCGCACGAAGTACCAGGGGCTTTCCTGCACGGTGGGCTCCAGCGCGATGCCGGTGCGCTCGCGGAACAGATCCATGTCCTGCGATTTCTCCGTCCACCACGCGTTGGGCTTAAAGGTCATGCTCTCAACGATATGGCCGACAAAGGCGCTGTTGCGCAGCTTGGAGAAATCGGTGTTCATAATCAGGATGGACGCGAGCACCAGCACGATGCCCAGGACCTTGATCGCGCCAGCGGGCTCGGCATAGACACCAATGCCCACCAGTACGGTGACGACCGTCTCGAAAGACATTACGACGGGAACTTTCGATGTCTCGAGCCCCATGGACAGACCCTGCATATATAAGATGTAAGCCACGGCTGTGGGGATGAGTCCAAAGCCAAGGAACAACAGCAGCAGCTGTGGCGACATTGCCGCGGCGACATCCGGCCACGGAGCCGCGATAGCTGCCATAACCGCACCGCCAAATACAAAGCCCCAAAACGTGACAGCAAGCGGGTGGACCGTCTTGGTTGCTATCCGGCTAAACACCGCGAGCGACGCACCACAAAGGCCTGCAATCACGCCCGACGTGACGCCCCAAACCGAAAAATGAAAACCGGAAAGGTCGCCATTGGTCACCGCAAGCACGCAGCCAACGATGTTAAAGACAATGGCAACGAGCTTGTTGGGGGTCACGTCCTCGCGATAAAGCACGCGGCCGAGCATGACGCCAAACACCGGTGAGGTGTAGAGCAGCACCGAGGCCGTGGACATGCCCACCTCGCCCATGCACTCGTAATAACAGGTGTTGGCGGCGGCCAGACCGACGATACCGACAAGCGCGCAGGGAACAAGCTCTTTAGGGCTTGCCTTGAACAGGGCCAGCGGACCCTGAGCCACGGTGGACCCCTCACCCGGACGGCAGCCCATAAACATCAGGACCGGCGCCAAGATAAGCGCTCCGACCAACAAGCGAAAGGCCGCCATGCTCTGAGACGAAACGCCCATGGCCGCAATGCCGTTTACAAAGATTCCGATGCTGCCCCACATAAGCGCGGCGATCAGCACCAGCACATAGCCCAGATTGCTTTTCTTCAACGCAGCCTCCTCGGTATTGTTTCCAATATGTTTCACACTACGTTATAGTCGTTATATACATTTTTCAAGACACAAATCGGCGAGCGGAAAAATCTGCTCTACCGCTACAACCCATTGGTGCAAAGGGGTCAGGTTCATATGCGCCAACTTGGTGCAAAGTAACCTGTCCCCAATGACTAGGACTGTCCCCAAGTGCCGAACGTCTCCAAGTGCCGCATCTGGGCCAAGGCGGCGCCGATGCTTTGGCAACGCCAGCGAAAACCCACCTGAGCGAGCAAGGTGCCTTGAAGCGAAGCGGCGTTGACCTTCTGGTCATGCCGCTGAAGCTGAAAGGCAGATTGCCGCTCAGGTGGGTTTGCAGCGTCGAGCCGTTACGGCGTTTGGTAAAACGCCGTAACTAATAATCCAGCTTCCACATGTAGCGGCGCGTCATGTAGTCCTTGTGGGTGACGGCAGAAAGCGCACGCATATACACGTTGTTGAGGATCGGGGCAAAGATCAGGTGGTTGAAGTATTCGCTCACGCTGTCCTTGATGTCGTTGAGGCCGAGCTCCTTGGCGTCGAGCTGATAGACGCGCTCGCCACCGTACTGGTTGACGAAGCGGATGCCGCGCTCGTCGTTGCAGCGGCTGCGGCCGACGCTGATGAGCTGGAACAGCGAGGTGCGCTTGTCCAGGATTTCGAAGGGGCCGTGGAAGAAGTCGCAGGTGTTGATGGTGCAGGAGTCGATCTGCAGCATCTCCTGCACGTTGCAGATGCTAAAGACGTAGGCGGCACCAAAGAGCGGGCCCTGAGCCATCACGTTGATGCAGGGCTTGTCGGCGTTCTGCTCGGCCCACTTGGCAGCGAGCGGACGGGTGTACTCGACGGCCTTGCGATAGATGGGGTCGACCAAGTCGAACGCGGACATAGCGGTCTCGTACTCGGCATAGCCCTCGGTCTGCTGCGTAAGCTCCATGGCGATCATGGTCACGACGGCGGAGTTGGTGCGGCCCATGCAGGACTCGTCGACGGCCAAGCTGTCATACTGGATCTTGTAGTCGCAGACCTCGGTGAGGCCGGACTCGTCAACATAGATGGCGATGGTGCTGGCGCCGTGGTCCTTGGCGACCTGGGCGGCGACGATGGTCTCCTTGGTGCCGCGCATGGACACGACGACGGCCAGGGTGTTCTCGTTGACGTAGGCCGGGGTTGCGTGCACGAATTCGTTGCTGGTGTAGCTGGAGCTCACGACCTGCGTGGCCTCGTGCTCCATAAAGTATTGAGCAGGGTAGTTGCCGCCATTGGATCCGCCGGCGCCAATCCACACGACGCGCTTGATACCGCCCTTGTCTGCCTTGTCAGCCAAAACCTGGGAGACGACATCCTTAACCTGTTCCTGAGTAGTCATCGTGCATCAGCCTTTCTTCTCGTTTGATGCTCTCGATGGCATACAAGTTACATACATGTTTTGGTTATGTCGACTAGTTGTATGCTATATTTGTCTTAGAAATTTTGCTGGTAAGGTTTTCGATTGTTCGTTACCAGCAGTTTTGTTCTTGTATTGAATACATGCTTGCTTAGTTAGGCATACAAGTTAGATATAGGTTGGCAATATGAGCGTCTCATCTAAAAAGAAACTGAGCCAATACGAGCGCTTGGCGGGCATGCTGCGCGACCGCATCGCCGCCGGCACCTACGCGCGCGGAGACAAGCTGCCGTCCGAGATGGAACTCATGGACGAATCGGGGCTGTCGCGCAGCACCGTGCGCCATGCCCTTAAGGTGCTCGTTGATGAGGGCCTGGTTCGCACCGAGCGCGGACGTGGTGCCTTTGTGGCCGACACGCCCGCGCTCCACGAGAACAACCTGGTGTTTTCGAGCTATACCAAGCAGGTCGAAGGCCAGGGCATGAAGCCCACCACGCGCACCGTGGACTCGGGCTTTACCAAGGCGGGCGGCAGCATAGCTAAGTTCTTTGATGCCGCCGTGGGCAGCAAGCTCGTCAAACTTGTCCGTCTGCGTTATCTGGACGATGCGCCGCTGTGCCTGGAGACCACCTATCTACCACCGAGCTTTGAGGCACTCATCGATCGCGATATCAACGGTTCGCTCTACGCCACGCTGCGACAGGAGTTCCATCGCGCACCGGCACAGGGGCATAAGACCTTTGAAGTGTGCTATGCCTCGCAAAACGAGGCGTTTTTGCTCAACGTTGAGCGCGGGCAGGCGCTGATCCTGATCACCGACTACGTCTACGACACCGACGGCCGCCCGCTCCATGTCTCCAAGCGCATCCAACGCACCGACCGCGCCAAATACACCGAGCCCATCGGCTAACCTGCCAAAATAGACCTGTCCCTAAATGGTAGGTTTGGGGAGGTCGGGGAACCAGGTTGGTTTGGGTTGGTTGGGCGTGCGCTCGGCTAGGACCAGCTCCATCCAACACATGTCGTACCAGCGACCGAACTTTTGGGCACAGCGGTCGAAGGCGCCCACCAGGCGATATCCCATATGGGCATGGAAGTCCTGACTGTTGTGCGTCAGATACTCGTCGTCCTTGTCGTGCGGCACGGCAATGAGCGCGCACATATTGGTGATGCCCATCGCGATCAGACATTGCTTGAGCGTATCGTGCAACTTGCGGCCCAGCCCGCCGTGGCGCACGTCGCACGCCAGGTAGATCGACGTCTCGACCGACCAGTCGTATGCCTCGCGGCTGTTGAGCGGGCTCACATAGGCATAGCCTACCGGACGCCCGTCCAGCTCCATCACCAAATACGGATAGCGCTTGAGCGTACGCTCGATGCGCCCGGCGAACTCCTCAACGCTCGGCACCTCGTATTCGCAGGTAATCGCCGTCTGGCGCACATACGGCTCATAGATGGCAAGCAACGCCGGCGCGTCTTCGGGCGTCGCCAGGCGAATCGTCGGCTCGGACATCTCGGTCATACAACCCTTCTCCCCCAAAAGCAAAGGCCACCCTGCGCCAAACCCGGCGCAAGGCGGCCCCTCGTCATTACATCAGGCTACAGGACAGCCGCCAGCGCGTCGATGTCCTCCTGCGTCGTGGCCCAGCTGGTGCAAAAGCGCACCACCGTATGAGTATCGTCGTACTTTTCCCAGTACTCGATCGCCGCATGCTCGCGAATGCGGGCCATATCCTCGTTGGGCAGAATCACGAACTGCTGGTTCGTGGGCGTCTCCAAGAAGAACTGGTAGCCGCGCTCGTGCAGCACACGACGCAGCGCCCGAGCGGTCTCAATCGCCTGGCGACCAATCTCAAAATACAGGCCATCGGTAAAGAGCGCCTCAAACTGGACGCCCGTCAGGCGGCCCTTGGCCAACAGCGCGCCGTGCTGCTTAATGCGCGGAATAGGATGCGCCGGGGCGTGCATGCCACAGAACACCACAGCCTCGCCGCAAAGCGCACCACACTTGGTGCCGCCGATGTAGAACACGTCACACAGCTGCGCCAGCTCGGGCAGGGTAATGTCGCACTCATCGGCCGCCAGCGCATAGGCCAGGCGGGCGCCATCCACAAACAGCGGAATCTCGCGCTTCTGGCACACTGCGTGAATCGCCGCGAGCTCGGCCTTGGAGTACAGCGTGCCGTACTCGGTCGATAGGCTCACGTACACGGCACCCGGAAACACCGTGTGCTCGTAGCTCTCGTTTTCGTAGAACACCTGGATATAGTTCTCGAGGTCCTCGGCGTGCATCTTGCCCTCGTAGCCGGGGATGGTGAGCACCTTGTGGCCGCCAAACTCGATGGCGCCCGCCTCGTGACAGGCGACATGGCCGGTCTCGGCGGCAACGACACCCTCGTACGGCGCAAGCAGCATGTCGATCACCGTCGCGTTAGCCTGCGTGCCGCCCACCAGAAAAAACACGTCGGCGTCAGGCGCCTGGCAGGCCTCGCGAATAAGTTGCTTGGCACGCTCGGTATGCGCATCGGTACCGTAGCCGGGCTGCGGCTCCATATTGGTGTCGACGAGCGCCTGCAGCACTGCCGGATGTGCGCCGTGGGAATAATCGTTGTTAAACGCGAGCATGGCAATCCTCTCTTACCGGGTATCGGCCAGATGATTCAAACGGAGCTATTGTACGCCGTTGGGATAGGCAATGCGCGCGGCAAGGCACTCAAGTGCCAGTACCAGGGCAAAGCCGCAGCTCACGTCGCTCAAAAAGTGCGCACCGATCACGATGCGGCCAAGCGCGACGAGCGCCGCAACCACAGCCGCCGTCCAAAAGACCACGCGACGACGCGAAGGCTTTTCCGTAAAGGCTGCCGCGGGAAGCCCGGCGAGCATAAGGCCGATCGCCGCATGCGCTGTGTGTCCGCTCGCAAACGACTTGAACCCGTCCTTGATCACGCCGGCGGCAATATAGGTCCACTTGTCGGGATTGCCGATCACCCACCACGGCTGAAAATTGAGCCCCGGCGTGACCTCGATCACGCGCATGCGCGGGCGCGACCACAACGGCTTAACAATGACGTTGAGGATGATGGCCTGAGCGACCCACACGGCAAGCACCATCAACGCCCAGCGCGTAAGCTCGTCGGGCGCGGTGTCACGCGTAAGGCGGTAGGCGATGAAGTTGGCTGCGATGACCAACGCAAACGTCAGAACCAGCTGAAACGCAATAAGCTTGCCGCCGACGCGCAGCGATCCGATAATCTCGTAGCCGACCAGACCAACGTTGATCAAAATGCCCAGCGCAGCGAGCCACTTGCTCGCCTTGGAATCGGGGCGTGCCGAGCGCACGAGCATAACGCCCGCGACGCTCGCCGTCAGCTCAAACGGCAGCTCGCCGGCCGCCTCGACAAAGCGGCCAAACAGGCTGGACGAGTTGAACAGCATGCTCGAGATCTGGTAATCGAAAAACGACCCAACGAGCAGACAAAAGGCTAGGATGACCGCGATAGCAGCGGCATCTTTCTTATAGATATACCCGAACATGCTTTCCTTTCGATGGAGCCAGAGTGCCCAAATGGGGTGTTTGCAGCGTCGACTTGCTAGTCATCATCACTAGCACCCAACTGCTGCAGCAGCATGAGTGCCACGGCCACGGGGCCGGTGCCGTCGTTGGCGTCGAGACCGCGACCCAGGCCGCTGCCCGCACCGGCGCCTGCCTTGTAGGGTACCGACAGCTTGCGGCTCTTGGGGAAGTTCACCGCGCCATAGCGGGTCTTAAGCTCAAAGGCCACCTTCTTGGGCACGTCGACGCCCAAAAAGGTGATGCGGCCGCCGCTGAGCGTGATGCTCTCGAGTCCCAGGCGCTCGCCGCGGATGCGGATGCGCGCGCGATTGAACAGGTTGAGTCCCGCCAACGGCAGCTCGCCATGCGCAGCCTCGGTCTCCTCCTGCACCTCATCGATGCTCTCCAGGTCCTCGGCCGCTGCGAGCTTACGGTACACGAGCACGCGCTGGTCCACCGCCGGCAGGTACTCCTCGGACAAGAAATAGTCGGCCGGTAGGTTAATGCCCACGCTCGCCGCCTCCACGCCGGCATCGTCATCGCCGCGCGCCTCGGCCACTGCCTGACCCAGCATCTGCGTAAACAGGTCAAAGCCCACGCTCGACAGGTTGCCATGCTGCTCGGCGCCCATAAGCGAGCCGGCGCCGCGAATCTCCAGGTCGCGCATGGCGATGCGCATGCCGCTGCCCAGGTCCTGGAACTCGGAAAGTGCGGTCAGGCGCGCCGTGGCCTCCTCGGTGAGTGGCAGCTCGCCCGGGAACATAAAGTACGCGTAGGCCTGCGTGGCAGAACGGCCCACACGACCCTTGAGCTGATAGAGCTGTGCCAGGCCCAGGCGCTGCGAGTCCTCGATGATGAGCGTGTTGGCGGTCGCGTTGTCAATGCCGCTCTCCACGATGGTCGTGGCGATGAGCACGTCGATCTTTTTGGTCGCGAACTCGATCATCACATCCTCGACCTCGCGCGGGCTCATCTTGCCGTGCGCTACGCCCACGCGCGCCTCGGGCGCGGCCTCGTGCACGCGCGCCACGGCGTCGTCGATGGTCTTGACGCGGTTGGACACGTAGTACACCTGACCGCCGCGGCCCACCTCCAGGCGAATCGCCGCGCTCACCACGTCGGGGTCGTACTCTCCCACGTGCACGATTACGGGGCGGCGCCCGGTCGGCGGCGTCGTGATCAGGCTCATGTCGCGCACGCCGCTCGTGGCCATCTGCATGGTTCGCGGAATCGGCGTTGCCGAAAGCGTGAGCACGTCAATCTGCTCGCGCAGGTTCTTGAGCTGCTCCTTGTGCTGCACGCCAAAGCGCTGCTCTTCGTCGATGATCACCAAGCCCAGGTTCTTGGGGTTCACATCGGCCGAAAGCAGACGATGCGTGCCGATGAGCACATCAATCGTGCCCTCGGCAAACGCCTTGAGCGCGCGCTTTTGCTGCGCCGGGGTGCGGAAGCGGCTGAGCACCTCGACCTCGAGGCCAAACGGGGCAAAGCGCTCAAAGAAGGTCTCGTAGTGCTGCTGGGCCAGAATGGTCGTGGGACAGAGCACCATGACCTGACGGCCGGAGTCCACACACTTAAACGCCGCACGCAGGGCGACCTCGGTCTTGCCAAAGCCCACGTCGCCGCAGAGCAGGCGGTCCATGGGCTTGGGCGCCTCCATGTCGGCCTTGATGTCGGCGATGGCCTCCAGCTGGTCGCGCGTCTCGTCGTAAGGGAAGCTCTCCTCCATCTCAATCTGCTCGGGCGTGTCGGGCGGGCAGGCGATACCGGTAATCGACGAGCGGCGCGTATACAGGTCGACCAGATCAAACGCCAGCTTTTTGGCGTTCTTGCGCGCCTTGTTGGTGGCACGCGTCCAGTCGGCGGTATTGAGCCTGGTCAGGCGCGGCTTGTCGCCGTCGGGGCCAACATAGCGCGTGATGCGGTCGACCTGCTCGAGCGGCACGTAGAGCTTGTCGCCGTCGGCATATTCCAGCAAAAAGTAGTCGCGTTCCTTGCCGCCCACTTCCTGGCGCGCGATCTCGCTAAAGAGCGCGATGCCGTGGGTAGCGTGCACCACGTAGTCGCCCGGTTTAAACGGAAACGTGATCTGCGTAATGTCCACCTTGCGGCGGCTGCGCGCGCGGTTGGCGTCCATGCGGGCGTTGAGGTCGGCGATCGAGAACACGGCCAGGTTGGCATCGGGCACCACCACGCCCTGCGGCAGGGCGGCATCGACAAAGGTCACGCGTCCGCGCGAGATGGTGGGCACGGCGGCACCGGCGGCTGCCTGGGCGGCACCCGCCTCGAGCGAGCGGGCGTTGAGCGCGTCGACCTTACGCTCGCGAATGGAAGCGTGGGCCTCCTGGCGTGCGGCACGGTCGGCAGAATCTGCCGCTGCCACGCGTACGCGCTCGCCAATGACGCCGGCATTTTCGGGCGCCGCGGTCAGCGATTCCTCAAAGGTAATGCCCTCGTCGCCAAAGGTGAGCTCCATCGACTCGCGCGCACCGCGGTCGGGAATGGCAAACACGCAGGCGTAGCGCTTGCCCACGACTTCCTGAATGCGCGTCATAAAACGGTTGTCCGAGCCTGCGATAGCAGGCTGCTCGATCTTGAGCTCTGCCGTCACCGCACCGCCGGCACGGATGAGGCTTACGTAGTTCAGGCGCTGCTGGGCACCAAAATCGAGCTGTTGGGCGCGCACGTACAAGCCGTCTAGACGGTCAATCCCCGCCTCGCCGGCACGGGCCTCGATATCCTCGTAGGCGCGCAGACAGTCGTCGAACAGCGAGCGCGGCTCGGACAGAACCACGAGCGCCTTGCCGCTCACGTGCGCCAGCGGGCTCACGGTCTGGCCGTACATCACTGGCAAAAAGCGGTCGAGTTCGGGCGTGACGATGCGCGCATCCACCATCTCGAGCAGCGCCGCCAACTTGCTGTCGTCCTGGCTGGCGCGGTAGAGCGCCACATGCATGTTGTGGACGGCCTCGTCGGTAAGCGCCAGCTCACGGCACGGGAAAATCTCGATGCTGTCTTCGTTACCGATGGTCTGCCCCGTTGAGCTCACCATGCGGCGGATACGGTCGATCTCGTCGCCGAAAAACTCAATGCGCACGGGCGCCTTTTCCTGCGCGGGAAACACCTCGACGGTGTCGCCGTGCACACGGAACAGGCCGGGCGCGTCGGCGGCGCCGGCATTGGTGTAGCCCATGCCCACCAGGCGCTGCGGCACCTCGTCAAAGGGAATCTCCTCGCCCACCGCAAAGGTCGTGGACTCCCAGTAGTGGCTCTCGACCGGCGGCACACAGCGCAGCAGCGCGCGAGCCGAGGCGACCATGATGCAGTTATCCCCGCGCACGATGCGCCCGAGCGCCTCGCAGCGCTGGGCCACCACGGCGTCGTCGGGCGCCTGCTCGCGCCAAGGGTAGTCCTTGCGCTCGGGAAAGCGGCACACATGCGCCAGACCCACATAGGCGGCCAAACTGCGCGCGGCGCGATCGGCCGCATCCTCGCCACTCACGATGTAGACCGTGGGGCGCGGACGACGCGCAAACTGGGCGGCGGCCATAAGCGTGCGACCCGACTGAGACACGGCCAGCGTCACGTCCTCGCCAGCATCGAGCCCGGCCTCGACGGTTTGCAGTGCCTCGGCAGTGTAGAGCTGCGCGGCTATACGGTGAATGAGCATGCTGTTCCTCCGGCATTGCAACGCCAAAAGCCCGCCGGGGCAAGCTCGGCGGGTCGTTCGTCAAATTCGTTGCCTGTCATGGTAGCGCATGGAGAGGACTCCAGCTCAAGCGTACGCCCAGCCCCGCAAAAAACGCCAGATAGAACCGGGCTCATCGGCTTCGCCAAAATCTCCCCGTCACTTCGAACGCCGCAACCACGGAAGGTGCCCCAAGAAACGGCTATTCCTCAAAAAAGCTCGCAACGTTCAAGCGGCTCGTCCACTCGCTTATGGTGTTGGCAAAGCCGACGCGTGTGTACACGCCCGCGAAACGACCGCGATACAGGTACAGGCCTTCCATATTAGAAGCGGGCGCAAAACCGAGATCATCCACAAGTCCTTTGGGTGCCTCTCCTCGATGCGGCCCATTGACAAGCGTTCCGCGCAAGCAGGGAGTCTGATACTGCTGAGCATACTCCTGTACAATCGCCCCAGCGGCCGCAGCGCGAGCAAGCACCTGGGACCATTCCCGTTCCGTGGCATCCAAGCCGGCAACAACGCCAACCGCGTTGTAGCCGCCGCACGGCTTGACAATCCATCGATCCTTTTCGGCAAATCTCGACAACTGGGCGCTTTCGTCCAAAATCTCGGTATAGGGCACATGCTCCCGTACAAACGATTGCTCCTCCGGGCTCAACAAGGACTGACCGGCCCGAGACCACAGAAATGCAAATACGGTCTTAGTCGCACACGGCCACGTTCTAAATCCGCCGACGACGCATGCGAGCCCTTCTTGGGCAGCCTCAATTAAGGCCGAGCGTCCGTCGCACGGCTTATCCCACAGCTCGCCGGTCACCGCGCGCCGCCAAACGCAATCAATAGGACCGGCGGCATCGCACAGCCGCCTAGCACCGCTCTCGTCTTCGCCAATCCGCAGGTCGCGCACATCCGCAAAGCGCGCCACCACACCCCGTCGCCTCATAAGGTCGACAAAATGAGCCGCATCTTCCAAGTCGATGCTTTCCGAATAGTCGACGATTGCCACCGAAGCGGGATATATTTTTGATTGCGGTGCATAGAGCCCCTCGTCAACGCGGGCCCCGTCGTCCGATCGTGCACTATCCTCGGTGCGGCGAGGATGGGCCAGCTTCCACTCTGCATAGGTCTCAAACAATGCGTCTATCCAGCTACCGCACAAATCGTACTGCCGAAAGCCGGGGTGGTCGGATGCAAACTCCTCAAAGGAAGGCGTCATTCGCACCGCCTGACAGACCGCATCGGTCACTACCATTCCGGCACTGCCGTCGGTATTGAGCTCGCAAAACGTATACGAACCGGCATCTTCGTCAAGAAAGATATCAACACGCGCAAGGGGAATTTGGCAATCATAGCCGGCATCCATAGCGCACAGGTCAGCAAAAGCCGGATCCATGCGAAACCACGCACGCACGGAGGCATCGGAACAAAACGCCCGCGTCACCTTGTCCATAATGCCGTACATGCGCTCGGCGGCCTCCTTAAGAAGCGCCGTCATATCCATGTCGAATATCTTTGGCGTCAGAGCCCAGGGCGCAGGATCACCATGGTAGAGCGCATGGGTTTGAGACAAGTATTCGTCGCCTTTGCGACGACCAGGTAGGTCACCTTCGCGCGTGCGTACGATGCGTTCAAAATAATCTTCGAGCTCTCGCGTCTTCAATGTTGCCACGTTACCCTCCATTGCTTGATTTTTTGCTCATGCTACGCCAGCACGCACGACTTCGGCGCGCTTGAATAGGCTTCTAAATTAGCAACACATTTTTGCATGAGGCGGCAGGAGGCGACAAATACTCCAGCTCAAGCGCATGCCCAGCCCCGCAACAAAAACGCCAGACGGACGAGTCGCCTGGCGTTATCAGAGTGAGCTATACGCCGAGTCTAATCGTAGACGCCCATTTTAAGCAGTGTGAAGGTCGGGGCGCCGTCACCCTGTGCGACGCGGACCGGGCAAGTTTCGGTACGGCCCCTGGATGCATCCGCTTGAATTGCGGCGATGAACTGGTCCTTTGGCAGGCCGTAGGTGCTCTCGGGGATGTCGGAAGGAAGTAACGCACCGCCAGCACTGTAAACCTCATAGGTGAGCTCGTAGATGTTGTCGCCAAGGTCAGTCGCGCCCGTAACGATGGCACACGATGGGTTGTAATTTCCCTGGCCGTATTCCTGCTTCAGATACAAGTACCCGTCATGCGCTTCGGCCGAATCGGCAAGCATCTGCCCACCCGACCCTTTATCAAAGGTCATGTCAGCATCCGAGAGCGTCAGACCCGTCAGGCGATTGAGTTCCCTATTGATCACATCGGTCGCCATGCGCTGATAGTGACCGTTGTCATAGTCGCCTTTCTCGATTCGATACGGCGCGTTGTCAATAAAATGGCACCAGATAAACTTGACCAGCTTGTATTTCTCGTCATCAGAAAGTCCGTCAGTCGAATCGAAGCCGCCCGCCTGATACCAGTCCCGATCGAAGTGCTCCTCCGTAAAGTTCGACAGGAACAGGTTCGCCGCGGCATAAGTTGCCTGGTCGTTGAGGTCGACCTTTACGCTGCTGCCCGTCTGCCCGGGCTCTTCCGGCTCCTCTTGCTCTTCGGCAGGCTTCTCCTTGGCGCTTCCCTGGTCCTTAAGCTCGGCCGAACCCTCGTCAGACCCCAGCACCGTGATCTGCGATGAATTGCCCTGCCCAAGCGGACCCAGCACGCCGGTCAGCGCCAGAGCGGCACCGCCGACAACGAGCACGCCCACCACGCACATGCCGACAATCACCGCGCGCTTATACGACTTCTTCTGCACGGAAGGCATCCCTGCCGCCGGCATCGGTGCGGGCTCAGCAGGCGCGGCCGCCGGAGAGGCAGCGCCCATGCGTGCCCCGCAGTTCGTGCAAAAATCGGTTCCGTCGGGCATCTCGGAGCCACACTTGGTGCAAAACATATTCGGGCATCCCCTTACAACAAACGGCATCTGCCGTCATCATATTGAGCCCTCGCGACCCAAATGTGTTGCGCAACATTGGCCAAAGCCTTCGGACGCCGGCAAAACGTGCCGGGCCCTACCCCGCTACGCGCACGCTGGGGCACAAATCTGCCAGCGGACACTCGTCACACTTGGGTTTGCGGGCGTCGCAGATCTCGCGACCGAAGGTGATCCACTGATGGTTGACCGACTCCCAATACTCGTGCGGCAAAATCTTGAGCAGATCCTGCTCGGTCTTGAGCGGCTCCTTGGCATGCGTCTTGGGACTCAGCATCAGGCGGTGCGCAATGCGGTTGACGTGCGTGTCCACCGCAATGCCCTCCACGATGCCATACCCCACGTTGAGCACGATGTTCGCCGTCTTGCGTCCCACGCCCGGCAGCTTCACGAGTTCCTTCATGTCGGCCGGCACCTCGCCGCCATAGTCGGCGACGATCATCTGCGCGGCCTCCACGGCATGCTTGGCCTTGCTCTTGTAGAAGCCGAGTGACTTGATGGTGTCTGTCACGTCAGCCACGCTCGCCCCGGCCATGGCCTCGGGCGTGGGCCACTGGGCAAACAGCCTCGGCGTCACCTTGTTGACCTGCGCATCGGTCGTTTGCGCCGAGAGCAGCACCGCGATCAGCAGGCGGAAGGGATTCTCGTGATCCAGAAAACACTCGACCGGGCCATAGCGACGGTTGAGACGCTCGCACACCTCGATGGCGCGCTCGCGCTTGGCGGCATTGGTCTCGCGTGGCATAACGACTCCTCGGCTCAACGGCACAATAAACTTATGGGCACAATTGTCCCACGTCCGAGACGCTTACGCCTCCAAGAATGCGCCGGTCTGACGGCTCCACAGGCTCGCGTACTCGCCACCCGCCTCGACGAGCTGCGCATGCGTGCCGTCCTCGACGATCTCGCCATCGGCCAGCACCACAATGCGGTCGAGCGCCGCCACGGTGGACAGGCGGTGCGCCACCACAATGGAGGTACGTCCACGCATCAGGTTTTCGAGCGCCTCCTGCACCAGCGCCTCGGACTCGCTGTCGAGAGCAGAG
Organism: Firmicutes bacterium AF25-13AC; assembly: GCA_963621725.1. GTDB lineage: Bacteria > Actinomycetota > Coriobacteriia > Coriobacteriales > Coriobacteriaceae > Collinsella. Next base: position 30,547 of record CAVFEY010000022.1, read on the forward strand.
GTCGCCTCGTCGAGCACCAGAATCGGCGCGTCGGTTAGGATGGCGCGGGCGATAGCCACGCGCTGACGCTGGCCGCCCGAGAGCTTGACGCCGCGCTCGCCCACCATAGTGTCAAAGCCACGGGGCAAGCGGTCGATAAACTCCAGGGCATTGGCCAGGCGCGCGGCCTCGCGAATCTGCTCATCAGTGGCGTCGGGACGACCGTAGGCAATGTTTTCGCGAATGGAGCGGTGGAACAGCAGCGCCTCCTGCGGCACGTAGGCAACCTGGCGGCGCAGGCTCTGCTGCGTGCAGCGCGAGACGTCCTGACCATCCACGAGCACGCGGCCGCCCTGAACATCGTCTAGGCGCAGCAGCAGCTTGGTGAGCGTCGTCTTACCCGAGCCCGATTTGCCCACCAGGCCCACGCGCTGGCCCGCCGCCACATGAAGTGTCAGGTCATCGAACACGCTCTCGCCCGCCGCAGCGTCACGGTACGCAAAGCTCAGGTGCTCAAAATCAATCGCGCCCTCGGTCACTTTAAGCTCGGGAGCGTTCTCGTCGTCTGCCACCAGACGCGGTTCGTCCAGCACGCGCGTCATCTCGGCCGCATCGCCAAGCGCGCGGTTGATGCGCTGCATCATGGAGCTCACGTAGTTCAGACGCATAGTGAGGTTGTACGTATAGGTAAAGATCATGACGAGCGCGCCGGCAGAGATGCCAAACCACGCGTTGCCGCCCGCGACGAACACGCTCACCACGGCCATGGTGATGACGATAAGGCCCGAAGTCGTAAAGTTGCGCTGCATCATGGCGTGCATCGAAACCGTTTCGGCATCGCGCGCGGCGCGGTCGGCGGTATCGAACAGGTCGCGCTCAAAGTCCTCGCGCCCGCAGGTCTTGACGGCCAGGATGTTCGTGACCGCGTCGGACAGCACGCCCGACAGCCTGTTCTGCGCGGCGGACGTCGCGGCCGAAAGCGGCATGATGCGCTTGTACATAAGCCAGACAAACGCAATGTAGACGACCATGATGCCCACCAGGATCACGGTAAACGTCGGCACCACCGGGGCGAGCGCCGCCACCGTGCAGACGACCGAGGTGATGGTGGGGATGAGCGAATACACCGTCACGTCCACCAGACCCGTGTAGCCGCTCATAAAACGACTCGTCTGGCTAACAAGCGATCCGCCAAAGCGGCTGGTGTGGAATGTCATGGACTGGTTGGAGAGCGTGTCAAAGCACAGGCGCGCCAAGTGATAGTTGCCCGCAATCTCGAGCTTGTAGACGGTGTAGTCCTGCAGCTTGGAGAGGATCTGGCCTACCAGGTTAACGAGCACGAGCGCCAGAATATAGGGGCCGAAGACCTCAAGCACCTGATTGCCCGCCACGGGGCCGGCCTGGACGCGGTCAACGATAAGCGCCATCACGTAGGTGTTGGCAAACGTGAGCAAAAAGATATAGCCCGCCGACGAGAACACCGAGAGAAAGACGATCAACGGCTGTGTGCGCGTGACGTCCCAAAAACGCTGCAGCGTGCGGCGCACGGTGGAGCGTTTGAGCGGACTGGTGCTTCTCTGAGACATGGTCTTCCTTTCGCGTCTGATAGGGCGAAACGCCATTGTTGCACACCGAAGCGCGCTTCAGGCACGTACGACGCGAAAAGCGGCGGGGCGCCCGCGTCCACGCTGGCACCCCGCCGTCTGCTGCAGCTAGTCCTCGTCCTCTTGATCCGCGGGCAGGCCTGCGGACGTGAGTCCCAAGATCTCGTCGGCCTCCCGCGCGTCTTCCAGCGCGTCGATGTCCTTGAGTTTGCGCTCCATAACGTTGGTGCGCGTGGTGATGATGCCCTCAACCGTTTTACCCGCGGTCTCGATCTGCTGTTGGGCGCGGCGCAGCGCCGCCTGATAACGCGGCAGCTCGGCCTTGACGGCGGAAAGCACGCGCAGCACGTCGTCGGTGCGTTTTTGCAGCCTAAACGTCTGGTAGCTCATCTGCAGACTGTTGAGGATGGCCGCCATGGTGCTGGGGCCGGCAACGTTGACGTGATAGTCGCGGCCCAGGGTCTCGATAAGCCCGGGACGGCTGACGACCTCGGCGTACAGCCCCTCAAACGGAACGAACAGAATGCCAAAGTTGGTCGTCGCGGGCACGCTCAGGTACTTTTCGCAGATGTCCTTGGCCTCGCGCTTCACCATGGCGTCGAGCGTCTTGCGCGCGGCGGCCACAGCCTCGGCATCACCCGACTCTTGCGCGTCGAGCAGATGCTCGTACGCGTCGCCCGGGAATTTGGAGTCAATCGGCAGCAGCACGGGATCGCCCTCGTCCACCGGCAGCTTGACGGCAAACTCAACGCGCTCCGAGGCGCCGGGCTTGGTGGCGACATTTTCCAGATACTGGTCGGGCGTAAGGATGTCCGCCAGGATCGCACCCAGCTGCACCTCGCCCAAAATGCCGCGCGCTTTTACATTGCCCAGCACGCGCTTGAGGTCGCCCACGCCGGTGGCAATGGACTGCATATCGCCCAGGCCCTTGTACACGGCCTCGAGCTGGTCGCTCACTTGCTTAAACGATGCAGACAGACGGTCGTTGAGCGTACGGGAGAGTTTCTCGTCCACCGTCGCGCGCATCTGATCGAGCTGCACATTGTTGTCCTTGCGGATGGCGCCCAGCTGGGCATCGACCGTCTCGCGCACCTTGTCCAGGCGGTGCTCGATGCCCTCGCGGTTGGCGCCAAGCTGTTGGGCCGTCTCGCGGCGCAGGTCATCCATACGGTCGCCAGCCCGCGAGAACTCACGCGCGATGGTCAGGTAGCGCTGCTGCTCTACGGCGGCGTCGGTCGTCTGCTGCTGCGCGATGGCGTTTGCCGTGCGACGGGTTTCTGCCAGCGCGACGTTCAGGGTGTCGAGCGCGTTGTTGGCCTGCTCGAGCGCCGCGAGCGTCTCCGCGTCGCTGCCGCCACGCTCTCGCAACTCGGCGCGAAGGCCTTTAAGCTGCAGGGCGCAAACCACAGCAACTCCCACCGCCACCAAGGCAATCACAACAAGCGCAATATCAATAGCAGACATAGACTCCGCCCAACAAACCCAATCGATTATCAATCAAAACCGCGATCAATCTTACCCCGCCACACGCACCGGGCGCCCGGCCCCTTCTTGGGTGCCCCTCTCCTCCGCATATTCCATAATGCGGCGCGCCGTTTTCCTGCTCACCTTTGAGTCATCGCCGGCCAAGTATGCGTATACGTTTCCTTTATTCAGGTGCAGAGCACGGCAGATGCCATAGCGCGTTACACCCGATTCCTCCAATGCTTCCAGTGTTCTCTTTCTCATCAGGGCGTTCACCCTTCTGTCGGCCGCTGGCTTTTCTTTCACCCCTCTATACGCGTGCCAAACGTTGGCATAACGATTGGGGAGCTTATCCTCGGTGCATAGAGATGCCAGGCTACCCGCTTGGCCATACAGAGACAAAACACCTCGATAGCTCTCTTCCATCCACGAGCCCTCGGATAAACCCAGAACGTATTCGGCTTTTCCCCGCGCCAAAGCGAGCAAAAACAGAGGCTCCGCCACGCGCGGCGCAACCGTCGTCGCCTGCTCAACCAGCTTTCTAAAACTCAGCGACTGCTGTCCGGATAGTTCTCGGCAATAGCCTTTCAAAAATCCCTCAAAAGTCAGATTCAACCGAGCACCTCCTTTTTGTATTGCCTGTATGCGCAGACCATCTCTTGATAACTCCGCTCCGAGGGCGACGACGCCAGAGCCTCTCCCTCGTCGAATATAAGCCGCTCGAGCAGATCCCAATCAAGTCGGTCAACGAATGCCTGACTATGAAGATCGACGATGTCGTTCGGACGATAGGCATAAAGCTTCATCACCGCCAGGTCCTCCAAAGATGGCGTAAAGTACCTGATAAAACGCGCCCCAATCTTCAAGGGAATCAAACGATCTTCGTAATTGAATGGCATCTGATTACAATATGCCACCGCCATACCATTCACCTCGGGATATCGAGCTATGATCTCGCGGAGGCACCTGTCTGCCTCAAACACATCAATGTCATGTGTAACCGACCGATTCGTCACATCGTTTAGCATGAAAGCGCTTCCTCCCACCAATACAACGCTCGGCCTGTCGTCTCTTGGACCTATTTCCAGCTCCGCCTCTTCGTCAATGCCCAAAAGAGTCTGCTCTAAATCCTGCTTATACATAGCAAATCCTATTATTATTCATCTTCAATAATACTATTCAGTTGCACGACAGGACCAAAAGGATGCAAAAATTCTAGTCGTGGCGATAATCCGTACACCCTAGAAGTCCTAATGCGACAAACGCTAACTCTCCCAGCCGGCGCGGATGGTTGTTATGACGTCGCCTAGGCGCTGGCCGAGAGCTGCCAAGTGCCGAAGCACCTCATTGGGCGAGGCGCCGTTGAGAATGCACGTGAGGGCGTATGAGGCCAGAAAGATTGCCGCGAGTCCCAACGGGATCAGCACGATCATCGCTAACGTGCGCAGGCGCTGGCCCACGCGGCGGTGACGTGTGCGGCGCTTGTCGAACGCAAGCTCCTGCGCATATGAATCTTGTTGTACGGAATATGCTCCTGGGTCTACCTCGCCCGCAGACGATACCGCAGGTGCGGCGTTTTGTGCAGGAGGTTGAACGGCCGCCCCTTGCATTTGCATCTCCATGAGCCGTTGCTGCTGACGCAACATGCGCTCAGCTTGTTGCTGCGGAGTCTCAAGAAACAGGTCCATGCTGGCCTCCAAAATCGGAGCATTCGTCGCTTACGCCCAGCATCCCGCACCGCCAAGGCCACGGCAACGCAATCCGTAGCAATAGCCGCAAAGTTTCTTGTTGACAAAAGCTGTCGAAAACCTCAACAACTCCCCTACCAGCACTTTCTCTGAACTTTTTTATCGAATGATCTTTTGCCCTTCCACCAACCCGCCAACTAACCAAAAGCTGACCAAAAGCTTGACGGAAATTGTGAAGACCGGGACCCCACACAAAAAGTGCCGCCCAAAAGGGGCGGCACACAAACTTCTAATCAGCTTTTCAGTAACGAGCACGCGACGACCCAACGCCAGCGCCAAGCGCTAGTAGTTCACCACCTGCTCCTCAAAGTACGCCTTCGGGTGGTTACACACCGGGCACACCTCAGGCGCCTCGGCACCAATGTGCAGGTGCCCGCAGTTCAGGCACTTCCATACCTTCACGCCCTCACGCTCAAACACCTCGCCCGACTCGATGCGCTCGACGAGTTTGTTGTAGCGCTCCTCGTGGGCCTTCTCGACGGCGGCGACACCACGGAACTTCTCGGCGATCTCGGCAAAGCCCTCCTCCTCGGCGGTCTTGGCGAACTCGTCGTACATCGTGGTCCACTCGTAGTTCTCGCCCGCGGCGGCGTCGCGCAGGTTGTCCAGAGTGCCC
>CAVFEY010000023.1:0-35382 GCA_963621725.1 Firmicutes bacterium AF25-13AC
ATACTCATGGAAAACCTCCCATTTCCCGATGTCCAAGAAATGGGAGGCAGTTCACAGGCACCTTTGTGGTGGTTTTCTTGTTCTAGTAGTATTCATTCTTATCGATACCCACGAGCACAAGGAGTCTCTTATGGCAGAGCCGCTTACCGCCGGAATCACCCGCGACCGCGCGTTCGAACTGCTCAATGAGCACAACAAAGATCCGTTCCACATCATCCACGGCGAGACGGTCGAGGGCACTATGCGCTACTTTGCGCGCGAGTTCGACCCCGAGAACGAGGAGTTTTGGGGCATCGTCGGTCTGCTGCACGACCTGGATTGGGAGGAGCATGAGGACGACCCCATGAACCACACCATCTATGCTGCCGAGATTCTTGAGGGTGAAGGTGCGTCTCCCGAGCTCATTCGCGCCATCCAGACGCACACGTCCGACTTCAACACCTCGCTGCCCAAGCCCGAGCTGCAGATGGAAAAGATCCTGTTTGCCTGCGATGAGCTCACCGGCCTGATCGGCGCTGCAGTCATCATGCGCCCGAGCAAGAGCGTTATGGACTTTACGACCAAGTCGCTCAAGAAGAAGTTCAAGGACAAGCGCTTTGCCGCCGGCTGCTCGCGCGACGTGATTTCGCAGGGCGCCGAGATGTTGGGCTGGGAGCTCCCCGAGCTCTTTGACCGCACCATCGCGGCCATGCAGTCCTTCGCCCCCGACCGCGATACCTTCCAGGCCTAACCGCCCACGCCACCTAAAACCGCCACAAAGGGGACAGGCACCTTTGTGGCGGTTTTCGTTTACGAGGGGTTTAGGGGCGGACCTGGCCGGTGCCGCGGAGCTTGTATTTGTAGGTGGTGAGGGCCTCGGCGGCAAAGGGGCCGCGGGCGTGGAGCTTTTGGGTCGAGATGCCGATCTCGGCGCCCAGGCCAAACTCGCCGCCGTCGGTGAAGCGCGTGCTGGCGTTGGCGTACACTGCCGAGGCATCGACCGCATCGAGGAAGCACTCGCAAGCATCCGTGTCCTCGGCAACGATGGCCTCGGAGTGCATCGTGCTGTAGCGGTTGATGTGTGCGATGGCCTCGTCCTCGCTCGCCACGACCTTCACGCTCATCTCGAGCGCCAGATACTCGCGACCCCAGTCCTCCTCAGTCGCGACAACGTAGTCATCACCCTCGGCAAGCCCGGCATCGGCGCATGCGGCGCAGGTTGCCTCGTCGCCGTGAATGAGCACGCCGTGGTCGTGCAGCACGGTCACGACCGCGGGCAAAAACGCATCGGCTACAGCACGGTCGACCAGCAGCGACTCGGCGGCATTGCACACGCCTACGCGCTGGGTCTTGGCATTGACGATAATGTTGAGCGCCTTATCAAAGTCGGCGGATTCATGCACGTAGATGTGGCAGTTGCCAGTGCCCGTCTCGATCACCGGCACAAGCGACTCGCGCACGCAGCGCTGAATCAGGCCTGCACCGCCGCGCGGAATGAGTACGTCGACAATGCCGCGGAGCTTCATGAGCTCGCCAGTGGCCTCGCGGTCGGTGGACTCGATCATCGACACGGCCTCACGCGGGAAGCCCTTGGCCTCGAGCGCATCGGCCAGCAGCTCGGCGATCATGGCACACGAGTGATAAGCCAGCGAGCCGCCGCGCAGAATGCAGGCGTTGCCGGTACGGATGCAGATGCCTGCGGCGTCGGCCGTCACGTTGGGGCGCGCCTCGTAGACCATAGCGACCAGGCCCAACGGCACACTCACACGGGTCAGGTCCACGCCGCTTGCAAGCACGCGGTGGTCGAGCACGCGGCCCACGGGATCGGGCAGCTCGGCGAGCTTTTCCAGGCCGGCGGCCATGCCCTCGACGCGCTCGGGCGTCAGCAGCAGGCGATCGAGCAGTCCGGCCGAGGTACCCGCATCGCGCGCGGCAGACATATCGAGCTCGTTGGCGGCGACGATGGAGTCGACACCGTTGCGCAGTGCTGCGGCCATGGCGCGCACGGCCTCCTGGCGCTGCTCATCGCTCGCCGTGGCAAGCGATGCCGACGCTGCCTTGGCGGCAACGGCAAGATCGTGGACATACGTGGCTATATCGACCGACATGGGCGGCCCTTTCTCCTAGAAGTTTGCAACCATGGTAGCCGATTTGCGCATGGCCTCGCCCACGGCGGTAGAATTGGTCAACCCGAAACACCGCAACGAACGGAAGACTCACATGGCCCTCATCACTTCGTACCACGTCCCCGGCCTTTATGTCGAGGACCACAGCATCGACGTCCCCCTTGACTGGCGCGGCCTGGAGCCGATGCTCCTGGCCGTCGGCAGCACCATGCGCCGCGGCGCTATGCCGGCACCAATCGCCGGCGCGCCCGAGAGCATCAAGCTCTTCTACCGCGTGGTTTGCGCGCCCGACCGCATCAACGACGATCTGCCGCTGCTCCTGTTTTTGCAGGGCGGCCCCGGCGGCGAGAGCCCGCGTCCGCTGTCGCCCACAAGCGACGGCTGGATCGAGGAGGCCGTCAAGCACTTCCGCGTGGTCCTTCCCGACCAGCGCGGCACCGGACGCAGTAGCTGCGTGGACGGACGCACGATCAAGGCACTGGGTGATCGCGCAACGGCCGCCGGCGTCGATACAGCACGCTCGCAGGCTGACTTCCTCAAGCGCCACCTCGCCAGCTCCATCGTGCGCGATTTTGAGTACCTGCGCCTGGTGGGCTTTGGCGGCAAGCCCTGGGTCACACTCGGGCAGAGCTACGGCGGCTTTTTGACGTTGAGCTATCTGTCGCTCTTCCCCGAAGGCGTGGCGGCAAGCTTTACCTGCGGCGGCATCCCCCACGTGCCGGCGAGCGCCAGCGAGGTCTACGAGCACACCTTCCCGCGCATGGCTACCAAGACGCAGCAGTATTATGACCGCTATCCCGCTGACGTCGAGCGCGTGGCAGCCCTGGCCGATGCGCTCGAGGCTCAGAAGCCCGTGCTACCCGACGGCTCGCCGATGACGGTCGAGCGCCTACAGCTCATGGGCAGCGACTTTGGCATGAAGCCGAGCTTTGAGCGTATGCATTGGATTATCGATCACGCTTTTGTTGACGGCGACGGCACGCTGACCTGCGGCGCCTCGGTATCTGACAGCTTTTTGATGCGCGCCTTCGAGCGCACCAACACGCGCACGAATCCGCTGTACTGGACGCTGCAGGAGTTCATATACGCCGACGGCGACACTATGCCCATTGGTTGGGCCGCGGCCGAAGAGAAGGCACACCGCGCCGAGTTCGACACCCTCGCGCGCCCGCTCATGTTTACCGGCGAGGCCATGTTCCCGTGGATGTTCGAGCAGATGCCCGAGCTTAAGCCGTTTAAGCCCGCCATGGACCTGCTGATGGAAGACACCAGCTGGGACAAGATCTACGACCCGCAGCGCCTGGCCTGCAACGAGGTGCCGCTCCAGGCCGCGGTGTATTTCGACGACATGTACGTGGATTCGGGCCTGCAGCTCGATACGCTCAGCCGCGTGGGCAACTCGCATGCCTGGGTGACCAACGAGTTCGAGCACGACGGCCTGCACGGCAGCGTGGTGTTCAAGCACCTCTTCGACGAAGCCCTCAACCGCGGAGACCTGCGCCAGATCTTCTAGCAAAGGAGTGTCCCCACCTGCCGGCACAAAAGGAACGTCCCCAAGTGCCGGCACGAAAAAGACAGCGCTGCGGGAAACGATCCGCAGCGCTGTCTTTCTTTATGCGAAGACGATTAGGTCATCTCGGTGGATCGCCGGCTTCTCGGCTAGGTTAGCGAGCAGGCGGTTGCTGGCGATCTGGTCCTGGCGGCGGCCGGCTGCAAGCTCCAGCACATCCGAATCGGCCTCGGCGATACCGCGGGCGACAACCATGCCGCTCGGATCGCACACATCGAGCACATCGCCTTCGGCAAACTGGCCATCGACCTCGCGAATACCCACCGCAAGCAAGGAAGAGCCATGGCTGACCAGCGCCTTCGCGGCACCGTCATCAACCGTCACCGAGCCGTGGGCCTTGTCGCCCAGCGCGATCCACAGCTTGCGGGGCGCGATGTCCAGACGCTCCGCCGGCGGATCGAACAGCGTGCCCACGCTCTCGCCGCGGGCGAGGCGCACGAGCGCATCGGGCTCCTCGCCCGAGCAAATCACGCTCTGAATGCCCGCCGTCATCAGGATGCGGCTCGCGCGGATCTTGGTAATCATGCCGCCCGTGCCCACCGATGTGGAAGAATCGCCCGCCGAGGCAATAATCTTGGCATCGATCTTATGCACGACAGGAACAAACTCGGCCGTGGGGTCCTCATGCGGATTGGCAGTATAGAGACCATCGATGTCCGAGAGCGTCACGCACAGATCGGCAGATACCAGGCAGCTCACGAGCGCCGCCAGTGTGTCGTTGTCGCCAAACTTGATCTCGTCGACGGTAACGGTGTCGTTCTCGTTGACGACCGGCACCACGCCCAGCTCCACCAGACGCAGCAGGGCGTCGCGCGCGTGCAGGTAGGACGTGCGACGCGCCGTGTCGTGACGCGTGAGCAGCACGAGCGAGGTGAGCAGGTCGCGCGCATGGAACTCCTCGTCGTAGGCCGACGAGATGATGCATTGACCGGCCGAGGCGCAGGCCTGCAGGCTCGGAAGGTCGCCGACCGGCTTGCGGTCGAAGCCCAACACGGGATAGCCACAGGCAATAGCGCCCGAGCTCACCACGACCAGACGCCAGCCGAGCTTGCGCAGCGCTGCGGCTTGATCGGCAAGTCCGCCGATAAAGGCGCGGTTGACCTTGCCATCGGCGCCCACCACCGTGGACGAACCGATCTTTACCACCATCGTTTTATAAGAAGTCGTCATACGTCAAACCAATCAACTGTTCAGCGAACGGCCGAGCTGGCGGCCAAGGGAGCGTGACTCGCCCCTACCGCCCAAGGAATCATTTTGCCCAGGGGAAAGTCGAGGCCGCGGCCATGTTCTTGCGCACGAGCTCGTCGCGCACCTGAGCCAGGCCCTGCTCCATGCCCACCACATAGGTCTGCGGGTACAGGAAGCGCTTGAAAGCTGCGTCCAGATGATCGAGCGCCCAAACACAGCGCTCGCGCGCGTCCTGGATGCTCTCACGCGGAGCCACTGCACTGCCATCGCGCACGATCGGCACCAGCAGCTCGCGATACTCAAGCTCCGACACGTCGGTCACCAGGGCGGCATCATTCACGGCCACGAGGGTATTGCCGCGCGCGGCGCCCTCCCCCACCAGATGGTCCTCGTCGTAGATCATGTCGCAGACCGGGCCGCCAAAGCCGTCGTAATAACGGCGCACGCGCTGCACGCCCGGGATCGTGCGCTTGTAGGGCTGCTCGGAGAGCTTGACCACCGGCGTCCACGGGTCGGCCTCGCTCGCACGGCGGGCGGAAAGCTTGTACACGCCGCCCAGCGCCGGCTGGTCGTAGCAGGTCGCGAGCTTGGTGCCCACGCCAAAGCTATCGATGGGCGCGCCCTGGTCGAGCAGCGACTGAATCGTGTACTCATCCAGATCGTTAGAAACCGAGATTCCCACATAGGGCAGGCCCTCGGCATCGAAACGACCGCGGACATACTTGGAGAGCTTGGCGAGGTCGCCCGAGTCAATGCGAATAGCCGACAGGCGCTCGCCCGCCGCCTCCATCTCCTTGGCAACCGTAATGGCATGCTCGCAGCCCTCGCGCACGTCGTAGGTGTCGATGAGCAGCGTGCAGTTCTTGGGGCTCGACTTGGCAAAGGCGCGGAAGGCCTCGAGCTCGGAATCGAAGCTCATCACCCAGCTGTGCGCATGCGTGCCAAAGACGGGAATACCGTAGCGGCGGCCGGCGAGCACATTGGACGTAGAGGAGCAGCCGGCGACGTAGCTCGCGCGAGCAACGGCCAGGCCGCCATCAGGACCCTGGGCTCGGCGCAGGCCAAACTCGGCCACGGGACGGCCGTCCGCCGCCAGCACCACTCGCGCCGTCTTGGTGGCGACAAGTGTCTGGAACCCGACGATGTTGAGCAGCGCCGTCTCAAGCAGCTGGCACTCGAGCGCAGGACCGGTGACGCGCACCATGGGCTCGCGTGGAAAGACGAGCTCGCCCTCGGGGACGGCGTCGATATTTACATGCGCACGAAAATCGCGCAGGTAGTCGAGGAATGCGGACTTGAACATCGCGCCGCCGGCCGGGGCCTGGAGCGAGGCGAGGTAGTCGATATCCTCGGGCGTAAAGCGCAGATTCTCGACTAGCTCGGGCAGCTCGGCGGTACCGCACATGACGGCATAGGCGCTGCCAAAGGGATGGTCGCGGTAAAACGCGGTAAAACAACCCTGCTCATTGGCCTTGCCGCTCTCCCACAGGCCCTGGGCCATAGTGAGTTCGTACAGATCGGTGAGCATTGCGATGTCGGTGGGATGAGAGATATCGGTCAAAGCCATGGGGCGACCTTTCGGATGTGTGGTGCAGAATTTGAGGGTTGGACGAAAGCAGAGCATGCGGACATGACGCCCGATGCAAATCGGTTAGAGCAGGCCCATGCTGGTCAGGATCGTGTAGCCCATAAAGATGACAAACGCGATGAGGGCAAGGACAATGATGATTTTTTGAGCCGGCGCCATGCCAGGGATCTCGTTCTCGCCCGTAGGTTCCTTGGAGGTAACCATGCGCTGGGCAAAGGTCATCTCGCCACGGCTCGGCTTGGGCTCGACGGACTTGGGACGAGCGGCCTTTTTAGGCTGAGGTTTGGGCGCGGCAGGCGCAGGCTTCGCTGCAGCGGGCTTGGGTGCGGGCGCGGGCTTGCGCTCGGATGCGGCGTTCGAGGCGACCTCCTCGGCCTTCGCACGCTCGGCACGCAGGGCAGCCAGCTCCTCGCGCTCGCGACGGGCCTCTTCCCGAGCCTCGCGGCGGGCCTTCTCAGCGCGGAGCTCTTCCAACTCAGCGCGCTCCTCGTCGGACAATGGTTGGGACTCAAGCTCGGCCATGGTAAAGCCCTTTCTTTTAAAAAAAGCCGCCGACACAATGTCAGCGGCTTATCAAATCCAAGGGTGGAGACGAAGGGAGTCGAACCCTCGGCCTCTGCCATGCGACGGCAGCGCTCTCCCAACTGAGCTACGTCCCCAGGACAAGTCGATATTTTACCTACGGCTCGCCAACTGTCAACGCCCAATAACCAGTCTTTTTGGGGCACGGCTATTTTGGCAACTTTTCGAACAGGCGATGCTCTCGATGATTTTTTATCCCCGTCCCAGAAAAATCATCGACGAACGCACTACTTTGCGCTGGTAAGAACACCGGTGGTGTCGAAGGCCGGGGTGAAGCTCTCGTCTACCGCGCCGCCCTCTTGCCAGAACATCGTCGTAAACCCCAGGTCGTCGGCATGGTCGAGCACCTGCTCGTACTCCTCGCGCGTCACAGCGCGCGCCAACTCGCCGCCCTGCTCGCGCATGAGCGTATTGGGCGTGTACTGGTTCATGACCGAGATCGGCACGTCGCCCACCGTCTGCCACACCAGGTCTAACACGCGGCACGAGTCATCCGCATGCCCCGGCAGCACCAGGTGGCGCACGATGATGCCGCGCTTCATGAGCCCGTCGTCATCCACCAGCTCTCCCCCGCGGCGATCGATCTCGCGCGCCATCTGGGCCAGACCCGACACGGCCACGCGCGGGTAGTCCTTAATATGAGAGAGCGACTGCGCAAGCCCGGCATCGGCATATTTAAAGTCGGTAAGCCACACATCGACCAGGTCGCCCAGCGCCGTCACGGCACTCGCGCGCTCGTAACCGCTCGTGTTGTAGACGATTGGGATGACCAGCCCGCGCGTCCGTGCCGCGGCAATCACGGCGGGCAACAGGTGTGCATAGTGCGTCGCCGTCACCAAATTGATGTTGTTAGCACCCTGGTCCTGCAATTCCAGCATAATCTCGACCAGGCGCTCAGGCGAAATCTCAAGGCCAAAATTGCCGGTCGAGATCTCGTGGTTCTGGCAGTAGATGCATTTGAGCGAGCAGCCGCTAAAGAAGATCGTGCCCGAACCGGCCTCGCCCGAGATAGGCGGCTCCTCCCACATATGAAGCGCGGCGCGGGCCACCTTGAGCGTGTCGTTAGCACCGCAGACGCCGTGCGCGCCCTCATCGCGCGCCGCACCGCAACGGCGCGGACACAAATGGCAGGCGGGCGAAAAAAGTTCGGTCAACGACGTCGGCATAAAAACATGCTCCAAACAACGATTCAGCAGCTCAAACGCAAAGGGACCAACCGCACAGACGGCTCGAGTCCAAGGCGCCGTAATCGTCCGACACGATTTTTGTAATGTCAAGACTGGAATCGATAAAGTGCCGCTTTATGATGTAGGTATTCCGCCCCCCGCGGAGCAACTGGGTGAACCGTCGCGTTTATTTAGGGAGCCCACACAGTCGTACCTAGTACAGGTATCCTTCGTTGTTAAGGACGCTGGAACAGTCGATGAGGGCACCCACCTGTTTTAGGTGGGTTCATTTTCGTAACGTGGGGGGTGGTTTTCTTTTGCCGAAAATCGCCATTACAGTCCATATGGATCCCCGCCGGCATCCCGACAAGCCATCGACAACATCCCAATATCTGGTAAGCGCGTGATTATCGCTGCGTGCAATTCCATGCACCCCCCTTGGTCGAGTATCATGGTTCGGCTATGCCCTTTGCGCATGGCGTTCTTCTGACCTTTTCCTTCGACGCTTGGCGGTTTTTAGATTCATGGCTTCATCCCCGAGCTACATACCGTACCTATGCGTGGCAGCGGCGGCCTTTATCACGACCTTCCTCACGGTACCCCTGGTCAAGCGCCTGGCAATCAAGCTCGACGCCGTCGACTATCCTTCTAAGCGCCGCATCAACACCAAGCCCATCCCGCGTTTAGGCGGAACGGCGGTGTTTTTGGGCCTGGTCGTCGCCTGCACTGTGCAAATCCTAGGCACCTGGTACCTGGGTTGGCCGCCCGTTTTGGTGCCCCACCCCCGTCTACACATCAGCTACCCCATACTTGCGCTTTCTTTTACCGTTATCTTTGCGACCGGCGCTATCGACGACGTCTTCCAGCTCACGCCCAAGCAAAAGCTGGCCGGACAGGTCCTCGCCGCGCTTATCGCCTGCATGGGCGGCCTAAAAATCGGCGTCATCGTCAACCCGTTTGCTCCCGGCGAGATCATGCTCGGATGGCTCGCCTACCCCATTACCGTGATCTATCTGGTGGCATTCACCAACATCATTAACCTCATCGACGGCCTCGACGGCTTGGCCACGGGCATCTGCGGCATCGCATCGTTCACCATGTTTTCGATGGCTGTTCTCTCGGGCCGCATCGACGCCGCCGCGCTCTCCATTGCGCTCTTTGGTGCCTGCCTGGCCTTTTTGCGCTACAACTTCAACCCCGCAAGCATCTTCTTGGGCGACTCGGGGTCGTTGCTTCTGGGCTTTGCGCTGGGCTCCATCTCGCTGCTCAACGTGAGCCGCACCGCCGCACTCACCTCGCTTATCATCCCGCTCATCGTTGCCGGCGTGCCCATCATCGACACGTTTAGCGCCATCGTGCGCCGCAAGCGCGCCCACATTAGCATCGGGCAGGCCGACAAGGGCCACATCCACCACCGCCTGATCCAAGAAGGCTACAACCAAAAACAGGCCGTGCTGCTCATCTATGCCTGGTGCATCATGCTTTCGGCCGGCGCCGCTGCGATTAACCAGGTCGAGATGCCCATGCGCGTGCTCATCTTTACCGTGCTCGCCATTGGCTCGGCGGCCTTTGCCAAGCATCTACATCTGTTTGAGCCCGTGCTGCGCCACCATTACAACAGGCGCACGCACGAAGACGAGCTCGTCACTCCCGACGACCCCGCCTTTAAGCAGGAGGAGCAGGCGGCGGAAGAGCGTAAGGAAGAGCGCCACCACAAGCTCTAGGGCAAGCTACCGAGGATGTGCCAAGGCGTTGGCAGCCGTTCGCGCGAACGCCGCGGCGGACTTGAAAGCCGGCCCCTGGCAGTCCCTCACCCACTCACGCCCACCCCTCTCAATAAACACGCTATCATCAAAACCTGCGAACGAACGTTAGGAGCAATCATGCCAAACGAGAACAGCTACGAAGTCGCGCTGCAAAAGAGCAACGCCATTCGCGAGGGCCTGGCCAAGACGCCCGAGAAGTTCACCATGCTTACCGGCGACCGCCCCACCGGCCGTCTGCACCTGGGTCACTACTTTGGCACCCTCAAGGGCCGCGTGGAGCTGCAGAACATGGGCGCCAGGACCAACGTACTCATCGCCGACTACCAGGTCATCACCGACCGCGACACCACCGAGCACATCCAGGACAACGTGTACAACATGGTCATGGACTACCTTGCCTGCGGCATCGACCCCGACAAGACCATGATCTACGCGCACTCCGCCGTGCCCGCCGCCAACCAGCTCATGCTGCCGTTCCTGTCGCTGGTGTCCGAGGCCGAGCTGGCGCGCAACCCCACGGTCAAGGCCGAGATGGAGGCCTCGGGGCACGAGCTCACCGGCCTTCTGCTCACCTACCCGGTGCACCAGGCCTGCGATATTCTGTTCTGCAAGGGCAATGTGGTGCCCGTCGGCCGCGACCAGCTGCCGCACATCGAGCTCACCCGCACCATCGCCCGCCGCTTTAACAACCGCTACGGCAAGGTGTTCCCCGAGGTCGACGCGCTGCTGTCCGAGACCCCGCTGCTGCCCGGCCTGGACGGTCGCAAGATGAGCAAGAGCTACGGCAACGCCATCAACATCTCGATGACCGCCGAGGAGACGGCCAAGCGCATCAAGAAGAGCCAGACCGACTCCGAGCGCATGATCACGTTCGATCCCGAGAACCGCCCCGGCGTGTCCGGCCTGCTTTCGACGGCCGCCATCTGCACCGGCCGTTCCGAGGTCGAGATTGCCGAGGAGATTGGCATGGGCGGCTCCGGCCAGCTCAAGAAGTACGTGACCGAGGCCGTCAACGAGTACTTCGCACCGATCCGCGAGCGTCGCCAGCGCTACGAGAACGATCTGGACTATGTGAAGGACGTCCTGCACGAGGGCAACCGTCGCGCCAACGAGATCGCCGATCAGACCCTGGCAGAGGTTCAGGACGCCATGGGCATGGTGTACTAGACCGATTTGCTGGCTTGAGCTTTCGATTGCTTTAGGGCGGGCGCTACAACGTCCGCCTTTTTCGGAGCCGGACTGCTTCGGCTCCGCCCATCGCACTCCCCCGACAAACAGGAACAGGCCCGCCGGCAGTTAGTTGCCAGCGGGCCTGTTCCCGAAGTACACCGTTGAATCGCACAGAGGGGAGGAATGCGAATCAAACTCAACAGGGCAGGCTTTTTCATCGCCTATTGCCTGCTCCGTTGCTGAATACAATATAGTTCACCGTGGTTTACTTTGCAGGATCAATATCCGCCGCCATAGCTTCTCCATAAGTTAGCCCCGGTAAACCTGAAACAGAAAACCACCACAAAGGGGACAGGCACCTTTGTGGTGGTTCTGGCCACGGCAGAGCTGTTAGAGTCCGGCAGGCCAACGACAGACGGCCAGGTCGACGTGCATGTCGTCCTTAAACGCCACACCCTCCCCTAGCAAAAGCTCACGTTGAGCATCGGGACCGCCAAAAGCAAAACCCTCGCATATGCGCCCGTCGGCAAACACCACGCGGTGACAGGGAATCTCGCCGGGGCGCGGATTGCTATGCAGGGCATACCCCACATACCGCGCACTTCGTGGTCGACCGGCAAGCAGCGCCACCTGACCATACGTGGCGACCATCCCCTCGGGGATCTGCTCGACCACCTCGTACACCCGTTCAAAAAAGCCCTCAGACGCCATTGCTCGCTCCCTTCCACCCTGAAAAGCATAAACCACCGCAAAGGGGACAGGCACCTTTGTGGTGGTTTATGGCAGGTCGGTTAGTTGGCGGGCTGGAAGAAGGCTACGGCTACGGCGCCAGGGCCTACGTGGGTACCGATGGTGGCGCCGATGGTGTGAACGGGCAACTCGCCCTCGGTGTGGCCAGCCCAAAGTGCCGCGCTGTCCTCGATATACTTCTTGAGCACCGCATCCGAAAGACCCGTATAGCCGAGCGCCAGCGGCATGGAAAAGTCGATGCCGCCCGCCTTTTCGACCTTTTGGTTCAGCAGGTTGCGGCCGTTCTTGGAACCGCGCGCCTTGCCCAGCTGCACGATCAGACCGTCCTCGACAGCCACCACAGGCTTTACGTTGAGCAGCGTACCCACAGCACCAGCCGCAGCAGACAGGCGACCGCCGCGAACGAGGTACTCAAGCGTCTCGAGCAGGCCGATGACGACAACACGGTCGCGCACGGCCTCGACAGCCGCCGCGATCTGAGCCGCGCCTTGGCCCTCGTCCACCAAACGCAGCGCGTACTCAACCAGCACGCGCTCGCCCAGGGTAACGTTATTGCTATCCACCACATACACATCGCCGCCCGGCGCCTCGGCAAGTGCGGTGCGGGCACTTTGGTTGGTGCCCGAAAGCTTAGCGCCCACGGTAATAATCACGGCTTCGTCGCCGGCCTCACGTGCTTCGGCAATCGCCTGCGAAAAGGCGTACGGGTTGACCTGACCGGTCTTGGGCAGCTCGTCGCGCTCGACCAGCATCTCGTAAAAGCGCTGGTGATCGATGTCGACGCCATCCATGTACACATCGGTGCCAAAGGTGACGGATAGCGGCAAAACGGCCAGTGCTGGGTGCTCGGCCGGCGACATATCGCTTGCGGAATCGGTAATAATGCGGACGGACATAGTGAATCCTTTCTTGCGCAGGTCCCGCGCAGGGAATTTTGACAGCAAGGCCCCGGCACGGTATACGCGCTCAAACAGGACTATGCAGTTGTTAATGGGAAGCAAATACCTTGGCGGCCTTAGATCTCGCGCAAGGTATTGAGAATCGTGCGCAGCGACGCGTACATCTGCTCGCGCTGCTCCACGCCCATGGCCTTACCGGTGGTGTCGAGCACTTCGCGAATGATGCGATCGGCCTCGCTCATGCTCTCGCCGCCCAGGGCAGTCAGGCGCACCGGGGCACGGTACTTGACGGCCGCATCACCCGAGTCATCGACCTCGACGTAGCCGCCCTCCTCCAGATGTGCCAGTGTGCGCGAAACGGCGGCTCGGGTAACGCCGGCCATGCGGGCGAGGTCGGCGCCAGTCAGGCCGTCCTTGCTGCGCTCAAGATAGTACAGGCACATGACGTCGGAGCCCTTGAGGCCCAGCCTTGCACCTTCGGACGTCTTGATGCGCTGAATCTCCTTGTAGAGGCCGCTGATCAGTCCGACAAAGTCCTCAAAACGTGTCTCGTCGTTCTGCTGCATGGGAGACGACCGCCTTTCGCTTGCATAATGCTTACGGGTAAACATCTTAGTCGCATAAGGCGACACCCGCACCCAAATACCCCATTTGTTAACCCATCAACATAAAAACCACCACAAAGGGGACAGGCACCTTTGTGGTGGTTTTGACCGGCGAACATGATCCGCAGGCGTCGCTACAGCTCCACGCAGGGATTGTCGCGGGTCACAAGCGTCTTAACGACAACCGTCGCTCCCAGATAGCGCTCGAGCAGCTCGGCTAAGCGATCGATCGCGGCCTGGCAATCCCCCATCCGCTCGGGCTCCACGCACTCAATCGCCAGGAACGCATCGGCCGAATCATCGGACAGCGCCGTGCGAACGCCGTCGCGCCAGTTCCAGCAGCGGCACACAGCGCCCGCATCGTCGATGTAGGCGAGCTCGCCGGGCAGCGTCGGATCGTCCGCCTCCTCGCCAAGCGGCAAGAACGCATCGCCACCATCGGTCACCTTCAAGCGAAGATCTCCCTCAATCGCATGCAGGTCCTCGCCGCCAACGGGCAGCGCATAAGTCAACGAAATCGTGTTGTAGATATCCACCGCCGGTGTGATGTGGCCGACCGGCTTGCCTTTGAGCACGCGCTTGAGCAGGTTCTCAACTGAGCAACGCGCGCCCTTCTTGGTCTTGAACAGGCGATACGCCTCGCGCCATGCCTTAACCGGCGCGTTCTCGCTGATGGTATCGCTTGTCAGGTGACGCTCCGCATCGATATTGGCGCGATTGAGCAACGTGGCGATCGCATCCACGTCCTCCTGGGGAATCTGGGCCGCGGGCTTCATGCCCTTTACGACTACGACGCCGACCGCCGCCTGCGGAAACAGCTCCCAAAACGAATCCTCGGCAACGAAACTCTTCATATGCTCTCCCTTCATAGCGTACGCCCGAGCGAGGGCGCCTAAACAAAAAGCGCCCTCACAGCGGCCACCTTCAAAGTCCTACGGTGCCGCCACAAGAGCGCTTACGCTGTCCCCATCCGGAGAAGGGGACGATATGTCAAGCGTATTGTAACCCGAGTCATCCACGCGAGCAAAACCACCATAAAGGCGCCTGTCCCCTTTGTGGTGGATATGGACTCACGGCGAAGCTAGTGGCGAAGTCCCAGCAGCCCGCGGCCGCGATGACGAGCGTCGGCGTGTACTTGGGCGTGCGGGCCGGCGGCTTTGACGGACTCGGGCAGGTGCGAGTACTTCTTCTCGAAGTTCTCCTCGAACATCACCGCCAGGTTGTGCGCGGCCTCGTCATAGCGCGCGGTGCTCTGCCAGTATTGGCGCGGCACCAGGATGCCATCGGGCACGCCGTGGCACGTCGTGGGAATGTCGACGTTAAAGATGTCGTCGTGCAAGAACTCGCTGTCCTCGATGGTACCGTCGAGGGCGCGGGCCACCAGGGCGCGCGTGTAGGCAAGCTCGATGCGATGGCCCACACCATAACCGCCGCCAATCCAGCCGGTGTTGACCAGGTACACGCGCGTACGACCGTCGGCGATACGCTCGCCGAGCATCTTGGCGTAGACCATGGGGTCGAGCGGCATAAACGGCTCGCCAAACAGCGACGAGAACGTAGGCGTGGGCTCGGTGACGCCGACCTCGGTGCCGGGGATCTTGGCCGTAAAACCCGTTACAAAGTGATACATGGCGGCATCGGCCGTCAGGCGTGAGATGGGCGGCAGCACGCCAAAGGCGTCGCAGGTCAAAAACAGCACGACGCTCGGAGTGGTGCCCATGCCCTTGGTCCACGCGTTGGGAATGTGCTCCACAGGGTAGGCCACGCGCGTATTGTGCGTGATCGAGACGTCGTCGTAGTTGGGCTTGCGATTCTCATCGAGTACCACGTTTTCACAGATGGCGCCAAAGCGGACGGCGTTAAAGATCTCGGGCTCGTGGAACGCGTCCAGGCCCTCGCACTTGGCGTAGCAGCCGCCCTCGACGTTAAAGATGCCCATATCGGACCAGCCGTGCTCGTCATCGCCGATCAGCAGGCGTGTGGGATTGGCCGAAAGCGTGGTCTTGCCGGTGCCGGACAGGCCAAAGAACACCGCGGTCTCGTGCGTGACGGGATCCATGCTGGCCGAGCAGTGCATGGGCAGCACGTCGTCCTCGACGGGCAGCAGATAGTTCATGACGCTAAAGATCGACTTTTTAATCTCGCCGGAGTAGCCGGTGCCGGCGACCAGAATCACGCGTTCTTGGAAGTTGATGACCACCGCGGCGCTGGAGTTGAGGCCCTTGATGGCGGGGTCGCACTGGTAACCGGGCGCTGCGAGCACGCAGAAGTCGGGCTCGCCGGTGCGCGCGATTTCGCGAGCGAGCGGGCGGGCGAGCATCTGCTTAATAAAAAGTGCCTGGCTGGCACGCTCGCAGGCAACGAGCAGTCGACGCGTGTGGTTGCGGTCGGCACCTGCCATGCCGCGGGTGACGAACACGTCGCGCTCGTTGAGATAGTCGACGATGCCGGCCTTGATGGCCTCATAGCTCTCGACGGACAGCGGGCGGTTGACCGCGCCCCAGGCAATCTTGTCGTGAACATCGGGGGTGTCAACGATAAAGCGGTCATTGGGGGAACGGCCGGTACGCTCCCCCGTCTCGATCACCAGCGCGCCGTTGGATGCCATGCGGCCTTCTTCGCGGCGGATAGCGTGCTCGACGAGCTCCGCGGCGGGCAGATCGACCAGCAGACGGGGTTGATTCTCGGCGGGATCTTCGACCAGCGTAATACCAAAATTGGACAGAACTTCTGCAGGGGTAACACCAGGCATGGGGCCTCCTTTAAAAACGCGGCACGTGGACGCGGCGCGCACTTTACTCACGTAAAGCCCGTTGTACCCGATATGCAAAAACGTTTTTGCGGCAAGGGCGGCAAGCCCGCCCAACGGTCAAAAATCGCAGGCAAGCGGCCCAGTCATTGGGGACGTTCTTAAACGACTAGTCATTGGGGACACTCTTGAACAGGCAACATTCAAGGAGTGTCCCCGGATGCCGGCACTTAGGGACGTTCCCAAAGTGCCTGCACATAAGGAACGTCCCTAAGTGCCGACTACCGAATGGCGCCGCCGAAATTATCGAACAACCTGTTCAAAAACACGAGCGGACACCGCGGTGTCTGTACTAGAGCGCAGCAATAGAAAGGACCCCGCTTTGAGCATCACGCCCCTCGATAGCATTCGCCGCGCCATCGCCCGCCGTAACGGCATCTCCAACCCCGCTGCATCGAAAGACGGCGCCGCGAAGGCCCAGGGCGGCCGCATCGAGAACGGCCTGTTCCCCGCCTCCCACACGGCCGAAGAGCTCGCGCGCATCCAGGAGCTGAGCCAGCGCAACGCCGGCGGACCCGATAGCAGCCAAGCCACACGTCGCCGGCGCGAACGCGATCGGGAGCCCGGCCCCGTCCGCCGCATGGTCAACGCTTGGTGGAACCGTCTGCTCGGCGCCGTCTACGGCGGCGGCTTCTCCATGCAGGAAGCGGAATACGAGGAGCACGCCACCAGCCGCGACTATCTTTGGAACACCCTCGGCACCGCCGTGTGGGGCCTGGCGTTTCCGTTGCTCACCATCGTGTCTACGCAGCTCGTGGGCGCCGAAGAAGCAGGCAAATTCTCCATCGCCTTTGTCACCGGCACGCTCATCATGATCGCGTGCAACTACGGCGTGCGCAATTTCCAGGTCTCAGACATCGACGAAAAGACGTCCTTTGCCTCCTACCAGCTCAACCGCTGGCTTTGTGGAGCGCTCGCCCTAGGCTGCGGCCTCATGTACAGCAGCGCCCGCGGCTATGATGCGCAGATGGCGACGATCGGCCTGGGCGTCTACCTGTATAAGGTCATCGATGGCGTCGCCGACGTGTACGAAGGCCGCCTGCAGCAGGCCGACAAACTCTACTTGGCTGGAATGAGCCAAACGCTACGCTCCGTCGGCGTCATCGCGGTCTTCAGCGTGGCGCTGTTCCTCACGCGCAGCATGCCCATCGCGGCCATGGCCATGGGTGTCACCGCGATCGCCTCGCTCGTGCTGGTCACCGCGCCGCTCGCCCTGCTCGAGACCGAAAAATCGCGCCGCGTGAGCCTGCGCGAGGTCGGCCACCTGTTTGTCCAGTGCGCCCCGCTCTTTGGTGCACTGTTCCTGTTCAACCTAATTGAGAGCATGCCCAAGTTTGTGATGGAAGGCACGCTGGCATACAAATATCAGCTGTACTTTAATGCCCTGTTCTTTCCGGCGCAGGCTATTTTGCTGAGCATTGGATTTATCTATAAACCGCAGCTCCTACGCTTGTCGGGCATTTGGGCTAATCCTCGTAAGCGTCGTCGCTTTGACCTGATTATTGTTGCCGTTATGGCGCTGATCGTGGTCATCACCGGCGCGTGCGCCGCATTTATGGCAGGTCCCGGTATTCCCCTCACGAGCTTTATGTACGGCCTCAGCTTTGAGCGCTACCGTACGCTGGCGCTGCTGATGGTCGTCGCCGGCGGCGTCACCGCGGCCATCGACTTTATCTACGCCATCATCACGGTGCTGCGCCACGCTGGAGACGTCACCAAGATCTACCTGATCTGCTTCGCCGTAAGCGTGGTGCTGCCGGTGATCTTGATTAAGCTGCTGGGTCTGATGGGCGCTGTGGTGAGCTACCTAGCCATCATGGCCCTACTCCTGGTGCTACTGATTATCGAGTACGCCCACATCCGCCAACGCATCGAACGCGACCGCAACCCATACGGCGCCTAATTAGCTGCCCGGTCACCGGAATTTGCGATGGAATCACCCCGTCTGGGGTCTCGTTGCGGACAATATTCATCACGCAAAACTAAGTGAGTAGACTTTTACCGAATCCCCGACCACACCAACAGAGCACAAGTCTGTGACCTGCGGTTTTATTGAGGCAAATATGTTGGGTGCTCGGCATTTCCAAAAAAGTCTACTCACTTAGCCGGCGGGCAGCCAAATGATTATTTAATCCCCGTCCCAGAGAAATCAATTAGCGGGCAGAAGGGCAAAAGTAGTCAAATAAGCCCCGTCCCAAATTAGCTACCCCTTGCACCGATTATTCGCCCGGGTTGATGTTCGCGTAGAACTCCGCCCCGTCGTCCAGGCGCAGGATGCCCACGCGACCGAACTCGGAGCCGGTGGCGGCAGCGCAGTCGATGTCGATGCGATCGGGCACACCGGCGGCATCCTCGCCGCCCAGGCGCACAATCTGCCCGCGGCCCGACTCCTCATCGAGCCCCGCAAGACCACCGACCTCGCAATAACGCCCGAGCGACACCGTTGGCGTGTGACCGCTCACCACGACCGGACCCTTGCCCTCGGCAGAAAGCAGCCCAGTCGGCACATCCCAATAGCCGTGACGAATCCACAGCAGGTCATCGGACGACTGCACCGCGAGCATCTGCTGCAGCAGCTCGCGATCGGCACCCACCGCTCCGACGCCATCGGCACAATCGACACCATGCTCAAGCAAAAACGCGCGCGCCGCCTTCATCTCGATTCCAGCATGTACCAGCAGATACGGGCGCTCCTCGGTCTCGACTACCGCGTAGAGCGGCAGCGCGGCCATCCATCGCACGAGCTCCTCGTATGCCTCAAATTCCATGTCGTTGAGCTGCTCACGCGTCGTCCAGCCACCGTTGATATCCCAGGTCTCGGCATCGAGCGGATCCTGGCCAATGATGGCATCGAGCATGATCTGCTCGTGATTGCCCTTGAGCACGCGGGCGTTGGGCAGCGAGCGCACGAGCTTAATAACGCCGACCGGATCGGGCCCGCGATCGATCATGTCGCCCAGCACGTACAGCGTGTCGTCGGACGTCAACGAGATCTTAGACAGGGCCTCGTCAAGCGCACGCACGTGCCCGTGAGCATCAGATGTCACATAGATCGCCATGGTACGCCTCTCCTTGTATTGCGGCCGAAGCCCGGCGCCGCAACTAAAACTTCAAGTTGAACTTAAACGTTACCCATTGTACTCCGTTGCAATAAAGCTGGAAAGGGTTTCCGAGCAGAGGCAAAGACGGCAGCCGTCTATGACGATATCGCGCACGCCCGCAATCCAACCCCATAAACCCACCATCTCTGGGTACAAATGACCGCAGACAACTGACCGTGCCACGCCAACCACCCAGGAGCGGACACTATCCATGAACCAGATCCTTCTCTTTATCGGCCTCGTCATCATTTTGTGCCTGACCATCAAACCCGTCGGCAAAAAACTCCCCTTCCCCACCCTGCTCATCTTTATCGCGCTCGGCATGCTGTTGGGCGTCAACGGCCCGGCGCACATCGACTTTAGCGACTACGCGCTCACCGAAACCGTCTGCAGCACGGCGCTGCTGTTCATCATGTTCTATGGCGGCTTTAACACCAATATCGACCGCGCCAAGCCCGTCGCCGTGCCCGCGGTGCTGCTGAGCACGCTCGGCGTCGTCATCACCGCAGGCATCACCGGCGTGTTCGCCCACTTCGCGCTGGGGATCGACTGGATCGGCAGCCTGCTGCTGGGATCGGTTGTAGCATCCACCGACGCGGCGAGCGTCTTTAGCGTGCTGCGCGAGCACAATCTTTCGCTGAGGGGCGGCACCGACTCGCTGCTCGAGGTCGAATCGGGCTCCAACGACCCCGTCGCCTACATGCTCACCGCCGTGCTCGCCACACTCGCGGCCGGCGGCGACATCAACATTCCCGCACTGCTGGCCAAGCAGATTATCCTGGGCGTGGGCCTGGGCCTCGCCATCGGCTGGGCGGCGGGCCGCCTGATTGAACGCGCACACGCAACGGCCGAGGGTGCGCAGACCATCTTTTTGTTCGCCGTGGCCATCGTCGCCTACGCGCTGCCGAGCCACCTGGGCGGCAACGGATTTTTGGCCGTGTACCTGGCCGGCATTGTGCTGGGCGCGAGCGACATCACCGGCAAGGTCGAGATGGCGCACTTCTTTGACACCCTCACCGAGATGGCCGAGATGACGATCTTCTTCTTGCTCGGCCTGCTCGTAACGCCCGCACGCCTGCCGCAGATGCTGCTGACGGGCCTGGCGCTCATGGCGTTTATGCTCTTTGTGAGCCGCCCCATCGCCGTGGGAATGCTGTTGGCGCCCTTTAAGACGAGCCCCCGCCAGGTCGCGCTCGTAAGCTGGGCGGGCTTGCGCGGAGCAGCTTCGGTCGTCTTTAGTCTCTTTGCCGTGGTGGCCGGCGTTCCCGGCGGACACGACCTATTTGACCTGGTGTTTGTGATTGCCGTGTCGAGCATCGTGGTGCAGGGCTCGCTGCTGCCAGCGGTGGCGAAGAAGCTCGATATGATCGATGCGACCGGCGACGTACGCCGTACCTTTAACGACTACCGCGACGAGGACGGCATGTCGTTTGTAAAGCTCAAGGTGGGCGCGGGCCATCCGTTTGCCGGACGCTCGCTCGCCGATATTGGTAGCGCAACGAACATGCTGGTGGTCTTGGTGCTGCGCGACGGCGCGCACCCGGTGCTGCCCAACGGCGATACCGTCATCGAGGAAGGCGATCTGCTGGTGATGGCCGCCCCGACGTTCGAAGAGCGTGCCGAAGTTACGCTGCGCGAGGTCACTGTGACGCCCCATGGTCGCCTGGCCGGCCAGCGTCTTCGCGATGTGCCGCAAGGCAAGCATCCCTTTATCGTCGTGATGCTCAAACGCGACGGCCAGACGATCATCCCCGACGGCAACACCCTAATATACGCCGGCGACGAAGCCGTCATCGCCACGCTGGCGTCGTAGTGACCAGGAGGTAGCTAATTTGCGACGAAGAGATCAAGCGCCTAGAGAACCTCATGCCTTCGCTCGCAGATTTGGATTTGCCAGAGGAGTAAAGCACCCCTCCCCCATGTAACCATCCTGTAAATCATAGCGGCGCACTCGGGTTTTGCTGCGATGCGGTCGCGCCTGGCGCTCCACTGTGCTAAAGTATCCCGAACGTCCAAACGACTACAAGGGGGAACTAGAAGATGGCACGTGTGCACAACTTCTCAGCTGGCCCGGCCGCACTGCCTACAAGCGTGCTCGCCGAGATCGCCGACGAGATGATGGACTACCGCGGTTGCGGCATGTCCGTGCTCGAGATGAGCCATCGATCTAGCATGTACCAGCAGATCATCGACGACGCCGAGGCAACCCTGCGTCGCCTGCTGAGCATCCCCGACAACCACCGCGTCCTGTTTTTGCAGGGCGGCGCCACGCTGCAGTTTGCGGGTATCCCCATGAACCTCATGCGCCGCGGGCGCGCCGGCTACATCGTGACCGGCAACTTTGCCAACAAGGCGTACAAGGAGGCCGCCAAGTACGGCGAGGCCGTGCTGCTCGCGAGCTCCGAGGGCACCAATTTCGACCGCATACCCACCATGGCCGACATCAACGCGCGCATTGCCGCCGAGGCCACAGGCGACGGGCTCGACTACGTCTACATCTGCCAGAACAACACCATCTTTGGCACCATGTACCACGAGCTGCCCAACTGCGGCGACGTACCGCTGGTCGCCGATGTCTCGAGCTGCTTTTTGTCGCAGCCGCTCGACATCAAGCGCTACGGGCTCATCTACGCCGGCGCTCAGAAAAACGCCGGCGCCGCGGGCGTGACCGTGGTCATCGTGCGCGACGACCTCATCGCAGATGGCCCCGCTTTTGCGCAGACGCCGCAGTACATGGACCTTAAGACCCAGGCCGCCAAGGGCTCCATGCTCAACACGCCCAACACCTTTGGCATCTACGTGTGCGGCAAGGTGTTCCATTGGGTCGAGGAGACCGGCGGACTTGCCGCCATGGCCGAGCGAAACTGGGCCAAGGCCAACCTGCTCTACGGCCTGCTCGAGCACAGCGAGCTGTTCCATGGCACCGCGCAGGCCGACAGTCGCTCCATCGCCAACGTCACCTTCCGCACCGACGAAGCCGAACTCGACGCGGCCTTTGTCGCAGGCGCGGCCGAGCACCAGATTCAAAACGTCAAGGGCCATCGCCTGGTGGGCGGTATGCGCGCCAGCGTCTACAACGCCGTGACCATGGAAGACGTGCAGGCACTGGCCTCGTACATGAAGGACTTCGAAGCGCAGCATAGTTTGAGCCCGCGATCTAACTAGCCCGCAGCACGCGGGCCGACCAGCCATCTCAAACCACCCTGTTTAGATTAAAACCTGCTAAGGAGTTTTTCATGCGCAAGATTAAGACCATCGACGACATCACCAAGGACGGCAAAGTCGAGTTTGGCGAGGGCTACGAATTTGTGAGCACCGCCGAAGAGGCCGACGCGATCCTGATGCGCTCGACCGACCTGCACGGCTACGGGCTGCCCGAGGGCATCCGCGCCATCGCCCGCTGCGGCGCCGGCGTCAACAACATCCCCGTCGAGGAGTACGCCAAGAAGGGCGTCGTCGTCTTTAACTCCCCCGGCGCCAACAGCAACGCCGTCAAGGAGCTCGTCCTGGGCATGCTGGTGCTCTCGAGCCGCGGCGTAGTGCAGTCGATGAACTGGGTGCGCAACAACGCCGATGACCCCGAGATTCAGGTCGATGCCGAGAAGGCCAAGAAGGCCTTTGTGGGCCGCGAGCTCAAGGGCAAGCGCATCGGCGTCATCGGCCTGGGCAACGTAGGCTCCAAGGTCGCCAACGCCTGCGTCGACCTGGGCATGGACGTTTACGGCTACGATCCGTTCATTTCCGTCGAGCACGCGTGGGTGCTGAGCCGCGAGGTGCAGCGCGTGGGCACGCTCGAGGACCTCTGCCGCGGCTGCGACTACCTCACCGTGCACGTGCCCAGCAAGGCCGACACCATCGGCATGATCAGCACCGAGCAGATTAACCTGCTGGCACCCGACGCTGTGCTCATCAACTACGCACGCGAGACCATCATTGACGAGGACGCCGTCGGCGACGCCCTGCGTGCAGGCAAGCTCAGTTGGTTTAGCTGCGACTTCGCCACGCCCAAGACCGTCAAGATGCCCAATACGTTTATCACCACGCACTCGGGCGCCGGCACAGGCGAGGCCGAGGCCAACTGCGCCGACATGGCCATCAGCGAGCTCAAGGATTACCTGGAGAACGGCAACATCGCACACAGCGTCAACTACCCCGCCTGCAGCATGGGCAAGGCGCGTGCCGCAAGCCGCATCGCCTGCCTGCACGCCAACGTGCCCAACATGATCGGCCAGATCACGGCAATCCTGGCCAAGGACAACGCCAACGTGCAGCGTATGACCAACGAGTCTGCCGGCGAGAACGCCTACACCATGTTCGACACCGATGAGCACCTGGATAGCAGCACCATCGAGGCGCTCAAGCAGATTCCGTCGATGTATCGCGTGCGCGTAATCAAATAGCGCCGGCTGATATGACGGGCAGTTCCCCATGTGGCCTGCCCGTCACTGACATTGAATGCCCGCGGGGGCGCCTTTCGCACGAGAGGCGCCCCCGTTTTTGTGAGCACTCCATTAAATGCACTGAGCCGCTTCTTGGCATACAATCTGTATGTTGACCTAACTATCTGTGAGGTGCCTATGGTTGATACAGATTTTGCTTGGCGGCTTACGCAAGGACTCGTGCGGATCGACAGTTCCGACCCAGGTGCGTATGAGGGCGAGATTGAACGCTATATCAAAGCGTTGGTTGAGGAACGGTTAGCGCAGCTGAGCCATCCGGTACTCGATGCCGTGCAAATTGCAGAGCTCGAAGTACTCCCCGGGCGCCGCAACCTTATGGTCACCGTGCCGGGCCAAAGCGACGAGCCACGGCTCGTCTACATCTGCCACATGGATACCGTTACCTTGGGCGATGGCTGGGACGCGGACATTCCGCCGCTCGGGACGGTTGTGCGTAACGACAAACTCTATGGCCGTGGCGCCTGCGACATGAAGGGTGGCCTGGCCTGCGCCATTGCCGCACTGGTCCATACGCTCGAGCGCGTGGTGGCGGATGGCGCGCTGCCCCGCCGCGGCTTTTCGCTCATCTGCTCGGTCGACGAAGAAGATTTTATGCGCGGCTCAGAGGCCGCGATCGATGCTGGCTGGGTCGGCCCGCGTGAATGGGTGCTGGACACCGAGCCTACCGACGGACAAATCCAAGTGGCGCACAAGGGGCGTACGTGGTTCGAGATTGAAATGGCCGGCGTGACGGCGCATGCGAGCCAGCCCTGGAAGGGCGCGGATGCCGTCGCCGCCATGGCCGAGGTCGTGTGTTCGCTCCGTCGAGCGTTTGTGGCGCTGCCCGCGCACGATGAGCTGGGGCCTTCGACCATCACGTTTGGCCAAATCGAGGGCGGATATCGCCCCTACGTCGTACCCGACCGCGCCAAAGTCTGGGTCGACATGCGCCTGACCCCGCCGACCGATACGGCCGCCGCGACGCGCATGGTAGAGCAGGCCATCGCCGTCGCCGAAGCCGCCGTTCCCGGTTGCCATGGCAGCTACACCGTGACGGGCGACCGCCCCGCCACCGAGCGCGGCCCGAACTCTCCCCTTCTAGCAGCGCTCAAGCGTGCCGCCGATGACGTGACGGACGCGGACACGACCGTCGGCTTCTTTACCGGCTACACCGACACCGCCGTCATTGCCGGCAAGACAGGTAATCGCAATTGCATGAGCTACGGTCCCGGGTCGCTCGCGCTCGCGCACAAGCCCAACGAATATGTGCCCCACGCCGATATCGTTCGTTGTCAGCAGGTGCTAATCGCGCTCGCCGATAACGTGCTCTGGGACGAGAGCTGCCAAGTTGGGGCATAATAAGCCGCGAACAAACCGAATCGTGCGTTAGGACCGCCCATGAAAGCACTTCCGTTTCCCTGCATCCGCCCGGCTCAGGACCGCGTGCTCGAGGCGCTGCCTGCAATGGGCAGCGTCCTGAGCGGCAACGATGCTTTGCGCAGAGCCATTGCCGATGGTCTGATGCTCAAGGACCCGGGTGCGGCGTATTACGTGTACGAATGCTCGGGCGAGCCGGGACGTGTGACGGGTGTCGTGGCGATCTGCCCGGTTAACGTGCTGACGGGTAGCGACGAGGCTGCCGCCGAGAGCGTCAACGCACTCGCCGCCGCGCGCGCGATCACCGAGCTCAAGGTGCAGCCCCGTCCCGTAACACTTGCCTACGAAGCCTCGCCCGTCATGGATATCATCCTCGGCGCCGCAAAAGAGGGCGCTTCACTCTATGCCGTCACCGACCCCGCCGGCATTACGCACCGCGTGTGGGAGGTCAAGCGCGAGGACGCCGTCGGCGCCATCCGTGCCATGCTCGACCAGGCGCCGGAGCCGGCACTGGCCGACGACCCCGCCTACGCTGCCGCGCTGGTCGGGGCATCACAGCTCCTGGCCGACGATGCCCGTGCCGCCGGCACCTACACGGGCAAAGAGCCGTTCAACTTTACCGTAGCTGTGCTCTTCCCCGCCGCGCAGGTCAGCGGCGGCGCGCCGCAGGTCCCGATGGGCCTGCTCACCCACCAGATCGCGCGGTTCTAGCGAGACCAGACCGCCCGGCACAAAAATCGGCAGCCCAACAAACAGGGGGCGGAGATGCAGCAGGTACATGCATCTCCGCCCCTTTTGCGTCGAGAAGTTATGCCGGCGACCCGTGCCGCCACGCTCGCGTTATCCGCGCTGCGGACCCGCAGTAGCCACGAGCGGTTCAAGCCCCAGCTCGCGCGCGTAGTCCTCCTGCGTAAAGACTTCGACAAGTTCAAACGTATCGGCCGCATCGTCAAACGCAAAATGCAGCACTGAGCAGTTGCCCGGCACGCGTTCGCGCTCGTCTGCCGCCGCGCCCCGCACGCGGTCCAAAAACTCCTTGATAGCCGAGCCATGGCTCACCGCGAGCACGCACTCGTGGTCCGGACGCTGCATAAGCTCGGTCAACGTCGCCACCATGCGCTCGCGCACCTGCATCTGGCCCTCGCCGCCAAACTGGCGATAGAAGTCGCGCCACGGGCGCTCGGGCATGAGCACCACGCGCTCGGCCTCAAAGTCGCCAAAGAACCACTCGCGCAGACCGTCCAGGCGCTCGTACGCCAAGCCCGGCCACAAGTTGGCGATAGTCTGCTCGGTGCGATGAAGCGTGGAGGTGTAGGCATGATCGGGCTCAATGCCGCGCGCACGTAAAAACATGCCGGCGCGCGCCGCCTGGTCGCAACCCAACTGCGTAAGCGGCGAGTCACTCCAGCCCTGAATAATACGCTTAAGGTTGAATATCGTCTGTCCATGACGGACCAGATACAGGTCTTTATTCATAGGGGTCCTTTCGTTCGTTACCAATCAAGGAGCGAAAACGCCCCGTCGCAATAGCCAAAATGAAGCACGGCTCCGTTGTCGGGTAGCTCTCCCCTGCCAGTCACATACTCAAGAAACTCCTGGCAGGCTGAGCCGTGGGAAACCGCCAGCACGCAGTCGTGCTGCGGCCTGGCCATGATGCGCGACAGCACCGCGACCATACGCGACTGGAGCTGCACTTCCGACTCGCCGCCAAACGCGACCGGATAATCACCCCAGGGCTGCGGCGGCATATCGCGATTTGATGTACCCTCCAGCGAGCCCAAATGCCACTCGCGTAGGTCATCGACCAGCTCTATCGAGCAGCCCTCGCCAGCAATTAGCTCAGCCGTACGCCGCGCCCGGCCCAACGGGGAGGAATACACACGGTCAAAGGTCACGCCACGCGCCTCAAACGCCGCGCGCGTCGCCAGCGCCTGCTCGCGCCCGCGCGCCGTAAGCGGCGAATCGTGCCCACCCTGCAAAATGTTCTGCACGTTGAGCTCAGTCTGCCCATGCCGCACCAAATACAAATCTGCCACACGCCCTCCTCTCGCACCACCGCAAAGGGGACAGGTACCTTTGTGGTGGTTTACCGCCGGATCACACCGCGGTGACGCTCAACTACACCAGCACGTCGGCGAGCGAACGCTTGGGTACGTGGTGCACCTGTGCCTCGTCGCGCCAATAATTGATGGAGCCGTCGGGGTTGGAATCGATCGCATCGATCACCTGTGTCTCGGCCGGAACGCCAAACGCCATGACCAGCTTGAGCTCATACTTGTCGTTATCGAGTCCCATGGCATCGATCGCGTGGGGCGTAAAGGCCTTGAACATGCAGGCTGCCACCTCGGGCGTGGCGCTGCGGGCGGCGAGCATCATCGTCTGCGCGGCAATGCCCGTGTCGACATCGGTAATGGGAGCGGCGGGCTTGCCCGGAACGGCGCGCTCAGCAAGAATCGCGATGTAGCCGGTCGGGCGCTCACCCTCGGCAGGACCCGGCCAGTCCTTAAGTGCGCCGGCCCATGCGAGCTCGTCAAATACACGCGCGCAGTCCTCTGCACCGCTTACCACATGAAAACGCAGACGCTGAGCATTGGCACCACAGGGAGCCAGGTGCGCAAGTTCCGCCAGCTCGAGCAAAAACATGCGCGGCACGCGCATGGACTCGTCAAAGCGACGGCACGTGCGGGCGCGGCGAACCAACGCATCAAACGCGTCCAAGCCGAGCTTTTCGCAACCCTGCTTTGCCATCGATTCGACACTCGACGGTGCCTCGGGAACTGCTTCGTTCATAGGGACCCCCAATACAAGCCAATTGTCCTTAGGAAAATCTAACCTAAAACGTAGGCAATAACGAACAGGGCTGCAATGTTCTACAATTGTTGATTAGAAAATCGCGACGTGGGGAACAGCGGAAACAATTCGGGGCCTTTGGGTTACGTTTCGCCCTCCCCGACCCATACGCCAGCGCCTTTAGGCGATACTGGTTGTAACGATCAAGGCTTACGCCGCACGGAAAGGAGACATTATGGGCATCTTTAAGAACGATGACCAAAAATCGAGCCAGTTTGGATTTGACGAGAAAAGCATGGCGGGCAAAGCCGTCAAGGCCGTACGCTGGATCTACGCCATCACGGGCGTCTTAGCGCTCATTGCTGGCATCGCGCTGCTTTTTGCACCCGCCAAGTCCCTCGTCTTTTTGACGACTGTCCTGGGTTTTTACTTTGTAATCACTGCTGCCATCAGACTGTTCACCGCCATTTTTGAGCCGCTGCTGCCCACCGGCTGGCGCGTGACGAGCATCATCTCCAACCTGCTCATTATCTTGGGCGGCGTCATAATCCTGCGCAACCAGGCCTTCTCGACCGCGACGCTCACCACGATGGTGGTTATCGTGGCCGGCTTTGGCTGGATTGTCGAAGGTGTCATGTCCATTCTGGAGTCCGAGCTTTCGTCCAACCGCGCCCTCGCTATACTGAGCGGCGCACTCTCCATCATCGCCGGCATGTTCGTGTTTATCTATCCGCTGTGGTCGGCCAAGATGCTCGTTATCTTTAGCGGCGCCGCGCTGCTGGTGTTTGGCGTTACGCTGATTGTTCGCGCTATTCAATTTGGCAAACTGGTGCACTAGATGCCGCGAACGCTCTTTATTGATGCCGACGCCTGCCCGGTCACGCGCGAGTCGATTGATTGCGCGCGGCGGGCGGGCGTCGCCGTTGTTATCGCCGGCAACAGCACGCAAAACCTGGAACGGCACATTCGCCGCGACGACCCGCGTGATGCCGAGCACGCGCGACGCGGCTTTTGGGTCACGACGCTCGATGTGAGCGTGGGCGCCGACAGCGCCGACTTTGCCATTGTCGAACGCCTGCAGGCGGGCGACGTGGTCGTGACGCAGGACATTGGCCTGGCGAGCATGGTGCTCGGCCGCGATGCCGCCGCAATCGGTGTGCGCGGGCGTGTGTACGACAAAGCAACCATCGACATGCAGCTGTTTATTCGTCACGAGGAAAAGAAGGTGCGTCGCGCTGGCGGTCGCACCCGCGGGCCGGCAGCCTTCACCAGCGAAGACCGCGCCCGCTTTAAGCGCAACCTCACCGAGCTGCTGCACTAACCAAGATAGATTTTTGGGACATGTCCGGAAATCTGCTTTTTGCTTTGGGCGGTGTGAGCGCTCAAAATCCATGGCTCAACAAAAAACGGGCTTCAAAATGCCATGCGTCGCCGCATTGTGCAGGCGCCGAGCATGGCTATTTTGAAGCCCGTTTTGTTAGGCCCACTTAGAGGCCGAAGGCGGATAGGATGAGGCCCCAGCCCGCGCCGATGACATACATCATGATCAGAAACACAGCGTTTTCGCGGGCGCTGCGGTTGGTGCGGAACAGCACCAGGTAGCCCACGCCGGCGGAAATGAGCGTGCCGGCGAGCATCGGTGCCAGCTGCAGCGCGCCTTCCAGGTACAGTTGCGTGATGACGACGCTGGCCGAACAGTTGGGGATCAGGCCGACGAGTGCCGAGCCCAGGACCGCAAGCATCTCGTTGCCGCGCAGGAACTGCTCGATCGCCGACTCGCCAAAGGTCTCGAGCACGGCGACCAGAATCAGCGTCACCAGGAAAATGAATACCGACACCTGCACGGTATGCGAGATCGCGCTGCGGATGATCGACACGATGGGCGCGCCCTCGTGGGAGTGGCTGTGGTCGTGGTGGCGCTCGTGCTCGTCCGCGTGACCATGATCGTGGCTGTGGTCGTGCCCGTGCTCGTCCTCATCCTCGTCACAGCCGCAATGATCGCGTTCGCACAGCTCGTGGATGTGATCAGCACTTACGCCCGCCTCGGCCACTTCATCAATGATGTCGCCCCCGGTATGGTCGTCGTGCGCGCAGTTCACATGAGCCGGATTGGCAGCGGTCCCCAGCACGGTACGGCGAATCGCCGCATGCGCGCGGGCATTACGACGAAGGCCGCGGATAGCCGCATCCACGATAAAGCCCGTGACCAGCGCGATCAGCGCCTTCGAGGCGAGCAACATCGCCATGGTCTGCACGGGTACCTGCTCGGCGAGCAACAGCGGCAGCATCTCGTCGGAGGTCGAGAGAAACACCGCCACCAAGGTGCCCAGCGTCACGACGCGACCGGCGTACAGTGTGGCCGCCATTGCCGAAAAGCCGCACTGCGGCACCATGCCCAGCAACGAGCCAACCACGGGACCCGCAGCGCCAGCGCGCTTGATGGCGCCGTTAACGCGGTCGCCCGCAACATGCTCGAGCGTCTCGAGCGCAAGGTACGTCACCAACAAAAACGGCACCAGCGAGAGCGTGTCTTTGCCGGCATCGAGCAGAATATCTATCAGTAAATCCATGACGGATGGAA
The DNA here is from genome assembly GCA_963621725.1 of Firmicutes bacterium AF25-13AC. Lineage (GTDB taxonomy): Bacteria > Actinomycetota > Coriobacteriia > Coriobacteriales > Coriobacteriaceae > Collinsella. The sequence continues at coordinate 30,487 of CAVFEY010000023.1, forward strand.
CCTTTCGTGTCTTTCGGCAGCATTGTAAAAGTCCTAGCGGTCAACTAGGGTATTGTAGTTGTCCCAGGCGCGGTGCCAATAGTTGCCCATGGTAAACTATCATCTCGCCACAACTCAGTAACCCCGAGCCGCGCGACGCGGCCCGTCCAAGGAGCAGCCTATGAACGTTTCGCAAGCACTCGAATACGAGCGCCAGCCGTTTATCCCCATGTTTATCTATGGCGATCACGGTGCCATGGAGTCCGAGCGCCAGAAGGGCGAAGAGGCCCTCAAGGTGCTCGAAACCGAGTACTTTACCGCTGAGGGCGACCCCGGCTTCGACTTTGCCACCGTGCGCGACCTGGCCGACCGCAACCGCGACCTGTGCGACCAGATCGGCGAGGCGCGTCTACGCAACGTGACGCCTGCGACGCTTTCGCGCGGTCTGTCCGATGCCGACACCTGCGCCGCCATCGGCAAGATGCAAAAGCGCACCGCCGCGTCCGTCATGCGCGAGATCCGCGGCGACCGCGACGCGCTCGGCGTGGCGTACGCCCGCAAGCCTATCCAGGGCACGGTGCTCGGCATCGACATCGAGACCACCGGCCGTGCACCCGAGCGCGGCTACATCATCAACGTGGGCTGGGAAATCATGGAGCTCACCAGCGACGCCGTGCCGCATGACGCCGAGGCGCACTACTGCGGCCTGCCCGACATCTATCGCGGCGAGGACGTGCCGCTGTCGAATATCCACCACATCACCTGGGACGACATCGACGGCAAAACGCCCTTCCGCGAGAACAAAGAGCTGCAAAAGCAGCTGCTCAAGCTTATGAAGAAGTACCCGTACATGGCGCATAACGCCGCGTTCGAGGACAGCTGGTTCAAAATTCATCTGGACGGTTACGCCGAGGCACGCCGCGCCGGCAAGATTATCGTCATCGACTCGCGCCAGATCTGCCGTAGCCTGGATGCCGACGTCCGCTCGCTCCCCCGCGAGTCCGCCCCCGCAGCGCTCGAGAACTGGGCCCGCCGCCGCGGCACCCTCGCCGCCGACGCCAACGAGCAGCATCTGGGCCTGGACGACACCGACCTCATGCTCCGCACCGTCCAAGCCGAGTTCAACCTCAAGAACCTGTTTGCCAAGTAGAAACGTCTACGACAAACTCCGGCGTAGATCACGGGCGGCCTCGCAGCGGGAAACCCCGCAGCGGGGCCGCCCTACGTTCCACAAATAAATCTGCCATCACAAATTCTGAACCCTCATTTTGAACGATTTCGGCCTATTCCCGACACGCAATTCGTTATCGGATGGTGATGCATCACTATCAAATGTGCGGCAGTTGAGTAGTTATATGCTATAGCCGAGCTGCGAAAACGTTTATTTATGGCATACCAACCCATAATTGCGTCAAGCTTTTGGACAGCATTTGGTTAGACCTCTAAAACGGCTTTTCCACTCAGCGCCATCAACAAGGCATTAGCTGACACGATATATACCATGAGTATCGTATTGTCACATACCACTGCAAAAGCGGTCTACCAGGCCGCGCATTCGGTGTCTGCGAAAGGCATCGAGTCCTGTAACCCTGCCGCGATTTACGGATCATGTCCCACCGGAACGCTCCTTGACGCAGCCGCAGAATGGCTCACCAAACATGATGTTTCCCTCGACGCAAATGATTCCCTCGAGGTGATGGTGTTTGATCGCAGGAATGCGCGCTATGCAATGAACTGTCAATGCCACGTTTCTTCAAAACGATTCTCGAACTCACGCTTTATAGAGCTCAAAGATGGCATCTTCATTGTTGGCGTTGAGCTTTGCGCACTTCAGGCCGCCACCTATCTTTCTTTTCGCGAACTAGTGGAGTACTACTTTGAACTGTGCGGCGCTTATTCCCTTGGAACCGACTCTTCCACCTCCTATACCGAGCGTTTCGCGCTCACCTCGACCGAGAGGTTAAAGCAGTTCTTTAATTCCATTACCAGATGCGACGGTCTGGCCCTTGCCCGAAAGGCGATCCAATGTGTGCGCGACGGATGCCGGTCTCCCATGGAAACGGCATTTGTCATGATGCTAACGCTGCCCAAAAGCGAAGGAGGGCTTGGTATTAAGGGAATTGAGACCGATTACGAGGTGCAGGTCACCACTGCCGCAAAGAATCTCACGAGACGCAAAAAGTTCTTTATGGATGCGTATCTAAAGAAATCTCGCACAGACATTGAATACAACGGTTTTTATCATGACGCGGAAGAAGACCGCGCCATCGATGAGGAGCGCAAGAATGCACTTGCGTCCATGGGGTACGGAATCATCACCGTCAGCCGTTATTCCTTTATGCATGCCAGCTCTTTTGTTAGGGTCATGGAAGCGATCCAACGGAAAGAGGGCATACGCCCCTCGCGTCTGCCAAAAGACTTTCAAATCATGCAAGAGGACCTGAGACAGTTTGTGCTCAGAAGGTTTATAGAAGAGAAAAAGCGAATTCAGAAGCAGCTTCGCCAGGATTCCGAAGAGCGTCAACGAATCGACCTCGAAAAAGCAACACTCGAAGGCATCACGCTGGATGACCCGACAATTAATGAAGTTCCGACAATCGATGACATGCAGACTGTCGAATCCGACAGCCCATCATTTGCCCAAACAAGCAGCCTCGCGCCCGAGGGCAGGATCTTCGGGGCCGGAAGCTAGACTGGCTAACAAGGTGGGTACCCTAGCGATGTGCAAAATTGCGAGTATTCAGCAGGGTCGGGCGTCTATCACCCTCGAGTGGATCCAAATGTGAAGCGAAATCACTCTTGCGTGAGAGCGTTAGGCAACATTTGAGGAAGAACTCATCGGATTAACACCCTAAGATAACTCTTGAACTGCATTATATGACCTGCAATAAATTAGCGGACCCCCTATAGTTGCAGAATACTCCATTTTTTGCACGGCACGAGGGTACCCACCTTGGCATCGACTATCAAAAAACGCTCAGTCCGGGATCTCGTCCACTATTCCCCATCATTTTGTACAACGAATTACCTGAACGTCATTGACATATGAACATGCACTCATATAATCGAAAGTAAATTATATGAGCGCATGTTCATATGAAAGGATATTGCAATGAGCATCCGCGTTGATGAAACGAAACTCGACATCGAGGCCACCGAACCCGCGATCCCGACCACCTGCTCGCCCGAGGACCTTCCCGACGAGGAGCTTCTCTACGACCTCGCCGACCTGTTCAAGGTCTTCAGCGACACCACGCGCATCAAGATCCTCTATGCCCTCATGGGCCGCGAGCTCTGCGTGGCAGACATCGCCGAAGCGACCGAAACCTCGCAGTCCGCGGTGTCGCACCAGCTGCGCACACTCAAGCAGTCGCATCTGGTTAAATTCCGGCGCGACGGGCGCAATATCCTCTACTCGCTCGCCGACGACCACGTCTACACCATGCTCAACCAAGGCATGAGCCACATCTGCGAATAGCGACCAACCACGGTACCAGCGCGGCCTGCACCCAAGCCGCAAATACAGAGAAAGGAACCCACCATGAAAAAGCAGTTTAAACTCGACGAGATCGACTGCGCCAACTGCGCGCGTGAGCTTCAGGACGAGCTGGCCAAACTCGAGGGCGTCAAATCCGTGTCCGTCAACTTTATGACCCAGAAGTTGACGCTCGAGGCCGATGACGCCGAGTTCGACGAGGTGCTCAACCGCGTTGTAGAGTTTACGGCCGACGCCGAGCCGGACTGCGAGATCATTCTCTAGTTCAGGTTTACGCCAACCCGCAAGGCCGCGCATGCCGCGGCCTTTGCTCGCGAAATTATATGAGCGAGTGTTCATACATTCAATTGGGAGGATACGAGTCATGGCCACCGCCGACCCCAAGAAGAAAAAGAAGAAGCGCAAGAAAAAAGAGTCACTCGAGCATAAGCGCAACCGCATCCTGGTAGCGCTGGGCATTTTTGCCGTGGTGTACGCCCTCGATGAGCTCGGCACCCTCGCCGCCGTATTCGGCACCCCGGGCGACATCTACGCCAGCTTTGTGCTGTTCCTCGTGCCGTTTTTGATTGCCGGCTACGACGTACTGCAAAAGGCATTCAGTAACATCCGCCGCGGCAAGGCCTTCGACGAGAGCTTCCTCATGGCCGTCGCGACTATCGGCGCGTTTACCATGGTGCTCTTCCCCGATACCGACCCGCACATGGCCGAAGGTGCCGCCGTCATGCTGTTCTACCAGGTCGGCGAGCTGTTCCAGGCATACGCCGTGGGCAAGAGCCGCAAGTCAATCAGTGCCATGATGGACATCGCGCCCGACTACGCTAACGTCGAGCAAGCCGACGGCACACTCGAACAGGTCTTTCCCGATGACATCGCCGTCGGCACCGTGATCGTGGTCAAGCCCGGCGAGCGCGTGCCCATCGACGGCGTCATCGTCGAGGGCGAAACCCAGCTCGATACCGCCGCGCTCACGGGCGAGTCAGTCCCCCGCCCCGCCAAGTCCGGCGACGATATCATCAGCGGCTGCATCAACATGACGGGCCTCATCCACGTGCGCACCACCAGGCCGTTTGGCGAGTCCACCGTCGCGCGCGTCCTGGAGCTCGTGGAGAATGCCAGCGAGAAGAAGGCGCATACCGAGAACTTCATCACGCGCTTTGCCCGCGTCTACACGCCCGCCGTCACCGGCGCGGCCGCGGTGCTCGCGCTTGGCGGCGGCCTGATCACCGGCGCCTGGTCCGACTGGATTCTGCGCGGTCTGACCTTCCTGGTCGTCAGCTGCCCGTGCGCGCTCGTGATCAGCGTGCCACTGAGCTTCTTTGGCGGCATCGGCGGCGCGTCCAAGCTGGGCGTTCTCATCAAGGGTTCTAACTATCTCGAGACGCTCGCCGACGTGGACACCGTTGTCTTTGACAAGACAGGCA
>CAVFEY010000024.1:0-3240 GCA_963621725.1 Firmicutes bacterium AF25-13AC
GCAACTGATGCCAACTCATCCAAATCATGACTAGAGATGAGCATGGTCTTACCCTGTTCTCGATTCAATCGACCGATAAGGGCCCATATACTCTCGATGCCCAGCGGGTCCAACCCATTTGCTGGCTCATCAAAAATAAGCAGATCAGTGTCACCCAACAAAGCCGTAGCTATATCCAGCCGCCGTTTCATTCCCAGAGAAAAACTGCTTACGCTCTTTTTTTCATCGACGTCCAGCCCGACTAGGCTCAAAACGCGGGGAATCTCACGATTCTCATCAAGCCCCCATTCCGCACATCGGATTTGAAGATTCTCAACCGCGCTGAGAGATTGATATGCTCCGCTGGAATCTGGCACATAGCCGACACGCGTCCGCATCAGACCAAGCTCTTTTTTTGATTTACCTCCAAAGAGCTCCACGCTCCCCGACGACGGCTCACAGAGGCCCAAGACGATTTTAATAAGCGTGCTTTTGCCCGCACCGTTTGCACCAACAAGGGCAAGGAGCTCAGACTGATGCACCTTGAAGGAAACGTCATGCAAAACGCGCCGTTTCCCGTAGCGCTTTGACACCTTTGATAACTTTATCGCTGATGCGTTCATTGGCCTCCCGTTCTGCTTGATAGCAAAACCGCTGTTGCCAGGCTCTCGCCTGGCAACAGCCACAACTGCTAGAAATAAACAACGCAGTTGTTTTTACTGCAGTTCTTGGTGCAGACGCGTGCTCCACAGAATTTCTTGCAGTAACCGTTGCACCCACCACCGGGGTCCACATAACTTGGTTTGACAATCCAGCTCATATCGTTCCTCCTTTCTTTTATCGTTTTACCTTTTTGTTATTCTTTGTCGATAACTAGTATTTGTCAAGATAATTAATAAAGAAAGGGGCCCGTGTTAGACACGGGCCCCTTCACGCTGATACTTCGTTTTAGTTGTTCGCCTTAAGCTACTCGTCGCTCAAATCGACAGCAAAGACTGATGTCGGAAGCGACGCCTCGTTGCCTCCGACATCCCGCATCTGTCTCACGACATTTTTTGCGCGCTCGACAATAAGCTCCTCAAGCTCTTTCTCGCTCACGCGCTGAATAATATCTCCCGGTTGACAATCAAGCTCATCACAGATATCGAGAAGCGTCTTTAGGCGAATAGCTTTTATCTTTCCGTTTCTCAGCTTTGAAATATTAGCCGGAGTATGCCCCGTCGCCCGAATCAGATCAGCGCTGGTCTTTCCGGTCTTAAGCAGCTGCGTCTCAAGCTCGATGATGAGATAGCTCATGTTTCCTCCTACACAAGCTCGTCAGACTGCTCTTGGAGCAGCGAGGCATAACTCCAGATCGTCGAGATAAACAAACAGACAACTGCGCCGATAAGCGATCCCGCATCAAGGGTAACGCCTTGGCAAATCTCAATAACGAAGGAATGAGGAACGACGTAAAGCTTCAGTCCGCCAATGGTGAGATTGACCGATCCGTAGGCACCAATAAACGAAACCGCGGCGTTAACAGCAAAGACAAGTGCAAGAACACGGATAAGCCGCACATGCGTCTTGGTAAAGGGCGAGACGCCTCGCGAGATGTTACGGCTGATCCCACACAAAACGACAAGCGAAATACCCACAACGAGTGCCAGGCACAGTCCGCTTGGGATAACGATGCACCCGCCATTGAGAAACGTCACGACACCGAAAGAATCGACAGAAGTAACGTTTGCAACCGCATACCAGATCACGTAAACAACCAACGCGGCAAAAGCGACGAGCATCCCTGCAAAAACGGCTGCCATGCAAAAACCAAGCTTCCCGATATTTTCGCCCGCCTTGGCCATACGCTGAACGCTGTTGGACATACACTCACCCTCATCGACTCTATCGTTATTCGAACAGTTTATCGAACAACGATATGGATTGCATGCGGAAAGCCCCGCCAGTGCGCATAGGCCATTCACTAATCAGAAAAGGTGAGAGTGGATTATTGGACACGTATCGAACGAGAGTGGATAATCTCCCACTTTGAGGCCGCCACCGGGCCTAAAACGGGAGATTATCCACTCTCATAGTCATCAAGGCTCGCAGCCTCTTATTCAGCCGCCTCGCGCAGGGCCGACATCGTAGCCGCATATTGCTGCTGCAACGCATGCATTCCCTCGCGAGCGCCGTCAACGGCATCGGCGCCGCGCAGCGCCTCGGTCACCACAACCGCCGGCTCGTACAGATTATCGAATCCCAAGTTCTGGCTCACGCCCTTGAGCGTGTGCGCTGCCATAAACGCACCTTCGGCGTCTCCTGCCGCCATGGCGGCCTCCAGCTTGTCCATGCTCTCGTCATCCAAAAACTTGAGGGCAAAGTGGGCAAGCATTTCCTCGCCCATCAGCCGAGCGCACGCGTCTTCATAATTAGCGCCGATCTTCTCATACGCCTCACGCATGGAAATCATGGATTAAAAACTCCTTTGGTCAAACTAAATCGTGGGAAACGCGACAACGTCGGCAGGGCGTGCCAATGTCTCGGCAATACGGTCTTGCACATCGAGCAGGCAGTCGAGCAACAGCGGGTTAAAGGTGCCGCACTTACCGTCCAGGATCATCTGGATCGCCTCCTTGTGCGGGATAGCATCCTTGTACACACGCACACTCGTCAGAGCATCGTACGCGTCGGCCACCGAAACCACCTGTGCGGCAATGGGAATTTCGTCGCCCTTAAGGCCATCAGGATAACCCTTGCCGTCCCAGCGCTCGTGGTGCCAACGCGCAATCTGGTACGCATATTCCATAAGCGCATTGCCGACGTGATGGCGGCCCAGCTCAAGCAACATGTCGGCGCCAATCGTAGTATGCGTCTTCATAATCTCAAACTCCTCGGGCGTAAGGCGCCCGGGTTTGTTGAGAATCGCATCGTCGATCGACATCTTGCCAATATCGTGCAGCGCCGAAGCCAGGGCAATCGTGGAGCGTTCCTCATTGTCAAGGAAGATGGTGCCGCTACGCTGGACCAGACAGCCAAGCAGCAGCTCGGTCAGCTTTTCGATGTTCGTAACGTGCCTACCGCTCTCGCCATTGCGAAGCTCCATGACGCCGGCCATGATGTCAATGAGCATGCGACTGTTCTTGACGCGCTCGTTGTACTGCTGGGACAGCAGGTTCGTCAGGCGGCGCTGTTTGGCGTATAGGCGGATGGTGTTGCTTACACGGCGGCGCACGACACGGGAGTCAAACGGGCGGTTGATATAGTCCGAGGCGCCTAGCT
>CAVFEY010000024.1:3250-33371 GCA_963621725.1 Firmicutes bacterium AF25-13AC
GCCTAGCTCGTACGCGCGCAGCACCGCATCGTCGGAATCTTCGCTCGAGATCATGATGACAGGCAGATTGTCGATACCCGATCGGCGCGACAGATCGGCCAGCACCTCAAAGCCGCTCGTGCCCGGCATGACAATATCTAGCAGCACGAGCGACAACTCATCGCCATAGCGGTCGACCATGTCGAGCGCCGCACGACCGTTATCGGCCTCGAGGATGCAATACTCGTCCTTGAGCATCTCGCTGAGAATGGCTCGGTTCATCTCGGAGTCATCGACAATAAGCACCAAAGGCTTTTCGCTTTGGAAGGCCTCGATGGAATCGGCATCGGTCACGACCGTACCGGCTTTTGCCTTAGCGCAGCTCAGTAACTGGGCAGCGCGGCCAACGCCCTCATCGACCGTCTCGCCATGAATGCGAACGCCACCAACACATGCCGTCAAGCTCACGTACTCATGGCCCGGAATAATCGTGGCATGAACGGCATCGGATACCTGACGCAGGCGACGGGCGAAGTCATCGGAGGGGATATTAGGCATGACGGCCACAAACCTGTCGCAGCCATAGCGCACAAGCTCGTCAGTCGAACGAATTCCGTTGCGTATGGCTGTCGCCACGGCACCGAGTGCAAGGTCGCCGGCATGATGGCCACACGTATCGTTGAAGACCCTAAAATCATCAAGGTCGATCACCGCCACGCCGGCCTTCATGCGGGCGCTACGAAGCTTTTCCTCGTAATATCGGCGATTGCGCACACTCGTCAGCACGTCGGTGTAGACAAGCTCCTCTTCCGCGGCCTCTTGCTCATCAATCGGACGCACCATCATCAAGACGTGAGGCTCGCCCTCGACCTTCAGAGGGCGTAGGCGGGCGCGGTACTCAACACCATCATTGAGTAGTTGCTCCGACACCTCATCGGAATCTGTCAAGGCCTCAAGACTTGACTGACGCAGACAAGGGCAGCGATCGCCGGCGAGCAGGCAGTTAGGCTCGCTCTTAATCTGATCGGCCGACAGCAAACGTACCACGGGGTAGGTCTTCGCGACACGGGCGACCTCGGCGGCAGCCTCCTCGTCGGTTAGATTGACCTCGTGATTATTGAGCATATGGGGCCCTTTCGATAGTTTCGCATGGTAGCGATGGGTTCCAAATGTTACAAGGGTAACACCTTGCCGATGCAGGTAAGCACGTGAATGCTGCTACATTTTTATGAGTTGGCAGACGGCGCGATTGAAACCGCAGACGTGAGGTTTTGAGCGCATTTGTTAACACGGCCGAAACGTTTGCGGGTGAAGGCTGTTTTGGCTATTGCGGGTGTTAGAGCCCCAGGATACCACGGACAGTCTGAGCAGCCGCTGCCGGGCGATCGCGCAGGCCGTTGTGCGCGCCGGGAACCATTACGAGTGGACAGTCCAAAAGCTCAGCCGCTATCCTCGTTCCCGCCTCGCGGGGCGTACCAATCGAGAGCTCGCCCAAAAGCACGGCGGCCACCGTTTTCGACGCGCGAACGCTATCCCAATCGGGAACGCAGGTCATAGTAACCCCGTATTCGTTCGCCATGAAACTGCGGCCGTTGCGCAGGGCATGCTTGGCTTCTGCCTCGGTTAACTTGGGGGCCTCAGGGTCCGAATCGCCGATGGCGCCCAGGAAGGCCCGTAATGCCCTGGAGACCTTTCCCGCGGCGATCATCTCGAGCAAAACCGGGGCCGCACCCAGGCCGGCGCCCTCATCCGTCACGGCGGGTTCATGCAGAATCGCACGCGAGATTATGGCGGGGTTTGCACGGAGAAGCTCCAGGGCCACCAACGTACCGGCACTGTGCGCGAGCACGTTTGCCGGAGCGCCAATATGCTCGATAACAGCCTGCAGGTCGGCGGCCTGGGCGGCGAGGTCGTAGCGTCCGTCTGCAGCGTCGCCACTCTCGCCGCAACCGCGGCGGTCGTAGGCAATGACGCGATAGTCGCAGGCGAGCTCGCGGGCGATGGCATCAAAAAAGACGCCGTCGACGCACGCACCGTGCACGCAAACCAAGACGGGTGCATCGGACGATACAACCGGGCCGGCATACTCGCGACAGGCGATCGTGGTGCCCGCATTCTCGACCGTAAAATCCATGTTGTGCCCCATCGTCTTGTGTTTTGTTAACAGATTAACTGTACCCGACCCGATACCTTTCATGACGCGGCATCGAAGGCAGAGTTAAAAAACGAAACCTGCAAAGCACAAGCCCGGACCATACGTTGGAGCCGATGCTATGCTTAAGGTTAATTGTCTTGAGGAGCTTTTACCTATGTCTACGTTTCTAAATGCCAGCCCCATCTTTGGGCCCGTTCGCAGCCGTCGCCTGGGCCTTTCGCTCGGTGTCAACATGATGCCGGCGAGCGGTAAGATTTGCACGTTCGACTGCATCTACTGCGAGAACGGTCTCAATGCCGAGCGCCCCTGCCACGAATCGTATAACACGGCTGCCGTGGTGCTCGATGCACTCGAGGCCAAATTGCGCGAGATGGCAGTCGAAGGTGAGCTGCCCGATGTAATCACGTTTGCCGGCAACGGCGAGCCCACCGCCGCACCGGAGTTTCCGCAGGCCATCGCCGGCGCTGTCGCGCTGCGCGACGAGCTTGCTCCAAACTCCAAGATCGCCGTGCTCTCCAACGGCACGCGCGCCGACCGCCCCGAGGTGCACGACGCGCTCATGATGGTCGACGACAACATCCTCAAGCTCGATACGGTCGACCCGGCGTTTATCCAGCTGCTCGATCAACCCGTTGGCCCCTACGATGTGGAGCATCAGATCGAGACGTTCGCGAGCTTTAACGGCCACGTCATTATCCAGACGATGTTTTTGACCGGCGAACACCAGGGCAAGCCTCTCGACAATACCGGCGAGGAGTTCGTTGGCCCTTGGCTCGCGGCACTCGAGCGCATTCGTCCACAGGAGGCGACCATCTACACGGTGGCGCGCGAGACACCGGTCGCCGGCCTTGCCAAAGCGGCGCCCGAGGTGCTCGACACAATCGCCGCACGCGTGCGCGCCCTCGGCATTCCCTGCCAGGTGAGCTACTAGCAAAACCACGCAGCAGCTAGTGCCCGCCATCCCGCCCCATCAGTTGCGGTGATATAGTTCCTATTTGTGCTGTTAAACCGCTTAAATCGGAACTATATCACCGCAACTTTTATGGACGCGTGGGTGGGCTATACTAGCTGCGGATGAAAGGAAGTTAGCCATGTTTGACAACGGACCCGTGCCTGGCCGCAACGATGCTTGCTGGTGCGGCAGCGGCAAGAAATACAAGAAATGCCATAGCGCCTTTGATGAGCGCCTCGAGCGCCTGTGGGAGGAGGGCTGGGAGGTTCTGCCCCGCACGCTCTACAAGACGCCCGCCGACATCGAGGGCATCAAACGCTCGGCCGCCATCAATGTGGGCGTGCTCGACTACGTAGGCGAGCACATCGCCGCGGGCATGACCACCAACCAGATCGACCAGATGATCTACGACTATACCGTCGAGCACGGCGGCACGCCGGCCGACCTCAACTACGAGGGCTACCCCAAAAGCGTGTGCACCTCGATCAACGACGTCGTCTGCCACGGCATCCCCTGCGATACGGACGTGCTGCACGAAGGTGACATCATCAATGTGGACTGCTCTACGATCTTGGACGGCTACTTTAGCGACTCGAGCCGCATGTTCTGCATCGGCGAGGTCTCGGCCGACCGTCAGCGTCTTGTCGACGTCACCCGCTCCAGCGTGGAGGCGGGCCTGGCGGCCGTCAAGCCATGGCTGCCGCTGTCCGTTATGGCCGAGGCCGTGCAAAAGACGGTCGAGGACGCCGGTTTTAGCGTGGTGCGCGAGTACGGCGGACACGGCATCGGTAAGGAGTTCCACGAGGACCCGTTTGTGGGCTTTACCACCGAGGCGCCCGATGTGGACACCATCATGGCCCCGGGCATGGTCTTTACCATCGAGCCCATGGTCAACGCCGGGGCGCCCGACATCAAGATTAGCAAGGGTGACGGCTGGTGCGTGCGCACCAAGGACGGTAGCGATTCGGCCCAGTGCGAGGTACAGCTCGTGGTGACCGAGGACGGCTACGAGCTGCTGAGCTGGTAGCTGTGCGGACGCCGGGCGCTCATGGACTTACAACCGTCCATGAGCGCCCGGCGTTTTAATTGAGCGTTTTGCCTGATAAAACCTGCCAAAATAAACCTGTCCCTTTTTGGCAGGTCGAGCGGAGAGGACTGCTTGTGAACATCCTGGTTTTGTTGCCCGTCAACGACCGCCATCGCGCAATTCTTGAGTCGAGCGCTCCGGGCGAGGACTTTATCTACACGAGCGCCGATGCCGTCACGCGTGAGCAGGTCGCCGACGCCGACGTGATCTTGGGCAACATAGACCCTGACATGCTCACGGCATGCGAGCATCTTCAGCTGTTGCAATTGCAGACCGCCGGCTATGACGATTACTTGGCCGCCGGCACCGTGCCGGCCGACGCCAAACTGTCTTGCTCGGTGGGTGCCTACGGCCAGGCCGTAAGCGAACACATGTTTGCCATGGTCCTTTCCATGATGAAGTGCCTGCCCGGCTATCACGACTTGCAGCGCGAGCATCGCTGGGAGGATTTGGGGCCGGTCACCTCGCTCAAAAACGCCAATGTGCTGGTGCTGGGCGCGGGCGATATCGGCGGCCACTTCGCCACGCTCTGCCGCAGCATGGGCGCGCACGTCCGCGGCATCAAGCGCCATCCGCTCGTCTACCCCATTGTGTTTGAGGACATGGACGGCATGGACGCCTTGCCCGAGCGCCTGGCCGAGGCCGACGTCGTCGCATCCTTTATGCCCAGCACACCCGAGACCCGCGGCCTGGCGAACGCCGAGTTCTTCGCCGCGATGAAACCGGGCGCCTTCTTTGCCAACGGCGGCCGCGGCGATCTTGTGGTTGCCGACGATCTGGTTGCCGCTCTTGAGTCCGGACACCTTGCCGGCGCCGCGGTCGACGTCACCGACCCCGAGCCGCTGCCTGAGGCAAGCCCACTGTGGGATGCTCCCAACATGCTCATCACGCCGCACGTCTCCGGCTGGTTCCACTTGGCCGCCACGCTCAACAACGTGGTCGACATCGCCGCGGAGAACCTGCGTCACCTGCAGGCAGGCGAGACCCTGCGCTGCTGGATCGAGCATTAATTTGTTCCGGCGTTTTACCAAACGCCGGAACCCCTCGACGCTGCGAGCCCGCCGTTTGGCCAATCTGCCGTTCAATTTCAAAGGCGCGACCAGAAGGTCGCGCCTTTTCATTTCACGGCACCTTGGCTCAAACGGCGGGCTCTCGCTGACTTTTGTTCAACCTATAGGGACTGGCTGGCGCGGCCCTGCCTGGGGACATTCGCTGACTTTTGTTCGACCTGTGGGGTCTTCAAATTGTTAGAGCGTTGCTAAGTAATTCTTTGCGTCTTCTACGCTCATTGCGGCGACTGGTGCGTGTGAGCAGAGCTTGACATCGTTGGTGACCAGAAGGTCTGTCTTTGCGCGCATCGCTGCCGCGATGATTAAATCGTCTTCGTAATCGCTATGGAGCTCACGCTGCTTACTCGCCATCCATATGTCGCTCAGGTCGCAGGGCACGGGCGTAGCAAGTTGCGACAACACATCAAGACAATCCCATGCGAGTGATGTCGCCGCCGAAGCGGCATCTTGAGACAGCGAACCGTGCTCTCGCCGATACCATGCCTTATGTTCACTTGAAATCAAATAGAACAGGTCTTTGGACGATGTCGCCGCATACATCAGCTCAGCCTGAGCCGTACACGCATCACGCAAAAACTCAATTGCCGCCGAACGACCGCGTCGTGAAGGGATGAAATAATCAAGCCAGACGTTGGTGTCAACCAAGATGCGCTTAGGATTCTCACTCATAGAGCCAGCTCATCTCCTCGCCATAGCGATCAGCATAGGCGTTCCGTTTGAGCTCTTCGTCGTCCGATGGCTGAGCCTTGACCATATCGATTCCTGACTCACGGCAAGCGGCAGCGAACAGCTTCGACCCCTGATCCATGAGCTCGAGCTTACGTTTGGCGACCTTTTCGCGCTCGCGCTGTTCCGCCCGGGCACGACTGGGCAGCAGGATATCCTCGAGCGCACCGGGGCGATCGGCCAGCGACGCTGCAAGCTGCCAGAGCGCTCGCACCGCTTGGCTCGGCGTCATACCGGCCCTGGAGAGAGCGGCGTCCCCACTCCTTTTGAGATCGGCATCGAGACGCACGTTGATCTGAGCGGCTGTTGTGGTCATGACCCCTCCTTAATACTTCAAAACTATCATAAAACTCTATGGTAGATACGTAAAGCATGTATAGCATTGATAAGCATTAGCCGTACTCTGTACACAAAAAGCCGCCGAGGCACACTGCACCTCGGCGGCCACGTATCACAGATCTAGTTCGGTTTTACCCTTTGCATTCGCCCAGATAAAACCTGCCAAAATTAACATCCCTTTTTGGCAGGTTTTAGAGCTCCACGCTTTCGGCGCCGTTGATATGGAGGTCGCGCTCGTAGAAGGCGGTGAGGGCGCGGATGGCGTACATCACGTCGCGCACGCCGCCGGTCTCGTAACTCGAGTGCATGGCAAGCTGCGGCAGGCCCACGTCCACGGCGTGCATGCTCGCCTGCATGTTCGACAGGTTGCCGAGCGTGGAGCCGCCGGCCATATCGCTCTTATTGGCGAAGGCCTGCGTGGGCACGTCGGCATCATCGCAGACGGCCTGGAACACCGCGCGGCTAAAGGCATCGGTGCAGTAGTGCTGGTTGGCGGCTTCCTTGATGACGATGCCGCCGTTGAGCACGACCTGGTTGCGGGCATCGCACTTCTCGGCGTGGTTGGGGTGCACGGCATGCGCATTATCGCAGCTCACGAGCATCGAAGCGGCAAGGGCGCGATGGTACGACTCGTCGTCGAAGCCCAGCGATCCGTTGATGCGGCGCAGCGCATCGGCCAAGAACGTCGACATGGCTCCCTGCTTGGTCTCGGAGCCAACCTCCTCGTTATCAAAGCAGCAGAAGACCGAGATATCGTGCGCGTTCTCGGCACCCAAAAATGCCTGCAGCGAGGTATAGGCGCAGGCTAGGTCGTCGAGCTTGGGCGTCGAGATAAACTCGTCGGCCCAGCCCCAGATGCGTGCATCCTGACGATTGACCAGGAACAGGTCGCGACCCAGGATCTGCTCGGGCTCAACATCCAGCTCTTCGGCGATCAGAGCATCAAAGTCGCCCTGCTTAAGCTCGCCGGCGCTGATGAGCGGGCACAGGTCGACGGCTCGGTTGGGAGCAAAACCCTCGTTAACGCCGCGGTTCATGTGGATAGCAAGGCTCGGGATAATGGCAACCTCGCACTCGGTGGCAAGCAGGCGGCTCTCGATACGGTCGCCCTCGCGCACCAGCACGCGGCCCGCGAGCGCCAACGGGCGGTCGAACCAGGTATAGTCAATCATGCCGCCGTAGGCCTCGGTGTTCAGACGCAGCGTCTCGCCTGCGCCATCGAGCTCGGGCACAGCCTTGACCTTAAACGTCGGCGAATCGCTGTGCGACGCCGTGAGCTGAAAATGATAATCACCGGCAACGCCGTCCTCGCCCCACGTCACGGCCAGGTCCTCGCCCACCTTAAAGGCAACAACGCTCGAGGTGTTGCGCTGCGTGTAATAACGCCCGCCCGGCTCGATGTCCCACGCCGCGTTCTCGGGCAGGTAGGTAAAGCCTGCCTCGTCGAGCTCGGCCATAATAGTCGCTGCCGTATGGAATATGCTGGGGCATGCCTCGATAAAGTCGATAAGGTCGTTGGCGGCCTCGATATCGTCGGCCGTCACGTGCACGTGCTCGGGCGTTTCCTGATCCGTCATGCTCTCCCCTTTCGCTGGGTTGATGGTCCCCTCCAGCATACCCCGCCACGCCAGCACCGCACTCTTCATTCCGTGCTTAATTCCGCGCCGCTCACCAAGTTGAGCCATCATGCCCGCGCTCCTTTTGCGACAATTGCGCTAACAGGACGAGAGGAGCCGTCATGAAGCCACGTAACATTGCCATCGCCTGCGGTGTCGCGGGAGTCACCGTCGGTCTTGCCGCCGCCACCGGCATCGTTTACCGCAAGCAAATCAAGTCCGTCGCGTCGCTCAAACGCTTGACCTGCTACGCGGATGGCTATGACCTGTACGCAATCGACATCGCCTACGACTACGATCTTGATCGCATCATCGCCGCTGGCGTGCGCGACGATCAGGCCTACATCGATGCTGTGGTGGCGCAGGTGTTGCCCGGCGTGCCGGCGCATGTCCAGGCGCCCCAGTTTGCCTGCAGCGCCTTTGCCGCCGTAGATGCCGAAGGCCGCGTGCGCACCGGTCGCAATTACGACTTTAAGGACGACACCTCGGCGCTGCTGGTGCGCAATCACCCGCGCGACGGCTATGCCTCCATCGGCTTTGCCGCCCTTAACAACCTGGGCGCCAACACTCCGCTTGATTCTGTCGCCGGACGTGCCGCCGCACTCATGGGCCCGTTTGCCCAGCTCGACGGTGTTAACGAATGCGGCGTGTCCATTGCCGTACTCACCCTGGATTCCAAACCCTGTGACCAGGACACGCAGCGCCCCGTCATCAATACCTCGCTCGCCATCCGCCTGGTGCTCGACCGTGCCGCCACCACGCAAGAAGCTGTCGACCTGCTTTCCGCCTACGACATGCACGCCATGGCAGGACGCGATTACCACTTCTTTATCAACGACGCCGCCGGTGACGCGCGCGTAGTAGAGTGGGATCCGCGCGACCCCGACCGTGCATGCAAAGTGACTCCTGTACGCCAGGTTACGAACTTCTACGCCTGCTATGGTGACGAAGTGCTGCCCAACCAAAAGAATGGCGAGCTGGGCCATGGTAAGGAGCGCGCCGTCGCAATCGCCGATGTCCTTGACGCCCATGTCGGTGCCCAGGACGAGGCAGTCGCTTGGAAGGCCCTACGCGCTGCGGCGCAAGAGCCCAATCCGGAAGACATCACCAGCAACACGCAGTGGTCGGTCGTCTTCGACAATACCGAGCCCGCTGCCGCCATCACGCTGCGCCGCCACTGGGGAGACGTCGACGCCTTCGCGCTGTAAGGAGCCAGGCCCGTCGACCTTACGCTCGCCTGACGTGGTTTACATTTCTATACGCTTGAGCTAACACGTTTTACCCCCGCATCAACAGTGTGCGGGGGTAAACTTATGCGCATGTTATAACTTGCCCGGAAGGATTCACCATGCTTAGGATCGGTCTTCTTACTAGTGGCGGCGACTGCCAGGCGCTCAACGCCACCATGCGCGGCATCGTCAAAACGCTTATGACCAATAGCGAAGAGCCTATCGAGATCTATGGTTTTGAGGACGGCTACCAGGGCCTTATCTACAGCAGGTTCCGCGTCATGACGCCCGCCGATTTTAGCGGCATCCTCACCCGCGGCGGCACCATCCTGGGCACGAGCCGTACGCCGTTCAAGCGCTTGGATACTCCCGAGGCCGATGGCGTCGAGAAGGTGCCGGCGATGGTCCACACCTATCACAAGCTGCAGCTCGACTGCCTGTTTATGCTGGGCGGCAACGGCTCCACCAAGACCGCCAACCGCTTGCGCGAAGAGGGCCTCAACGTTATCGCCCTGCCCAAGACCATCGATAACGACACCTGGGGCACCGAGATGACGTTTGGCTTTACGAGCGCCATCGACGTCGCCACCAAGTGCATCGACGACATCCACACTACCGCCTCGAGCCACGGCCGCGTGTTCGTCATCGAGATCATGGGTCACAAGGTTGGCTGGATCCCGCTGTATGCCGGTGTCGCGGGCGGTGCGGACGTCATCCTGATTCCCGAGATCCCCTACGACATGGACCAGGTCATCAAGACCATCGAGCATCGCATGGAAACCGGCAGCCGCTTTACCATCGTGGCCGTCGCCGAGGGCGCCATCTCCAAGGAGGACGCGGCGCTGTCCAAGAAGGAGTACAAGAAGAAGCTCGCCGAGCGCACGAGCCCGTCGATTGTCTACGACATCGCCAAGGAGATCGAGGCCAAGACCGGTCGCGAGACCCGCGTCGCCATCCCCGGTCACACGCAGCGCGGTGGCCAGCCCGACGCTCAGGACCGCATCTTTGCGACCCAGTGTGGCGTCGAGGCCGCGCTTGGCTGCCTGCGTGGCGAGTTTGGCTACATGATTGCCCTGCGTGACGGCAAGATGTGTCACATGCCGCTCGAGGAGGTCGCCGGCAAGCTCAAGTATGTCGACCCCCAGAGCGATCTGGTGCGCGAGGCCAAGGCGTTGGGCATCAGCTTCGGCGACGAATAGCCTCGGCTGTAACCGCCCCCCATCGGAGGCCCCAGGGCTTACCTCCCAAATCGTCCTCGGACATGTCAGGACCCCGCCGTGCGCTTCGCGCGGCGGGGTCCTTCCGTCCTGCGGAAAGATTTGGGAGGTAAGCCCTGGGGCCTCCTGCGGTAACTAAGGAGGCCGTGGCTATTCGTCTTCTTGCTGCGGGTGCCTGGTCTGAAATTAAGTTGCGGTGAAATAGTTCCTGCTTAGCCCGCAAATGGCTGAATCTAAGAACTATTCCACCGCAACTTACGAATGATCGGAGCGGCTACAGCACAAGCGTCGGCGTTCGTTTGATGGTCCGCCACGAAAAGGAGCCATCTACTACGTTTAACTCGATGGGGCCAACCATGACCGCATTTTTCGAAAAGCGACAGGCCTTCTACCTGCGGTTTTATTTTTCGTTTTCCCGGCATGGTTGAGGGTATCCAATTAAACGTAGTAGATAGGCCCATTTTGTGGCATACGACCCATTCAAGCCCAATCTCGAAGGCTAAAGAGAGCCTCTCACCCACGCCTGCGGGCGAAAACCAAATAGAATGAAAGGCAAATGGAAAGCCCGTTTGACGAGCGGAGGACATATGCGCGACGTAGCCGAAAGCGACTGGAAGCTGTTTAAGAAAATGCTTCCTCAATGGCAAGAACGTTATATGGAAAAGCTCATCGACCAGTACGTTGAGATGCTGAACGGCGACAGTGAAGCGTCCAGTAGGTTTTGGGCACTAGAAGAGCGCCTCAATAGAGACAAGCTGTCCTCAGGCGTAATTGCAAACGACATTCGCCGCAGCACAATGCACCGCGAGATAGCCAATTTGCTTATCGACAGCGTGATCACCCTTGACGACCTTGACGGTTTTACCGAGGACATTAAGAGCTATGCGCAATACTGGATTGGACAGTAAGAGCACCGAACGACAAACATCCCCAGCAAAACGGGGCAAACGCCGGGCCACCTATAGGCTGCCCGGCGTTTGCCCAGATAAAACCTGCCAAAATAAACCTGTCCCTTTTTGGCAGGCTACTCGGCGCTCTTGAGGGCGCCGACCATGTCGATCTTGTTGAGGGTTCGGTTGGTGGCGAGGTTGACGATGATCGTAAAGCCGAAGGAAAGCACCACGGCAAGCACGTAGCTCAGCGGCTCGACTTCGACGTCAAAGTACAGCGACGGCATCTGCAGGATGTACGTAAAGCTCTCGGCAAGCAGGCCACCCAGCGGCACGCCCAGTGCAGTGCCAATCGCCGTGAGGATCAACGTCTCCTTGTTGACGTAGTGGTGCACCTCGCCACGGCGGAAGCCCAGCACCTTGATGGTCGCCAGCTCGCGTTCGCGCTCGGAGATGTTAGTGTTGGACAGCGTAAACACCACCACAAACGACAGGCACGCCGCCATAAAGGTCACGAGCACCACGACAGAATTGATAATCGTAAAGTTCGCCTCGTAGTTCTGCCAATGTTCGGCCGTGCTCGAGATGGTGAGCCAACCGTCGCTCTTAATCTTCTTGCTAAACGCAATCTGGTCAGAAGATGAGCCCTTAAGCAGCACAAAGACGCCGTTAAGGCGCACGCTTCGACCGAACGCGCGCTCATAGGTGCCCTGTGTCATGTAAAGCGTGTTGCCCAGATAGTTGAGCGAGATGTCGCTAACCTTGACCTTGGCGACGTTGAGCGACGAATCCTGGACCTGCGCCGTGTCGCCCGGCTGAATCCCAAGAACCAGCTGTGAACTCTTGCTCAGATACACATCTCCGTCGCGCAAAGATAGCGGCTCTTTGGACTCGTCCTCGAGACACACGTAGTCGTCCAGGTCGTTCGTGCGGTCATCTGGCACCACTATCAGCTGCACGGTCTCGCTCTTGCCGCCGAATGTAAAGGTGACGTTGTCGGTCATAATCGGCAGGGTCGAGGTCACGGTCACGTTGAAATCATTGGCCGCGCTGCGCTCATCCAATGCCGCGCACGTCTGCGAAAAATCGTCGGGATTGGCGACAGCCAGCAGGTCGTAGCGCGTGATATGCCCGTACTGCTTGGGCGAAAGCGCGACCGACGTATCACGAATGCCCATGCCGCAAATCACAAGCGCCGTACAGCCCGCGATGCCAAAGATGGTCATAAAGGCGCGCTTTTTGTAGCGGAACAGGTTACGTGCTGCCACCTTGTTCAAAAAGCCCATGCGGCGCCAGATAAAGCCGATGCGCTCGAGCAAGATACGCGAGCCGGCGCGCGGGGCCTTGGGGCGCATGAGCGAGGCCGGGGTCTCGGCCATCTCGTGGCGGCAGGCGATAATCGTGGCGCCCACCACGCCCACGGCAAACAGCGCCACCGAAACGATCGAGGACACGATGTCGTACGAAAGCAGCATCTGGGGCAGTGAGTACATGTCGTCGAACACCGTAAACAGGAACAGCGGCAGGCCCACAAATCCGATAATGTTGCCGAGCACGCCGCCGATCAGACAAGCCCACAGCGCATAGTCCACGTATTTGGACAGGATGCGTCCGCGCGAATAACCGAGCGCCTTATACAGGCCGATGAGCGTGCGCTCCTCCTCGACCATACGCGTGGCGGTGGTAAGGCTGATGAGCACGGCGACGATAAAGAAGATGAACGGGAACACCGTGGCGATAGCCTCAATTGACGAGCTATCGCTCTCCACGCTCGAGTAGCTTGCGATATTGCCGCGGTCCTGGATGTACCAGGTGCATTCGCCCAGGTCAGAGAGCTCGGCGCGGGCATCGGCAAACTGCTGGTCGGCGGCGGCACGGCGCTGATCCAGGTCGGTCTGCGCTTGCGCACGCTCGTCGCTGCCCTCGGCCATGCGGTTGATGTTGTCCTGCTCGATCCCAAAGACCATATTCGCCTGACGCTCAGCCGCGTCCAAGTTCGCCGGCGTATCGGCCGTCAGCTCCTGAGCACGCGCTTTCTCGCGCTCCTCGCGGATCTTCTCTATATTGCCCTTGACCTCATTGATCTTTGCCGCGTAGGCATCCGAATAGGAGTTGAGATCCTTGGCTCCCTCGACGATCACGTGAACCGCGGAGTAGGAAGAAGATGTCGCGGCGTCCTCGCTCACATAGAACTTATAGTCCGCCGCCGAAGCAGCGCGAAAGGCGTTGACGGTCGAGTCGGAGCTCACGTCGGTGGGATCGAGAACCTCGGCCGTGATGGTGTAATCGCTATCGGCAAACTGGTCCTTGGCGCTTTGGTTCGACGAGCTCGCATCGTTGGCGGCAAAACTCACCGTATCGCCGAGCTTTTTGCCCGAAGCCTTCAGGAACTTCGAAGTCACCGCGACCTCATCGGCGCTCTCAGGCAAATCGCCGTTCACGAGCACCGGCTGATCGATGTTCTCCTTGGAGAGACTTTGCACGACCACGCGCTCGCGCGTTGTGCCCACGGCGGTGTAGGCGGTCTCGGTGTAGATGCCCTCGGCCGTTTCGACGCCATCGACCTCTTGGATGGCGTCGAGATCATCGTCAGTCAGGCCATAGGTCGACTGCACGTTGATGTCGTAAACATTCTGTTGGTCAAAGTAAGCGTCGACCGAATCGCACAGATCCTCGCAACCCGCCTTGAGGCCGCACATCACGCTCACGCCGAGCGCGGTGATCACGACGATGGACAAGAAGCGTTTGAGGCTGCCGCGAATCGTGCGGTAGACACCGCGGCGAAACACCGTCGGCACCATGTCGTTTGAGCTTTGGGCAGTGCGGTAGGTCGTAAAATCCTGCTCGCGCTCCGTGTTCCGCGCGTCGCGGCGTTGGCTGTTTTGGCGGTCCTGATCCATGGGCGCTACCACTCGATCGTCTCGATAGGCACGGGATTTTGCTGGACCGTCTCGCTCTCCACGCGACCGCTCTTAAAGCGAATCAGGCGATCGGCCATGGGCGCGAGCGCGGAGTTGTGCGTGATGATGATGACCGTAATGCCCTGCTTGCGGCAGGTATCCTGCAGCAGCTGCAAGATCTGCTTGCCGGTTTTATAGTCGAGCGCGCCCGTGGGCTCGTCGCACAGAAGCAGCTTGGGGTTCTTTGCCAGTGCGCGGGCGATGGACACGCGCTGCTGCTCGCCGCCCGAAAGCTGTGCCGGAAAGTTACCCAGGCGCTCGCCCAGGCCAACCTGGCGAAGCGTCTGTTCGGCATCGAGCGAATCGGGGCAAATCTGAGCTGCGAGCTCAACGTTTTCGAGGGCCGTCAGGTTGGGAACCAGATTGTAGAACTGGAAGACAAAACCGACATCGGCGCGGCGGTATTCCACGAGCTGCGCCTCGTTAGCGGAGCTCACATCGCGCCCGTCCACCGTCACGGTACCGGAGGTTACCGTGTCCATACCGCCCAGAATGTTGAGCGCCGTGGTCTTGCCGGCACCCGAAGCACCCAAAATGATGGCGAGCTCGCCACGCTCGACCGTAAAGCTCGCGCCGTCGAGTGCGTGAATGCGGGCGTCGCCCTCGCCGTATGCCTTGATGACGTCTTTGAATTCGATATAAGCCATCGATCGGTTCCCATCTGGTCGGATAACTCTTTAGTATTACCCATTTCGCACCGACCAAAAAGGGACAGGTTCATTTTGGCAGGTTTTAGAGGCGGACGGTGAAGGTGATCTGGTTGCCGTGGCCGCAGACAGAAGCGCTCCCACCATGGGCTTCGGCGATGGCACGCACCACGGATAGGCCCACGCCCGAGCCGCCCGTCTTGGAGCTGCGCGACACGTCCGCACGATAGAAGCGGTCGAACAATCGATCTAGGTCGCCTTCGGGCAGCTCGTCCACGGCGTTCGAAACGACAAGCTCGGCCGAACCTTTGCCTGCACCGCGTGAGACGGCACGCAGACTCAACTCAATTACACTGCCCTCACTCGCATAGCGCGTGGCGTTATCCAGCAGCAGCTCAACCACCTGCGCCACCGCTGCAGCATCGGCATGGGCCCGCACACCGCTCGCGATCGACGTCGACAGCCGCTTTCCGCGCGAAACCGCCACCGATTCAAACGGCGCCGCAGCCTTGTCCACGGCCTCCGAAAGATCGATCGATGTCATGGTAAAGCCCGCCGAGCCCTCGTCCATGCGAGCCAAAAACACCAGACGCTCCGTGAGCGCCGTCAACCGCGCGACCTGTTCGTGAATGCTCTGCGTCCACTCGCTCTCGCCGCTCTCAATTTCCTGCACCTCGTTAGCGGCATCGATCACGGCCAGCGGCGTCTTGATCTCGTGGCTTGCATCGGTAATAAAGCGCTTTTGCTTGCTGTAGCTCTCGACCATCGGTCGAATCACCGCGCCCGAGGCACCCGCCACAATTGCCAACACCGCCAGCCAGCCAATGCAACTGATCGCCACGCTCGCGCTCAAAAACGAATGAAAGCTTGCAAGCTCGCGCGAGCAGTCCACAAACACATAGGTGGTCTCGTCGCCCTGAACCGTAACCGTATAGCGGTAGTTACCAGAAAAGCCCGAGGTCCAACCCTTGGAATATAGTCCTGCAGCGATGCGTGCAGCACGCTTGGCACCCACCGCGGCAATGCGGGCCGTGTTGACATCGGTCACCTGCCCACCGGCAATCGACACCGTAAAGTAACGCGTGTCGAAGGGAGACTCCGCCGTCATACCTTCGAAGTGCCCGGTGCGCATGACCACCCTGTCACCGGCAGCGGTCTTACCGGCGCCCACATCCTCGCCTGGATCGGTCTTGGGCTCATCCGTCCAATCGATGCCGTCCTTGCCCGCCAAGATATAGTCCAGACGAGCGTCGGCCATCTTGCAGACATGCGAGTAGTTGACGATATTGATGCCGGCAATAATGAGCGTAAGCACGGCGGTCACGGCACCCATGGCAACCAGGATGAACTTACGACGCAGGCGACGTCCCATTGCGCTGGCAGCATCGGCGCGCCCCGGATTACCCGAGTCCGCGCCCATGCCGAGCTTTGCCGTCGTGCGCTTCCACCACGCACTCGCGCTCACGCCTATTCGCCCTCCTCAACAACCTCGAGCGAATAGCCCTGGTTGCGCGATGCACGGATGGCCACGTTGGCACCAAGCGCCGTCAGCTTTTTGCGCAGGTACGAGATGTAGACCCACACCACGTTGGCGCCTTCGGGCGCGTCCTCACCCCAAACCCCGAGCATCAGACGCTCGGTGGGCATGCGCGTGCCGGCGTTGCGCATAAAGAGCTCCATAAGCTGAAACTCACGATTGGCCAGGTGCTCCTCGCCCAAAGGGCCAACGAGCGTGCACGATGCCGTGTCGAGACGCACGTTGCCCACGCTGAGCGTCGTGGCGTCAATTGCCGTCGCGGCACGCGTCATGGCACGAATACGCGCAAGCAGCTCCTTGGCGGCAAACGGCTTGGTCAGGTAATCGTTGGCACCGGCATCTAGGCCCTCGACCTTATCGGACACCTCACTTTTTGCCGTGAGCATAATGATGGGCAGTCGCCTACCGGCGGCGCGTGTGCGCTTGAGCACCTCAATGCCATCCATGCCGGGCATCATGATGTCCAGGATTGCGGCGTCGTAATCGTTGGTGAGTAGATACTCGAGCGCCGTCAGGCCGTCGAGCGCGGTGTCGACCTCGTAGTCGCTATGTTGAAGAATCGCGGTAAGGGCACGGGAGAGGCCGGGTTCGTCCTCGGCAAGCATCAGCTTCATAGTTGTTCCTTTGGCGCGCGGCTATACAGATTTCGATACTGCCGATAATAGCGCACCGTCAGCCGCCTTAGCGCAGCCTTAGCTGCTCAACCTGCGCGTTTTTAAATTCACAGGATATGGCTTAGCCAAACTTAAGGCCATATGCCGAGCGCTTGGACGCATGCCGGCCGCGAAAGGACAGCGACTCGTTCTTTCAGGGCGTCTTGGCTATGCAAAGTGCTCGAACGTTATTCCTCGTACGCGCCCTCAAGCCGCAGCAGCCACTCCTTACGGTCGAGGCCGCCGGCATATCCGTTGAGCGAACCATCGGCGGCAACCACGCGATGGCACGGCACAATAATCGAAATGGGATTACGCGCGACCGCGGCCCCCACGGCACGGGGAGACACAACGGGCGCCTCGTTTCCCGGTACACGATGTCGAGCCGCAACACGCTGGGCGATCTCGCCATACGTGGCAACCTCGCCGCGCGGAATGGAAAGCAGCTCGTACCAAACTTCACGCTGAAACGCCGTACCGATCATATGCAACGGAGGCGTAAACCGAGGTTCCTGCCCTGCAAAATAAGCATTCAGCCAAGCCCAGGAACGCTCAAGCACCGAAGAGGCCGCGCCATTTGTCGGACTCACCGACGACATGCCACCAATACCTGAAACCGCATCGGCACCTTCGATATGCTCGACATCTTCTTTGAGAAGCGTGGAGCCAAAATGCTCCTGCCCCTCAAACCAAAGTCCCGTCAGACCGCGGCCATCAGCGGCAAGCAAGATTTCGCCCAAAGGCGAAGCAAACGTCGTCGTGACCACCAGCGGCTCCTTTCAAAACTCCGCAACATAATACCGCGAATTGTGCAGACAACCCCAATCGACCCCAAAGTCACCCTAGGCAGCAGGCGCGAACGCGCCGCAGCTGCCGGCCGCGCCCCACAGTCCCCCAAGGCGGCAGGCGCAAAGCGCCGAAGCCGCCGCCGGGATCAGGGCCCGCAACAGCCATGTGCCCCCACATCAGCCCAGCGGCCCCAACCAACAACGGCCCCATCGCAGGTCGCTTGCAGCAGCGTCACCGCAGGCGGGGGCCGGGCTTAGTTTTCAGAACACTCCGCAGACCAGTGTGGCGCCTTGTCCGCGGCTCCGAAGGAGCAGGACAAGGCGCCACACATGGTCGAGGACGTTCTGAAAAGCAAGCCCGGCCCCCGCCGGACAGGTCACACTACTCGCAGAGCAGCTTAGCGATCTGGACGGCGTTGGTTGCCGCGCCCTTACGGATTTGGTCGCCGCAGCACCAGAAGGTGATGCCACGCGCGGCCTCGGGGTTCGAGATGTCGCGGCGTACGCGACCGACCCAAATCAGGTCCTGGTCGGAGGTGTCCATCGGCATGGGGAAGCGGTCGTGCGCATCCTCGGCGCTCATGTCGTCAACTAGCTTGACACCCGGAGCGGCAGCCAGCGCGGCACGGGCCTCTTCCACCGTGATGTCGCGCTCGAACTCAAGCGTGATGCTCTCGGAGTGCGAGCGCAGCACGGGCACGCGCACACAGGTGCAGTTCACGCGCAGCTCGGGAAGATGCATGATCTTGCGGCCCTCGTTTTGCAACTTCATCTCCTCGGAGGTAAAGCCCTCCTCCTTGACGCCGCCAATCTGCGGAATCAGGTTGCTCGCGAGCTGGGCGGCAAACGCGCGCGGCTCGGGAATCTCCTCGCCACGACCCAGGGCGGCCAGCTGAGCCTCGAGCTCGGCCATACCGGGGGCGCCAGCACCCGAAGCCGCCTGGTACGTCGAGACGATCATGCGCTTCACGCCAGCGAGCTGATGCAGCGGGCACGTGGGAACCAGGCCGATAATGGTCGCGCAGTTGGGGTTGGCGATAAGGCCGTGATGCCACTTGATATCGTCGGCATTGATCTCGGGCACGACCAGCGGCACCTCGGGATCCATACGGAAGGCATGGCTGTTGTCGACCACGACGGCTCCGCGCTTGACGGCCTCGGGCAGCAGTTCCTTCGCGATATCGTCGCCGGCGGCTCCGAGCACAATGTCGCAGCCCTCAAAGGCCTCAGGGCAAGCCTCTTCAATCACGATCTGCTCGCCGCGGAACTCAACGGTCTTGCCCGCGGAGCGTGCACTTGCCAACAGCTTGAGCTTGCCGACCGGGAACTCCTGCTCGTTGAGGCACTCGAGCATCTGGGTGCCCACGGCTCCCGTCGCGCCCAAAATAGCAACCGTGTACTGTTTCATGCTTCCCCCTTTAAAGGTTTTGGCTTTTGCCCGCACGCCGAGCAGGCTGATTATTGTTGCCAGTGTATACAAGAACGGGGCGGACACGAAACCCGCCCCGTCGAAACGAAACCGAAACGAAACGCCCCACCGTAGATTTTTGAAACACGACCCAAAAATCTACCAAGCAGTCGCTACTTTTTGAGCGCGGCCAGGGCGGGATCGACCGGCGCGGGAGCCTCCAGATCGGAGACCTTCACAATGCCATTTTCGTCGGAGAAGGCACGGTAAATGGTCTGAATCGCCAGGTCAAAGTCCTTCTCCTCGACACCGATGATGATGTTGATCTCGTCGCAGCTCTGCGAAATCATGCGCACGCTCACGCCGGCCTGGCCAAGCATGCCAAACAGGTGGCCAGAGATGCCGGCACGACCGCGCAGGTTGCGGCCAACGGTCGCGATGAGCGCCAGGCCCTCGACAACCTCGATCTCGAGCGGCTCGACCTCCTGCTGAATGTCGCCCACGAGCGAGTACAGCGAATCGTGAACATCCTTCTCCTGCACCACGGCGCCAAAGCGGTCGACACCGGTGGGCATGTGCTCGACGGAAACGTCATAGCGCTCGAAGACCGAAAGCGCGCGGCGCATAAAGCCAACACGGGGCTTGGTGCGGTCGCGGGCCACGTTGATGGCGACAAAACCGCGCTTGCCGGTCACGCCGGTAATGATGGGCTCTGCCTCGCCCTCATCAGCCGTCTCGCTAATGATGGTGCCGGGGTCCTGCGGCGCATTGGTGTTCTTGATGACCAGCGGAATGCCTGCCTCGCGCACGGGGAACACGGCCTCCTCGTGCAGGACGCTTGCGCCCATGTACGAAAGCTCGCGCAGCTCCTCGTAGGTAACGCGCGCAATGGGCTGAGCCTCGGGAACAATACGCGGATCGGCAGAATAGAAGCCCGAGACGTCGGTCCAGTTTTCGTAAAGGTCGGCACCCAGGCACTTAGCCAAGATCGAGCCCGAGATATCGCCGCCGCCACGGTCGAGCAGCTTGATCTGGCCCTCACGCGTCGCGCCGTAGAAACCGGGCATAACAAAGCCGCCCTGCTGACCGTACTCCTGCACCAGCTCGGAGGTGCGATTCATGCTGAGCGTACCGTCGTGATGGAACGCCACAACCGTCGCGGCGTCCAGGAACGGCAGGCCCAGGTACTCGGCCATCAGGCGAGCAGTGAAGTACTCGCCGCGGCTCACGAGCTCCTCGGTAGAGTAGCCGCCCGAGCGGGCGCGCTCGGCAAAGGCCGCAAACTCCTCGCGGATGGGATAGGTGAGCTCCAGCTCGTCAGCGATATCAAAATAGCGCTGGCCAATGTCCTCGAGCAGTTCCTCACACGACACGTGATACTTAACGTGCGCGTTAACCAGGTAGAGCAGGTCGGTCACCTTGGTGTCGCCCTTAAAGCGGCGGCCGCAGGCGGAAACCACCACAAAACGGCGGGCAGGGTCGGCGTCGACGATGGCCTTGATCTTTTTGAAGTGTTCGGCGTCGGCGACCGACGAGCCGCCAAACTTGGCAATCTTAATCATGGGCTGGAGGTTACCTTTCTAAAAAGCCTCTGCGAACCTATTTTGCGCGCTCTGATACCATGGTTTCACCGATTGGGACCAAGGCATCCGAGGAGCAGTGTTATATGGGAACTTATCATAGTACACGAGGACGCACTTTATCGTGCTCAAGTAAGGTGGCAATCCGTACCGGCATCGCTCCCGACGGGGGTTTGTTTGTCTCGGACGAGGTCGGCACCCAGCAGGTCGATATCAGCTCGCTTGCAGATAAATCGTACTTTGAAATCGCTCAAGATGTGTTGGGAATGTTACTGAATGATTACACGGCCGAAGAAATTTCGGCGTGTGTCGACGAGGCATACCGCGGCACGTTCGCGAGTGAAGAGGTTACGCCGCTCGTCAAACTCGACGCTGCGCCGGGCGCTGACGCCCCTCAGACCTATGTGATGGAGCTCTTTGGCGGTCCCACGAGCGCCTTCAAGGACGTCGCCCTGCAGATGCTCCCCCGCCTCATGGCCCGCACTTCCGCCAAGGACGGCGGCGCTGAGCGCATCATGATCGTCACCGCCACGTCGGGCGACACCGGCAAGGCCGCGCTCGCCGGTTTTGCCGACGCTCCGGGCACAGGCATCACCGTCTTTTATCCCGAGGGCAAGGTCAGCCGCGTCCAGAACCTGCAGATGTCCACGCAGGAGGGCGACAACGTCGCCGTCTGCGGTATCCGCGGCAACTTTGACGACGCCCAGAGCGCTGTCAAGCGCATCTTTGCCGATAAGGAGCTTGCCGAGCGTCTGGAGGCCGCCGGCACGGTGCTTTCGAGCGCCAACTCCATCAACGTCGGCCGCCTGGTACCGCAGGTCGTCTACTACTTTGCCGCCTATGCGCAGCTGCTGCGCGCCGGCGCCATCGAGGCCGGCGATGCCGTGGAGTTCTGCGTACCGACCGGCAACTTTGGCGATATCCTGGCCGGCTACTATGCCAAGCGTATGGGTCTGCCCGTCGCCAAGCTCATCGTCGCGAGCGACAAGAACAACGTATTGGCCGACTTCCTGACCACCGGCGTTTACGACCGTAACCGCCCGTTCTTCACGACCATCTCGCCGTCGATGGACATCCTTATTAGCTCCAACCTCGAGCGCATGCTCTACTTCCTGTCCGATGGCGACTGCGAACTCGTTGCCGGCCTTATGGAGCAGCTGGCACAGACTGGTCGCTACGAGGTTCCCGCCGACCTGCTGGCAAAGATTCAGAGCGTCTTTGGCTGCGGTTGGGCCAGCGAGGACGAAGTCCGCGCTGCCATCAAGAGCTGCTGGGATGCGAACGGCTACGTGATCGACCCGCACACCGCCTGCGGCTATCATGTCTTTGAGCAGGTCGTTCCCGCCGAGGGTGCCAAGGCCCGCGTGCTGCTTTCGACCGCAAGCCCCTACAAGTTCCCGCGCGCCTGCTGCGACGCCCTGGGCCTCGACGTTCCCGAGGATGATTTTGAGGCTATGCGTGTGCTCGAGCAGGCCACCAACACGGTCGCCCCGACCCAGCTCGCCGAACTCGAATCCAAGCCCGTCCGCTTCGAAGACGTCTGCGACGTAGCCGACATGGCCAACTACGTAGAGTCTGCAGCAAAAAAGATGGCTTCCAACTAAACCCCTTATTAAGCGCCGGCGAAAGCCGGCGCACCTTCTTTCATCAGATAACCCCCCGGGATGATGACGAACGCGCACAGCGTGCCTGGCTGTTTAGTTCGTCGCGAGTTCCGCACGCAAAGGAAAGCACTTAATGTGCTTTCCGTCTTGCGCAGGACTGCCCGAGCAGCGAACTAAACAGCCAGGCACGCCAGGAGGACCCACATGATCAAAATCACCGTCCCAGCAACCAGCGCCAACTTGGGCATTGGATACGATACCCTCGGCATGGCCGTCAGCCTCTATTCGCACTTCACCTTCGAGCGCGCCGATAAGCTCACCATCACCGGATGCCCCGAGGAGTTCCAAAACGAGAACAACCTGGTCTACGTCAGCTTTGTCGATGCGCTGGCCGCATGGGGCGAGCCGGCCTTCCCCGTCGCTATCGACATCCAGACCGACGTGCCCGTCGCCCGCGGCCTGGGTTCCAGCTCCACCTGCGTCGTCGCCGGCATCATGGCGGCCGCCGCGCTGACGGGCCACACCGTCGACCGTGCCGAGCTCGTCCGCATCGCCACCGAGGTCGAGGGGCATCCCGATAACGTCGCCCCTGCTATCCTTGGCGGCGCCGTCTGCTCCTTTACGCCGACTGATTCGCTCCCCCAGTGCCTGCGCTACGAGGTGAGCGATCGCTTGCGTTTTATTACCGTGATTCCGCCCTACGAGGTACATACGAGCGAGGCGCGCAAGGTCGTGCCGCAGGAGATTCCGCTCTCCACCGCCGTGTGGCAGATGGGCCGTATCGCCGGCATGACGCGCGGCCTGGAGACCGGCGACCTTGACCTGATTGCCGCCGCCAACGACGACCGCATCCAGGAGCCCTATCGCCGCCGCCTCATCCCCGACTACAACGCCGTGCGCGACACCTGCCTTAACGGAGGCGCCAAGACCATCTGGATCAGTGGCTCCGGCTCGACCCTCATGGCCGTGACTGACGACACCATCGTGGCAAAGTTCCTACAGGTCAAGCTGCGCGAGCAGTTCCCCAAGTGTGACACGCACATTCTGACGTGCGACACGGAAGGCGCCCAGATCGAATACCTGTAGCGCCCTGCCTCATTGCTCTCACCGGTCCCCTTGGGGCTTCCCCTGAAAACGTCCTCGATCATGAATTGCCCCGTCGTGCGCTTCGCGCGACGGGGCAATTCGATCTGCGGATTGTTTTCAGGGGAAGCCCCAAGGGGACCTGCGCAGCCTCGACAGGATAATCGCATTCGCTGATTTAATCTTGTGCTCCAACGGAGCCACGGACGAGAGGCCTTCGCGCTGCGGAATAATTTTGAGGGGAACACCCCGACCATCCCTGCGTTTACCTTGCTGAGGATGTCTACAGGGACCCACGCTTTGAAGGGGCACCGGGCAGATAGGGGCTTTTTAGGTTACATAATAAACTGTTTATCTATGCTACTATTTAACTAGGCATCGCAGTATGGAGGTGGTCAAAGTGTTACGCACACTCAAAGCTTCGTTTTTCCTCTCGATACTTTTGATATTACCGATATGTTTCTCGTTTAGCCCTTCGACTGCTTATGCTGCAGAAAGCGATGCTGTCGCAATTTCTGGCGCAACCCAAGATTTTGATTTAACGAAAGGTCCCGAGCAGTCTCATCAAATCAAGCTTAAGGATGGGACCGTTGCAGTAATAGGAATTAAAAAAACCAATGAACCCAGCCTGATATGGGACAGTTACTACAACAACGCATCTGGAACTTGGACTATCTATTACAACAGTCCTTTTATTTATCGCGAATTCAAGATCAAGATAGCGAACTCGCTCATTACCAGCGCTTGGGGACAAAACTATACGACTATCGGCTGTACGGTAACTAACGAGTCCTTTATATGGAACTCGAAACAGGCGACATATCGACTCAACTATGAATCGATGGGGATGACGTCCGGTATCGCCGTGTTGCAAGCGACCATGGAAGGCAGCACGCTCCACACCTATGCAAACTAGACTCACATCAATTGAGGAAGTTCAATGATCCCAATTCCTGCACGCTCAGACATTATGATCGCTCTCGTTTGGATTCTCGTCGGAGTGCTTATTTGGCGTATCTGCAAATGGGTTAAAAACAAGAAATAGTTGATAAAACGTATATGCCATTTATGCGATGCTTGGGGCCGTTAAATCGGCCCCTATTTCTATAGCTTTTCAAGCAGCAGTCACCCATTTGGAAGTCGCAATGCCATTCATACGATTTCGGCCCTTTAAGCCGCTATCTATTGGTAGGGACTCTTGCTGGTAAGGAGCGCTTACTAGATACAAACCTTGGCAATATATTGGTTTAGGCTGCGCTGGTTTCTTTGTATTCGAAGACTGGTTCTAGGAGGTCTTCGATGTTGCAGTGGAGGGCTTTTGCTATATCCCTTACGGTTGTTACCGAGGCTTCGTTGATGTTTCTCTGGCGTTGCTCGTACATTTGGATTGAGCGGAGTGACACACCCGATTCGTATGCCAAGTCTTGTTGGGTTTTCTTGAGCCTCTTTCTTGCTAACGCAAGTTTGGTTTGCCTGGACGCTTTTTTCGCCATATCGCAGACGAGGCGAGCCACGCGTTCCTCCGAGGCTTCGTGCCAGGGGTAGTACAGACTGCGTAGCACATCGAATGGAACGACATGCAGCAAATCTTCGAAAGACTCTCCTAGCCGCCACTGAAGGTATGCCAATATCCAGCCTGTCCAATATTCCGGTGTCTTTTCGAATCGGTAGGTTCGATTTGGCATCGGCCTTGATTGATAGCCCGACCTTTCGGCGATAAGCGCGAACAGCTCAACGCCCGATTTTCCCGACACTACCCATGCGTTGCCGCGTTCGAACTCGCGAGCTACGCCGCTCAGGCAAAAGAGTTCAGCAACTTCCGATCCTTCTGCTCCATAATCGTTAACGGCATAGTCAAAGCAGTCGCCGAGATTGTTCATTGCATCCTCGAGATAGTAGACGGGGTATGTTCTACTCGGCCCACAATCCGTTAACTCTTGGATCATTTAAATCAACCCTCCCTGCCATTAAATCCCTAATGTAGACACCCTCAGAGTCGAATCCATTCACAGTTTCCAAGTACTTGCGCCGCGCGTTCTGCTCTCGCTTAAAGCGCTTGGGATAATACTCAGATCCCAACGCCTGCTTCCATTCGCAGAATCTGATTGCTGAGAACGCACGCTCACTCATAAGAGCGTATTGGATGCCTAGGTCTCCTAAAAAACTATCACTGAGGTGATACAGATAGGGACTTTTGAAAGGTTAGGCCTGATTAGAGGCAAGCCTCGGCGATGCGCTTTTTGAGTTCGTCGATTCCGGTGCCGGTTTGGGAGCTTGTGATGATTACGTTCTCGGCCGGGACGTTGAGCTGCTTTTTGATGGCTGCTGCCTGGCGGGCCTGTTGGGTGCGGCTGAGCTTGTCGGCCTTGGTGAGGCAGACGATAAAGTTGAACTCGTTGCCCTGCAGGTAGTCGATCATGTCATGGTCGAGCTTACTGGGATCGTGGCGAATGTCCACCAGCGATACAACCAGGTTAAAGCTGCGCTCGGAGTCGAAGAAGTCGCCGATGAGCTCGGCCCAGCGGTCACGCTCGGCCTTGGAACGACGGGCGAAACCATAACCCGGCAGGTCGACGAAGTGCACGTCGTCAGCCTCAAAGAAGTTGATGTTGCTCGTCTTGCCCGGTGTGCTCGAAACCTTGACGAGGTTTTTGCGGCCAAAAAGCTTGTTCATGATCGACGACTTGCCCACGTTGGAGCGGCCGACGAAGCTCACCTCGGGGCAGGTGGACTCGGGAATCTGCGAAACCTTGCCATAGCTGGCAACGAACTTGGCAAGCTGGTAGTTAATGGAATCGGCCATGGACACTCCTTGGTCGTAGGTTCTTACAAAAAAGCGCGCTAATAGATAGCAGCGATACGGCGAACGATATCGAGCGTAATGCCACTCGCGGTGCGGGCATACTCGAACAGGTCGAACTCGCGGTCGCAAATCGCATCGTACGCCTCGTCACAATTATCGCTGATAGCGCGCAGCACCAGGCAATCGACACCATTTTTGGTTGCGACATGGGCAATTGCCGCGCCCTCCATGCCGACGCAATCGGCATGCGTCGCCTCGATAGCGTCATTGCGCATGGCGGCGCCCGTCACAAAGCGGTTACCCGTGGCAATCGTGCCGACCAGAAATTGTTTGGCTCCCTCGTTCGAAGCGGCTGCATTTGTCGAAGCATCAACAAACCCACGCTCAGCAAGCACATCGGCAGCAATATCGACCAGCGCAGGCGTCGAGCCAAACTCCTCGAGCCCCGGTGCAGACTCGGCGATAAGCGCGGTATCGGTATCCAGATAGCGCAGGCATTTGCCGATGACCACGTCGTCGATATGGAGCTTGGGGTTCAAACCGCCCGCGATACCCGAAAGCACAACTGCCTGCGGAGCATACTTGCTAATGAGGTGCTGTGTTGCGGCGGCAGCGTTTACCGTGCCCATACCCGCCGTCGTGGCGACAATCGACAGGCCATCGAGCCCGCCGGTCACAACGTTCAAGCCCGCCTCCTGTGCCTCGCAAACGTCGCTCAGCTCTTCCTTGATCTGCATGATCTCTTTTTCGAGTGCACCGATAATCGCGATGGTAGCCATGCCATTCCCCAAACCTATACGAAATTCTCAACCACGGTATGGTACCAGCATTTTGTTTGCCAACGCCAAACGAACACGCTAGGCCAGCGCAGCTCGCGTATCAAAGAACGCCTTAGCAATCGCAGCCACCAGCTCACTCGAGCGATCGCTCCATGGCATCGATGTCATGATGCTCATGACATAGGTACGGCCATCGATGTCGATAAGGCCCGCATCGCATGTAGAATAGCAACCTTCCTCGCTAATCCAACCTGCCTTGTTGCGCACCAAAACCTGCTCGTCGGCAATCCCATCACGGATAAATGAGCGCGATGTTGATGACAGCAGTTCAGATAACCACTGGGAGGCCTCACTGCCCAAGCTCAAATACTCGCTCATCTCGCGCCACAACTTGGCCGAGGTGCGCGGGCAATAAGTGGGAAAATCACTCATCGGATCGAGCGCGGTATCGCAATCGATGCCAAGACTGACAATCCAATCCTCGTAACCGGCATGGTCAAACGCCGCGCGTAACGCAATAAACGAATCGTTATCCGAATTAACGACCGCAGTCTCGATGAGTTCGCGAACCGTCTGCCAGCCCATGTTGTAGCCACCATAGGTGCCAAGGGAATCATCGAGTGAGACCTGGCCCGTCTCGACCAGAGATTCGCAGATGTACAACGCATAGAGTGCCTTGTAGCTACTCGCGCCGTAAACCTCGATATCGGCGTTATACGTCACGCCCTTGCCGCTCGACAAATCGTAAAACACCACGCCCACATCGCCCAATTCCTGGGCCTGATCAAGGGCATCTTGGAGCGCGGCGAGGCTCCCACCCTCCAGGGCGGGGATCTGGTCATCAACCAATGAGAAGGTCTGCACGGTATCGCCTGAGGGGATATCGTTAAAGTCCGCCTTCGAAAGCCTCGTCTTAAGGCTCGCTGTCGACAGGGTTTGACTTGCGGTGGCTTTAGATTCAGAGACCTTTTTGTTTTGCGTCTGTACCGTTGACGCATCTGAATGTGCCATTCGCTCCGACGCGTAGGTTTTGGCGGTAATTCCGAGGATAATAACCGCCAACGTTAGCATCCCAACGGCGGCAATCTTCGTCACGCGGATGCGAACGTCAGCGAGGCCACGCGAAGGCGTGCCCTTCGTCTCATATCTGCTGCCATGCTGCGGCACATACTCGTCCCGCGATGCGTTGCTTCGCACGTGGTCTCCTGACTGCTACCGTTTATATACGGGCAGCATAATACCGAGCAGGCATTTCTTTCCAAAGATATTCAGCGGCGTTTAAGGTGTCTTTAAAGAAACCACAAGCGTATTTATCCAAATGGCACGATTCTGTTGCGCATCTCTGTCCAAAACGCAGTTGCGGTGAAATAGTTCCTGTTTGGGCGGCATAAGCCGATACACAAGAACTATTCCACCGCAACTTGACGGGGCTCTTTAGCAATCAACTTGGTGCCCGGGGGCACTCATTTAAGTCTGTCCCCAATGAGTGCCCTTGGGGGAGAAAATGGCTCGCTAGCCGATGGCGTTTTTGAGTTCCGCGCGGCGCTTTTTCATGCCGGTCATAACGGCATTGCGCAGCTCGGGCATGCGCGCGGTATCCATCTGGGGCACGCCCTCGAGCTTATAGGGAATGCCCAGTTGCTCGTACTTGACGACACCCATCGTGTGATATGGCAGCATTTCCAGGCCCACCACGTTGTGCCATGGAGCGATGAGGCGACCGAGCTTCTCGCACTCCTCCACCGTGTCGGTAATGCCCGGCACCACCACGTGACGGATAACAACCTTGATCTTGCGACGTGCAAGCTCATCGCCAAACGCCAAGATGCGTGCGGGATCGCAACCAGTCAGCTTTTTATGCTCGACCGGGTCGGCATGCTTAATATCGAGCAGCACCATGTCGGTCTCGTTGAGAACGGCATCGAACTTCTCGGGGTGATTGGGATCAAACGCATATCCGCAGCTGTCAAGGCAGGTATGCACGCGGCCATCGGGGTTATTGTGCATGGCGCGGAACAGGTCGGCCAAAAACTCAGGCTGTAGGAGCGGCTCGCCGCCCGAAACCGTAATTCCGCCGCTGCGATAGAACTCGTGGTTACTCTGGAACTCATCCATCAGGTGTTCGACGGTCACCATGGTGCCGCCGTTAACCGACCAGGTATCGGGATTGTGACAATACGCGCAGCGCATGGGACAGCCCTGGACAAACACCACAAAGCGAATGCCGGGTCCGTCGACCGTTCCCATCGTCTCGATTGAATGCACGCGGCCTAGGGCAAACGCAGAGTCCTCGGGACGAGCGTCCACACCCTCAAGCGTCATTTCTGCCATTCGCGCTACCTTGCCTCTCCTTGGATGCAACCAATTAAAATGCCAGAGCCATTCTAGCCCATGCGTTTGCGTTTAAACGTCTCGGACTAGAATGGCACGTTTTAATCTATCCCCCATCACCATGGCTGGGGTCTACGTCGAGATGTCAGGCTGAAGAACGCTCACCTGCGGCCTTTACGCCTTAAGCGTGAGCACCGCACCGAAGGCGGTCGGGCCGCAGTGGCTCGAGATGACGCCACCAACCTGAGTCCAGGTAATGTCCTTAAAGCCCAGGTCGCGCGCATAGATTTCCATGTCGTCGCGCAACTCCTCGGAAAGACCCACCGAATACGCCAGGCCAATATGCGAGTAGTCGATCTCGCCCTTGGCAACCATGTGGTCAATAAAGGCACGGGCGCACTTGAGCATAGAACCGCGGAACTTCTTGGTCGCCACGAACTTGCCGCCCGTCACCTCAATGCAGGGCTTAATCTTGAGCAGGTGGGCACCGAGGAATGCCACGTTGGACAGACGACCGCCTGCCTTAAGGAAGGCAAGGTCCGTAGGAACAAAGCCCAGCAGCACACGGTCCATGACGGAGTTCGTAAATGCAAAGATCTCGTCGACGGTGGCATCGGGGTGAGCCTCGATGTATTTGGCGGTCTCGACGACAACAAGCGACTGGCCCACCGAGACAAAGCGCGTGTCC
>CAVFEY010000025.1:0-28602 GCA_963621725.1 Firmicutes bacterium AF25-13AC
TAACGGTCCTAAGGTAGCGAAATTCCTTGTCGGGTAAGTTCCGACCTGCACGAAAGGCGCAACGACTTGGGCGCTGTCTCGACCATGGACCCGGTGAAATTGCACTGGTCGTGAAGATGCGACTTACCCGCGGAAGGACGGAAAGACCCCGTGAACCTTCACTGCAGCTTGGCATTGGCCGCTGGTCCCGCGTGTAGAGGATAGGCAGGAGGCTAAGATCCGGAGGCGCCAGCCCCCGGGGAGCCGCCCTTGGAATACTGCCCTCGCGCGACCGGCGTCCTAACCCGAGGCCGTCAACCGGCTCGGGGACCGTGCCAGGCGGGCAGTTTGACTGGGGCGGTCGCCTCCTAAAGGGTAACGGAGGCGCGCGAAGGTCCGCTCGGGACGGTCGGCAACCGTCCTTTTGAATGCAAGAGTACAAGCGGGCTTGACTGCGAGGCCCACAAGCCGAGCAGGTGCGAAAGCAGGCTCTAGTGATCCGGCGGCCCCGAGTGGGTGGGCCGTCGCTCAACGGATAAAAGGTACTCCGGGGATAACAGGCTGATCTTGCCCAAGAGTCCACATCGACGGCAAGGTTTGGCACCTCGATGTCGGCTCATCGCATCCTGGGGCTGAAGTCGGTCCCAAGGGTTGGGCTGTTCGCCCATTAAAGCGGTACGCGAGCTGGGTTCAGAACGTCGTGAGACAGTTCGGTCCCTATCCTCCGTGGGCGCAGGAGAATCGATGGAGGCTGCCCCCAGTACGAGAGGACCGGGGTGGACGCACCTCCGGTGAACCGGTTGTCGACCAACGGCACGGCCGGGTAGCCGCGTGCGGCGCGGATAACCGCTGAAGGCATCTAAGCGGGAAGCCGTTCCAGGGATTAGTTCTCCTTCCGGTAAGGGCCCAGGTAGACTACCTGGTCGATAGACG
Source organism: Firmicutes bacterium AF25-13AC (assembly GCA_963621725.1). Classification (GTDB taxonomy): domain Bacteria; phylum Actinomycetota; class Coriobacteriia; order Coriobacteriales; family Coriobacteriaceae; genus Collinsella. The sequence goes on from CAVFEY010000025.1 coordinate 913, forward strand.
GCAGGTGCAAGGCTGGCGACAGCCTCAGCCGAGCCGCACTAATCGCCCGAGCTCTTCCGGAACCGCACCTCGCGGCCCGCGGGACATGCGCTCATGCGCGGTCCGGGCACGAGGATGCCCCCGAGTCGAATCACTTTCCTATACGCCATGCGGCCCCCAGGGCACGTGAGAGACACCGGATCACCGTAACGGTGGGCGCCGCCCACCGGTCAGCGGCCAGAGCATGGGGGGCACGCCCGGTCCCGTTCCGAACCCGGAAGCTAAGCCCCATCGCGCCGAGAGTACTGCGGGGTCAGCCCGTGGGAGGCCAGGGCGCCGCTGACCGGTGGACGGCACCGAGCCGTACGCTTGAACTGAGAAGGGGGAGGCCTCGCGGCCTCCCCCTTTTTTGCGTTGTATACACGTTGTACTTTGGGACCTAGCTCCCCCGTATGTGCTCTTACTGTTTGGCTGTATTTTGAGTCCATCTAGTGTATTTGAGCGATAATTACTCGCATTGGCGTTAGGGAGGGCTTGATGTTTACCGTATTTGTCTTGGGCAATATTGCTTCGGGTAAGTCGACTGCCTGCCGCTATTTCGAATCTCGTGGCGCTATGCTTATCGATCTGGATGAGCTTGCAAAATCGCTGTATGTGCCGGGCTCTGATATCGTCAATACACTCGCGGATGAATTCGGTTGGGACATTTTGGATGAGGAAGGCGGCATTCGCCGCGGCATCCTCGCTTCTCGAGCTTTCGCTTCTCCTGATTCGGTCGCACGGCTCAATGACATCGTGCATCCCATTCTGATTGAACAGCTTTCGCTTAGGATTCTCGATCCGGTTTGTTGTACGGTTTCATCTCCCCGTTATCCTTTTGCGGTGGTCGAGGTTTCTGCTCCGACTGGTTTTGAGGATGCATTTGGCTTGGCTGATGAAATTTTGGTCATCAGCGCCCCTTTGTCAGTTCGTCGCGAGCGCGCTATTCAACGTGGCATGGAGCCATCTGATTTCGATGCCCGTTCTGCTTGCCAGCCCGAAGAGTCTGCGCTGTGCAATCTCGCTACAACTGTGATTGACAATGCGGCAGACGATAACTCGCTCTTTGAACAACTGGACGCATGGCTTTCGCGCCATGGGTTCGGGGATGTAGTGGAAAAGGAGGAGGCCGATGCCTAAGACACGTTTCCTTACGTGGTATCGCCTTATACCGCTGGCTGCCGTTTTTGCCTTCGGCCTTATCTCATTCGTTTACTCGTATGCTCCTGCCGCTTTCTTTAAGCCGCTGTATCCGATTGACTACGAGGCGTATGTAAAGCAATCCAGTATTTCGCATAATCTGGATCCGTATCTGGTGTGCGCTGTCATTAAGTCTGAATCGAATTGGGATTCCGAGGCCGAGTCGAATCAGGGTGCTCAGGGATTGATGCAGCTGATGCCCGAGACTGCCCAGGATATGATCGCCAAGGGCCTTGTCGACGGTGGCGAGTATTCGGCCGACAACCTTAACGATCCGGCTACGAATATCGAGTTTGGCTGTGCGTATCTTTCGTATCTTCTAGCGTATTTTAACGGGTCGACTGACAGTGCCATTGCCGCCTATAACGCCGGCATGGGCAATGTCGACGGATGGGCGCAGCAGAGTACGTCGCTTCATAATGCAATCACCTTTCCCGAGACGCAGGCGTATCTGATTCGTGTCAATAATGCCTGGGTTCGCTACAAGACTCTCTATCCCGATCGGTTCGTATAGGACTATGCCTGCCGCCTGCGTATACTGCAGATATATGAGTTAGGAGTATCCATGGCGGAATTTGAAGTAGAACGCGTTGGTGGTGAACTTAAGCGCTTTGGCGTTGAAGGCTCTGACGTGCCGTTTAAGGTCGTGTCTCCCTATGAGCCTGCCGGTTCCCAGCCTAAGGCCATTGAGTCGCTTGTGCAGGGCGTGAGGGACGGAGACCGCTATCAGGTTTTGCTGGGCGTGACTGGTTCGGGCAAGACCTTCACGATGGCAAAGACTATTGAGGCCCTGGGAAAGCCGACGCTGGTCATGGCTCCGAATAAAACGCTCGCCGCTCAGCTTGCGAGCGAGCTCAAAGAGTTCTTTCCCAACAACGCTGTGGTCTACTTCGTCTCGTACTACGACTACTATCAGCCCGAGGCGTATGTGCCGCAAAGCGATACATATATCGAGAAAGACTCCTCGATTAACGAAGAGGTCGAGATGCTGCGCCATCAGGCGACGGCATCGCTGCTATCTCGACGCGATGTGATCGTCGTCGCATCGGTCTCGTGTATCTATGGCATTGGCTCCCCCGAGGACTATGCGGGCCTAGCTCCGAACGTCGACAAGAAGGTGCCGCTCGAGCGCGATGACTTTATCCATGCGCTTATCGATATCCAGTACGATCGCAATGACTATGATTTGGCACGTGGCACCTTCCGCGTGCGCGGCGATGTCGTCGACGTGTATCCGCCCTATGCCGAGCATCCGTTGCGGTTTGAGTTCTTTGGCGACGAGGTCGAGCTGATTGCCGAGATCGACGAGGTCACCGGCGAGATGCTGCGTGAGTACGAGGCCATTCCCGTGTGGCCGGCCTCGCACTACGTGACTGAGAAGCCTAAGGTCAAAGCGGCTCTGAAATCAATCAGCGAAGAGTGCGAGAAGCGTGTGGCCGAGCTCAAGGCGACTGATAAGCTGCTCGAGGCGCAGCGTCTGCAGCAGCGCACCGACTATGATCTCGAGATGCTCGAGACCATGGGTTTTTGTAACGGCATCGAGAACTACTCGCTTCATCTGGACGGTCGAAAACCGGGCGAGCCGCCGTTTACCCTGATCGATTACTTTCCTAAGGACATGCTCTGTATCATCGACGAGAGTCATGTAACGGTGCCGCAGATCCGCGGCATGCACGAAGGCGACCGCTCGCGTAAGGTGACGCTGGTGGAGCATGGTTTTCGTCTGCCTTCGGCACTCGATAACCGCCCGCTCCGCTTCGATGAGTTTGAGGCGAGGATTCCCCAGTTCATCTACGTTTCGGCCACGCCGGGCGACTATGAGCTGCGGGTTAGCCAGAACGACGTTGAGCAGATTATTCGTCCGACCGGCCTGCTCGACCCCAAGATCGATGTGCGTCCGGTTCGTGGGCAGATTGACGATCTTGAGGACGAGATTCGCGAGCGCGTTGCCCGCAAGGAGCGCGTGCTGGTGACCACGCTCACCAAGCGCATGGCCGAGGACCTGACCGACCATCTGCTTGATGCCGGCATTAAGGTCAATTACATGCACTCCGATACAGCGACGATGGACCGTGTCGAGATCCTGCGAACGCTGCGCGAGGGAAAGATCGATGTTCTCGTTGGCATCAACCTGCTCCGCGAGGGTCTAGATCTTCCCGAGGTCTCGCTGGTGGCAATTCTCGACGCTGACAAGGAAGGCTTCTTGCGCAACCGCCGTTCGTTGATTCAGACGATTGGCCGTGCGGCCCGTAATGCCGACGGCGAGGTCATCATGTATGCAGACGTTGTGACCGATTCGATGAAAGAAGCCATCGAGGAGACGCAGCGCCGTCGCGAGATTCAGATGGCATATAACGAAGAGCATGGCATTGTGCCCAAGACGGTCCGCAAGGCCATTAACGACATTTCGAGCTTTATTGCCGAGGCCGAAAAGACTGTGGGTTCCAAGGGGCGCTCGAAGGGTGACTCTCTTGGCCATGGCGCATTCTATACGCCCGATGAGTCGGGCGAGGGCGGCGTGCCGGAAACGGTGGCGCCCGAGCAGACACTTGCGGAGCAGTTGGAAGAACTACCGCATGACGAGCTCGTGCGGATTGTCGAGACCATGGAGGAAGACATGCGTAACGCTTCCGCCGCCATGGACTTTGAGGAGGCGGCGCGTCTGCGCGATGCTGTCGTTCAGATTCGGGCGATGCTTGAGGGCGCATCTGAGGACGAAACGATCGAGCGTTTGCGTTCGCAGGCTCGCAAGGGCTCTACCTTTGCTTCGGGCAGAAAACGCCAGGGTGCACGATTCAGAAAGTAGCGAACAGGCCCCGAGTTCCCTGTGGAGCTCGGGGCCTGTGTCGTTCGGACGCGGGAGTTCGTGCACTAGAGGTCTGCTATCAGCGCCTCAGCGCAACGGATGCCGTCGGTGGCGGCACTCATGATGCCGCCGGCATATCCGGCACCCTCGCCGCAAGGGTAAAGGCCCGGAGTCGACGCGGCGTGGCATGTTCGATCGCGGGTGACGGTGACCGGGGAACTCGAACGCGTCTCCACGCCAGTGAGGACCGCATCGGGGCGGTCATAGCCACGCAGTTTCTTACCGAGCAGGGGGATTCCCAAACGAAGCGATTCGACGATATGCTGCGGGAGGGCATCGTCGATCGCCGTCCAGGTCACGCCAAGTGGATAGGTTGGTTTTACCTTTCCGGGTGCCGTGCTGGCGCGCCTGGCAAGGAAATCTCCGACGAGCTGTGCCGGCGCGTTCCAGTTGGAGCCACCCAGGCGATAGGCAGCTCGCTCACAGGCGCGCTGGAGCTCAATGCCTGCAAGCGGATCATCGCTGGGAAGGTCTTCAGGTGTGACGTTGACGAGTAGGGCGGCATTCGCGTTGCGCCCGTCGCGGGCATTGAGGCTGGCACCGTTGACGCACAGATGACCCTGCTCGGAAGAAGCCGCGACAACCTGTCCGCCGGGGCACATGCAAAACGAGAACACGCTGCGGCCGTTGGGGAGATGGGCGACAAGCTTGTAGGGGGCTGCTCCGAGTGCCGGGTGCCCCGCCGAGGGGCCATATTGGGCACGGTCGATGTCGCGCTGTGGATGCTCGATGCGCACACCCATGGCAAAGGTCTTTTGCGCGAGGGTAACGTTATGTTCTTTGAGAAGCTCGAATATGTCGCGGGCGGAATGGCCGCACGCGAGAATGAGGTGCTTTGTGGCGATTGTCTCGCTTGTGGTCTCTTGGGGCGGTTGGACATCAACGCCGGTGATGGCGCCAGATCCATCGGTTCGAATATTGACGAGCTTTGTTCGATAGCGGACGGTTCCACCGAGCCGCTCGATGCGCTGAGAAATGTTGGTGACGACGGTGGGGAGGATGTCGGAGCCAATGTGCGGCTTGGCGTCCCACAGGATGTCGCGAGGTGAGCCCGCTTCGACGAAGGTCTCAAGAATCAGCCGATGGGCAGGATTCTTGGTTCCCGTGTTGAGCTTGCCGTCCGAGAAGGTCCCTGCGCCGCCCAGGCCAAATTGGATATTGCTTTCGGGGTCGAGGATACGCTCCTTAAGAAAGAGATCAATCGCTTCCGAGCGGCGAAGTGCGGGGTCGCCTCGCTCGATGAGCAGGGGTTTAAGGCCCGCTTCGGCAAGGGTGAGGGCGGCGAAGAGACCGGCGCAACCGGCGCCGACAACGACGGGACGCCCCTTGGGTGCATTCGGGACAGGGTTGGGGAATGAAGGAGCCTCGCCGTCTACTATGCGGATGCGCGAGCGGTCGCACTCGGCGACGCGGTCGACCACCTCCTGCTCGAGTCGAGAGCTTGTCAGCTCAACTCGAAAGCTCAAAATAAAATGGACATCTCGCTTTTTACGGGCGTCGATTGACTTGCGATGGAGCTCAATGGCTTTAATTTGGGAATCCTCGCATCGCAGGGCTCGTTTGACGGCACGTCTACCAATAGCAAGGCAGGCAGTTTCGTCGCCGGCCTCATCGAGTGACGCGTGGACTTGGGTGATTTCGATCATCGAGGTCTCCTTAGATGCAAGAAAGAGGCCGCCCGGTGTCCCAGACGGCCCGAATGCGTTTTGATTATAGACTGCGCGGCTATAGGCTGCTTGCAGCGCGAATACCCGAGATCCAAGCCCACGCAAGGTTGAAACCGCCGCAATCGGCATCGATGTCGAGCGCCTCGCCACAGATGTAAAGTGGGGCGCTTGCCGCGTTGCTCACGCAGAGGTTGGGAGCTGAGACGCTCTCGATGGGCATGCCGCCGCGCGTGACCTGGGCCGAACGCTCCTCTGTCGTTCCCTCGACGAGCAACTTAAAGTGCTTGAGGATTGAGACTAGATGGATGGGGTCGTGCGACCCGGGGTGGCACTGTTCGAATGCGGTGCAGACAACGTGTGAGAACTGCGGGGCGAGCATGCCGTCGAGCCAGCGGGGGTCGCAGGGCGAAAAGCCGCCGAGCAACTCAACTCGCTGGTTGAGCATATCGAGCAACTCGTCTTTGGAGAGGTCGGGGAAAACGTCGAGCAGAATCGTGTCGCCGCGCTGGACGCGACGGGAGAGGTTGAAGGCAGCAACGCCTGAGATGCCAAAGGTTCGGAAGAGCACTTCGCCGTCTTCGCGCCAGAGCTCCTCGTGATTGCGGGTGAGCGTCAAACGGGCGCGGACGCGCAGGCCATCCAGTGTCTTGAGCGCAGCCTGGTCGCCGAAGACCGATGCCGACACAGGGCAGAGGACGGGTCGATGCGGGGTGAGGGAAAGATTGAACGTCCTCGCGATGTCGGCAGGGTTGCCGCCCGTAGCGATAATTACGGCCTTTGCCTGCAGCGTCTCGTTCGTGCGAGGGGTGTCGGCGAGCGCCTTCCGAAGCGAGCGTAGTTCGGATTTTCGGTCGTCGTGCTTTTTTGCCTTGAGTGCTCGCGCGGGACGGTCTATTTGGAGTGCCCAGCCCTCGGGGGCTTTGAATGCCGAGGCGACGTTTGCTCCACAGATCAAGGTGATATCCAGGTGATTGCAAGCGTTGAGAAGCGCATCGCGCACCGATTCGGCACGAAGGGAGCGCGGATACAGCCGGCCCTCCTCGGAGGTCGTCATGATGCCCAGCGAGGAGAAGAAACTGCCGAGCTCTTGCTCGGGCTGGGGACCCATGACGGATTCGACGAATGCGGGGTGGTTGTACCGTTGGAAATCAATTGATTCGTTGGAAAGGTTGCAGCGGCCGTTGCCGGTCGCAAGGAGTTTAAGGCCGCAGGCAACATCGCGCTCAACGATGCAGGTGCTTTTGCCTGCGCGTGCGGCCGTAATGGCGGCGGCGAGACCCGAGGCCCCGCCGCCGATTACCAAGACGTCATAGGAGGCGTTTGCGTTCACTTAGGCCTCGGCGGTTTCGTGCGGGGCAATGGCCTCGACGGCAGAGACGACCTGGGGCAGCATACGTGCGGGCAGTGCGGTCTCAACCTCGCCTTTATCGCAAGCCTCGGCGAGTGCCGGATTGATGGGAAGCTGCCCTAGGATCTCGAGGTTGTAACGCTCGGCGACCTCGGGGAGCTTGCTCTTGCCAAAGACCTCGATCTTCTTGCCGCAATCGGGGCACTCGATATAGCTCATGTTTTCGACGATTCCCAGAATGGGGACGTTCATCTTCTCGGCCATGTTGACCGCTTTGGCGACGATCATCGAGACCAGATCCTGCGGGCTCGTGACGATGACGATGCCATCGACGGGCAGCGACTGGAAGACGGTGAGGGCGACGTCGCCCGTTCCCGGAGGCATGTCGACCAGCAGGTAGTCGATGGGGCCCCATGAGGTTTCGCTCCAGAACTGCCTGATGGCACCTGCGATAACCGGACCGCGCCAGAGGACGGGGTCGGTTTCGTTTTGGAGCAGCAGGTTAGAGCTCATAACCTTGACGCCGTGCTCGGAGATTTCGGGCAGCATAAGGTTGCCGAGGGCATGGACGTGACGTCCGCTCATGCCGAACATCTTAGGGATAGAGGGGCCGGTAATATCGGCATCGAGGACGCCGACCTTGTGACCGTGGCGGGAAAGTTCCGTGGCGATGGCGCCGGTGACGAATGACTTGCCGACGCCGCCCTTACCGGAAAGCACGGCGATAACGCGCTTGACCTCGGACAGCGTATTCTCCTCAAATTGCGACGGTGACGTTTGCCCGCCGGCGGCCTGTGCGTGCTCGCAACCCATGTATGACTCCTTTGTATATGTTGGGGCCGGGGCCCCGTGATGTGACACGAGCGTCATTGTACCCTCGTTTGCGAGCGGGATTCATTTACGATGCATTTGGGCCGAGCGTGCTTGCAATACGATGGGTCCAAGCGAATGGGCGGGCTTACTGAACTTTGCTGGCGAACTCGAGGTATTGCATGCGCTGCAGCTTGTCGATCGTCGAGGCGTATGGGCTGTCTTCAGATTCCAAGTCGTAGCGCAGCCCGTCGGCACCAAGGTAGCCGGCGACATTGATGGTGGGCACATCTGACCTTGTTGCAAGCAGAGCCTTTTGATAGTCGGTGAGCGGGGCGCCGATCTTATTAAGGGTAATGGCTGCAACCTCGTTTGCCCCGACGGTGTCGTAGACGTTGAGCTCGGTATTGCCGGCGATTTCATAGTTAGCCCAGACAAAATATGTCGACTGATAGATACGGAAAGCGTGGCTTGCCGTATCTTCCTGAAGGTACAGCTCGTCGTTGAGAGTCGTTGCGGCGCTCGGCTGATGGTCGCCAAAAAAGACAAGAACAACCGGTCTGCCGATATTGCGGAGCTCGTTGATAAAGTACTCGAGGTCCCGGTCGGATGCGTTGATGCAGGTGAGATAGGTGTTGAGCGCGCTATTGGCGCCCTCGCTGGCTCCCTCGACCCAATAGTTTGTCAGCTCCTCGGCGGGAACGGTGCCATAGTCGTAGCCGCCGTGATTTTGCATCGTGACGTCAAAGATGAACTGCGGGGCTTCGTCGGTTCTAAGCAGGTCGAGTATCTTGTCGTAGGTGGCGTAGTCGCATACGCCGGCATGGTAACAGGGCGCACCTTCGAAATCGCCGATTGAAAGAAAGTCTCCAAAGCCCAGCTGCTGATAGATTTTATCTCGATGGTAGTTGACGGGGTTTTGCGGGTGCATAGCGGTAGCGGTATACCCAAGCTCCTTAAGGTCCTTTGCCAGGCTGTTGACGCCATTCATCTGATATAGCTGATAGGGGATTTTGCCTAATCCGACAAAGGCCGTTGTCGCTCCGGTCAAAAATTCGAATTCGGAGTTCGCCGTTCCGCCACCGGCGACCGAAGCGAGCATGGTGCCGCGAACAAGTGTGTCGGGAAGCGAGTTGTAGAATGCGGGGCCGGTGTACCCGGCCGCCTGGAGCTGCTCAAAGCACGAAAGGTCGCTAAAACTCTCATTCATGACGGCAACAATCGTCGGCTTGATTTCATTGAACTGGGCAACGGCCGCCGCGCGCTGCTCGCTCGAGCCATACGTGCTGTCGTAGGTGGCGGCGAGCTCCTGCTCGATGCTCTGCGCCTCATCGGGCGTATAGTCTTCGGGCTTCTCAATGGGCAACTCGTTGACCATTTCGGTGAACGAAGTGATAAAACCCTGAGACGCATACGTGGTGATGGGCTGCCAACGGTCAAATCCAAAATTCAGCGCCTGCTCCAAGTCGATGCTGGAAAAGCCCGAGAGCCCCACAACGGTCACTAGCAGAAAAGCGCAGAGGTTAGCGGCGATTGCGGGGAAGACGTGGGTGGGCGTACGGAGCTTTCTCGGTCGGATAAGCGAAAGAAGCCCTAGGGAAATCTCCAGCAGGGCTAGAGAGGTTACGATTCCGGCGGTAAAGGTAAACTCGTATCCCTCGCTCACTTCCATTGCGGTGCCAAGGGCCAAGATATCGCTTGGCAGGATGGCCTCGCCTTTAAACGTTATGACGAAGTGCTCGGCAATGCCAAGGATGCAACAGGCGACGGGCACGAGGGCCATGACGCCTCCATGACGCTGTCCCAGCAAATAAAGGGAGAGCAGAACCGTCGCGAGCAGCCCGACGGAAAACCCGAATGAGTTGGCGGGAATGCGATAGAACGTTTCGTTACAGGCAATTTCGAGTGAAACGAACGAGAGCGTTGAAACAGCGGCGATGACAAGGATGTCACGGCAAATACAGGCAACCGTTCCCGTCGCAAGATCGGTTTGGTCGATAAGTCCCGAAACCAAGGGCTCGACAAGAAGTATGACGGCGGTAGCACCGAGCGCCGAATAAGAAAGGACCCATAGGGAATTGTCCTCATTTACGAGCAATTGATTCGTAATCCATGCAGTTACCATGCCGAGCGGGATGAGGAGCGTCGCGCACCAAAAGACGCGGGCAATGGGCGGCTTTTCATTGTGTTTGATTGAAAAATATACGCGCACCACGACGATGGCCACGATAAGGACGGCGATGAATATGGGCAGATTGGCCATGTCGCTCGAAGTGATTTCAAGGGGGATATCTTCGGTCATGGACGTTCCTCTGTTACGGCAAATTAAGTTCAGTATTAGATTACTGTAACCTTTCCACGGCATTTCGAGAAACAAAGCGCCCGATACGCAAAGCTAAAGGTCTGCGAATCTTGTATTACGAACATCTGTGCGCGTCGAGTGCGCTAAACTCATCGGCAGTATGATTCGATGCAATAGGAGGCAAGGAGCTTCCATGTCTGATTCTTCTATCGTTATTCGCGGCGCTCGTGAGCACAACCTCCGTGATATCGATGTTTCCATTCCGCGTGACCAACTCGTGGTCATTACCGGTCTTTCTGGCTCGGGCAAGAGCTCGCTGGCATTTGACACTATCTATGCCGAGGGCCAGCGTCGATACGTCGAGAGCCTTTCGAGCTATGCGCGCCAGTTCTTGGGCCAGATGGACAAACCCGACTTGGATTCAATCGACGGCCTTTCGCCGGCGGTGTCGATCGACCAAAAGACGACGTCTAAAAACCCTCGCTCGACGGTTGGCACCGTAACCGAGATTTATGACTATCTGCGCCTGCTGTTCGCCCGTGTGGGCACTCCGCACTGTCCCGAATGCGGCCGCGTCATTGAGCGCCAGACGACCGACCAGGTTGCCGACAAGGTCTTGGCGGCGGGGGAGGGTCGCCGCGCGTTTGTGCTGGCACCGGTGGTGCGCGGGCGAAAAGGCGAGTACACCAAACTGTTTGAGGACCTTCGCGCCGAGGGCTTTAGCCGCGTGCGTGTCGACGGCGAAGTGCGCTCGCTCGATGATCCGATCGATCTGGACAAGAAGTTCAAGCACGATATCGAGGTCGTGGTCGATCGCATCGTGATCCGTGAGAACTCTCTTGGCCGTATCGCCGAGTCCGTTGAGCAGGCGACCGCGCTGGCTCACGGCAATGTAAACGTGTACATGCTGCCCGATCGTGATGCTCCCGAGGGGACCGAGGGCGAGCTTCTGGAGTATTCGCTGGCGTTAGCGTGCCCGGAGCATGGACACTCCATCGATGACCTGCAGCCGCGTGATTTCTCGTTCAACGCGCCCTATGGCGCATGTCCTGAGTGCGACGGCCTGGGCTTTAAGAAAACCGTTGATGCCGAGGCGCTGATTGAGGATCCCTCGAAGTCCATTGCCGACGGAGTCTTTGGTAGCCTGTTTGGCAATTCGAACTACTATCCGCAGATTTTTGCTGCGGTCTGCAAACACTTTAAGGTGAGCGCCGATACGCCGTGGGAGGACTTGCCCCCTCGCGTGCGTCGTGCATTTTTGGATGGCCTGGGCGATACGAAGATCTCGGTCGACTACCAAAAGCTCGACGGACGTCGCAGCCAGTGGGATACCAAGTTTTCGGGCGTTCGCAACATCCTGTACGAACGCTATACCGAGACGACGAACGAGAACACCAAGGCGCGCCTGGAGAAGTACATTCGCGAGGAGCCGTGCTCGAGCTGCCACGGCGCTCGTTTGCGCCCTGAGATGCTCGCCGTCACCGTGGGCGGCAAGTCCATTTACGAGGTTTGTTGCCTGTCGTGCCGTGAGTCGCTCGAGTTTTTTGAGGGCCTGGAACTCACCGAGCGCCAACAGTTTATCGGCGGCCGTATCGTCAAGGAAATCCTGGAGCGCTTGCGTTTTCTGGTCGATGTTGGACTCGACTATCTGACACTCGATCGTGCCTCGGCGACGCTTTCCGGTGGCGAGGCACAGCGTATTCGACTGGCAACGCAGATTGGCGCGGGTCTCATGGGCGTGCTCTATATTCTGGACGAGCCCTCGATCGGTCTTCATCAGCGTGACAACGAGCGCCTGATTAAGACGCTCGAGCGCCTGCGCGATATCGGCAATACCGTTATCGTTGTCGAACACGACGAGGATACAATCCGTGCCGCCGACTACGTGATCGACATGGGGCCCGGAGCCGGCGTCAACGGCGGGCACGTAGTCGCGGCGGGAACGCCTGCCGATATCATGGCGTGTCCTGAGTCGATGACGGGCGCTTACCTGACCGGTAAACGAATGATTCGGGTGCCTGATGAACGGCGCAAGCCCGGTCGCGGCTGCCTTAAAATTACGGGCGCTCGAGCCAACAACCTCAAAAACGTTACCGCCAAGATCGAGTTTGGTACGCTTACGGTTGTTACCGGCGTGTCGGGATCGGGCAAGAGCTCCCTGGTTACCGACACCATTGCGCCTGCCCTTACGAATGTCATTCACCGTTCGACGCGCCCTGTGGGTCCGTATAAGAAAATCGAGGGCATCGAGTGTATCGATAAGGTTATCGATATCGACCAGTCGCCGATTGGCCGCACGCCGCGTTCCAACCCTGCTACCTATATCGGCCTGTGGGATGATCTTCGCGCGCTGTTTGCGAGTACGCCGGAGTCGAAGGCGCGCGGCTACTCGCCGGGTCGTTTCTCCTTTAATGTGAGTGGCGGGCGCTGTGAGGCGTGCAAGGGCGACGGACAGATCAAGATCGAGATGCACTTCCTTCCCGATATCTACGTTCCCTGCGAAGCCTGCGGCGGTAAACGCTACAACCGCGAGACACTCGAGGTCACCTACCGTGGCAAGACCATCTCGGACGTGCTCGACATGAGCGTCACCGAGGCGCTGGCCTTCTTTGGGAATATCCCGCAGATTAAGCGCAAGCTCCAGACGCTGTACGATGTAGGCTTAGGCTACGTGAGCCTGGGCCAGCCCGCCACGACGCTCTCGGGCGGCGAGGCGCAGCGTGTGAAGCTCGCCAAGGAGCTTCATCGACGCCAGACGGGCAAGACGTTCTATATTTTGGACGAACCGACGACCGGCCTTCATTTTGAGGACGTCCGCCAGCTGCTCGATGTGCTGCAGCGCTTGGTCGATGCGGGCAACACGGTGCTGGTGATTGAGCACAACCTTGATGTCATCAAGGTTGCCGACCGCCTGATCGATATGGGTCCCGAGGGCGGTAACGGCGGCGGAACCGTCGTGGTTTCGGGCACACCGGAGCAGGTTGCGGACTGTCCGCAGAGTTATACGGGCAAGTTTTTGGCGCCGTTGCTCAGGCGTGACCGGGAGCGTCAGGCTCAACTTGATGCTCAATAAATAGGCGATTCAGTTTATGGGCGCCATCGACTCCTTGTGATTCGATGGCGCTTGCTGTGCCGAAGTGACGTATGCAGTCGAATTGGACATATACTTAATCCTTGCGTCCGAATGCGAGGGAAAGGATATGTCATGGCAAAGGCTGTAAAGACGCCAAAAACCAATGCGATGCGCGAGCTGGAAAGCGCCGGCATTTCCTATGTTCTACATACGTACGAAGACGATGGTGATGAGTCGGTGGGCCTGGGGGTTGCGATTTCGGAGCAGCTTGGCGAGGAGCCCGGTCAAGGATTTAAGACTTTGGTCTGCGTGACACCGTCCAACGACTATGTCGTGTGCTGCATCCCTGTTGCCGACGAGCTCGATCTAAAGTCCGCCGCGCGTGCCGCGGGGGAGAAGTCCTTGGCCATGATGCATGTGAAGGATTTGCTTGCGGCGACTGGCTACGTTCGTGGCGGCTGCAGCCCGGTCGGTATGAAAAAACGCTACCGGACGCTCATTGATGAGACATGCGTCCTTTGGGATACCATTTTTATTTCGGGAGGCAAGCGTGGTTATCAGCTCGAGCTTGCACCCGATGATTTAATTGCATTTTGCGGGGCGACGGTTGCCGCGATTACGAGAGAGGACTGAGCGATGCCGCAGGAAGAATTGAAGTGCGGAGCTCATTTTGCAAAAGAATCTGCGCCTCAGACGCCCTCATCCGAAGCTTCTTCGTCTCGAGATGACACTGACGACATGGGCTCGTCGGACTACTCCACGGTTGGTCGTTCCGCCGGGCTTATGACCATCCTGACCATCGTGTCTCGCGTTACCGGTTTTATCCGAACGTGGGCAATGGCGGCCGCTATTGGCATGTCGCTACTCTCGTCCTCCTATCAGGTCGCCAACAACCTGCCCAATATGCTCTACGAACTCGTGATGGGCGGCATGCTCGTGACGGCGTTTTTGCCCGTGTACATGGGCGTGAGGCGTGAGCAGGGTCGCGAGGCATCGAACGAGTATGTCGGTAACCTGCTCGGTATTCTGCTTCTGCTGCTGGGTGGCATCTCGGTGCTGGGTACCGTGTTTGCTCCCGGCTTTATTTGGACGCAGTCGTTCCTTTCGGGCGATGGCGGCAGCATGGATTCCGCTGCGTTCATGTTCCGCTTCTTTGCTATCCAAATTCTGTTTTATGGCTTGGGTTCGGTGTTCTCGGGCGTTCTCAACGCACACCGCGACTACTTCTGGTCGACGTTTGCTCCGGTTCTCAACAATGTCATCGTCATCGCCAGCTTTATGGGCTTTGCTCCCGTGTCTGCACAATTTGGCGAGCAGGCCGGTATTATCTTGATCGCAGCTGGTACGACCCTCGGCGTCTTTGTCCAGATGGCCTGCCAGATTCCCGCGCTTGGCAAGCATGGCGTGCATCCTCATATCCATATCGACTTTAAGGACCCCGCACTGCGACAGACGATCGCGCTTGGTATCCCGACGCTGCTCGCCACGGTGTGCATGTTTGTCTCGACCTCTATTACCAATGCCGCCGCGCTGGTGGTGCAGCCCGAGACCGGCCCTTCCGTCATCGCATATGCGCGCCTGTGGTACACATTGCCCTATGCGCTGATCGCCGCCTCGCTTTCGACGGCACTCTATACCGAACTCTCTCACGATGCGCAGGAGAAGGATTACGACAGCGTCCGTACGGGCATTTCGCGCGGTGTTGCCCAGATGCTCTTCTTTCTGATTCCGTTTGCGCTGTATCTGATCGTCTTCGCGCGTCCGCTCAACATGATTTACTGCGCCGGCAAGTTCGATGAATCCGGTGTGGCGCTGGTGTCGGAGTTCCTTATCTATCTGGCACTTTCCCTGCCGCTCTACGGCGTGGTCGTGCTGATGCAGAAGAGCTTCTCGGCCCTGCTCGATATGAAACCTTATAGCCGCTATTGCCTGTACTCAGCTATCGGTCAGGCCGGTTCGGTGCTGCTGTTTGGCGTGGTGCTGGGCTACGGTATGCCGGCAATTGCGCTTTCGTACGTCGTTGACTACGTGGTCTTGGTCGGATGCTCACTGTGGTGGCTGCGCCGTCGTCTGCATGGCCTTCAGGTCAAGTCTATCCTGCATGGCGGTTTCTTCGGCCTACTGTTCGGTGGCTTGGGCGCTGCCGCGGGCGCCGGCGTTATGTGGGCACTTGAGCACTTTGTCGGAGCGCTTGGCAGCTCGATCCTCATTACCCTGGGCTACGTTTGTGTTGCAGGCGTTGTCTCGCTCGCTGTGACTTTTGGCCTTGCCTTCGTCTTTAAGATGCCCGAGGTCTCGGCGCTGCTTCGTCGCAAGTAGGTGCGCGTGGCAGGTCACGACAACATTCCAACACTTGCCGAACAGGTTTCGCGCGTTCCCACGCAACCCGGCTGCTACCTTTGGAAAGATGCCAAGGGCGATGTCATCTATGTGGGCAAGGCAAAAAACTTGCGTGCCCGTATGCGTCAATACGTGACGCTGCAGGATGAGCGCCAAAAAATACCGCTCATGATGCAATTGGTTGCGAGCTTTGACTACATCGTTGTCGAAACCGAGCATGAGGCGCTTGTACTCGAGCGCAACCTGATTGGCCAGTACCATCCGTACTTTAACGTCGATCTCAAAGACGATAAAAGCTATCCCTTTATCGCCATCACTAAAAGCGATCTATTTCCCGCTATTAAATTCACGCGCGAGCGCCATAAGCCCGGCACGCGCTATTTTGGCCCCTATACCGATAGCCGTGCGGCGCGTGAGACCATCGATACGCTACGCAAGGTTATTCCTATTTGCTCGGCATCCTGTGCTGAATGGCGCCGCTGCCGCCGCATCGTCGAATCTCATAAGGGCGAAGAAGACATCGTCAATATGATTTGCGCGCAAAACGGGCGTCCCTGCTTTGACTACCATGTCGGGCGCGGGCCGGGCGCATGCGTCGGCGCGATTTCCCCTGCCGACTATGCCAAGAACGTCAAGCGTGTCGAACGCTTCTTGTCGGGCCATCGCAAGGATGTCGTCGACGAGCTTACGTCCGAGATGACGGAGGCAGCCGAGACGCTCGATTTTGAGCGTGCGGCGCGCGTCAAGCGTCGCCTGGAAGTCATTAGGGGCCTGGACGATCGCCAACAGGTCGTTTTTCCATCAAGCGTCGATATCGACGTCATCGGCTTCTATCGCGAAGAGACTATCTCTGCCGCGTGTGTCTTTGTCGTTCGCGAGGGCCGAACGGTTCGAACTTGCGAGTTCATCCTCGATAAAGGCCTGGATGTCGACGAGGAAGAGCTTCAATCGGGCTTTCTTAAGCGCTATTACGACGAGACGGCTGATATTCCAGCCGAGATCAATCTTTCTGTCGAGCTTGAGGATGCCGAAGCGTTGGGGGAGTGGCTTGCAGGCAAGCGCGAACGCTCTTGCCATCTCCATAGGCCGCAGCGCGGCGAAAAGCACCGCCTGCTCGATATGGCTTCCAAAAATGCGCGCCATGCCCTCATGCGCTACATGATGCGCACGGGGTACGCTGACGACCGCACCAATCAAGCGCTCCTGGAGCTCGAAAGCGCGCTGGCGCTGCCGGCGCCGCCGATGCGTATCGAGTGCTTCGATATCTCGACGCTGCACGGAACCTTTACCGTCGCCTCGATGGTGGTGTTTACCAACGGGCGCGCTGACAAGAGCCAGTACCGTCGTTTTAAAATTCAGGCCGAATTGGACGAGGCAAACGACTTCGTGTCGATGTCCGAGGTTTTGGGACGACGCTATGCTCCCGAGCGCATGACCGACGAGCGCTTTGGCTCGCGCCCCGATTTGCTCGTTGTCGATGGAGGTAAGCCGCAATTGACCGCTGCGATCAAGCAACTTGAGGCTCTTGGGCTCGATATACCAGTTTGTGGCTTGGCAAAGGCCGATGAGGAAGTTTTTGTGCCTTGGGACGAGACTCCCGTCGTGCTTCCGACCGGGTCCGCGTCGCTCTATCTAATTAAACAGGTGCGCGATGAATCGCACCGTTTTGCAATCACATTCCATCGTGAGTTGCGTGATAAAGCCATGACGGTTTCGGTACTCGATGACGTTCCAGGCGTGGGACCCACCAGAAAACGTGCCCTTATGCGCCATTTTGGCTCGATGAAGCGTTTGCGCGCGGCGAGCGAGCAAGAGATCGCGGAAGTTCGCGGCATACCCGCCGATGTTGCCAAGGCGGTCCATGAGGCGCTCGTTGCGTGGAATGCCGAGCGCGCCGAGGCGGCGGCTGGCCATTCCGATAGCTAAACACGAGCCTAAACTACTGATATACATGATTGCGTGATTTTCAACCATTTATTTCGCCATGATTGCCTGCTGGTTTCGGGTTTTATTAACGCTAAAACGTTTGACTAGTCATGGTGAACAACCCTGCTATCCTGCGGGTTGACGAAGACTGATATCTCACCTCGTCGATACATACTGTCTGGCGAATCGTTTGTCAATGAATTCGGTGAACGGTAGTAAATACCGTTCAAGCGTATGTATGTATCGGTCGCCGAGCGCGGCACCTCAGTTGGGTCCGTCGGTAGGTAAGGTATATATCGTCCGCAAGTTGCGCGGGGGCAAGTCTAGGTGCTCCCGGGTAAGATTCTCTATTGATGGGAGAAGACATGGCCATCATCAACAAGGGTATGTCCAGGCGTTCGTTCCTCGGCCTCACCGGCAGCGTCGCTGCTGTCGCAGGGCTTGGTCTCACCGGCTGCGGTGGCAGCTCTAGCGACGAGGGTTCCGCTTCCGGTTCCACCGATTCCGCCAACCGTGGCGGCGGCGTGATCACCGCTGGTTCCGCTTACGCTCCGTCCAGCTTCGACCCCGCCAGCACCGGCTCCGCTGTGGGCCTGGGTGCTAACTGGCACGTTATCGAGGGCCTCTACGGCATCGATTACCACGACTACAGCACCTTCAACGAGCTCGCCACCGACGATCCCAAGTCCGTGGACGACACTACCTTCGAGGTCACCATCCGCAAGGGCGCCAAGTTCTCCGATGGCACCGAGGTCACTGCTGACGACGTCGTTGCCTCCTACACCGCTTGTGCTGCTTCCGCTACCTATGCTCCGTTCTTCCAGCCCTTCGAGTCCATCGAGGCCAAGGACGCCAGCACTGTAACGGTCAAGACCAAGGTCCCCAACTTCTCCCTGCTCAAGGATCGTCTGGCCATCATCCGCGTTACCCCGGCTACCCAGGCCGAGGAGGAGCGCGCCAAGCAGCCGATCGGCTCCGGCCCCTGGATGTACGACTCTATCTCCGATACCGAGATCACTCTGGTTCCCAACCCCGAGTACAACGGTGAGTATGCTGCCGAGGATAAGAAGATTCAGTACAGCATCCTGACCGACCCCACCGCTCGCGTTACCGCTCAGCAGGAGGGCTCCACGCTCGTTATGGAGCTCGTCACCGCTGACGCCGTCGACCAGCTCGAGAGCGCTGGCTGCAAGATCGATAACGTTCAGGGTTTCGGCACCCGCTTCATCATGTTCAACGTCGCCAAGGAGCCTTGGAACAACGTCAAGGTCCGTCAGGCCGTCATGTACGCGCTCGACACCGAGAAGATGATCACCAACACCTTCGCCGGCCTTGCCACCGCTGCCAGCTGCTACCTGCCCAAGAGCTTCACCAACTATCATGAGGCTTCCACGGTGTACAAGACTGACACCAAGAAGGCCAAGAAGCTCATCGAAGAGTCTGGCATCACCCCGGGCGCCATCACCCTGCGCACCACCGACAACGAGCAGATCAAGGGCATGGCCGCCCAGGTCAAGAACGACCTCGACGCTCTCGGCTTCGATGTGACCATCCAGACCGATACCTCGCCGGCCACCTACGCTGCCATCGACGGCGGCGAGGCCTACGATATCCTCCTTGCCCCTGGCGATCCGTCCTGCTTCGGCGCCGACCCCGACCTGCTGCTCAACTGGTGGTACGGTGACAACGTCTGGATGCAGACCCGTTGCCCGTGGAAGGATTCCGCTGAGTGGGGGAAGCTCCACGGTCTCATGGACGAGGCTCTTGCCGCCGAGGGCGACGAGCAGCAGAAGAAGTGGAACGAGTGCTTCGATATCATCGCTGACAACGCCGTTCTGTACCCCGTTGTCCACGTCAAGACCGTCTCCGCTTCCTGGGACGATCCGTCCACCGCGCCCAACGGCGAGGCCCTCGATGGCTTCAAGGGCATCGGCACGACGAGCATGTCCTTCAGGGGCGTCGCGACCGTCAAGGCCTAAGACTCGCTTGAGTCATATGTAGGGCGTCGGTCGTAAGGCAACGTCCTCAGAGTTGAAACAAAGACCCGGGCGGCCTCGATGTCGCTCGGGTCTTGTAATGAGTATCCATACTCATATACCAGTTGGTCCTACCGACAAAAGAAAGGGGAGAGAACGTGAACAACTTTCTACGTTTGATTGGAAGGCGTCTCGTGGCGCTGCCGATCATGGCATTGGGCGTCACCGTCCTGGTGTTCTTCCTTATGTCGTTCTCCAAGACCGACCCCGCCTATACGGCGTTGGGTGACGGTGCCTCGCCCGAGGCGGTTGCCGAGTACCATGAGAAGTATGGTCTGGACGACCCCTGGCCCGTGCGCTACGTGCGCTACATGGGCGATTTGATCCATGGTGACATGGGCACCTATGGTGCTGCTCGCAACTCCGTTGCCAAGCGCATCTCCACGGCCCTGCCCGTCACGATGCAGCTGACCTTCATCGGTCTTGCCATCGGCGCGGTCGTCTCGTTTTTGCTCGGCGTCATCGCGGCACTGTATCGCGATAAATGGCCGGACCAAGTGATCCGCGTCTTCTCCATCGCCGGCTTGGCAACCCCGTCGTTCTGGCTTGCCGTTCTGTTGATCCTGCTGTTCTCTTCCTACCTTAAGGTGCTTCCGGCGTCCGGTGCTCTGCCTCACTTCACCACCAACCCGGGAGGTTATTTGGCGCGCATGATTATGCCCGCTATCGCTCTGGCATTCCCGCTGACGGGCCAGATGACTCGTATCGTGCGTACGGCCATGGTTGAGGAGCTCGATAAGGACTATGTCCGTATGGCTCGCGGCGCCGGCGTTCCCGAGAAGGTCGTCGTCGGCATCAACGTTTTGCGCAACGCGCTGATCACCCCGGTCACCACCCTCGGTCTTAAGATCGGCTACCTCATGGGCGGTGCCGTCGTCATCGAGGTCATCTTCAACCTCCCCGGCATGGGTACCGCGATCCTGCAGGGCGTTCAGGGCAACGAGGCGAACCTGGTTCAGGGCGTCGTCATCGTCGTTGCTCTTGCCTTCATCATCATCAACATCGTGGTTGACATGCTCTACCTGCTCATCAACCCGCGCATCAGGACGGTGTAGATTATGGTAAAGATTCGAGAGAAGCAAACCGAGCAGCTCGAGAAAGCTGCCTCCAAGGGGCTCAAGCTCGGTGGCTGGAAGAAGATGACGCTATCTTCTAAGATTGCCGCCGTCGTGCTGGTGCTGGTCGCCCTGACTGCGATCCTGGCGCCCCTTCTTGCCCCCTATAGCCCGGTCGAGATTTTTACGGCTCGCCAGGCTCCCGGCAACGGATTTATCTTCGGTACCGACGATAAGGGTCGCGACATTCTGTCGCGTATGCTCTACGGTGGTCGTTACTCGCTGATCATCGGCTTTGGTGCCACCGCCATGGCTCTGGTCTGCGGCTCGGTCGTGGGCGCCCTTGCAGCGGTTTCGCGCAAGGCCGTCTCCGAGACGATCATGCGTATCTTGGACATCATCATGTCCATCCCGGGCATCGCCCTCGCGGCCGTCTTCGTCTCCATCCTGGGCAACTCCGTGCCGTCGATCATCTTCGCCATCGGCTTTATGTACACTCCGCAGATTGCCCGTATCGTGCGCGCCAACATCGTGTCCGAGTACGGCGAGGACTATGTTCGCGCGGTCATCGTTTCCGGTGCCAAGGCTCCGTGGATTTTGATCAAGCATGTTCTGCGTAACTGCATCGCCCCGATCATGGTCTTCACCGTTACCCTGGTCGCCGACGCCATCATCTTCGAGGCCTCGCTGACCTTCATCGGCGCTGGTATCCAGGAGCCCACTGCTACCTGGGGCAACATCCTCGCCGACGCCCGCGGCGGCGTGCTCGCTGGCCGTTGGTGGCAGGCGCTGTTCCCGGGCCTGGCCATCATGATCACCTGCCTGGCGCTCAACATCCTCTCCGAGGGCATTACCGACGCTATGGCCGCTGCCCCCTCCGCCGCCCTGGATCCGACCGATTCCTCCAAGCGTCGCGAGGCCGACCTGCTGGTCTCCGACCCCGTTCGCGCCTACAAGGAGCAGGCCCAGTCCCTCTCCGCTCGCCTTGGCGCCCTGCGCGATGTCGAGCTCAAGCGTGACGATCGCCACGTGCCCGACGAGTCCGTTGAGCCGATTCTCTCGGTCCGTGACTTCTGCATCCAGTTTGAGCATCACGGTGATATCAACGTCGTCGACCATGTCAACTTTGACGTTCGTCCTGGTCAGACCATGGGCCTGGTGGGCGAGTCCGGTTGCGGTAAGTCCATCACCACGCTGGCCATCATGGGCCTGACCGACGATGACGAGCATCTTTCCGGCGAGGTTCTCTGGGAGGGTCGCGACCTGCTCAAGATGAGCAAGAAGGAGTGGTTCGGCCTGCGCGGTACCGATATCGCTATGGTCTATCAGGACGCCCTGTCCTCGCTTAATCCCTCCATGCTCATCTCTGCCCAGATGAAGCAGCTCACCAAGCGCGGCGGAACCCGCAGCGCCGAGGAGCTCCTGGAGCTTGTCGGCCTCGATCCCAAGCGCACGCTCGAGAGCTATCCGCACGAGCTTTCCGGCGGCCAGCGTCAGCGTGTCCTGATCGCTATGGCCCTTACCCGCGATCCCAAGCTGGTCATCTGCGACGAGCCCACGACCGCTCTGGACGTTACCGTCCAGAAGCAGGTCATCAAGCTGCTCAACGATCTTCAGGCCAAGCTCGGCTTTGCCATGATCTTCGTTTCGCATGACCTGGCTCTGGTCGCCGAGGTTGCCCATAACATCACGGTTATGTACGCTGGCCAGGTTATCGAGCAGGCACCCACCAAGGAGCTGCTCACCAACCCGATCCACGAGTACACCCGCGGTCTTCTGGGTTCCGTTCTGTCCATCGAGAGCGGTTCGGGTCGCCTGCACCAGGTGCCCGGCGCCGTTCCGAGCCCGCGCGATTTCCCCAAGGGCGATCGCTTCGCGCCCCGCTCGAGCCATCCGCGTATTGGCCTGGACACCCGTCCGGTCTTCAAGCGCGTGCCCGGCACCGAGCACTTCTATTCCGAGCTCCCCGACGAGGTGCTCAAGGCAAATGGTTTGACCCCTCACGCGGAGGTGATGTAGATGAGCGAGACCGCAGTCAACGGCGTCGAGCCGATCATCTTCCTTGATGACGTCCACGTCACCTTTAGGACCCGTACCGGCTCGATTCTGCACCCCAACCTGGTTCACGCCGTCCAGGGTGTAACGATTAAGCTCATGCCCGGTCAGACGATCGGCATCGTCGGCGAGTCCGGTTGCGGTAAGTCCACCACCGCCAACGTCATGTGCGGCCTGCAGGCCCCCACGAGCGGCAAGGTCTACTTTAAGGGCAAGGACGTTACCAAACGTACCGCCGAGGACCGTCGCCACATGGGTCGCGTCATCTCGGTCGTGTTCCAGAACCCGGCCACGGCGCTCAATCCCCGCATGGTCGTTCGCGAGCAGCTGCTCGACCCCATGCGCGTCCACAACCTGGGTACCGAGGCCGAGCAGGAGAAGCGCGTCAAGGAGCTCCTGGAGCTCACCGGTCTGCCCAGCTCCGCCGCCGAGGTTCTTCCCGGTCAGCTTTCGGGCGGCCAGCGTCAGCGCGTCGCAATTGCCCGTGCCCTGTCGCTGAACCCCGATGCCATCATCGCCGACGAGCCCACCTCGGCTCTGGACGTTTCGGTCCGCGCACAGATTCTGAACCTGTTGACCGACCTTAAGAAGGAGCTCGGCCTGGCCATGGTGTTCATCAGCCATGACATCCAGACGGTCCGCTATATCTCTGACGACATCATCGTTATGAATGGCGGCAGGATCGTCGAGCAGGGCGAGGCCAAGCAGGTCTTCCAGCACCCCCAGGACCCCTACACCAAGATGCTGCTCGGCGCTGCGCCGTCGCTGCTGCATCCCAAGCTCGGCGAGTAGCCTCGCTTTCCCTCCCGTGCGCCCGGTTCCCTTGCCGGGCGCACCTCCGTTGCGATTTCGAAAGGTTGGGTTCACGAGCCATGCCAAGTGCTCAGGAGCTACAACATCAATTTGGTGAATATCGAGGCGCCATGCCCCGTCCATCAGATTTCGATCTCTTTTGGAAGGATCGCATGGCCGAGGCCGACGCCGTCGGGCTTGACTATGCGATCGAGACGGCATCGGTCGCCGATGCCGCGACCTGCCAGCTTTTCGACCTCTGGTATACCGGCATGTGTGGCGCGCGCCTGCATGCCAAGTACCTTAAACTCGTCTCGGACGAGCCCGTGCCATTGGTACTTCAGTTCCATGGGTATCCGGGTGCAAGCCGCAGCTGGTTTGAGCAGGCGTCGTTTGCGGGCATGGGCATGGCACTCATCGCCCTCGACTGCCCCGGCCAAGGAGGTCCCTCCGAGGACATTGGTGGATTTGAGGGCACAACGGTCGCGGGCCATATCGTCGCCGGTATCGACGGCGACCCGGCCAACCTCTACTATGTCCGCTTGCACCAAGATATTCGCATCCTGTGCCGCATCGTTCGCGAGCTCGAGGGCATCGATCTTGCCCGTGTGTTTGTGAACGGCGCGTCTCAGGGCGGCGGTTTGGGCATTGCGACCTGTGCACTTAACAGCGAGCTTATCAATCGCGCCGCCATCCTCTATCCCTTCCTGTCAGATTTTCGCCTGGTCTGGGATTTGGATGCAGACGACATTGCCTACGAGGGCCTGCGCTATTGGTCTCGCTGGTTTGACGAGGACTCGACTCGTATTGACGAAGCCTATGCCAAGCTGGCGTACTTCGATTCCAAGAACTTTGCCCCTATGGTCAAATGCCCCGTGCTGTTTGGCACCGGCACAGCCGATATCGTCTGCCCGCCAGCGACGCAGTTTGCGGTCTATAACAACCTGACCTGTGAAAAGCGTCATGAGTTCTTTGAAGGCTTTGGTCACGAGGAGATTCAGGATTTTGACGATCTGATCATTCCGTTTTTCTGCAAGGGAGGGGAGGCTCATGTCTAAGTGCGAGAGCAATGTCAATGAGCTGATTGTCCCCGGGCTCGTGGGAATTCCTGGAACGGTTTCGTCAAGGCTCGCAGAATATCGGGACTGGCGCGGTGATGTCCATGCAGATGTTTCTGATTTAGAGACATGCGCTTCGAATCTTGAGATTCAAGGCCTGGCCATTACGGCGATTGACTTTGTTAACCCCTGCGCCCGTTACTCGGAGGTCTCCTTTGAGCTCGGTGACGATGCGATTCACGCTCGTTTGATCGAGCCTGTCGGTCGTGCCCGAGTATCTGAGCGCGTGCCGCTGTGCCTGATGTTCCACGACATCGATCGGCCTGTGCGCGGCTGGCATCACATGACGAGATTTGCCGCCATGGGGTATGCCGTCCTCGCGCTGGATGACGATGTTGCTGGTGCGGACGACCTGCAGCGGGGGATTTCTTCGCCCGCTTTTGTCGAGCGCGTCCGTTGGGGTTGCGCGCTGGCGAAGGTGGCGCGCAATCTTGATGGCATGGACCCCGACCGCATCTTTGCATGGGGCGAGGGTCTTGGCGGCGGAGTCGCGCTGGCGGTTTCTGCTCTGGACGAGCGGGGCCTCGCCTGCACGGCGGTTGCCAATCCGCTTCCTGGCGGCCTCGAGGCGCTGTCGTCTCGGGTGCGCGGATCGGTGCTCATGGGCACATCGCTTATGGATACCGTGAGCGATCCCAAGGATCAGTTTGCCGTATTCAACGGTCTTGAGTGTGACCGGAGGCATATCATCTATGCAAAATACGCTCACGAGCGCATCAATGCGTTCGAAAACGAAGTCGTCGACTTCTTTAACCAAACGTTCTACCCGTGTTCTTTGGCCTAGACGGCCTGGACACTGCCAACAAGAGTGGGCGGCATAGGGCTGCCCGCCAGACAACTAAGGAGATTCTTGTGGCAACTCAGAAATTCACCGGCGTTATCCCTCCCGTCGTTGTTCCCGATACCGAAGACCACCAGCTCGATGTTGCCTCCTTTGAGCGCAGCATCAACCGCATGATCGATGCCGGCGTCGATGGCTTGTTCTTCCTGGGCTCCTCGGGCGAGGTCGTCTTCTCCACCGACGAGCGTCGCCGTCAGATCATCGCCGAGGCCGTCCGTATCGTCGACCACCGCGTTCCCGTTCTGGTCGGCATCATCGATACCGAGACCGAGCGCATGATCGAGCACGGCAAGGTCGCCCAGGAGCTGGGCGCCGATGCGCTTGTCGCCACCTGCCCGTTCTATGCCCTGCAGGGCATGACCGAGGTTGAGGAGCACTTCCGCATCCTGCACGAGGAGCTCGACCTGCCCATCTTTGCCTATGACATTCCCGTCTGCGTTCACACCAAGCTCCCCTGGAAGCTCCTTGCCAAGCTCGGCGCCGAGGGCGTTCTGGCCGGCGTCAAGGATTCCTCGGGTGATGACATCTCGTTCCGCTACCTCGTTCAGGAGAACGAGAAGAACGGCCATCCGATGAGCATTCTCACCGGTCACGAGGTTGTTGTCGACGGCGCCTACCTCGGTGGCGCCGACGGTTCCGTCCCGGGTCTCGCCAACGTTGAGCCCGAGGGCTACGTGCGTCAGTGGAAGGCCGCTCAGGCTGGTGACTGGGCTACCGTCAAGGCCGAGCAGGATCGCCTCAATGAGATTTCGCACATTTGGGATGTCACCTCGGGCGTCCAGGGCTATGCCGGTGGCGTCGGCGCCTTCAAGACCGCTATGAACCTCATGGGCATCTTCGACAGCCCGACCATGCCGCGCCCGGTGAAGGCCATGACCGGCGAGAACGTCGAGGCGATTAAGAAGGTCCTCCAGGACAACGGTCTCCTGTAAAGCTTCCCCGGGCACCCGATCTTGGGGCTCAAGCGGTCGAGCGTGACCCATTAGGTAAACGCCCGACCGCTTTCACCCCAACCTCGGGCACCCGGGAAACCTTTACCAAGCTGCGGCGATAACGCAGCCTTCATTTCCTGTAGTTGTTTTTTATCTCCTAAGGAGAGCGACATGGAGAACAAGTACATTTGCTCCGTTGATATCGGCGGCACCAAGATTGCGACCGCCATCATGGAGTACCCGGCTGACGGTAGCGTGCCCCATCCCGTTTTTGAGGCCGAGGTTCCTACCGAGGCCCAGGAGGGCGGCGAGGCCGTCTTCCAGCGTATCGAGGCGTCCATCAAGGCTGCTCTCGAGGCGAATCCCGATGTCGAGGTCCTTGGCGTCGGTATCGGTGCCGCCGGCGTCGTCGATCCCAAGACGGGCGCCATCGCGTATGCCAATGAGATCATGCCCGGCTGGTCCGGCGTTCAGTTGGGGCCGCGTCTGCGCGAGGACCTCGGTCTTCCCGTTGCCGTTGTAGGCGACGTGCAGGCTCATGCTCTGGGCGAGGCCCACTGGGGCGTCGGCAAGGGCAAGTTCTCCGTCTTGTGTCTTGGCATCGGTACGGGCATCGGCGGCGCATATGTCGAGAACGGCCGCGTGATGCAAGGCTTCCATGGTGCTGCCGGCCATATGGGCCACATCGAGTGCTCGGCTGCCGCCGGCATTCCCTGTGCCTGCGGGCGTTCCGGCCATCTTGAATCGGTTGCTTCGGGCACTTCCATTGGTCGTATGTACGATGAGCGTTTTGGTCGCGTCGACCCCAGCCGTCCTTCGGTCGGTCGCGATGTGAACGACCTGTGCCGTGCGGGCGACGCAAAGGCGACCGAGGTCATCCATGACGCCGGTTTTGCGCTGGGTGCCAGCTTGGGCTCGCTCGCTAACATCCTGGACCCTGAGGTCATCGTGCTTTCGGGTGGCGTGATTCACCAAGGTCCCGATTGGCGTTCACAGACGTGGAAGGATTCGGTACACGAGGGCTATGCCAGCCAGGCGCTCGATCCGCTTCAGGACACGCCGATCCTCATCGGTTCTCTGGAGGGCGATGCTCCGCTCATCGGTGCCGCTGAGCATCTTCTTGCCTCGTTGAAGTAAACGTATCTTCTGTAGGAGCCTCCCGAGACAACACGCCTCGGGAGGCTGTTCTGAGAAAGGTTACAGCCTTATGACCGTCGATCCTTTGATTCAATCCCTGAAGGGCAAGCTCGTCGTGAGCGTTCAGGCGTATATGGGCGAGCCGCTTCGTACGCCCGAGACCATGGCTCAAAT
>CAVFEY010000025.1:28612-32973 GCA_963621725.1 Firmicutes bacterium AF25-13AC
GAGCTCGGCGGCGCCGCCGCCATTCGCTGCCAGGGCCTTGCCGACATTGCCGCCATTAAGGGTCGCTGTGAGGTTCCTGTTATCGGCCTGTGGAAGGATGGGCACGAGGGCGTTTACATCACGCCGACGCTGCGTCACGCTCGCGCCTGCGTTGCTGCCGGTGCCGATATCGTGGCGATCGACGCCACCGATCGTCCGCGCCCCGATGGCAAGACGGTCGAGGATACCTTCCGCCCGCTGCACGAGGAGGGTGTGCTCCTGATGGCGGATTGCGCCACCATCGAGGACATTCGCCGTGCGGTTGATATGGGCTTCGACCTGGTATCCACCACGCTTTCTCACGGTGTCGCCGCCATCGACTGCACCATGGCCGATGGCCCCGATCTGCCGCTCCTGCGTCAGGCGACCGAGGAATTCCCCGGTCTTCCCATCATCTGCGAGGGCCGCGTGCACACGCCCGAGGAGGCCCGCGCCGCGATTGATGCGGGCGCCTGGGCCGTTGTCGTCGGCACCGCCATCACGCACCCCACGAGTATTACAAGTTGGTTCAAGGCTGCGCTTGAGGCGTAAGACAGGTCTCGTATCCGCTTGGGGCGGTATACTCAATAAAGGCAATTGATCGCGCGGGATCCGCTGGCCGGGTCCCGCGCTTGTTTTAGGAGGCGCACATGCAAAAGGGAGATGCTATGGATGCGGCGGAGCGCTCGGAGCGCATCCCCGATATCGTCATCATCACCGGAATGTCTGGATCGGGCCGAACGCAGGCCATGCATGTGTTCGAGGACATGGGCTACTTTTGCATCGACAACTTGCCTCCGCGTCTGATCGCCCAGCTTGCCGAACTCGTCGGCATCAATACGGGCGTGGGCAGGCATCTTGCCGTCACCTGCGACCTGCGCAGCCAGGGCTTGTTCGATGAGCTGCTCGATGCCGTTGCCGCACTCGAGGAGCGCGAGATGAGCTGTGACATCGTGTTTCTCGAGGCCTCTGACGAGGTGCTGATCCGTCGTTATAGCGAAAACCGCCGCCGCCATCCCATTGCCAAGCCGGGGGAGACTACGGCCGATGCGATTCAGCGCGAGCGCCTGCAGCTGCAGGGCGTGCGCGATCGAGCCGATATGATTATCGATACGAGCCGCTTGCGCACCTCTGCCCTGCGCAACAAATTGCGCATGGCGTTCTCCGAGCTGTCCGACCAGCAGCTCATGGACGTTCACGTGTTCTCGTTTGGCTTTAAGCACGGCATGCCCGTCGAGGCGGACATTATGATCGACGTTCGTTTCCTGCCCAATCCGTTCTACGATCCCGAGATGCGCACCATGACCGGTCTCGATAAGAAAGTCTCTGACTTTGTTCTGGACCATCCCAAGACCCAGGAGTTCTGGAAGGCTTGGACACAGCTGCTCGATACAGTCATGCCCGGCTATATCGCGGAGGGCAAGCCACAGCTTTCTATTGCCATCGGCTGCACGGGCGGTCAACACCGCAGCGTTGCCATCGCCGAGGCCACGGCACGTTATTTGGAAGGCGCCCAATATCACGTGAGCATTTCCCATCGCGACCTGTCGCGCGCCAACACGAAAGCATAGGTCTGCATGTCGTTTACCGCCGAGGTGCGTGACGAGCTCGCGCGCTGCGAACCCGAATGTGAATACTGCGATTTGTCGACGCTTGCCGCCCTGACGCGTGTGAGCGGTACACTTTCGCTGGCCGGCTCCGGGCGGTATCGTTTGACGGTCGCGACCGAGACGGGTGCCGTCGCGCGCACGATGATCACACTGACGCATCGCATCCTTAAGCTCAAAACGGAATTCACCGTTCGTAAATCGGTCTTGCATAAGGTCCGTAACTATCTCATTACCCTGCCCGATCAACCCGACCTGGACAAGGCTCTGGTGCTGCTGGGCATTCTAGACCGCAGGGGAGGGCTCGTCGCTGGTGTTCCCCGGCACATCGTTGCCCGTCCCTGCTGCAGGCTTGCCTACATCCGCGGCGCGCTCATCGCGGGCGGCTTCGTGGCCGATCCACGCGGCGATTTTCATCTGGAGATCGCTGTGCAGGGCGAGCAATATGCCAAGGGACTTTGCGATCTGTTGGAGCAGATTGGGGTCCATGCTCGTGTTAATGCACGGCGGGGGTCATATGCCGTGTACATTAAGAGCGCCGAGGAAATCGAGCATCTATTAAAGCTGATTGGTGCCAAGCGCAGCGTTGCCGAGATTGAGGAGGCGCGCGCGGTCAAGTTGGTTAAGAACGATGTGAACCGTCGCGTGAATGCCGAGCTCGCCAACCAGACCAGAAGCGCCGGTGCTGCCCAACATCAGCTTGCGCTTATCGATGAGCTCGAGCAGCGTGGCCTTCGCGATGCGCTTCCGGATGCCTTGGCGGTCTTTTGCGACCTGCGCGAGCGCTATCCTGATCTGTCGCTGCGTGATTTGGGGGAGATGGCTGACCCTCCCTTGTCGAAGTCAGCCCTCTACCATCGTGTTTTACGGCTTGAAAAGCTCATTGAAGCAAACAGGTAGTTTGAAGTAACGACTTATATATGGATTTAGCTGCTATTTTAGTCTTTAAAACGTTTTAACGTAAATTTGATTTTCAATTTCGAGCATTCTCGTGAAATTCAAGTCAAAAAAAAGGTATATTAGGCGAGTGGTTAGTTTGTGGGCCTCAACGGCGGGCGCTGTAGCTCGCGGGGGCCTTACGAAAGGAGACACAATGGCAGTAAAGGTTGCTATTAACGGCTTCGGTCGCATCGGTCGTCTGGCTTTCCGTCAGATGTTCGGTCATGAGGGCTCCGAGATCGTCGCTATCAACGACCTCACCTCTCCCGATATGCTCGCTTACCTGCTGAAGTACGACTCCACGCAGGGCAACTACGCTCGCGATCACGAGGTCGTTGCTGGCGAGGATTCCATCACCGTTGACGGCAAGGAGATCAAGATCTACAAGGAGGCCGACGCTAACAACCTGCCTTGGGGCGACCTTGACGTCGACGTCGTTCTCGAGTGCACCGGCTTCTACACCAGCAAGGCTAAGGCTCAGGCCCACATCAACGCTGGCGCCAAGAAGGTCGTCATCTCCGCTCCGGCCGGCAGCGATCTGCCCACCATCGTGTACAACGTCAACCATGAGACGCTGACCGCTGAGGACAACATCATCTCCGCTGCTTCCTGCACCACCAACTGCCTCGCCCCGATGGCCAAGGGTCTGAACGACTTCGCTCCCATCGTGTCCGGCATCATGACCACCATCCACGCCTTCACCGGCGACCAGATGCCGCTCGACGGCCCGCAGCGCAAGGGCAACTTCCGTCGCTCCCGCGCCTGCTCCGAGAACATCGTCCCGAACACCACGGGCGCTGCCAAGGCCATCGGCCTGGTTCTCCCCGAGCTCAACGGCAAGCTCATCGGTGCCGCCCAGCGCGTCCCGACGCCGACCGGCTCGCTGACCAACCTCTACGCCGTCGTTGACAAGAAGGTCACCGTCGACGAGGTCAACGCTGCCATGAAGGCCTACGCCGAGACCATCCCCGAGACCTTCGCCTACAACGAGGACCAGATCGTCTCCCGCGACATCGTCGGCGAGACCCACGGCTCCATCTTCGACGCCACTCAGACCATGTGCTCTGACCTCGGCAACGGCCAGACCCTCGTTCAGGTCACCTCTTGGTACGACAACGAGAACTCCTACACCTCTCAGATGGTCCGCACCATCAAGTACTTCGAGAAGTTCGTTGCTTAATTTAGCTTTTAGCGAATAGCTCGTTGAGCGTCTAAAGAAGGGCGCGGCCTTATAGGGCTTACACCCTAGGGTCGCGCCCTTTTTATAAGAAATCGTCTGCCGTAATGGGAGGCAGACACGTACGAAAGGTAGAAGCAAACATGGCCTTTACCAAGAAGACCGTCCGCGACATCGATGTCGACGGAAAGCGCGTTCTCGTCCGCGTTGACTTTAACGTGCCTATCAAGGATGGCGTCGTTGGCGACACCACCCGTATCAAGGCTGCCCTGCCCACCATCAACTACCTCGTTGAGCACAACGCTCGCGTCATCCTCATGAGCCACCTCGGCCGTCCCGATGGCACCGGCTTCCAGCCCGAGCTGTCCCTCGAGCCCGTCGCCAAGAAGCTCGCTGAGCTCTCTGGTCTCGACGTTGCCTTTGTCGCCGACACCTACGGCGAGAAGGCTGCCGAGGCTGTCGCTGCCGTCGAGCCGGGCAAGGTTCTCGTTCTCGAGAACGTCCGCTTCGATAAGCGTGAGAAGAAGAACGATCCCGAGATCGCCAAGAAGCTCGCTTCCTATGGTGACGTCTTCGTTCTCGATGCCTTCGGCACCGCTCACCGCGCCCAGGGTTCCGTC
>CAVFEY010000026.1:0-24434 GCA_963621725.1 Firmicutes bacterium AF25-13AC
CGTGAAACGAAAGGGCGCTGACCTTCTGGTCGCGCCCTTGAAGTTGAACGTCAGATTGTCCAAATGCGGCCCGCGCAGCGTCGCCCGGTCCACCGTTCGGCAGAACGGCGGAACCTTCCTGGTCATGCCGCCGAAGTTGAAAGGCAGATTGCCGCTCTGGCGGGTTTGCAGCGTCGACCGGTTACGGCGTTTGTAAAACGCCGTAACCTACTGAATGAGCATCGCGTCGCCAAAGCTGAAGAAGCGGTAACGCTCTTCGATGGCGGCGGCGTAGGCATCCATAATCTGGTCGCGGGTGGCAAGTGCGCTTACGAGCATCATGAGCGTGGAGCGCGGCACGTGGAAGTTCGTGATCAGCGCGTCGACCACGTGATAGGTCGAGCCGGGCATAAGGTAGAGCTGCGTTGTCGCGTTCTCGCGCACCACGATGTCGCCGCGGCCGAGCGTGTCGGCCCCGTCCTCGCGGCCCTCAAAATAGCGCGCCGTCACGGCCGGATCGAACACCGGGGCTTCTGCGTCAAACGCGCTCTCGAGCGAGCGCACGGCGGTGGTGCCGACGGCGATCACACGATGACCCTCGGCTTTCGCCTTATGCACGGCGTCGACAACTTCCTGCGACACGTGGTAGCGCTCGGTGTGCATGACGTGCTGCGTGGGGTCGTCCTCCTCCACCAAGCGGAAGGTATCGATGCCCACCTCGAGCTCGACGGCGGCAAACTTCGCACCCTTGGCCTCGATAGCGGCCATGAGCTCGGGAGTAAAGTGCAGACCCGCCGTGGGAGCTGCAGCCGAGTGTTCCTCTTTCATGGCGTAGACGGTCTGGTACTTCTCGGGATCGCCCTCGTAATCGGTAATGTAGGGCGGCAGCGGCACGTGGCCGGCAGCATGGATGGCCTCGTCGAGCGTGCGCGGCTCGCCGGCGGCATTGCAACCGGCCGGCTCAAAACGCACCAGGCGGCCGCCGCGGCTATCGGTGACAAAGTCGATGACCTCGGCCGTCAGCACCACGGGAGCCCCCTCGGGCGCATGGGCGCCACCGGCGCGATACTCAATCTGAGCACCGGGCTTCAGGCGCTTACCCGGCTTGACCAGGCACTCCCAAACGTGGCCCAGCGGGTCAACATCTTCGCGGCGCTTGAGCAGCAGCGTCTCGACCACGCCGCCCGAGCCCTCCTTGCGACCGATCAGGCGGGCCGGCATCACGCGCGTCTTGTTGATGACGAGCACATCGCCAGGCTCGATATAGTCGATGATGTCGCGGAAGATGCGGTGCTCAACGGTACCGCCGTGCTCCAGCGGCGTTCCCGCCTGGGAGCCCTTGCGATCCACCACCAGCAGGCGGCAGGAGTCGCGCGGCTCGGCAGGAGCCTGGGCAATCAGTTCCTCAGGAAGGTTGTAGTCAAAATCATCGGTACGCATAGACACGTCGGATACTCCTTATATAGCCAAAGTCCGTTCTACATCCTAGCAGGCTGCCAGCTCAAAAGAACTACTTTTTGGACGCTTTGCGCTCGTCGCGGATGCGAGCGCGGTCCATGGCCGCCTCGACGGCCGAGAATCGGCAGCCGCAGTAATTCTGCCGATACATACCCAGCTCGCGCGAGCGACGCGTCGCCTCGGGGTAATACGGACGAAAATCGCGAATCACCGGAGTGAGACCGCGGGCAGCAGCCAGACGCTCCAACACATCATTGCAGGTTTCGAACAACTGGTACGGCGAGACGGCGAGCGTCGTGCCCACAAACTCAAACCCGCGCTCCTGGGCCACACGGCACGCCTCGGCCAGACGCAGGGCATAGCATGCGCGACAGCGACGGGCTCGATCGGCGCCCAGCGGGGCCACGCCGGCCTCCCAGCGCTCCCGGTCCTCCCCCGCCTCGATGAGCTCGATGCCGCCTTCGGCACACCACCGGCGCAGCTCGTCCAGGCGACGCTGCCATTCATCGTGCGGCTGAATATTGGGGTTGGTCCAGCAGATTGTGGGCTCAAACCCCTCCTCGCGCAGCAGGCGGACCGGCTCAAGCGAGCACGGTGCGCAGCAAGCGTGCAACAACAACGGCTTCATCAACATCTCCTCTCCCGCAATGATTTTTTAATCCCCGTCCCAGAAAAATCATTCCAAAAAGACTACTTTGCGAAAAAGCGCACGCCGAAGGACGTGTCCTCGCAGGCGACAATGCGGCGGTCGCGCAAAATGGTCCGCACGTAATACCAGTCGCCCACACAGCCCGACAAATGCAAGCCGGCCGCCAGGTAGCACAGCAGCGGATAGCCCGAAAACGCAAACCCCAGGGCAAACGCCGCCGTCACAACAACCGTCGGCGCCAGGCAAACCGCCATGTACCGCCGGCGCGAATACACAACGCCCTCGGCGCAGGCATAGATCATCGCCGTCTCGCGATTCGCCCCAAAGGTCACCTGCGCGCCCGCAGGCGCCAGCAGCTTAAAAAACACACCGTGCACCAGCTCGTGCACGGCAAATGACGCCGCAGAAACCGCAGCCAAGCCGACTATCCAGCCCACGACAGCCATCCAGCCGCCCGCGTCAGCCGCATCCAAGTCTGCAGGCCCGCCCAGCAGCATAAACACTGGCACCAGGCACGCGGCAAACACGCCGACTACGACCATCCCCCACACGAAGCAAGCGTGCAGAAAATCCTCGTCCTCAAACGCATGTATGTTGGAAATCTCATTCATGGCATCTTAGGATAGCGCCCCTGCCACGCACCCGCCCGCATGTGCGATAATGTCGAACGATATGCACGAATTGACCACCGCGCCGCCGAGCCCCGCGCCCGGCCGCGCCCTCACCATATGCGAAGGAGTCCCATGGCATCCAAATACTCCATGAACGACCGTCCCAGCTGGCCTCGCCGCGCCATCGTTACCGCCGGCGAGCCCTACGGCAACAAGGGCCTTCACTTTGGCCACGTCGGCGGCGTCTTTGTCCCGGCCGACTTCTTCGCCCGCTTCCTGCGCGACCGTCTGGGCCGCGAGAACGTCATCTTCACCTCGGGCACCGACTGCTACGGCTCGCCCATCATGGAGAGCTACCGCAAGCTCAAGGAGAACGAGGGCTACGACAAGTCCATTAACGAGTACGTCGAGTCCAATCACTCCCGCCAAGCAGCGACCCTCAACAACTACAACATCAGCTGCGATATCTACGGCGGCTCGGGCCTTGAGCCGGCTGCGCAGATTCACAACGAGGTGACCGCCGAGATTATCAAGCGCCTGCACGAGCAGGGCACCATCTCCAAGCGCTCCACGCTGCAGTTCTACGATGCCAAGGCCGGCACGTTCCTCAACGGCCGTCAGGTAATCGGCCGCTGCCCCATCCAGGGCTGCAAGTCCGAGAAGGCCTATGCCGACGAGTGCGACCTGGGCCACCAGTTTGAGCCCGAGGAGCTCATCGCGCCCAAGAGCCAGCTCACCGGCGAGGTGCCCGAGCTGCGCCCGGTCGACAACCTCTACTTTGACCTGCCGGCCTACCTCGACTTTATGAAGACCTATACCTCCAAGCTAGCCCAGAACCCGCAGGTTCGCTCCGTGGTCTCCAAGACCATGGAGGAGTGGCTGCTGCCGGCTCAGCTCTATATCCAGAACAAGTTCCGCGAGGCCTTCGATGCCGTCGAGGATCAGCTTCCCGAGCACACCGTGCTGGAGCCCGAGGGCAACAAGAGCAGCTTTACCGTCACCTTCCCCAGCTGGAAGGAGCGCGACGACGCCCACGCGGTGCTCGCCAACGGCGGCGTGCGCTTCCGCAGCGGCAAGGCGCTCGTGCCCTTCCGCATCACCGGTAACATCGACTGGGGCGTTCCGGTGCCCCAGGTCGACGGCGTCTCCGACGTCACCTGCTGGTGCTGGCCCGAGAGTCTGTGGGCGCCCATCAGCTATACGCGTACCGTGCTCGCGCGCGATGCCAAGGCCGCCGGCGTGACCGAGGGTGTCGCCGCCCAGGATGCCGCTCTCATGGGCGAGCCCGCTGCCGACTCCACGCAAGTGCCCGCGCCCACCTACCAGCACAGCTCGCTCGACTGGCGCGACTGGTGGTGCTCTGACGACGCTCAGATTTACCAGTTTATCGGTCAGGACAACATCTACTTCTACTGCATCGCGCAGACCGCCATGTGGGAGGCCCTGGGCTGGAACCTCACGCAGAGCACCGTCAGCGCCTGCTACCACCTGCTCTACATGGGCAAAAAGGCCAGCTCGTCCTCGCAGACGCCTCCCCCGCCGGCAGACGACCTGCTCAACCACTACACCTGCGAGCAGATGCGCGCGCACTGGCTGTCGCTCGGCCTGTCCGAGAAGCCGGTGAGCTTTAGCCCCAAGGCATACGACACGCGCGTGACCGGCAAGGACAAGGACGGCAACGAGGTGCGCGCCTGCGACGACAAGCGCGTCATCGATCCGGCCCTTAAGGAGAGCGCGCTGCTGACCGGCGTGTTCAACCGCCTGGCCCGCAGCTGCTTCTACGGCGTCGCCGTCAAGGAAGGCGACGAGAGCCCCTACCGCAACGGTTGCATCCCCGCCGGTGCCGCCTCTGCCGCCGTGGTCGAGGCTACCGAGCAGGCAGCCCTTGCCTTTGAGCAGGCCATGTACAAGTTCGAGACGCACCGCGCGCTTGCCGTGTGCGACGACTACCTGCGCGCCGCCAACAAGCGCTGGAGCGACGCCTCCAAGGCCGCCAACAAGCTCGAGGGTAATGAGGCAAACGCCGCGATGACGCAGGCCCTCGTCGACGCCTTTACCGAGCTGCGCGTGGCGACCGTCCTGATGCACGGTATTGTGCCGGCCGGCTGCGAGCTCATCTGCGAGTACTTCGACGTCGACCCCGTCGCCTTCTTTAGCTGGGACAACATCTTTGCCTCCACGGACGAGTTCGTGGAGAGCCTGGGCGAGAAGCCCGGCGAGCACCGCGTGAAGCCGCTGCCCCCGCGCTTCGACTTCTTCAGCAAGCACGAGAGCCAGTACTAGGCCAACGCCAAGGCAGAGTAGTCAATTTGGGACGGGGCTATTTTAGCTACCCCGTCCCAAATTTAACTACAACGCCTGCCGAAACGGACGGGTAGCTAAAATAGCCCCGTCCCAAATTGACTACTTTTAATGGAATGGGAAGGAAAGACGGATGTCCAAGCAGCGTCGTCGTAAGCAGAAAAAGCAGGTTAAGCCCGAGCTCAAGCTCAGGCAGTTTGCCGCTACCGAGCTTTCCGACCAGCTTGCCGCCCTTCCCTGCGCCACCGACCTGCCGCGCTTCATGGTCGACACGGTCGCCGGCGCCTATGCACCCGCCGATGCCGAGCTCATGATCGAAGGCTTTGGCGCTGCGGCCACGCGCCCAGTCACACTGCGCGCCAACACGCTCAAGGCGACCGCCGAAGACATCGCTGCCGCACTCGACGAGGCCGGCATCGCGCACCAAACCGTTACCTGGTATCCGGACGCCTTCATCCTGCCCGAGGCCCAGGTTTCCGACCTGTGGGACCTCGACATCTACCGCGACGGCAAGATCTACTTGCAAAGTCTGTCGTCCATGATGCCGCCGTTGGTCCTGGGCGCTCAGGCCGGCGAGGACATCCTGGACATGTGCGCGGCCCCCGGTGGCAAGACGACGCAGATCGCCGCCCTCACCCAGGGCCAGGCACACCTCACGGCCTGCGAGATGAGCATTCCCCGCGCCGAGAAGCTCGAAGCCAACCTCCACCGCCAAGGCGCAAAAAACGTGCCCGTCATGCGCATCGACGCACGCGAGCTCGACGAGTTCTTCCGCTTTGACCGCATCCTGCTCGACGCCCCCTGCACCGGCACGGGCACCGTCATCAGCGACAACGAAAAGAGTCTGCGCGGCCTCACCGAGCAGTTGCTCGGCAAGTGCGCCCGCTCGCAGCGAGCACTTCTGGACCGCGCCATGGGAGCCCTCAAACCGGGCGGCACGCTCGTCTATTCGACTTGTTCGATCTTGCCGCAGGAAAACGAGGACGCCCTGCAAGAGGCCCTCGACAAGCACATGGACTGCGAGCTTATCCCCCTCGACGGCACGCCGAGCGAAAGTGAAACGCGCCGTGCTCAGGAAGCTGGCGAAGAGCCGCGCGTCGAGTGCAACGCCCTCACCGAGGCCATCGCCGCCGGCCACGTCTCGTCCGTCGCCAACGGAATGCCCGGCACGCTGACCATTCCGCCCAGCCGCGACTTTGAGGGCTTCTACATCGCCCTGATCCGAAAACGCAGCTAGCGCACGGATTCAAAACTCAACAAACTATCTCTGTGCGCGCTTGTCCTGCTGGTCACGGTGCTGCTTAAGCGCCTCGCGTTCCTTGCGCTCGGCTCTTTTGCCCTTAATGGCCGTGACCACCAAGTAGATGATCGCGGCGGCAACGATTGCGCCCACACACAGGCCAATCGAGCCCAACATTGCTGTGAATTCCATACCGCGTCACCTCTCTTTTAAACGGGACATTCAAGATAGCACCTCAATACCCGCCACCACAGCTCCTTCACGTTCGCCGGCCTTTCGGTCTAACGGATGGCGCGGCGGGGAAAAATCAACTCGTCAAACGATTTAGCAAGCACAACGCTGCCGGCACCCTGCCGGCCACCATCGCATAGAATCGAGCCCCCATGGATACTCTCAACGATTTGAACGAGCGCGTCGACGCCTTTGTCGGCACCAGTTCCTTCGACGCGCCTGCCGCGACTAACGACCAGGCCCCCATCGATGTTCCCGCCGAGGTTCACGAGGAAATCGTCGCCTCGGTCGATTTTTCCGAGGTCGAGCTCGCAGACGAGTTCACCGAGCCCCAGGTAGCCGTGACCCCCAACGGAATGCTCCCCATGGAGCCGCTGCCCATCGACGGGCGTCTGCGCAAGGCGGCCCTCCGCATGCCCGACGAGATCGAGGAGGCCAGCGGCTTTACGCTCTTCGGCCGTCGCATCAAGTCGCTTATCTACACCACCGACGTGGCGGTCATCCGCAACTCCAACGCCGATGCCGTCTTTGCCGTTTACCCCTTCACGCCACAGCCTGCCATTACGCAGGCGCTGTTGACTGTCGCCGAGTGCCCGGTCTTTGTAGGCGTGGGCGGCGGAACTACGACCGGTAAGCGCTCCGTACAGATGGCAGCCGTCTCCGAGATGCAGGGCGCGGCGGGCTGTGTGGTCAACTCCCCCGCCACTGCCGAGATGGTCGAGCACATCACCAACATCGCCGACATCCCCGTCATCGCCACAGTCGTACGTTGCGACGATGATGCGCATGCCAAAGTGCGCGCCGGAGCCAAGATTCTCAACATCGCCGCCGGCAAAAACACGCCCCAGGTCCTACGTGAACTGCGCGAGCACTATCCCAACCTGCCGCTCATCGCACCGGGCGGCAAAACACCCGAGAGCATCCGCGAGACCATCGCCGCCGGCGCCAACGCCATCATTTGGACGCCGCCTTCGGCCCAGCAGCTACAGACCGACATGATGCAGCGCTACCGCAAGATGAAAGAAGACGCCACGCCCGTCATCTCGCGCGACGATGTGCCCATTATCGACCAGGTCGCCGCCGCCGAGGTCAGCCAGGTCGAGAACATGAATCCCGACGTGCCGATTCCCGACGAGGTTATCGAACGCGTCGCTTCGATCCACGAGCGTGTCGAGGAGCATCGCGCCAACCGCGGCCTTAAGCCATCACTGCACGGCTTCTTCTTCCGCGGAAAGAAACGCTAGCCGCAACAGCAAGGCCCGCTCCACAAACAACGGAACGGGCCCTTTCTGTTATCGAATGTCAGGAGGGACAGGCGCAGCGGTTAAAACTGTCAGCCAGCCCACGAACGTTAATCCACGCGCTTGTCGCCCATAAAGAAGAGCGCCACCGTACCAGGTCCGGTATGCGAGCCAATCAGAGTACCGATGTCATTGATCTCAATCTTGCCTTTAAGCTGCGGAACCTGTTCCTCAATCAGCGCCGCGACCGCCTCGGCATCCTCGCGGCACGCCGACTGCGACATGATGCACTTACCCGAATAATCTGCACCGTCCTGTACGTGTGCCATCATGGTCTTAGCCATCTCGGAAATCGCGCGCTTCTTAGTGCGAATCTTCTCACGTGGCGACAGCTTACCTTCGCAATCGACCGTCATAAGCGGGCAAATCTTAAGCGCCGTGCCGATGATCGCGCTCGCGGCCGAAATGCGACCGCCGCGCAGGTAGCTCGACAGATCGGTCGAGAAGAACCAGTGGTGCAGGTTGAGTTTATGCTCCTCAATCCAAGCGGCCGTCTCGTCGAGTGAAGCCCCGCTATCGCGCACGTCGGCGGCATATTCCAGCAACAGGCCAAAGCCCGAAGACGCCCCCAGCGAATCGATGACGCGCACCTTGCCGCCCTGGGGATAGCGATCCGTGAGCATCTGCGCCGCGACGCAGGC
This sequence comes from Firmicutes bacterium AF25-13AC, assembly GCA_963621725.1. Taxonomy (GTDB): domain Bacteria; phylum Actinomycetota; class Coriobacteriia; order Coriobacteriales; family Coriobacteriaceae; genus Collinsella. Next base: position 8,412 of record CAVFEY010000026.1, read on the forward strand.
CGATCCATACGTGCCCGAAATACCCGACGACAACGTCAGGTGCAGCACGTCTTTACCCTCGGCAACAAACGGCTCCCAAAACTCCTCGTACTCGCCCACGCTCACCTGAGACGTCTTGGGCATGGCGCCCGCGGCAATCTGGGCAAAAAACTCGTCCGGCGTAATCGACTGATACAGATCGTCCGTATAGACAACATCGTCGATCTCATAATGAAAATACGCGACGGGAATATTGCGCGATTCAAAGAACTCACGGGTTCGGTCGGCGGCGGATTCATAGGTCAGGACAAAATCACTCATATGAGGCTCCTTACTCATTGCTGCGCAAATTATCGCACAGTGAGCCTACATGCGGTACATATGTCCACTATTTACCAAATCGAACCAAAAATAGTGAACATCTTTACCACCATCGTCTCCACCGGCCCCACGCATAAATATCTGAGAAAACACCCTCTGTCGTCTCCACCCAACCGCCATATCTACCTCAACTAAATCGATTTACCAAACCGTTCAGCCGACAATTCAGCCGCTGGCGCAAAATCGAAACAAAAGCGGCGCATACTGATAAACGTTTGACGTTGTTTATCAGTTTTACCAACCATATCGGAAGGTGTTTCATGGTCGCATTCGATCGCAACCCGCAAGACTTCAAGTATCTGCGCCTGCTGTCGAGACAGTTCCCCACCGAACAATCCGCATTTACCGAAATTATCAACCTCTCGGCAATCCTCAACCTACCCAAGGGCACCGAGCATTTTATGAGCGACGTGCATGGCGAGTACGAAGCCTTTATGCACATCCTCAACAACTGCTCGGGCGTCGTGCGCGAGCATGTCGACGAGATCTTTGGCGATACGCTCTCCTTTGACGAGAAGGGCGAGCTGTGCACGCTCATCTACTACCCGCGCGAGAAGATCGACCTGGTCCGCAGTCAGCGCGAGGACTCGCCCACCTGGTACAAGACGATGCTTGACCAGCTTATCATGGTCGCCCGCTCGCTTTCGAGCCGCTACACGCGCTCCAAGGTGCGTAAGGCCATCCCGCGCGACTACGCCTACATCATCGACGAGTTGTTGCACACGCACCCGGACGAGAACAACTATCGCGTGCGCTATCACGAGCGCATCGTGGAGTCCATCCTGGAGACCGCCAGCGCCGACGACTTTATCGAGTCGCTCGCCTCGCTCATCAAGCGCCTGGCCGTCGACCACCTGCACCTGGTGGGCGACATCTTCGACCGCGGCGGCGGCGCGGCCAAGATTATGGACCGTCTGCTCACCTACCATTCGCTCGACATCCAGTGGGGCAACCACGACCTGCTGTGGATGGGCGCTGCGGCCGGTGAGCCCGCCTGCATCGCCACGGTACTGCGCAACAACCTGCGCTACGACAATTACGAGATCCTCGAGAACGATTACGGCATCTCGCTGCGTGAGCTTGTCACCTTTGCCGATGCCACCTACACCGCCGGTGAGTCCATCACCCCGCTGATCAAGGCCATCAACGTGCTGCTCTTTAAGCTCGAGGGCCAGATTATCCAGCGCCACCCCGAGTTCGATATGACCGACCGCCTGTTACTCGACAAGATCGAACACGACAACGGCACGGTCACGCTCGCCGACGCCAGCGTATGGCCGCTCACGACCAACGACTTCCCCACCGTCGACCCGGCGGACCCCTACACGCTCACGTCTCAGGAGCAGCACATCATCGACAAGCTCGTGTCCGAGTTTGTCACCGCCGATCACCTGCATCGCCATATCGATTTCCTCTACACCCACGGCTCGATGTACAAGGTCGCCAACGGCAACCTGCTCTTCCATGGCTGCGTGCCGCTCAACGAAGACGGCACCTTTAGCAGCATGAACTGCCTGGGCACCTGGCACGCTGGCCGCGATTATCTCGATTTTTGCGACCACATCGCCCGCCGCGCGTGGCGCGTGGGCGACCGCGATGCCCTCGACTGGATGTGGTACCTGTGGATTGGCTTCAATTCACCCGCCAGCGGACGCCTGGTGCGTACCTTTGAGCGCGCCTATATCGCCGATAAGAGCACCTGGGTCGAGCCGATGGACCCGTACTTTACGCTTACCAAGTCGCCCTCGGTCTGCGATGACATCATGCGCGAGTTTGGCGTCGCGCCCATGGCATGTTCACCGACCGGCCACATCATCAACGGCCACACGCCCGTTAAAACCACCAAGGGCGAGCAGCCCATCCGCGCCGAGGGCAAGCTGCTGGTCATCGATGGCGGCTTCTGCCGCGCTTACCATCCCAAGACGGGCATCGCCGGCTATACGCTCATCTCGAGCTCGCGCGGCTGCCGCCTCAAGTCGCACCGGGCCTTTACGACGGTTGCCGAGGCACTCACGCGCAACGTGGACATCGAAAGCGAGACCAACCGTTTTGACCAAGCGGACCGTCGCCGCATGGTGAGCGACACCGATACTGGCGCCAAGATCCGCAGCCAGATCCAAGACCTGCGTCAGCTGCTCGATGCATATAGAAACGGTGCTATCGAGGAGCGCGCCTAGCACCACCCGCTGGGATTGGCTAAACTTGCTGAGTTTGTCATCCCCACGGCGTCCCCGCGCCACCCTAAGGCAGGTACCATGCAAAAGCTCCTTGCGCAGATCATGAAATTTGGCGTCGTCGGTGTCATTGCCACGGTTATCGACTTTGGCATTATGAATCTGCTCCACTACGGTCTCGGCCTCAACATCCTAATCGCCAACACCAGCGGCTTTATCATCTCACTCATCTTTAACTACCTCGCAAGCATGAAGTACGTGTTTGCGCACAAGGAAGGCATGAGCCGCCGCCGCGAGTTCATCATCTTTGTCGTGCTGTCCGTGATCGGTTTGGTGCTCAACGACGGCATCGTGCTGGCGCTCAACGCCGGTCTGGGGCTCGAGGCCAATATCGCCAAGATTTGTGCCACCGCGCTTGTCATGGTCTACAACTTTGTGACCCGAAAAATCTTCCTGGAGGGCGACGAGACAAAATAGCTCGAAACCCCTGCAGCATTACGGCGCCCACGGACGACGCGCACTCAGCGCAGTATCGTCCGTGGGTGTCGCTCGTTTACGGGCAAATTTTTAACGTTTGCGGATTAGCTCTTGAAAATTTGGCGAGTTCATATAGTTATTGGCAAAGACCTTACGTTTCCCTTGTAAAAGCTCTAAAGTATCCTCTGCTCGATTCATCAACGCATTGGATGTGATTACGTGCGCAAGGCGCTGGCACAACCTCATACCAAGCAGTTCCTCAAGTTTGCTGTCGTGGGTCTTATCTCCTTTGGCATCGACTGGGGCATGCTCATTGCGCTCGTCGAGCTGTTCCACCTCGACTTTTTGATGAGCACCACGGTTTCGTTTATCACGTCCGTCGTGGTCAACTACTGGCTCAGCATGAAGTACGTGTTCGACCACCGCGAAGGCATGAGCCGCAAGCGCGAGTTCACGATCTTCACCATCCTGTCGGTGATCGGCCTGGGCCTCAACGACCTGTATATGTTTGTGGGCGTCACGTTTTTGAGCATCGGCTACCAAGCCATGAAGGCCATCGCCACGTTCCTCGTCACCTGGTACAACTACTTCAGCCGCCGCTTCTTCCTCGAGGGCGCACGGTCATAGTCGATTCACTATTTGCTTGAATGTATAACCGGTTGGAATTCCCATTCCAACCGGTTTTTTGTTTGCCGAGAGACCCGGCGATCCAGTCCCATTCGCATGAAAAACGGGCGGCTCGGATGTTGGTCCGAACCGCCCGTCTGGCGCGCTATGTCGAGGCCTCTAGCCTGTAACGTAATACCAGACTACGTTGTCGCCATTGGAGAGAACGTAGTTACTACAGGCCGTCATGGGCGTTGTGCCGTTGACGGAGTACATCCACCCGCTCGTGCCGCCGTACTGTTTCTCGGCCAAACCACCAATCGCGGAAACATACGTGCCGTACGACGAGCCGTGTGCGTTGACAGAAAGGCCCAGCGCGCACAGGGCATCGTAAACGGTAGCGCCTTCGTTAAAGGTAAAGGTGCCACCAGAGGACACAGGATTGCCCACAGCACTCGATGTGACCGAAACCGTCACCGTTACGTAGTTGGACTCCTGCGAGCCGCCCTGACCGCCCGAGGAAGCGCTTCCGCCATTAGAGGATGAGGCTCCATCAGACGACTGACCGCCGCCCGAAGAAGCACCGCCAGACACATTGGAAGTATCACCGGCTCCCGTATTTTGAGCAGCGGATTTATCGCCAGACTTCTTGCCGCCCCGGTCCTCGGACTTCTTGCTATCCGAGTTTTTGTCCGATTCCTTGTTTGAAGACTCGGAATCCTTGGAACTGGCCTCGCCCGAAGTCGTAGTCGTAGTCGAGCCAAACCCCTTGGTGTCCTTGGCGACGACGCTCTCCCCCGTCACGGTCTGAACGATCCAGTCAATGGACCAGGCGCCGCTCTCGGAAGGATGGACGAAGCCCAGCGAGACGACGATCAGAATGGTGCACGCGGCAGCAAGAACGCCAAGGAGCGCCTTGCGACGAGAGGCGGACGCCGCCGAAGCGGCGCCCTGTTGCTTTGCATCGTCGAACTGAATGAACGAGGAATCTGGTTGCTTGGGGTCAGCGTCCTTGGATTTATTGGACACAACCCTCACCTACCGACGTTTGGTGAACACGAACACGCCGACGATGGCGAGACCGATGACGCCGGCGGCAACGCCAACAATGGCGAGCGGGTTGGTGCCAGTCTCCTGCTCGGAAGCACTAGAGGACTTCTTAGCAGTGGTCGTAGAAGCAGCACCCGTATCGGACTTGGAATCGGACTTCTTGTCGGACTTCTTGTCGGACTTGCTGTCCTTCTTGTCAGACTTCTTCTCGTCCTTCTTATCGGACTTATCGGAGTCCTTCTTGTCGGACTTGTTGTCCTTGGTCTCGGTCTTGGTCGACACCGTCGTCTTGGTCGTCGGCTTATGACCCGGGGCGACAGCGCCGCCCTTCGAGCCGGAGCCGGAACCCGTGCCAGTGCCAGCGCCAGTGCCGGAACCAGTACCGGTACCAGAACCGCCGCCGCCATTCGAACCAGCGCCGCCATTACCGCCAGGGTTAACGGCATTCTTGGTCCACTTGGCATACAGCGTCAGATCGGCCGTCACCGGCGTGCTAAAGTCATACGCCTGCGTGCAAGCCTCATCGGTATACCAACCGCCGAAAGTGTAGCCATCGCGCGTCGGATCGGCCGGCTTGACCAGCTTGCCATCGGCCGTAGCAACAAACTTAGTGTCGCAAGCAGACCCGCCGTTGGAGTTAAAGGCAACCGTCCAAGACTCGACAGCTCCAAGTTTAAACAGCGTGCCCGAATCATTGATGTAGTAGAGATTGCCAGAAGCATCGGCAATGACCGGAGAGTCACAGTACTGGTAATGGCCAGCCGCATCATAAATCTGCGTCGCCTCTGCATCGCCGAGCGTATAGCGATACACGCCACCACCAGCAGAGTAGTTGACGTAATCCTTGCTATCCGCGCTGTTAACGGTGAAGTACACATAGGTCTTGCCGCCCTGAACACTCACCAGCGGAGTAGCAGCAATACCGTTGAGGCCAGCCGGCAGCGCCTTGCCGTCGGCAGCAGCGACCATCGTGGTCTTACCCGTCTTCAGGTTATAGAGAACCAGAGCAGAGCCAGTAGCCGTCTGTCCGCCGACAATCAGATTGTCACCAGACACCGCAGGGGCGCTCAGATTATTCGTAAGGCCCAGATCAACCGTCTTCTGTTCACTCAGCACGCCCTTCGCCGAAAGCGAAATCACATGGAGCTTTCCGTCGTGCGTCATCTGATAGAAGGTCGAACCATTGGACGGATCGGCAATGCAATCGGCATTTGCGACAGCGCCGAGCTTCATGGTCGAAACGACATCGCCCGTCGTCTTATCAATGCACTTAAGCGTACCCGCGCTCGTAGGAACGATGGCATACTTATCCGTCAAAGCCGCACCAGTCCAGTAATAGCCCTCGGCAGGGTCGATGTTCTGCCAAGAAACTTCGCCCGTGGCAATCTTAATGCGCGCAAAAGAGCCGTTGCCGTAGGTCGCGTTGTAATTCTCGTCATACGAAATATCGACCGAGCCTACATAGACGTACTCGCCGTCCGAAACGACGGTGCAGGAGCTCTGCGTCAAGTCCGTCAAACCAGGCGTCAGCCACTTGCAGATCAGCTTGTCTGCAGTAATCGCCTGGACCGCACCGCCGTTGAGCGGAACGATGATAAGGCCATTGGTATAGATCGGACGAGAGGTATAGCTCACCTTGGAGGCAAGCGGCGCAGAGGCAACCTTTTTGCCCGTGGACGAATCGATCTTAATGAGCTCGTTCTCGGTCGCGATGTACACAAAGCCGTTAGCAATGACAGGCTCGCTGCAGTTGGCATACTGCTGACCAGACTCGGCCTTCCAATCGAAGGCCCACTTAAGACCGGCGGCCTGCGCAGGCGTCTTGGCATCCGTTACGGTCGAACCGTTGCCACTGTTGCCGTAGCCGGCCCACTCGGCATCCCAATCAGGAGTCGTCGCGCTCGGATCCACGACAATCTTGTCGGGATCGGGCATGGGCGAATTATCGGTGGTATAGGCAAGCGTGACCTTATCGCCGCTCTTGAGCGTAATCTGATTGGCGCAGAGTAAGGAGGGCTCTCCGTTGATATACAGATGCCAATATTTATTGGTCGCAGCATCCCAACCATACGGATTGTGATCGAACGGCGAAGTAATGGAATTCAGGAACCAGTACTCACCACTCTGGGAGCCGTTGTACGCAACGCCCTTGGCCTTCAGAACTGCCTCAATAAGGTTCTGGGCCGTGGAGCCTTCGGGCAGAGAAACATTGCTTGCCGTGCCCCAACGCGTATTGTTCCCGTTGACATCGGGACCGATAACATCGGCGGATCCAAGCACCTGACCGGGGAGGGCATCGGCGTCAGCACCATACATAAAGGTGACGGCGTCACCCTCCTGGAGCTTGTAGGCACCGGCGCCAACGTCGGCGAACTTGCCATTTACGTAGAAGCGCCAATAGCTATTGGTCGCAGCATCCCAGCCATAGGACTTACCATCGAACGGCGAATAAATGCCGTTGAGGAACCAGCCCCGAGACGATTCGCTGGCATCGAGCTTAAGGCCGGTCTGCTCAAGGAGATCCTTGGCAGTGGAGCCTGCCTTGAGACTCGTCTGGCCCGTCGAAGCCCAAACCTGCTGCTTGCCGTCCTTGTCCTTACCGAGAACCTGAACAGAAGCATGGACAGAATCGGACGGCAACTGGTCGCCCCAGCCACCGTAGAACCACGTGACGGTATCGCCGGCATGGATGGTGACATTGTCCGCCGTATAGTCACTCGACTTGCCGTTGATGAACAGCTGCCAATAGGTCGAATAATCTTGGGGCGTACCCAGCTCAACACCGTTGTACTTAAGGCTCAGAATGAAGGAGCCCGCAGCAACGGCGTCAATGTCGTTCGCCTCGAGTGCGACCTTCGTAAGACCAAGCGCGCTCGAACCGGACGTCACCACATACTGCGCATTATCGACCCAAGTCTGAGTCTTGCCCTGGGCATCGCGACCAATGACGGTCACATTTGCGGCAACCTGGTCTTTAACGACAGGGGACGAGCTACCAGCCGTATAGGCAAACTCAATCTTCTGCCCCTGGGTGAGCTTGACGCTGCTCGCGCCAACCGAGGAAGACGCGCCGTCGACGAACAGCTGCCAGAAGGCATAAGTCGTCGGATCGTAGGCAAGCGTGCGACCATCGCTCGGGGATGTGATGCTTTCGAGGTAGAAACCGTATGCCGTGTTCGGTTCGTACTTCGCCTTGAAGCCCGTCTTCTGCTGCAGCTTAATGAAGGCATCCGCAGCCGTCGCGCCCTCGTCGAGCTTGAGCTGCGTAGGTGCCACCCAGGTCTGAGCCTTGCCGTCGGCATCGGTGCCGATAATCGAGAACGAAACCTCGACTTGCTTCTTGGCGACATCGCCGGTTTCTGTCGGGTTCTCTGTCTGGACGGCAGCCGCGGCGGCAGATCCTGCTTGGCCAGCGGATGCCGTCGAAGACTGCTCGCTCGTGGCAGGGCTCTCCCCCGTCGTCGAGCCTTCGTCGCCAGTTGCCGCCTCTGTTATGGCTGCACTAGCTGCAGGTGCGCCCTCGGAATCCGAAACCTCGGCGCCGCTCTGCTCAGCGGTACCGCCCGCAAGCGCTGCGTCCTCGCCCGGCGTCGCAGCCTGAGCCACAGCCTCGGCAATGCCCTCGGCGCCCTCGGCCCACAGCTGAGACGGCGTGGTGCTAAAGGCCATCGCGAAGGCCAGGAATGCCACCAGGCCGCGCTTGGCTACGCCGCGCGCAATTGCGCCACGGCGATGCGAGACGCGCTGGCGCTCGTCCAAAAACATATCCATTTGTCTCCTACTGTCTGTACTTGGAGCGTTGCCTTGAGACTGCCCCACGTCATCGCGCATGTTGCGCTCGAGTTCCCCCATCGGAGTCCCCCTTCCCTCCAGAGCCCTATGCACACCGGCGGCAAAAGCCGCAGCCGCATGCAAGACGGGAGGCGATCCGACTTAACCTTAACGACTCGGGCACGTCGTCCGATCTGCGACGCGAGCATCCCGAGCCAAGAGGAATTACGGTTACTGGTACAGCCGGGGACTTGCACCCCGATTCTCCCAAATGCGCAGGATAACCGCGCATTCGTGCGTCTCCGCACCACCATCTAGGCCATCGATTATTACCGTCAAAATGGTATCACGCAAAAGGGCCTCGTACGCAGGCGAAGCCCAAGGTAAAAGCTATTGTTTGCGATAGGAAAATGCGGTGACGGCCGCAGCCTCTAGTGCTTGCCGCCGTGACTGTTGAGCCAGATATTGCGGCCCAGCATAAGCGCCAGCACCAGCGCGCTCACGTAGCCCATAAAGCCAATGACCGGGATACCAAACACAACCGGCTCGATGCGCGCGTAGTACACCACCGACGAACCGATAAACAGACCGGCGATCACAATTGCCATCGACATGCGGTCGATAATTCCACCCAGCTGTCGCAGCGCCTTATCGCTGCTCATGATCTGCGTGTTCACCTTAAGCTGGCCGCGCGTGAGCATACGCGAAGCCAAGCCCAGATACTCGGCCGCCTCGAGCGAGCCCTTCGCCGCGCGATAACTGCTCGCTGCAAAGTCGCGGCTCATCTCGCGCATGCGGGCGTAGGTGCTCTTCTCGTTTTTGATGTGCGTCTGGATGATCTGGATCATGTTGACGTTAGGCATGTACTCGGTCAACAGGCCCTCGAGCGTCACCATGCCGCGGGCGAACATTGTCACCACGCTCGGCAGCTCAACGTCATTTTTGCGCGCGAGGTTTAACAGCGAGGTCAAAAACTCACCGATATCCAGGTCCTTAAGGTCAAGGCCCGCAAAGTCAGCCACGATAAAGTCCAAATCGGACAAAAAGGCCGAATGATCGAGCTCAGCCGAGTCGCCACGCGTCACGGCGAAGCGCATGAGCGAATCCTTGAGCTTTGGCACATCGCCCTCGGCCACGGCAAAGATCATATCCTTGACGATACCGCGGTCGTGGCTCGACATGCGTCCGACCATGCCCAAGTCGATAAAGTAAACGATGCCGTCCTTGAGGATGATATTTCCCGCATGCGGGTCGGCATGGAAAAAGCCGTCGTCGAGCACCTGCGTCGAATAGTCCTCGACAATCGCCGAGCCGATCTTTTCCAGGTCATAGCCCTCGGCCACCAAGCGTTCAGGATCGGCGATCGAAATGCCGTCGACGTAGTCCATAACCACCACGTGCTCGGTGCACAGGTCCAGATAGGATTTAGGGCACGTCACGCCATGAACGCTCTTATGGAACTCGTAGAAGTCGTTGAGGTTTTTGGCCTCGGCCAAAAAGTTGGTCTCCTCGCGAAACGAGGTCCACAGCTCCTCGACCACGCCGTGCAGGTCAACGAATTGATCGGTGTTGACGAACTTGGAAACGATACGCACCACCGAGCGGATGATATCGATGTCCTGCGCCATAACCTGCTGCGCACCGGGGCGCTGTACCTTGACGGCCACGTCCTCGCCCGTCACCAGACGAGCGCGGTGCACCTGCGCGAGCGATGCGCTACCAAGCGGATTGGGGTCGATCGCATCGAACATCTCCCCCAGGCGCAGGCCGTATTCTTCTTCCAGGCAGCGGAGCACTACCTCGTACGGCACCGGCTCCACGTCGGAGCGCAGACGACGCAGCTCGTCGCAAAAGCGTTGCGGCAGAATCTCGGACCGGTTGGCCAGAATCTGCCCCATCTTGACGAACATGGGGCCGAGTTCCTCGAGCAGGCGGCGCAAACGAACCGGCGTGAGGTTATCCCACACGCGGTACTTTTTGACCAGGCGAACAATCTGCCCGATGCGTTCGCGACGACCCGCCGGCGTGAGCTGGTATTCCTCGTCCGGCGCCATCGCGTCGGGCTCCTCGGGCACCATATCGACAGCGCGCGGCTTCTTGCGAGCGCCCGAGACGACGGCGTCGACCTCATCGACAACCGCCGCCTCGTCACCCAAGGGATCTAGATTGTTGTAATCGGTGGTGGAATCTGCCATCTGCGCTGCTACTCAGCCTCTTCGGTATCCTTCGCATCGTCGGGCTCAACGGACTCGACGGGCACCGAGGTCACGTTGTCCTCGACCGAATCGACGATGTCGCGCACATGGGCCAGGAAGGCCGTGCGCTCGGGGGCGGTCATGACGCGGACCCGGGCAAGGATGAGCTCGTCAAGCACGCGCTGGGCCGCGGTCTCGCCCTGCATGCCCAAGCGCTCGGTCAGGTCGGAGATGGTGCCGCCGGCCTGCTCGAACATGTCGGACACACTGCGGGCGATATCGGGGGTGGCGGTGTCCTTGCGAACCTGCTCGCCTTTGGTGTTAAGGTCGTCGAGGACCTTCTTGCCGCCTTCGACAGCAACGGCGGCAGCGCCAAAGCCCACGTTAATGGCGCCGTTAACAAGCTGATCGAGTTTCATAACCATGGTTATCTCCAATCACAAACAACTGCATTGGCGTTCTTGTACCCAAGATTGAGCGAAAGCGACAAAGCGTTTTAGCGCTATTCGATCGACGGGAAATCCCTACCTCACGTTGTCGTTCATCGCGAAAGAGTTCTTCATGGCGCAGCTCGTGGTGTAGAGCACCTTGCCCAGTAGAGCATCGGTCTCCACGCGCACAAGCTCGGCGAAAGTCTCATTGGCGCGGGCAAGCTCGGCAGGCACCTCGGCCTCGGGCAGAGCGGCTACGGCAGCGTCGACGTCATGGATCTGCTTGTGGCCCATGCCACCGACCTTCTCCTGGTAGTCCTCCACGGCGCGGCCGCACTCATGAAAACGGACGTCGGCCAGCGCGCCGATCAGGCGGTTGGCCCAGTAGAAGTTTTCGGACGTCACGCGAGCCTGCGTGTCGGCATAGTACTCGGGCATGGTCTCGACGTTGGCGTACAGCGGAACCAGCGCGTTAAACGAGTTGGAGCCAAACGCCATCCACTGCACGGCGCGATAGGCCGGCTGCGCATAGGGACGCAGTTGCAGCACGGCGAGCTGGCTGTTGCGGTTGATGCCGATGGGGCGATAGGCGCCACGCGTAGCGGACGTGCCCTTGCTGCCGTAGCAGTCGTACTCCGTGCCCTGGTAGTGGCTCGAGAGTACGTACTTGATGTCCTCGATGGTCACCTTGCGCTCGGGCACGCGGCTCCAGGGGATATCGTCGCTCTCGGGCGTGTAGTCGGCCTCGGGACCGTCCCACACATCGCTGGGATTGAGGCAGCGCTGCATGTACCAGGCGCGCGGCGTGTTGTAGACGTGATCGCTGTCGCTGTGCGAGCCAAAGGCCTCGCGCGGGTTAAAGACCGCGGCGGGACCGTCGCCCTTAACACCCAGCGTCAGGTCCAGATGCCACTCGGCCATCCAGGCGCGCAGGTCGGCAGAGCACATGTGGTCGACTTGGGCGCCCTCGGCGTCATCCAGGTCAAAGCTGTCGATGCCCAGCTGGTTAGGCATGGTCACATAGGCGTCGTCGGGCACGCGCTTGGCGATCCAGTGGTGGCCGCCGATGGTCTCGAGCCACCAGATCTCGTCCACGTCGCTAAAGGCGATGCCGTTGTTCTCGTAGGTGCCGTAGCGCTCGAGCAGGTCGCCCAGGATACGCACGCCGTCGCGGGCGGACTTGGCATACGGCAGGACCAGGGTCACCATATCCTCCTCGCCCAGGCCACCAGGCTGCGCCGGCACATAGCCGTCCTCACCCTCGTTGCCCTTGGCAGGCACGTAGTCCACAAGCGGGTCGGCACCGCGGACGCGCTCGTTGGTGGTGAGCGTCTCGGTTGCGGACATGCCCACATTGAGCTCGTTGAAACCGGCCTCGGCCCAGATGCCGTGGCCCGGAACAACATCGGGGACGCTCGTGTAGCGCATGGGGTTATCGGGCAGTTCAACGGTCAGGTGACTCAGGACGCTCGTGTAGACGCGCGGCTGCTCGTCGGGATGCACCACGCGCATACGCTTGGGCTCAAACACCCCGTTGGACGAGTCCTCGTTACGCGCGACCAGGGTCGACCCGTCGTAGCTTGCGTTTTTACCGACCAGAATCGTTGTGCACGGCATGCGCATCCTCCTTGAGTGAAGAAATCAAACGATAACAGTGTATCGCTTCGGCGCAGAAAGGGCGAAACCACGGCCTCGGCAGCCCCCGTGGTCAAAAAATGCCAAATATGAGTACTGTCACCAATTTAGTGGCAGCAAATTTCCCTGTAACGAGTGCCGAAAATCCCCATTTGCCCAAAAGCAAGACAACGTTATTCCCCATAAGTTCAATAAAATAGGCTTCCTAACGATAATGGATACCGTTAGGAAGCCAAAAAGACGTAAGACATATGTGACTATCTTGGCAACAGTACTCATATTTGGCATTGTTTGACCACGTGGTATATAGCTAACCCCTCTCAAACAGCCCAAAACGCCTATTTCGATGCGCGCTCCGCCGCCTCAATCACGTGTTTGGCGAGAATCGCGGTGGTCACAGCCCCCACGCCGCCCGGCACGGGCGTGATGGCACCAACAACCGGCGCCGCGGCAACAAAATCGACGTCACCCACCAGCTTGCCAGCGTCCTCATCCCAGTTAATGCCCACATCGATGATCGTCTGGCCCTCGCGAACCGCATCCGCGCCAATCGTGCGCGCGCGTCCAACGGCGGCAACAACGATATCGGCAGAACGGCACTCGGCAGCAAGGTCGCGCGTATGCGTATGGCACGTCGTCACGGTGGCATTGCGCGCCGTAAGCATGGCGGCAACGGGACGCCCGATCACCAGCGAGCGCCCGACCACAGCAACCTTAGCTCCATCCAGCTCAACGCCGTAATGATCCAGCAAAGCAAGCACGGCTTCGGCTGTGCAGGGGGCAAAACCCTCGCCGCGCCCCGAAAGCGTGGTGAGCAGCGAAGCCGGCGTCATGGAGTCAACGTCCTTGGCGGGATCGAGCACTGCGGCGACGGCGTTCTCGTCAAGGCCGGCGGGCAGCGGGCGGAACATCAGGCAGCCATGAACAGCCGAATCGGTATTGATGTCCTCGATGGCCGTCAACAGCTCGTCCTGCGAAACATCGGCAGAAAGCAAAACGCGACGAGCCTCAATCCCCACTTTTTCGCAGCGCTTGAGCGCACCGCGCTCGTAGGATAGGTCGTCCTCGCGTTCACCTACACGCACGATAGCCAACGTCGGAACAACGCCCCGCTCGCGCAGGGCTGCGCAGCGAGCAGCAAGCTCCTCAGTCAAAGCGCGAGCAACGGGAGCACCCTTCAGCAGTTCAGCCATGGCTATCCTCTCTTCCTTGCAGCGTCGGAGGCGCGACGCGCCAGCGCATCGGCGCGCGGCAACCATGTGTCGAGCAGCTCATCACACGACGTCTCGAGCTCCTCAGCACGAGCGCAATCCTTCATAGACGTGGTGTTCGCAAAGAGCGTCAAACTCGCGCCCTGCATGGCAGCGCGGCAGAATACGGCGCCGCACGCCACATCGGACAGCAGTTGGCGCGAACCCTTATCGGCCATGTCCTCGAGCAGCGCCAGCGCACGACCGCACGCATCCATAATGCGGTACGGCGGCATGGCTGCCACGTGCAGTGCATCCTGAATCGCAGCCGGTCGAGCCGGATCATCGCGCGGAATACCGTACGCCGCCGACACTTGGCCGTACGCACGAACGTCCTCGGCAACCAACTCGACAAGCTCCTGGGCCAGCTCATCAGCCTGGGTAAACGCGCGCGTCAGGTCATCCGCACGATCAGCAAGCGCGGGATTGGTCGCACCGTAGCGGGCAACCATTCCGCACAGCGAGGCGCCCAGCGCGCCCACAAAAGCGCTCGCGCTGCCACCACCGGGAACCGGCTCGCGCGCGGCCAGCGCCTCGGCAAACCCGCGGCAGGTCTTGTCCATCATCTCTTGGCTCATACGCATGCACCTTCAAGTCATATACATCGGTCGGGCGGCAACCACCGACCGACCGCATCGATCACATAATGGTGCATAGTCTAGCCCATAAGTACATAAGCGTCAGCGCACCTGGTCATCGCGGATTTCTATGACGAACGATAGGCGTCGGCACCGCAAACATGGGACACATGGTTCACCTTTCGGGACTTCCGGACGTCACAAACTGGGACATATCTATAAACAAGGAACCTATTGGGGCAATGCCCGCGTACACGCGCCCCTTTAAAACACCGGGCGCCCAACCCCGGGGAGGGCCGACAGCATCGGCTCTCCCCTCTTTTGCGACCGCACATATTGCCACTTGTCGGCGCAATTCCAGCCCCCAGAATGGGACACATGGCCCACCCTAGTGAGCCGTCCACGCGTACAGTAAAGGCAGGTAATCCGTGGGCGGTTACAGATCGAGGAGGACACGACCATGAAAAAGAAGGCCTTTGCGATTCTCACCCTCTGCATCAGTCTCTTTGCCGCAGTTGCCCTGGTGGGCTGCGGTGGCAGCGGCGGCGCTACCGGAAGTGGCGGTGGCGGCGGAGCAGAAAAACCAGCCGTGGATATGAGGACCGACTTCATTTGGTTTAAGGTCGAAGTCCCCGAGGGCGTCGAGATCACCGACGTTGCCGGCGATACCGCCGACAGGGCCCAGTTTAAGTTCACCGAGAGCGAGCATGCCAGCGACCGCTTCATCCCCGTCTTCGATCCTGACAAGAACGCCGATGAACTGTTTGACTACGAGGCAAAGTGGAAGGCCAACTCCGGATGGACCGAGAGCGATCCCGTTAAGTACAACGGCAAGACCTGGCGCAGCGCCTACTTTACGCACTCGGGCGGCGTGACGACCGAGTACTTCACTGACGTTGACGGCGGCAGTGTGTACGTACGTATCGACAATGTCGAGGAGCACAAGGACGCCGTCGAGACCATGATGGAGTCTCTGGAATTTGCCGACGACATCGCCAAGGCCAAGACCGAGGCCATGGACGTTAAGCTCGAGGATATCGAGATTAAACGCTAAGCGACTGGCGAGAGCAGCGGGAAACACGGGCGCAGCGTAAACAAGCGACGGTATCCCAGCGCTTCGTACCAAGGGAGGGCCGGTAAACCGACCCTCCTTTTCTTATGCCGGTAGCCGACGAACGCGAGGACGCCGGACGCCGGAACCGCCCCAAATGTGGCAACAGTACGAACACGACAAACACCCCAACGCGTCCACCCGCCGATTTATTGCGCCGCGCAGACAATTAAACCGGCGTCTTTAAACATCTGGGCAGTATAGTGACCAAAACTATCGCATAACCGCACTCTGCGAATGGAGAAGTTATGACCGAACACCACGCCATCAGCCGTCGAGCATTCACGTTGGGCCTTGGACTTGCAGCGTTGTCGCCACTTGCAAGCCTGCCCGAAACCGCAGTACCGGGCATTCCCCTGCGCGCGGCATTTGCAGAAGACACGCC
>CAVFEY010000026.1:24444-32757 GCA_963621725.1 Firmicutes bacterium AF25-13AC
GCCTACATCGGCGGTCAACCTCGACAAGTTCGTCATTCGCCTTCGCCCCGCGGGCTATTTTCGCACCGCGAGCGTCAACCAAGACGGCAACGTTCGCGGCAACGTCTGTCACCTGTTTAACGACGGCACGTCCAGCAAGCTCATCCTTGAGAACGTAACGACCAAGAATGACGATACAAACTGGTATGCTATCCGCACCTTGCTCAATTTCGAAGAGCATAAAAAGACGGGCTACAGCATTTGGTCGGTCGACGACGACTCGGACAAAGATGGAAAGGTCATCCACGTATGGGGCGGCGAGTATGACAACAAGCCCAGCCGCGCTTTTGCGTTCGAACGTCAATCAAACGGAACCTATATCATTCGAGACCGCACGGTCGAGAAAGAAACCGAGAAAAAAGACATTAAGTACCTGGCAATAGAATCGGACGGCAAAGACCAGGACAACAATAAGATCTGCCATAAGAGTAAGAGCATTCCGTGGGAGCTAGAACTTGTCGGTTACGACATGGGCAAGATCAATACCACAGTTAGAAGTATCGACTGGACCACGTATAGCAGCTACGTCGACGGACCATGCTGGATGAAATACGTCGACGACAACAAGTACCTCGACGAGCTGAGTATCCCGGGCACGCATGATTCGGGCACCTGCAGCGTGGACAACGACACCGAGCCCCAATCCTCACAAGCAAAGTGCCAGCAGGATTACATCCCGACGCAGTTGCTCGAAGGCATTCGCTATTTTGATATCCGACTCGGAAGGAACGACGAGAACGGCGACCCCGGTATCGACCATGGAAGATGCTACCTGCTCAAAAAAGACGGGGGCTTTATGCATCTCTCCGATGTCATCGATTACTTCAAAACATTTTTGAACGAAAACCCGTCAGAAACGCTCATCATGCTTGCGTCACGAGGCAACGACGAGGCTACCGACGAAAGCGTTACGACGGCTTTCGCCAAGGTTATGCACGATAATCCCGATCTGTTCTACACGTCGAGCCGAATCCCCACACTGAACGAGGTGCGCGGAAAGATCGTCCTGCTGCGTCGATTTGTACTCGCCGGCAACAGCGTAAGCAGCCACACGTGGGGCCTCGATCTCACCCAATGGGACAACAAAATCGAGGCGCATTCCGGGCAGTCGATGTGCCTCGTCCAAGACGCGCGAGGCTTTGAGACTACGGGCAATGCGGGCGACAAAGAGCCCTATTGCACCAAGGTATACGCCCAGGACCATTTTGAATGCACCGGAACCGACAAGATTAGCTGGGTCGATATGGCGCTGCGAGAGACGACCAATCTCACGCGCAACAAGGTGGACGTCGAGGACAATGATGGCGCCAAGGTGCAAGTCCTGGAACGCTGCTGGTCTATCAACTACACCAGTTGCACGAATTACAAACAAGGAAGCAATCCTTTTACCGCGGCGCGAGTGGTCAACGAGCATCTGTACAAGAGCCAGTACATCAATCCCAGCGGCAGCGATAAAACAAAGTCAGATTGCCTCAAGCACGTTGGCATTATCGCGTCCGACTTTGTCGATTCGGCACTGGCCCGGAGCATCTACCAACGCAATTACGATACGGAGCACAAGCAGACGGCTTCGTACTATCTCCCGTACTATCTCCCGACCCGCATGCGCATGACGTACGGCGACTCGCTGAGCGATGCCTCATTCCAGGATGGCAAGACCGTTGGCGAGGGTCATTTCCGCCTTGCCGACAGCAGCAACGCGCTCAACGCGACAGCTTCGGGCCATGCGTTTGCCATTGAATACGTGGATGTCGACGCCCTGGGCAACGAGACCGTTACGGGGCTGCAGGGCTCTGTGCCCATCGATATCGATCCACGCGCGCTGACGCCCCATTTTGAGGGACTCGAAGGCCTTAAGGCCGGCGAAGACGTGCGCGCCAAGATTGCGGCATCACTCGAGGGCAAGCTCGAAACCGATGCCTGCACGGCCCAGCTCGAGTTTGTGCACGACGCGAACGGCGCTCCGGGCACAGCAATGGCCGAGGGCGAAACATTTGCCGCAGGAACGCACTGGGTGCGCGTGAACGGTCTCTTGGGCAACGCGGCGCAAAACTACACGCTCGCCAGCGACGGAGCCGCAAGCTTTACCGTAGCGGCCTCGGACAGTGCAGGCGGCACCGGCACCGGCAGCGGCACGGGTTCCAACGCAGGCAGCGCTGATAAGAACGGTAAGGGCAACAAGGGCAAGGGCTCGGGCGGAAAGCTCGCCGACACGGGCGACAGCTCTGGCGTTGCCGCCGGGCTCGCTGCCGCCGCCGTGGCGACAACGGTCGCCGGCGCGGCGATGCTTGCCAGTGACGGTGAAAACAACGAGGACGTTGTCGAATAGGCAAGCCGGCCTTTTAGACACATCGACTCAATCGGGGGCGCAGAACACCGTTCTGTGCCCCCGATTTTTACCTTGGCCCGAACGCCGCTATCGGCTACATCACCATGTTCAGCGCGTTAACAAACTCCTGGGCCTTCGCACGGCTGTTCAGGCTAAAGACGCAAGCGGTCAACAGACGATTGCGCAGAAAAACATCGCGGCCTTTGATTCTATTGACGCCCGTAATGTCCTTAAGATAAACAATCTCGGTGTGCTTGCCGCCAAAAGTGCCCTTCTTGAGTACCTCAATGCGGTTAGGGTAGATCTTGACGTCTTTATACCTACCCGAACCTTTGTCCTGGAATAGCAGCGTGTTGTTGTCCATACACGTCACTCCCGTGGGGTTCGCTAAAACTGTCTCTATGGCCACATTTTAGTCACCGCAAGGCCCCATGCGATGATGTCAGACAGCACAGCAATTCGTGTCCGCGCGAGGCTTTAAACTAGATTCGATAAAGATGCATTCCACAAGAGGAAAGCGGGGCGACAGTGATGGGCGAACTGGTAAACCGTGGAGAATCGGCAATCGTGCCCGAAGGTTTTACAAGCAGGTCTCCTCGATTCTCAACGCCGCTCGCGACAAGGCCTATACCGCTGTTAACTTTGCGATGGTTGAGGCATATTGGGAGATCGGCAAGAGTATTGTTGATGAACAGGGCGGAGAGGAGCGCGCCAAGTATGGCGATGCACTGATCGACGAACTTGCCGTTAGATTGACTAAGGATTTTGGCAGAGGCTTCAACGCCAGAAGCTTAAGATACATGCGTCAGTTTTATCTTGCGTTCCCAATCCGGAACGCGCTGCGTTCCGAATTGAATTGGACACATTACCGCAGGTTATCGCGTATAACCGACCCTGATGCTCGAACATGGTACATGAACGAATGTGCCGATTCTCGCTGGAGCACGCGTCAGCTCGAACGCCAGATCAACACCATGTTCCGCGAGCGCCTACTTGCCAGCAAAGACAAAGAGGCCGTCACCCAGGAAATCCAAAAGAGCGCCCCGACCCATCGCCCCGAGGATATCATCCGCGACCCATATGTACTGGAGTTTTTAGGTTTCTCGGACGATGCTGCGTTTCGCGAGAGCGATCTAGAGCAGGAGCTCATCACGCATCTTCAGAAGTTCCTGCTGGAGCTTGGCCGTGGCTTCGCTTTCGAGGCGCGCCAAAAGCGCATCACCTTTGATGGGCGCCATTTCTATATTGACCTTGTTTTTTACAACTATCTGATGCGCTGCTTCGTGCTCATCGACCTTAAGACGGACGATCTTACGCATCAGGACCTGGGCCAGATGCAAATGTATGTGAACTACTACACGCGCGAGCTCATGAACGAAGGCGACAATCCGCCCATAGGCATCGTGCTCTGCGCGGACAAAAGCGATTCGATCGTCGAGTACACGCTGCCCGAAGACAACGACCAAGTGTTTGCCGCCAAATACCTGCCGTATCTTCCAAGCAAGGAAGAGCTGGCGCGCGAGCTGAGTGCCGAGTACCGCGCCATCAACGAAGCGACTAATGGCGAAACGCAAGGGTAGCAGCACGTTGCGACCGAAACCATCGCAGCCGTCGCAGGCGCACTCGCGGTTGCGACGGCTGCTACGAAACAATACCGGTCATGGACGCCGGCAACGACATTCTAGTCGTGACTGGCGAGCGTGACCTGACAGGCAAAGACGCGGCCTTCGTCTGATGTGGCTCCATTGGCTGCCACAGAAAAGGCCGGTTGCAGCCGACCCTTTAAGACGATAGCACCTGCGTTGCCCGCGCTTCCAAAGTTGACCGACTGAGGAGCGGGTTCCGCGGCACATTTTGATTTTACCCGGTGGGGCGGCTCTTTTGCAGCCGTTCCACCGTTTATTTATATCTGGCACCCTCAAACAATCAGACGGCAGCCCGCACTCCTGAGAGCCGCCCCATACCCCCGGCCATCACGTTACGGTGCCAACCGGCACCTCTCCCCTACTTCCCAAATAGCGCACCCAGCAGGCCGCGGCGCTTGGGCTTCTCCTCTCGGCAGGAACCCTCGACGGCGGCTGCAACCTGGCGCGGTTGCTCGCCGCCTCCACGGCGCACGATCTGGTACAGGAACGGAGATTTAACGTATTTGACCTCGATGGGCGTGGCATGCACAGTACTTTCGCCGGACAGACGCAGGCTCGGGCTGAGCGGCGCCACGATATGCGTCTCGCGCTTGTCGCTAAACACCACCGCGGCCGCGCGGCCCGTCTGGCCATTTACAGCAATGCGCACCTGCTCGCCATCGCGGCTGTCCGTCGCCGGACGATCGACAAAGTAGACCGGCACCATCACCAGACCGTCCTTATGCTTGCGGGCCTTGCGCGCCCAGGTGCGGATGCTCTTTTTATTGAGCCCCAGCACCGCCTCGGCATCGTTGCCGGCAATGTCGAGCGCCAGCTTATCAATGACCACCTGGTCCTTGGTAGACGCATCGACGGAGACAACGCGGAAGTCGCCTTCCTGCATGGCGGGATCGAACGGCCCAACCTTGGCAAAGTCCCACGGCTCCAAAATTCCCATAAGGCGAACATCCAGGTAGTTTGCCCTGGGATATGCCCAGTCGAGCACCTCGTAGTACACCAGGGTCTCCTTGCTCAGGCCCTTGCCCGGGAAGCTCGCCATCATGCGCAGGTCCGCCAGCGCCATGGGGAAGTAGAAGAGCATCATGTCGTTTTGGATCGCATCTTCCACGTCGTGCCCGGCAAAGGCGTCGGGATACTGACGCACCAGCTGCAGCGCGTTGGCACGTGCCTGCTGCGGCGAGATTTCGCAGGGAATACCCTGCTCAGGCACATACTCCGCACCTACGCCCATGGTCAGGCGCTTGCTAAACGTCCCCGGCTTGAGTAGGTCGGCAACGCCGATCTTGTTGCCGCAGGACGGGCACTCAAACACACGCTGCGTTGACTCGCCCTCAAAGGACGCTCCGCAGAAGGGGCAAGGAATGCTCACATGCGTGGCCTCTTGGAACTCTTGCGCCGTGCCGCGATCCTCCCACAGCAGATGTTCCAGGACCGACTGATTGCGCCAGTGCGAATTGAAGAAATACCAGTCCGGGTCCTCCGGGCGCTCGAGTTGCGACACATGCGTGAGCTTGAGCAGTCCATCCACCACCGTCAACGGCGTATGGCGAATGCCCAAAGCGCTCTTGGGCTCTCCAGCGTCCGCCTGCCACGGAATGACCGCACCGCAATAAGCGCACTCAAAGCTGCGCTTAGCTTGGTGTGAGTACATAGGGCCGCCGCAGTTTTGACATTTAATGGCAAACATCTCGTCCATGGAAACGTCCTCCTTTGCACAGGGGCTGTCGACATTAAGTATGTCGAGCAAACAGGCACATGCCCATACCCATGTGGCCCAAAATGGACCACCCAGGCAGACGAGAAGGCTCGCTCGTTAGCACCGGCAGACTATTGCTGCATTTTCTGAGCATCGGTGCACGGCACCCCCGCGCGAGCTACACTATCCCCTTAAACATGATTGTGAGGACGACCGCTATGCTATTTGTAAATCGGCTGGTACATACGCTTGTTCCCGGCGGCGAGGACGAGCCGGTCGATGCATCTTGCCGCACCAACGCGGGTTTTGCCGCAAGCCTCATCTGCATTGGCCTCAACATCACCCTGTGCCTGGCCAAGGGCATCGCGGGCCTGCTCGCCGGTTCCGTCTCCCTCATCGCCGACGCTTTCAACAACCTCTCCGATGCCTCGAGCAACATCGTGAGCCTGCTCGGGTTCCGCCTTGCCAGCCGCCCGGCAGACGAGGGCCACCCTTACGGCCACGGCCGCTACGAGTACCTGGCTGGTCTGTTTGTCGCCGTCCTGGTTTGTGCCGTCGGCATCAACCTAATCCTCGAGTCGGTCACCAAGATCATCAAGCCCTCGCCCACCGTGTATTCGGCGCTCTCCATGGCTGCCCTTGTTCTGTCCATGCTCGTCAAATTCTGGATGGCAGCGTTCAACCGCACGCTGGGCGATCGCATCGACTCCGAAACGCTCATCGCCACGGCGCAGGACTCCAAAAACGACGTCATCACCTCGGGCTCGGTCTTGGTGGCGGCGCTTATTTCGCAGACGACCGGCTTTGATCTCGATGGCTGGGCAGGCCTGGGTGTGGGCATCTTCATCTGCATCAGCGGCCTGGGCCTGGTGCGCGACGCCATCAGCCCGTTGCTGGGGCAAGCGCCCGACCCCAAGCTCGTCCAGGCAATCCGCGACAAGATCATGTCCTATCCGCAGGTCTTGGGCACACACGACCTCATGGTGCACGACTACGGCCCCGGTCGTCAGTTTGCCAGCGCCCACGTGGAGATGCCCGGCGAGGGCGACGCGTTTGAGCACCACGAGATTCTGGACACCATCGAGCACGACATCAAGCGCCAGATGGGCATTGGTATCACACTGCACTGCGACCCCATCGCGACGACCGGCGATGACTTGCGCGGCTGGGTCAAGCGCGGCGTCATGCAGATCGATCCCGCGCTCTCCATCCACGACCTGCACGAGCACGACGGGTTCGTTTCGTTTGACCTGGTGCGTCCCGACGGCTTTGACATATCCGACGAGGAGCTGCTGGGGCTCGTCACGCGCATCGTGCACGAGCGCCGACCCGATGCCTCATGCGTCGTCACCTTTGATTCGGGCTTTAGCTCGCCCGACCGTCCGGCCGAGCAACTGTAGCCTGCTTAACAGCTAGTTTCCCTGCGCGCCCGAGATGCCGTTTTGCAGCGCGTCCCAGGCATTGGTAGCCATATCGCCCAGATTCTGAGCAGTATCGCCGAGGTTTTGGGCTGTATCGCCCAGCTCTTGTGCCTTGTCTCCCAACTCCTGTGCCTTGTTGCTCAAATCCTCCAGCGTATTGGAGCTCGAGCTGTCGGTACCGCTTTGGCCGCCGGACGAGTTGCCATAGCTGTTCTTGTGCGTGAGCTGAATCTCCAGGTTGCCGTTGTCGTTATAGTAGGCATTCGTAACAACCCAGTTGGAATCGATGACGGGCGTTGAGCCATCGTCGGTCAGGATCACGGCGTTCGAAAGGTCGGCTCCGCGTGACTTGAGGAGCTTCTTGGCGTTGGACCAGTACTGTCCCGGGATATCGCTCAGGTCGACGGCAGCAGACTGGGTGGTCTCGGCCTGCTCGGTCGTGGCATCGGTCGTGGCGCCCCGCTTGTTGAGCATGCCCGACACGATGGCGAACACGACCGACAAGGCAAAGAAAATCGCCAGCACGATGAGGATCTTCTTGATCACGCTCGACGAACGCGACGGCTTCTTCTCCTCGTCCTCGCCATATTGCGGAATCGACTTGGGGTACTCGCGATACGGCTCGCGCGACTCGTAGCGAGGCTGCGCCGTGCGAGGCATATACGTCGTCTGCTGAGGCTGCGGAATGGGATTTTGCGGCAGGTTGTCATAGGGATTCGGCGTCGAGGCAGCATAAGAATCCTGCGGCGCGTAATCAAACGGATCCGGAGCTGCGTTGCCATAGGGGCCTTGCGAAGATGCAGCGTAAGAATCCTGCGCCGTGTCGCCATAGCCCATAACCCGGGTGGGCTCGGCAGAAGGCTGCGTCGCGGCGGGGTCGGTATAACCGGGGTTGGGAACAACGCGGGTCGCATCGGCGCTATCGCCAGCCTGCGCGGAACCGTAGCCGCCCATCACGGTTGTCTTGTCCTGATCCATGCAACGATTCCTTTCCGTCGCGCGTGAGTCTCAAGTTATCCATGCATTCTACCCGCGCAAAAGCCTATGATGGGCAGAGTCCGTCGGTATCTACAAGACATGCGCGGTCCTAAGGATCAAAAAGCCCCGCCGGGCCTTGTGAACTGCCCCCCATTTCTTGGACATGAGAAATGGGAGGCTTTCTTTATGCGCGTTGATTTGAGG
>CAVFEY010000027.1:0-19160 GCA_963621725.1 Firmicutes bacterium AF25-13AC
GCGTTGGCGTGATCGGGGAAATTGCGTTGGCGGAATCGGCTAAAGTGCGATGGCGGAATTGGTTGTTTTTACAGTAGCGCTAACATCTGGCCGCAGGAGGACCAGGCAGGAGAGGGCGTGGCGGTTCGCGCGGGAGGCCGGCTTCGAGCTCAGGCTCTGCGCGCCGCGCTCGCCGCAGACCAAGGGCAAGGACGAGTCGGCCAACCGCTTCCTGAACCGCCTGCTCGCCTACGGCGGCGAGTTCACCGGGTGGGGTGGCCTCGCCGAGGCGGTGGCCCGGGTCGAGGCCCAGGCAAACTCGGAGCCGAACCGCACCACCGGCCTGCCGCCCGACGCGCTGTTCATGCGGGAGAAGGAGAGCCTGCGGCCCATCGGGAACCTCCGTCTCCTCGAGTCGATGGTGGGCGACGTGAGCGTCCAGACCGTCCCGCCGACCATGCTCGTCAGGGCCGCCGGCAGGGAGTGGTCCGTGCCCAGGCGCTGCATCGGCCGGCGCGTGAGCGTCGTGGCGATGCCCGGCGGCCAGGTCGTGGTGAGGATGGCCGGCGAGGAGGTCGCCGTCCACGACGCCGCGTCCGGGCCGTCGAGGCCCATCAACTACGACCCCGACCACTATGGGCAGGCCCTCGAGGGGAAGCGGGGCCTGGCCGACGCTGACATCGCCGAGGCCGCGCGCGCCAACCTCGCGCTGCTCGACTCGCTCGGAGGGGCGTGATGGGCGCCGTCGCGGAGGGCAGCCCCTCGATCAGGGCGCAGGCGAACCTCTCCGCGCTCGGGCTGCACGAGATGGCGGCGTCCCTGCCCGACTACGTGAGGATGGTCGCCGCGGGCGAGCGGGGCTTCGCCTCCGCCCTCGAGGAGATGACGCGCGTCGAGGTCGCCGCGCGGGAGGTCAGGATCACCAACCAGCGCATACGGTCGTCGGGGTTCCCCTACGTCAAGGGGCTGGCGGACTTCGACTGGGACTTCCAGCCGTCGGTCCCGCGCGCAGAGATCGAGGAGCTCGCGACCCTGAGGTTCGTCGAGCGGGCCGAGAACGTCCTGTTCGTGGGGAGCCCCGGCGTGGGCAAGACGCACCTCGCCGTCGCGCTGGGCATCGAGGCGGTCAGGGCGGGGCGCGAGGTCAGGTTCGTGGACTGCGCCCGGCTCGTCGAGGACCTGGAGGACGCCTCGTCGCGCGGCATCCTCAAGAAGAGGCTCAAGTACTACGCCCACTCGAGGCTGCTGATCATCGACGAGCTCGGCTACCTCGACGTCGGCAGCGCGGGCGCGGACCTGCTGTTCCAGCTGATATCGACGCGCTACGAGCAGCGCTCGACGATCATCACCACCAACGTGGGGATCAGCGGCTGGGGCAGGGTGTTCGGGGACGACGTGGCGGCGAGCGCGATCGCGGACAGGGTGTGCCACCACTGCCACCTGGTCAAGATAACCGGCAGGTCCTACAGGCTGAAGGACCTGCCGAGGGACGGCCCCGTCAAGCCGTGACCGGAATCGGTGAAAAAGCGTTAGCGCAACCGGTGAAACCGCCTTTGCGCGAACGGTGCGCCTGTTTAGCGAAACTGGTGAAAAATAGATTGACGCTAACACTTCGAGCGCGAGAGGTCGTCCCTCGCGTCCTCGAGCGCCCTGGTCAGGTCGCGGGCGGCCTCGCACTCGTCGTCGGGGACCCACACCTCGACCACGTTGCCGACCGACAGCATGCGGGCGAGGAACTCGGCGTCGTTGCGGTCGTTCTTCCTGCGCCTGTCCGCGCTGGGCTTGATCATCTTCGAGACGGCGCCGACCACGCAGTCGACCCCCAGGCCGGAAAGCCTCTTCTGCAGGTCGAAGCCCGTGACCCCGGACTCGTACACGCACCTGGCCCTGGGGTCCACGGACCGGACCCACCCCGCGACGGCGCCGGCGTCGTAGCCGAAGGTCGCGGCACGTACCTCCCCGGTCATGACGTCGAGGGAGACGGCCTTTATCGAGCGGGCGTGGACGTCGAGGCCGATGAAGGTGGTAGTATCGAGCATGGGAGCCCCTTCCATGAATGCGGCGTGGCCGCCACGGTTGGATTAGACACTCACCATTGTCGGCCTAATCCGCGGTCTTTCATGCAGCAGGGGCTCTCAATGTTTTTATGTCCTGCTCATATCGTCTCTGCCGACAGTGGGGGACAGTCCTTGCGGCTTTTTGCGAAGAGTGTCCCCAGTGACTAGTCGTTTAAGAACGTCCCCAATGACTAGGCGAGGGCGTCCATGATGGTGCGGGCGACGCCGTCGTGGTCGTTGTCGTATTCGGTGATGGCGTCGGCGGCCTCGCGATCTTCGGGTTCGCCGTTGATCATGGCCATGCCGTGGCCCGCTGTCTGCAGCATGGGGATGTCGTTGATGTTGTCGCCGAACGCCCAAGCGTCGGCGAGACGCTCGCCCAGGTGCTCGCATAGCCACGTGAGGGCCGTTCCCTTGGTGGCGCCCTCGCCCATGACCTCGATATTCATGGCGTACGAACGTGTGACCTCAATGCCTCCGAGCGTGTCGAGCTCCGACGCGATGGCGTCGCGATCGGCCGGGTCGTGCCAGTACATGGCGATGCGTTCGAGCGTCTCGACCTCGTCGATCTTGCTGTCGATATCCATGTCGATCGGTGTTCGTGTGCGCTTGAGCGAAGCCGCGATGTGGGGGTCGCCGCCGCAGAATTCGTCCAGGCGCGTGTAGAGCGAGCGGGGGAGGAAGCACTGCCCGTCCGCGAAGATATCGAAGGTCACATCGTGGCCGGCGGCGATGCGGTGGATGCGATGGGCAATGCCGCAATCGAGCGGTCGGCTCAAGATGCGCGTGGCGCGCGAGGTATCGGTGGGCACATCGTCGTCGAGCTGCCAGACGCTGGCGCCATTGGCACAGACGGCATAGTGCACGGCGGGATGGGCGAGGATGGGCTCAAAGATGCCCGACAGCGGACGTCCCGTGCACGGTACAAACTCAATGCCGCGACGTGCGAGCTCGTCGAGCATCGACCAGGTGGCGTCGCTCATCTGCTTGTCGCTCGTCAACAGCGTCCCATCCATATCGGAAAAAACAATCATTCGATGCAGCCCTTTCTGCTGGCATAAAAAGCGTGGCCGAGGGCGGTGATGCCCTGGCCACGCTCGAGTTCTATAACGGTCCGTGTCCTAGCGGTCGGCGAGCGGCTTGTACTCCAGCGGTTCGATCACCGGGCGGTAGGCGGGTCGGATGATGCGGTGCGCGCAGAAGAGCTCTTCCATGCGGTGCGCCGACCAGCCTGCCATGCGGGCGACGGCGAACAGCGGCGTAAAGAGCGTCTCGGGCACACCGAGCATCTTGTAGATAAAGCCCGTGTACAGGTCGATGTTGGCGCAGATGGGCTTGGTCATGCCGTGGTCGCGCATGACCTGGGGTGCCAGGCGCTCAATGCGCTCGATGAGTGCGAACTCTTCGCCCAAGTCCTTCTTGGCTGCCAGCGAGCGCGCGTAACGGCGGCATACCTCGGCGCGTGGGTCGCTCAGCGTGTAGACGGCGTGGCCCATACCGTAGATGAGGCCCGTGCCGTCGAAGGCCTGCTTGTCGAGGATCTTACCCAGGTAAGCCGCGACCTCGTCTTCATTTTCCCAGTTGGAAACATGCGCGCGGATGTCCTCGTGCATAGACACGACCTTGGCATTGGCACCGCCGTGGCGCGGGCCCTTGAGCGAGCCGATAGCCGCGGCGTAGGCGGAATACGGGTCGGTGGCCGAAGAGGACAGCACGCGGCAAGCGAAGGTGGAGTTGTTGCCGCCGCCGTGCTCGGCATGCAGCATGAGCATAACGTCGAGCAGCATCGCCTCATCGCGGGTGAACGCCATGCCGCCGCGCAGGACCTGTAGGATGGTCTCGGCGGTGGAGAGACCGGGCGTGGGGTGCGGCACGTGAACCTCGGAGCCGCGAAGCTTGGCGATCGAGGCCATGTGTGCGAAGGCGGCGATGCGCGGGAGACGTGCGAGCATGGAAATGGCGACGTCGATTTCGTGCTCGGGCGTGATCACGTCTGGTTCGGCATCGAAGGCGTAGAGCAGCAGCACGGCGCGCTGGAGCACGTTCATGATGCTCGACGACACCGTGGTCATGGGGAACTCTTTGACGTACTCGTCGCTCAGATGTCTAAAGGCACCTAGGCGCTCGCAGAAGCCGTCGAGCTCTTCCTTGTTGGGTAGCGAACCCGTGATAAGCAGATAGGCGACTTCTTCGTAGCCGTAGCGATTCTCGGCCTGGGCATTGTTGACCAGATCCTCGATGCTGTAGCCGCGAAGCGTGAGCTTGCCCTGATCGGGCACGACCTTTCCGTCGACCTTGTTGTAGCCGTGCACATCCGAGATACGAGTGAGGCCCGCGACCACGCCCGAGCCGTCGGCATTGCGCAGGCCGCGCTTGACATTGTGCTCGACAAACAGGCCCTCGTCATAAGGGTCGGTCGGCAGGCCGTGGTAGAGGTTTTCGCTCTCAGACGAAATCTGGCGGCTTGCTTCGTAATCCAGAACAAGGCGGCTCAAGTGGTCATCGAAGCGGTAATAGATTTTCTTGGCGTCGTAGGCCATGCGCGCTCCTCTCCGGGCCGCATCGGGGTGACTTGCATGGGCATGCGCGCGTCAGGCTATCCCCAGCGGCTTGCTCGCTACAGGCGGTACATAAAGTTAAAGACGTCCTCGCGCTGGATGGACACGTTGACGCCCGAAAGCTCGCCGGCCTCGGCCAGGGCCTTCTGCAGCTCAGCGAAGTCGAGCTTGGACTCGGCGGTATCGGCCAGCATGGTCATGGTGAAGATGTCCTCGATAATGGACTGCGTGATGTCGCGGATGTCGACGTTGGCCTCGCCCAGGACGCGGGTGACGCCGGCGACGATGCCGGGGCGGTTCTTGCCAAGGACGGTGATGACGATACGGGAGGACGAGATCTCGGCCATGGGAAACCCTTTCGCGTGATTGCGGCGCGCGCGGGGCGCTCCGCTACGGTACAGTGTTCATCATTGTACCTGTCTGGCGCAAAAAAGGCGCGCTCGCTGCGGCGTTACATGCCTGCAACATGAGCGTAAGGGGGAAGGCCGTACGGGGAAGAGCCGTCTGGCGCGTGTCCGGCTCGTGTTGGGTTGATTTCCGATCTCAGTCGAACACATTGAGCGGACAGGCCGTTCCCGCAGTCAGCCGAACGCCTCCGACGGCTGATTCCGAACTGGAAGCGGAGGGCATCCCCGCCCTTCGGTAGGGGATACCGCTCCGCGGCGCATGCCGCGGGCGGCGCCCCTATCGGACCACCGTGACCTCAGTTGGGATGGGCCCAGCACTGCCGCGTACTCGGTGAGCTAGAGCCAACTGTTCGTCTTCACGTCGCGTATGGCGATATTTCGGTCGTCCGGCTCGGTGATGCCGTAGCCGAACGCCTGGAGCGTCTCGATGGACTCCTGGATCCTCTGTTGGAACATGGGACCTGGATCGACCCTCGGCCCGAGGTGCCCGCGCCAAAGGCACGGCGTGGCGCGCAGCATGTTATGGATTTTGGAGATGGGCTCGATGTCGGCGTAGACGTTGAGCGTCGCCATGGCGTCCTTGTGGCCGAGAATCGACTGCAGCGCCTTGATATCGCCGCCTTGGCGGATCCACTGCGTCGCGAACGTGTGGCGAAGGCCGTGGAACGTGATCAGCTCGTCGTTGGTGCCCATGAGGCCGTTGGTCTCCGAGAACGTCTTGAACGCCCTGCGGATATAGCTTGTCGTCGCGAAGGTCGCGCCCGGCTCCGACAGGATGTAGCAGTCCCCGATCTCGACCGCCCCGGTAAAGCCGCGCAAGCGCAGCTTTCCGCAGTCGATCTCGTGGGTCTCCTTCAGGAAGGGGAGTAGGCCGACCGGGTCGATGGGGATACCCCTGGCGTCATGGGTCTTGGTGTCCTTGATGAACGAACCCATTCCCTTCGCGTACGCCACCGAGTGTCTGATCGAGATCAGGCCCGTCTCGAAATCCACATCGCACCACCGAAGGCCGCAGACCTCGCCGATTCGCATCCCCGTGTGCAGGGCGAGTACGACCGCCCTCTAATCCTCGGCGGACCAATCGAGTCCGAACTCCTTTCGGGCATCCTCTTCGCTCATGACTTCGAGAAGGTCTCCGGGTTGGCAACGAAGGGCGAGGCATAGCTGCTCGAGTGTGTTGAAGCGAATGCCGCGAATATGCCCTTTTTTAATACGGGACAGGTTCACGGGCGTGGTTCCAATCCTTTCGGCAAGTTCGTTCGAGGAAATCTTTCGCTCGGCCATGATCTTGTCGAGGCGAACAATTACGGGCATGGCGTTTCCTTACGCAATCTCGTCGGAGTCGAGGTACAGCTCTCGGGCGTACAAGAAGAGCTGGGAAAGCATGAACAGGACGATGCCGAGAACCAGAGAGGTCCAATCGAATGATGAAGCGATCTCTTGG
Organism: Firmicutes bacterium AF25-13AC; assembly: GCA_963621725.1. GTDB lineage: Bacteria > Actinomycetota > Coriobacteriia > Coriobacteriales > Coriobacteriaceae > Collinsella. The sequence continues at coordinate 6,446 of CAVFEY010000027.1, forward strand.
GCGCCGACGGCCCCCTCGCCGCCAAACATCGAAACGGAGGTTTTGAGTGAGCCGGCGTAGAGGCTGGTGGCAGCTTGAACAACGAAGAGAATGCCGAGCACCTTCAAGCATGTCGCAGACCCTTTCTTGAAGGGGTCTCCGCTCTTGATCGTCCACACGAGAACGGCGCTGAGGATGGTCGTAGCGATACCGATGACGGCAGGGACCAATGTCGAGATCGCAAGGGCTGGATACGCGGGGGAGTCTGCAATTACAGGGTTGTCGAGCACTTCGATTGCTGGCTTTAAGGAGAACGCCACTTGTGCGATGGCGGTGGCGCAAAGGGTCGCAGAGGCTATCGCACATGCGATGCGGAAGGAATGAAGCCGGGGAGTGCGATTGTCGGAACTCATAATAACCTCCGAAGAATTTAAAAAACTCAGGTTACTTTTTAACAGTTTATGTTAAATTGACTTTGCCGGCAAGTAATAAGGGCCGAGCATTTTGTTCGGCCCCTCTGTTCCGACTGGATGAGGTTAAGGTTGGCGATGAATATGCTCAAAATCTCGAAGGCGATCTTTAGGTCGCTTCTCTCCTCCAGGTCGCTCTGTGTTGTCGTTGTTGCGTTGATGGTTCTTTGTGCTCTGCCCGTCTTCAGGAGCGCGGCTGGCATCGACGGACGGGTCGAATACCTCGAGTCGGGAATAACCCGTGTTGAGCAGGAATTGTCAGCATCCTATGCGGATGCGCTTGTGAATGCGGGGGAGGACGGTGTCTATACCTCTTCATCAAGCATGCCCGCGCTTCTGTACCCTCTTGCCGCGGGACGTCTTATCTTGGCACCGCTCTCTCCCCTACTTCCGTTTCTGCAGATATCGGATGGAGAGTACACCTATTATGACGGATCGAAGGAGTACTTGCTATGGGTCGCAACGGCCGTTGCCGTCTCGTTCCTTGCCGCGCGTCTTAACAAACGTGAAAAGCTCATCATCCAGGCACCGATGGGCGAGCTGGGTAGACTTGTTGCATCGAGCGTATGGGCGAGTGTTTTTGCAATGCTTGCCGTCCTCGCCATCAATCTTCCAGGGATAATCGCCGCGCTTGTGAAGAATGGCCCGGGCTCGCCGTTCTATCCGATAGGCTACATTCAATATGCGACTCCGGTTATCAAACCGGCTTGGCTGGTGTTCGCGCAGACGGCCATCTTGCAATTCTTGGTGGCAGCGTTCATCTCGCTTGTCGTTCACCTTGCCGTGAAGATTGCCAATAACCCTACGCTTGGAATCGTGTTCGTATGTGCCCTGATGGGGGTGACGATGGTTCCCGGGTATTACGGAAGATCCATCGCTTTACGTGAGTTCGCCCTGTTGAATCCCCTTACGTATGCGAACACTGAGTTGACCGTCGGCGCCTATAGCCCGTACCCGACAACGCAGATAGTGAATCTGCCTGGACTTTGCTTCGAGCGTGGCGCGATTGCCCTCGTATGCGCAATCGGGATCGAGGTGCTGGCAATTAGCCTGCTTTGCGTTGCTGGAAAGAGCGGCTGCGCGTGCCCGATATCCCCGATTTGTCTTGAGAGAGGTTCCTTCACTGCATCGAGAACGGCAACTCGTTCGAGCGCTTGTGCCTCCGCCGTTGCATACGTAAGAACGATGGGGAAACTGCTCCTGCGTTCTCCTACCCTCGCCGTATGCGCGATTGCAATGTCGACGACGATGCTGGCCCCGGCTCTGGTCGAGATGTTTCCTGACGCTGATAACGTTTCCGCTGTTCGGTATAGGGATGGGGAGCTCCGTTCAATAGATCGGTATCTAGAGCAGAACGCTGCGAATATGGACGTCGAGGGCAAAGCGGCCCTGGAAGACATGCGGGATGCTCTTTCGGGTTTCGTGTACGCGCCTATGCCTGCGGAGGGGTTTCGAAGCCTTGCGACGTACGAGCGCGCTCGAGGTGAGCTGGGCGCGGCAGATGCGACTCTCCTGCAATCGATCGGAATCGAGCCGGAGACTCCTTCTCGTGCGGAGGCGCGCGCCCTTCTGCTTGAGTCGATCGCGAGCTTGCCGGACCCCAAGGTTTACGAGTTAAGTACGAAGATGCCCCCATTAATCCTCCTTTCGTATCTCCAGGCAGCGCTTCCCTCCTTATTTTTGCTGTTGCCCGTGGTTGTCACATCGCTCGCGTGCACCCACCTGCAGTGTCGTTCCCTTCTGGTTCTCCAGATCCCCGCAACAGCGCATGTGCGTTTTCTGACGGCTGTTGCGCTGGCTCTCCTGCTTGGCTTGGTGCTGCTTTTGGTGTCGATGGTTCCCGCTGTCGTTGTGTCCGTGATTAAGAACGGTGCGGGTGGATCGGAGTATCCCGTCGCTCTCATTCGGGCGGGAGCTTCGACAACGTCCACGGTGGGGGAGGCGGTGTTGTGCAGTATTCCGTTGCTGGTCATGGCATACGGCGTGATTTCCGTCGTCGCTGCGTTGACAGCAGCGATTAGCCGCAACCCCGTTGTCACCGGAATGGTTTGCGCGGTTCTCTTGGTGTTGGGTTCGTTGAGCGCTCATGTTGAAAGCGTGGGCATGGGCGTCGCGCTGCTGGCTCCATTCGCCTCGTTTGATCCCGCTTCCCAGGTGGGGACGATTGGGTTCCTTGGGCGAGGGACGAACGCGATGCTTTTTGGAGAGGTCGTCGGCGCATCGGGCGCTCTGCTGGTGGTCTTGGGCGCCGTATCTCCGTTGATGGTGCGCCTGAGTGTTCCAAAGATCGAAAGGGGATGATCTCGATGATTGACCTTCAAACGCTGACGATCTCTTATGGAAAGAAGGTGCTCGTAGATTCGGTGAACGCTGAGTTTGCCCCGGGTACGGTCTACGGTCTCGTCGCTCCGAACGGGCATGGAAAGACGACGTTGCTGCGTGCGATGGCAGGTTTGCCGGGTCCTCGCGTGGACGGGAGCATCGTTCTGGATGAGGTGCAGGGTACGGGTGCGAGAGAGGTCCGTTCTATGATCTTCTATGCACCTGGTGAGGGGACGCTGCTGTATCCCGGATTGCGTGCGGAAGATCACCTCAAGATGGTTTGCGATATGTGGCCGCATGCTCGCGATATCGAAGAGATAGTGGAACAAACGCAGATAGGCGAGTTCGCGAAGATGAGGATCCGCACTCTGAGCCAGGGCATGAAGCAGCAGCTTACCCTGGCGATTGCGTATGCGACGGGCGCGCGGTACCTTCTATTAGATGAGCCCATGAACGCGCTCGACCCCAGCAGGGTGGACTTGCATTCCGAGATTCTCAGGAAGCTGGCCGATTCTGGTACGTGCATCATCATGTCATCCCACATCTTGGATTCGGTCGATAGGCTGTGCGATGAGATTCTGTTTTTGAAGGATGGGAGGCTCATTAGAAGCATTCCGCAAGATGATGCTGCGCCGAAGTCTCCTGGATCCCATTTCGCAAAGCCTGCCGGACGCGCCGAGGGTGCGCTAAGCACGTATCGGCGACTCTACGAAAAGGGCGGGTAGAAATGCAAGTTAAAAATCTATGTGGTCAATATAATACCGTTGAACCAGCGTATCGATACCGCTCAGCCATTCGCCTCGCCCCCGTCGCACGCATCTTCATCCGGTCTGTCATTATTAATCTGACAATTCTTCGAGGAACGCAGGTGCTTCTAAATGTACTGTCGACTTCTTCTCAAACTAATCCTAAGAGACAGGGCCGTATGGATCTCTACGCTCGTTCTCGCTGCAGCCTTTTCCGTCCCCATTGCGTTCAATTCACCCATCTACGGGCCCTTCTTTATGAAGCAGGGCATGCAGGGCTTTGTCGACGCATTCAATACGCGCGCGCCCCAGGCCAGCGGCACAGACCTATCGCCAGAGCAGCAAGATGACGCTGAGCTTGCAAGATACGCGAACGCCGCCCTCGCCGCTCAAACCGACGCCGCCTTTCTCGACTCTGCCGAGAGCTACTACGCGCTCATGGACGAGGGCTTCCAATCCGGGTCCATCGTGGGGGACCAGGAGACCAATGACGCAGAGCTCGCATATTGCCGCGCTCTGAGCAGCTCCGGCATCGCGGATATCCCGGCCTCCGCAAACGACCTGCCGTTCCTCTCCTTCCTGCCCTACGCCATTGCCCAGGCGCCGTCCTTCCTTCCCTTCATCCCCTTCCTTCTCTCGTCGATACTCGTGCTCGGCGCCACAAGGCCCGGGACCCTGGCGGCAAAGGCGCCCGTGCCCAAATTCCGGCGCCTTATCCAAACCGTGTTTTCGATAATTGGCGCGGGGACCGCGATGCTCCTCGCCGGCCTTGCGCCCGGGGGCATTTACGCCTTGGCCCTAAACGGCTTCGGGCAGATCGGGTACCCGATCGCCTTCTTCCATAACGGCGCGCTTACCACCACGACCGCGGGAAACGTCTTCACGACCATACTTCTCGCGCTGCTTGCGGGCGGAACCTTGATATCCGTTTGTTCCGTCGTCCTATCGACCGCAACGAGGCGCGTCCTCGCGGGCCCCCTTACCTCCGCGCTGCTTGTCGCGGCCCCGGCATTCCCGTTATTGTCCGATTCGGCACTGGGGCATAATGCCGCGCTCGAGCTCCTGCCGCTGCCCGTGTTCTCGCCTATCGAGGCAACGGGTTACGTGGGATGCTTCCCGACGGAATTCATTGGCTCCGGTTCAGGCAGCGCATCGATGCTTGCCGTGGCCCTGGCATACGTCGCGGTCCTTTTCGCGGTCGGCGCCGTTGTGACGCGTTCGCCCAAACAGCCTGGACCCGCGAAAAAGCACCATGGGCTCGAGCTTCTGGACGCGAGCGTGGGATACGGAAGCACGACGATACTTTCAATCGGGTCGCTTTTCCTGAGCCCGGGAACGGCGGCGGGCCTCGTTGCTCCCAACGGCTCGGGGAAAACCACCCTTCTTGAAGCGCTGTCGGGCCAATTTCCCACCCGCATCCGCTCGGGAAGCCTGGCGGCAGACGGAATCAGCCAACGCCGATCAGCCGAATTCGCAGAACTCGTCTATCTGAGCTCTTCGGGCGGCGCGGATCTCTACCCCACGCTATCGGCCATCGAGCACCTTGCTTTCGTTAGGGAGGCGTGGAAATCGGCCGCCGACATCGACTCGCTCTGCGACTCCCTCGGAATCTCCCCATATCTCGACAAGCCGACCCGTAAACTCTCGACAGGAATGAAGCAGCAGGTAAAGCTTGCCATGGCGATAGCGACCGATTGCCCGTACCTCATCCTCGATGAACCGCTGAACGGCCTCGATCCGGGAAAGCGGAAAACCTCCTGCGACGCGATGCGCAGCGAGGTGGCGCGGGGACGCAGCGTGCTCATTTCAAGCCATCTACTCGACGACCTGGCAGACCTCACCAACTCGTTCTACTTCATCGAAGCCGGCACGCTCGTGGAAAAGATCAAGTCGTCCTCGCAGACGCTCAAGCAGGAATACCTCGATACATACGAAGGAGGTGAATGACATGAAACTATTTGAATAGCTGAAGTCCAATGCGTCGCGCATGGCTGTCTACGCCATCCTCGTGGCAACGGCTTTATGCGGAATCGCGGCACCCGTCTATGCGCTCAACGGGGAGAAAGGCGATGTCGAACCCGCGTACATGGCTTCGACGGTTAAGGACCGGTACAAAGCCTTCTCTGGAGACACGTTTTACGTAGCAGAGTACGACACGACCTACCGTCAGCTTCGCTACAACAAGGGCTACGACTATCTAGGCGCAGAGGCAATCAGCTATACGTCGGGTTGGTACCGCTCCAACTATGGACACATAACCCAGTTCAAGTGTAACTACCGTGTGTACAACTAAAGCAACCGGCCGGGACGAGGGGTGACGCAAAAGCGTCGCCCCTCGTTTTTAACCATGTCAACTGAACCTAGTTCAGTTTGGTTGATTTCCGATCTCAGCCGAACACATTGAGCGGAAAGGCCGTTCCCGCAGTCAGTCGAACGTCCCCGGGGCCCTTCTCAGGCCCCGGGGACGGCATTTTCCCAGTTGAAGGAACGGTGGAGATGTGTTTCGATGGGTCAGATTCGTGTCGTTCCGAAAAGACCGTGAACCTTTTGTGGGACACGCGGCGCCGTGGTACCATAGCCGAGTTTGTTGTCTTGGTCGGAAACCAAGACGCCTTATGCGCTGATCGGTAACCAGCGCCTGACCAATAAGGAGTCCTACCATGAAGCAGGGTATCCATCCCCAGTATGTCGAGTGCACGGTGACGTGCTCCTGCGGCAACACCTTCAAGACGCACGCTACCGTGTCCGAGATGAAGGTCGAGCTTTGCAACGAGTGCCACCCGTTCTACACCGGCCAGCAGAAGTTCGTCGACACCGGTGGACGCGTCCAGCGCTTCGCCGACAAGTTCGGTGGCGCCGCTGCCGCCCAGCTCAAGAAGGCTGAGGAGGCCAAGGCCGCCAAGGCCGCCAAGGCTGCTGAGGCCGAGGCCGCTCGCAAGGCCGCCGCTGAGGCTAAGGCTGCCGAGAAGGCTAAGCGTGCCGCTAAGTTCGCCGAGGAGGCTGCCAAGCAGGCTGCCGAGGCTCCCGCAGAGGCTCCCGTCGAGGAAGCCGCTGCCGAGGCCGAGACCACCGAGGCTGCTGAGTAAATAGCTCGCCGAGCAAACACTCGCATTCATGGCTAAAGGGCCGCGTATCCATCTGGGTGCGCGGCCCTTTTCTTTTTGATTAGTGCAAACTAACCTGTCCCCATGGCATCAAATGGCGGAGAGGCGGCGTTTGCCCAGATAGACCCTCCAAAATTAACCTGTCCCATTGTGGCAGGTTGGTCGTAGTTATTACGTGGCGGTCGAGCTCGACCGTATAGGCCGCGCCTTGTTTGGCTAAAGTACAATCATCTGTGTTTAACTCGCCCGCAGCTGCACGGCGTGGGCGATGGCCAAAAAGGAAAACCACATGGGATTCATGTCAAAGCTGCTGTCCTTTGGATCCGATAAGGACCTTAAGCGCTACTACAAGATCGTCGACCAGATCAACGGTCTTGAGCCCCAGTTTGAGAAGATGACCGAGGAGGAACTCCGCGCCCAGACCGATAAGTTTCGCGAGCGTTACGCCAACGGCGAGTCGCTCGACGACATGCTTCCCGAGGCCTTTGCCACCGTGCGCGAGGCTTCCAAGCGCATCACGGGCATGCGCCACTTTGACGTACAGCTCATCGGCGCCATGGCGCTTCATGAGGGTCATATTGCCGAGATGAAGACCGGCGAGGGTAAGACGCTCGTCTCCACCTTGTCCGGCTACCTCAACGCTATCGCCGGCAAGGGCGTGCATGTCGTTACCGTCAACGATTACCTGGCAAAGCGCGACTCCGAGTGGATGGGCCGCATCTACAAGTACCTGGGCATGACCGTCGGTCTGCTCCAGAACAACATGCCGCTCGAGCTCAAGCGTCCGGCCTACCAGGCAGACGTCACCTATGGCACCAACTCCGAGTTCGGTTTCGACTACCTGCGCGACAACATGGTCACCCGTCCCGAGCAGCGCGTGCAGCGCGGTCACAACTACGCCATCGTCGACGAGGTCGACTCCATCCTGATCGATGAGGCCAGGACGCCGCTCATTATCTCGGGCGCCGGCACTAAGTCCGCCAGCACCTACAAGGACTTCGCGCGCGCCGTGCGCGGCCTGGAGCGCGGTGAGGACGTGTCACACGACATGCTCACCGCCACCGAGGACGTTGAACCCACGGGCGACTACGTCATGGACGAGGCCAAGCACACCATCGCCGCCACCGAGCGCGGTCTTAAGAAGATCGAGCGCCGCCTGGGTATCGATGACATCTATGCCGATCTCTCCGGCCAGCTGGTCAACCACCTGCAGCAGGCGCTGAAGGCCCAGTACATGTTCCACCGTGATAAGCAGTACGTGGTCACCAACGGCGAGGTCAAGATCGTCGACGAGTTCACCGGCCGCATTATGGAAGGCCGCCGTTACTCCGAGGGCCTGCACCAGGCCATTGAGGCCAAAGAGGGCGTGCTCGTACGCGAGGAGAACCAGACCCTGGCCACCATCACCCTGCAGAACTACTTCCGTCTGTATGACAAGCTCTCCGGCATGACCGGCACGGCACTTACCGAGGATGCTGAGTTCCGCGAGATCTACAAGCTGCCCGTCGAGGTCATCCCCTCCAACAAGCCCGTGCAGCGCGTGGACCACGAGGACCTGGTGTACCGCACCATTCAGGCTAAATACAACGCCGTTGCCGACGACGTTGAGCGTCGTCACGCCAAGGGCCAACCGGTCCTGGTGGGCACCGTCTCCATCGAGAGCTCCGAGAAGCTGTCCGCCGCCCTTACCAAGCGCGGCATCGCACACGAGGTCCTCAACGCCAAGCACCATGAACGCGAGGCCCACATCGTTGCCCAGGCCGGACGCTACGGCGCCGTGACCATCGCCACCAACATGGCCGGTCGTGGTACCGACATCCTGCTGGGCGGCAACCCCGACGAGCTGGTGCGCGAGCGCCTTGAGTACGAGGGCCTGACCATGGAGGACGTGACGCCCGAGCAGCTCGAGCAGTTTAACGCCGAGGCCAAGGAGACCTGCAAGGCCGAGCGCGAGCGCGTGCTTGCCGCCGGCGGCCTGACCGTTATCGGCACCGAGCGCCACGAGTCCCGCCGTATCGACAACCAGCTGCGCGGCCGCTCCGGTCGTCAGGGCGATCCGGGCGAGACCCAGTTCTACCTGTCGCTCGAGGACGACCTCATGCGCCTGTTCGGCGGCGACAAGATGGACCGCGTCTCCAAGATGATGGTCACGGCCGACATGGGCGACGACATGCCCATTCAGCACAAGATCATCTCCAAGGCCGTCGAGAGCGCCCAGCACAAGGTCGAGAGCATCAACTTCTCCATGCGTAAGAGCGTCCTTGAGTACGACGACGTCATGAACAAGCAGCGCCAGGTCATCTACGCCGAGCGCAACAAGATTCTGGACGGCAAGGACCTGACCGACCACATCACCGAGGTCATGCACGATACCGTGTACCGCTGCGTGCAGGAGTTCTGCACCAAGGACAGCCACGAGGGCGAGCGCGACCTGGAGGGCCTGCGCAAGTGGGTTGTGGAGCTCACCGGCCACATCGATACGCCGAAGTTCCCCGACGAGGACTTTGAAGCCCTGGCTGCCGATGTCTTGGCCTATGTTGAGAAGTGCTACAACATGAAGGCCGAGCGCTTGGGCGAGGACCTGATGCGCGAGCTCAACACCCAGGTCATGCTGCGCGTCATCGATACCCGCTGGATGAACTACCTGCAGGAGATGGACTACCTTAAGACCGGCATCGGCCTGCGCGGCTTTGGCCAGCGCGACCCGCTGGTCGAGTACAAGACCGAAGCCTACGGCGCGTTCCAGATGCTCGTCGACACCATGTACGAGGATTACCTGCGCACGGTTCTGCGTATCGAGATCAAGGCTGCCCCGCGTGCCGTGGAGCACAAGGAGGAGCCCGCGCTCGAGGGTGCGCGCTTCTCCGGTCCTGCCGAGGTCGATGGTGACAACGGCGACTCGGTGCTGCGTAAGCAGGCACAGGTGCAGGCCCGCACGGCTGTCCAGGGTGGTCCGGCTGCCGTTAACAACGGTGGCAAGGTGACGACCTACCGCAAGTCCGAGAGCGACGATCCGTACGTCAACGTGGGCCGCAACGACCCGTGCCCCTGCGGTAGCGGCAAGAAGTTTAAGTACTGCCACGGCAGGAATCGTTAATGGCTGAGGCTTTAGAGGTAACGCCCGCCGAGCTGGACGCGTTTGCGGACCGGCTCGGCGAGGTTGAGTCGTATCTCCACTTGGACGAGAAGCGTACCCGCGTGACCGAGCTCGAGGCCAAAAGTGTTGCCCCTGGCTTTTGGGATGACGCCGACGCCGCCCGTGCCACCATGGAGGAGATCGCTCGCACCAAGGAAGATATCGCTGCTGTGGACACCGCGCGCGGCGAGCTATCTGATGCCCGCGCGGCGCTGGAGCTGGCCGACGAGATGGGCGATGACCCCGATGCCGCCGCACTGCGCCAGGAGGCTGCCGCGACGGCGGAGCGCCTGGCCCGCGCCATCGACGAGCTCGAGCTTTCGAGCTGGTTTACCGGCGAGTTCGATCACGGCGACGCGATTGTGACCATCAAGCCCGGACAGGGTGGCCTAGAGGCGCAGGACTGGACCTTCATGCTCTTTAAGATGTACATGAAGTACTGCCAGCGCCGCGGCTGGAAGGTCACGATTAACGACTGCCCCGCCGCCGAGGTCATCGGCATTGATCGCGCGACCTTTACCGTCGAGGGCAAGGATGCCTTTGGCATGCTGCGTGCCGAGGCTGGTGTGCACCGCCTGGTACGTATTAGCCCCACCGATGATAAGAAGCGCCGTCAGACTACGTTTGCCGGCGTCGAGGTCATTCCCGTACTGCCCGATGATATCGACATCGAGATCAACCCCGACGACATCCGCGTGGACGTGTACCACGCGAGCGGTCCGGGCGGTCAGGGCGTCAACACCACCGACTCCGCCGTGCGCGTGACGCATTTTCCCAGCGGCATTGTGGTTACCTGCCAAAACGAGCGCAGCCAGATTCAGAACAAGGCCGCGTGCATGCAGATCCTCAAGGCCCGTCTGTACGAGATCGAGTTCGAGAAGCGTGCCGAGGCCCTGGATGAGATTCGCGGACCCAAAACCACGATTGGTTTTGGCAACCAGATCCGCAGCTACGTGCTCTACCCGTACCAGATGGTCAAGGATCTGCGCTCGGGCGTTGAGACCAGCAACGTCGAGGCAGTTCTTGACGATGGCGACCTGGACCCGTTTGTTATTGGCTACCATCGCTGGGCCACCGGCAACGCCGACGCGGAGACCCCGTCTGCATAAACCGCCCGGTTTATGTGGAAATGGATTAAAACCCTCCGAGCAGGGTGGTTTTGTATCCAGAATAAACCCTGCGCAAGGGTGGTTTTTGTTCGGCGAATCGTTAGAATCGAATACAAGAAGAAGTTCAAAGCGCATCCGTTTGGGTGCGCTTTTTTGAGGGAGGCAGCATGGCATATCGTCTGGACATCAAGCGCATTCTTTCGATGAACTTCTTTCACGATCTGCCCCAGATCATGTTGGGGTGCGCTCTGGCCGCTATTGCGACCGACCTGTTTTTGATTCCCAACGGCCTTGCTGCCGGTGGCGTTACGGGCCTTGCCACCATTATCCAGGCGGTCGGCGCGACGCGAGGCGTGTCGCTTCCCGTCGGTATCCAGACCATCGTGATGAATGCCTTGCTGCTACTGGTCGTTATGCGCGAGGGCGGCATGTTCTACGTGGTGCAGACCGCGACGGGCTTTGTGCTGCTGGGCTTCTTTACCGATCTGTTCGCCCCGTTTGTAGCACCTCTGGCGGATGCGGACCTGATGCTTCCCGCTATGTGGGGCGGCATTATTACGGGCATCGGTTACGGCATGGTGTTGCGCGCCGGCGCCAACACCGGCGGTTCGGACACGATTGGCCAAATCATATCGCGTAATACCTCGCTGCCCGTGGGCTCGACCGTCATGGCGATCGATGTTGCCGTATGCGCGCTGTCGGCTCCGGTCTTTTCAATCGAAAACGCACTATATGCAGGCCTTTCGATGGTCATTAGCGGCTACGTGATCGATGCCGTGGTCGATGGTGGCAACAAACGCCGTATGGTACTCATCATCTCGGACAAGTTCCCTGATATCGCTGCCGATATCATGTATGGTCTGGGTCGTGGTTGTACCAAGTTTAAGGCGACTGGCATGTATTCGGGTGCCGAGAAGCCGGTGATTATGGTCATCGTGAGCCGTCGAGAGCTCAATACCCTCAAGACCATCGTGCGCGAGCGCGATCCTCACGCCATTGTGACGGTCGCTGACGTTACGGAAGCCTTCGGCGAGGGATTCAAGGACATTAGCGCGTAGGGTCGACCGCGTTCCATCCAAAAGACGTTCACATTGATAAACCGTTTCATCAGCGGTTCTGCCTGCTAAATTGTTCAAATAATGATAAAAACTCTGGTAAAGCCATCAGTTTCCAGCATAATGAATGACGTACGTGCATTGCGGCTGTGTTGGGATTACCTTCGGTGCCGTGCGCATTTTGTCTAATGAGGATGAAAGGAAGGCACAATGAGCGACGAAGAGCTCAAAAAGGTTGCCAACGAGGTAAGGAAGGGCATCGTCACCGGCGTGCACGCTGCCAAGTCCGGCCATCCGGGCGGTTCGCTCGGCGCTGCCGACATCATGACCTATCTGTACTTTGAGGAAATGAACGTCGACCCGGCCGATCCCCGCAAGGCCGATCGCGATCGCTTCGTGCTTTCCAAGGGTCACTGCGCGCCTGGTCTGTACGCCGTGCTCGCCGAGCGTGGATTCTTCCCCAAAGAGGATCTCGAGACGCTGCGCCACATCGGCAGTCACCTGCAGGGTCATCCCAACATGAACGACACCCCGGGCGTTGACATGTCCACCGGTTCGCTCGGCCAGGGCATTTCCGCCGCCGTGGGCATGGCGGTTGCCGCCAAGCACTGGGGCGATACTTACCGCACGTACGCCCTGCTGGGCGATGGCGAGAGCGAGGAGGGCCAGGTCTGGGAGGCCGCCATGTTTGCCGGCAACCAGCAGCTCGATAACCTCTGCGTGATCGTCGACCACAACGGCCTGCAGATCGACGGCCCCGTCGAGGAGGTCAACGACCCCATGCCGCTCGCCGA
>CAVFEY010000027.1:19170-32730 GCA_963621725.1 Firmicutes bacterium AF25-13AC
TTTAAGTTCCACGTGGTGGAGCTTGCCGACGGCAACGATTTCGACCAGATCCGCGCCGCCTTTGCCGAGGCTCGCGCTACCAAGGGCCAGCCGACCGCCATTATCGCCGAGACCATGAAGGGTAAGGGCGTTTCCTTTATGGAGAACCAGGTGGGTTGGCACGGTAAGGCCCCCAACGATGAACAGTTTGAGCAGGCCATGGCAGAGCTCACGGCCGCCGGAGAGGAGCTCTAGGATGGCAGACGTCAAAAAAATCGCCACGCGCGTAAGCTACGGCGAGGCCCTCGTCGAGCTCGCCAACGAGCACGATGACTTTGTGGTCCTCGACGCCGACCTGGCCGCCGCCACGCAGACCGGCAAATTTAAGGCCGCTTGCCCCGACCGCTTCTTCGACGTGGGTATCGCCGAGAGCAACCTGATGGGTGTTGCCGCCGGTATCGCGACCACCGGTCGTGTTGCCTTCGCGAGCACCTTTGCCATGTTCGCTGCCGGTCGTGCCTTTGAGCAGGTCCGTAACTCCATCGGCTACCCGCACCTCAACGTTAAGATCGGTGCCACGCACGCCGGTATCTCGGTGGGCGAGGATGGCGCCACGCACCAGTGCTGCGAGGATATCGCCCTGATGCGCGTCATCCCTGGCATGACTGTGATCGTTCCTGCCGACGACGTCGAGGCCCGCGCCGTGACGCGCGCCGCCTACGAGTGCGACGGCCCCGTGTACATGCGCTTCGCTCGTTTGGCCTCGCCGGTTATCAACGACCCCGAGACCTACAAGTTCGAGTTGGGCAAGGGCATTGTCATGCGCGAGGGCGCCGATGTGACCATCATTGCCTGCGGCCTGATGGTCGGCGAGGCCCTCGAGGCCGCCGAGCAGCTCGCTGCCGAGGGCATCGACGCCGAGGTCATCAACATGCACACCATCAAGCCCATCGATGCCGACCTGATCGTCAAGAGCGCCACCAAGACCGGCCACGTCGTGACCGTCGAGGAGCACTCCGTGATCGGCGGCCTGGGCAGCGCCGTTGCCGACGTCCTGTGCGAGCAGTGCCCGACGCCGCTCAAGAAGATCGGCGTCAACGACACCTTCGGTGAGTCCGGCCCGGGCGCCGAGCTCCTGCACAAGTACGGCCTGGACGCCGCCAACATCGTGGCAACCACCAAGGAGTTCTTGGCATAAGGCAAGACGGATTTCATGGACTGCTTCGTCAGAACTATAAAACTGTTTCGCCAGTACTATGGAAACCCGGCAGGGGCGCTCTCTTGGAGAGCGCCCCTGTTTCAGTTGCGGTGAAATAAGGACTGTTTTGCCAGCTTAAAGGCTCAACAGTCCCTATTTCACCGCAACTCATGAAGACGCCCCTCAAGCACGGTCCCATCAGGGAAAAGGGCATATATCGACAAAGCGCAATTCAGACCCTTCCAGCGTTGTATATGCAGCACCCCAAGATAAACGCGGCGACCCCTTAGTTATCGCAGTCCGGGCACAGGGTTACTCTCCAAATCTTTCCGCAGGACGGAGGAGCCCCTGCCGCGCGAAGCGCGCAGCGGGGGCTCCGACATGTCCGAGGACGATTTGGAGAGTAACCCTGTGCCCGGCCGACGGGATCCCTAAGCACGCCATGCTTCTTATGTGCAGCAAAGCTAATACTGCTAAAATACAAAGCGCTCATGTAGTTTAAACGCACGACGATAAGGAGCACCAGTGGGTAACCACTTCCGTACCTCCGGTGCGGGCGATGATGCCCCCAAGACGCAGACAGGCGTCCAGGGCAGTCGTTTCGCCACTCCGGATTCAGAGGGCCAGCCTGTTGCTCAGGCCCCCGCTCAGCCGGCAGATCAGGCACAGCCGGCATCCGATCCCTTTGCCTACAATCCAACCAGCGATGTCGCGCTTTCCGGCACGGCGGGTTTTGAGCCCGTTCAGGCCGTGACCGCTCGCGTGGAGCAGCCTCAGGCTGGTGCCGCCACGCCGCAGCCTACCATGGCCGGCATTCCCGACCCCTTGGCCCCTGCGACGCCGGCTCCTCAGCCTGCGCAGTCCGGTCTCTTTGCCGCTATTCCCGACCCCACGCAGCCTGCTGCCCCGGTGGTCGAGAGCGATCAGGCAGCCGAGGTCGCAAGCCTCGATAACGCGCTCAACAACCCCGATTTTACGTCGGTGTTTGCGCCCATCGATCCGCAGGCCAGCCGCAAGAAGATGGCCAAGCAGGCCGGTGTCGAGCCCGTCATCCTTATGGAGCATGTCACCAAGATCTATCCGGCACAGCCCAACAAGCCTGCACTCGACGACATCAACATCGAGATCTATCCGGGCGAGTTCGTCTTCCTGGTCGGTCACTCCGGCTCGGGTAAGACCACGCTGCTGTCGACGCTCAACCGTGACGTCAAGCCGACGAGCGGCCGCATCCTGGTTGCCGGTCAGGACCTCATGAAGATCAAGAACCGCAAGGTTCCGTTCCTGCGCCGCCAGATTGGCGCCGTGTTCCAGGACTTTAAGCTTCTGCCGCAAAAGACCGCCTACGAAAACGTGGCGTTTGCCCTGCAGTGCATCGGCAAGCCCAAGGGCGTCATTCGCAGCCAGGTGCCCGAGGTGCTGCGTCTGGTCGGCCTGGCCGATCAGATGGACTCGCTGCCCGACCAGCTTTCCGGTGGCGAGCAGCAGCGCGTTGCCGTCGCCCGCGCTATGGTCAACCGTCCGCCGCTGCTGATCTGCGACGAGCCGACGGGCAACCTCGACCCGGCGATCTCGCTGGGCATCATGAAGCTGCTCGAGCGTATTAACCGCACTGGCACCACCGTGATCGTCGCCACGCACGACCGCGAGATGGTCGATAGCATGCACCGTCGCGTGATCGCCCTCGAGGGCGGCCACGTTATCCGCGACCAGGAGAGGGGAGGTTACGGCAACTATGGCACCAACTAACGTAGGCTACTCCTTCAAAGAGGCAATCAGCCACTTCTTCCGTAACTGGACTACCTCGCTCGGCGCCGTCATCACGATCTTCCTTTCGCTGTTTATCATCGGCCTGTTTATCATGGGCTCTGCGATGCTGAACTCCGTGATCGGCACCGTCGAGGATCAGGTTGTCATTAATGCCTTTATTAGCGATGACGCCGATCAGGCTGATGTTCAGGCTTTTGAGGCCGAGCTTAAGACGTGGAATAACGTCAAGTCCGTGACCTATAAGGACAAGGACGACGCGCTGGCCGAGTATACGAGCAAGATGTCGGGCAACGCCGACGCCACCATGAGCGCGCTCGATGGCCAGAACCCGCTGCCGGCTTCCTTCGCTATTGAGATGGACGATCCGTCCAAGGTCGAGAGCACGGCAGAGAAGCTCAAGAAGGATGCCGATTTCCAGAAGATCGCGGATGACGGCGACGTCAACGCGAGCGTGCTGTACGGCCAGGAGGAAGTGAGCCGCCTGTTCCAGGTGACCAACTACATCCGCATCGCCGCCGTGGTGCTCGTTGGCCTGCTGACTTTTATCGCATTCATCTTCATCAACAACACGATTCGCCTGTCCATCACGGCGCGTCGTCGTGAGATTGCGATTATGCGTCTGGTCGGCGCCAGCAACGGCTTCATTCGCGGCCCGTTTATCACCGAGGGCGTGCTGCAGGCCATTTTGGGCTCGCTGCTTTCCATCGGCGTTCTGGAGCTGCTGCGCAATCTGATGATTCCGCGTCTGCAGGAGAGCATCGGCTGGATGTCGTTTGCCCTGCCGATGCAGTACTACCTGGTGACCTATGCTGCGCTGATTCTGGTCGGCGTGATTATCGGTCTCTTTGGTTCTGCCATCGCCATGCGCCGCTACCTGCGCGTGTAAGCATGCCTGGAATTCACCCCTTCCAACGGGTCGTCTCTTATGGGGCGGCCCGTTTTTTGATCCCTAGGAGACGGCAGGAAAGCGAATCATTTGGGTAGACTCTTTGGAGTTCGCAATCGATAGTTAGGAGGCGCCATGGGGCGCAATAACAAGCATAAGCGTGGAGCTCGCAATAAGCGCGGGCCGGTGCGCAGCGAACGCCGTCCGAGCCTGACCGGGCGCGTGCAGCTCCATGAGCACAGTGCCTACGTTGTAACCGAAAACGGCGACTACAAGATCATGGGCCGCGGTAAGCGCGAGATTATGGATGGCGATACCGTTGCCGTGAGCATTAAGAACAGCCCGCACGGTGAGCGGCGCGCCGTGATCGAAGGCGTGGTTGAGCGCGCAGCCATAAGCGTGGTGGGTACGTACCAGACCGCCGGTCCGCTCGGTGTGATCGAGCCGCTCGATTCGCGCTTGAAGGCCGACTTCTTCATTTTGCCCGAGGATACCTCGGCGGATCGTCTGGGTGTCCACCCGGGTGATGCCGTTGTCGCGCGCATTTTGACCTACCCGACGCGCCTGGAATCGGGCACTGTGACGATCGAACGCCGCATTGGCGGAGATGACGCGCCCGATTTGGGCGTTCAATATGTGATGGCGCGTTACGGCTATACCGATAGCTATCCCGAGGCCGCGCTGGACGAGGCCGAGGGGCTTTCGCTCGATGTGTCCGCGGCGCTTAAGGACCCGCTCCGCCGCGATCTGCGCGATCGCTTTGTCATCACGATCGACCCAGTCGACGCGCGCGACTTTGACGACGCCATTTCGCTGGAGCGCACGCCCGAGGGTGGCTACAAGCTGGGTGTGCATATCGCCGACGTTTCACACTATGTGGCTTGGGACGGGCATATCGATCTTGAGGCTCGCCATCGTACGACATCGGTGTATCTGGCCGATCGCGTGCTTCCCATGCTGCCCGAACGCCTGTCCAATGACCTGTGCTCGCTTCGCCCTGACGAGGACCGTCTTGCGTTTACCGTCGATATCGAGCTCGATGCGCAGGGTCGCGTGCGGCATTACGATCCGTATCCCAGCGTGATTCGCTCGCGTGTGCGTATGGACTATGACGGCGCCGAGGCGCTGCTGGTGCGTGCCGGCGCGGTTGAGTATTCGGTGCTGGAGGGTGCAGCCGAGGATGTTGCGGCTGCCGAGACCTCGCGCGAGGAAGCGCTTGAGCGCGGTCTTGCGTGCGAGGAGGCCGCCCGCGGCTACAACATCGACCTCGGCGATTTCCTTGTCGCCGCTAACGAACTCGCCGAACTCCGCCGTCGTATTCGTCGCGCCCGCGGCTCAGTCGATTTTGACACAGCCGAGATTCGCGCTCTATTGGATGAGGACGGAGTGCCCGTGCAGATTGTGGCGCGTGAGCGTTCGTGTGCCACGTCGCTTATCGAGGAAGCCATGCTGCTCGCCAACGAGTGCGTTGCAGAGTGGCTGGCAGACCGTGATATCGAGGCCTGCTATCGCGTGCATGAGGATCCGAGCCCCGATAGCCTGCACGGTGCCGCCGTTGCGCTGGCGCAGCTAGGCATCATCGACGATCGCCGTGCTGCCGGTATTGCCCTGGGGAGCCCCGATGAGCTGCAGGCTGCAGTTGATGCTGCCGCCGGTACGGCCAACGCACCGCTCGTCAACACGCTGCTTCTGCGCAGCATGCAGCGCGCGCTGTACAAGCCGCGCAACGAGGGCCACTTTGCGCTCGCCGCGCCGTGCTACTGTCACTTTACGAGTCCCATCCGTCGCTACCCCGATCTGGTGGTGCACCGCGTGCTCAAACTGCAGTTGGCCTATGAGCAGCTCGGCGGCAAGGACGCCTTGGTCCGTACGCCGCGGCTGATCGGCAAGGGGCGCGAGTCGCTGCCGCGCATTCTGCCGCAGATCTGCCGCGCATGTAGCGATGCCGAGCGCGCGGCAGATGCCGCCAGCCATGCGACGCAAAAGATCAAGATTGCCCAGTACTATGAGGACCGTCTGGGTGAGCGCTATGCCGGAACCGTCTCGTGGGTTAGCAGCATGGGCCTCTTTGTGCGCTTGGACCTAACGCAGGTCGAAGGCTTGGTTTCGATCAAGAGCCTGGGCAACGAGTGGTTCGAGTTCGACGAGGACGCGCTAACGCTCACAGGTGCCGACACGGGGACTCGCTATGAACTGGGGCAGCGCGTGATTGTCGAGGTCTCGCGCGTCAATACCACGCGTGGGCACTTGGACTTTAAGCTTATCCATTAGCCAAATCCCGACTCATGGTGGGGGAGCGGAGGACGGCCTTTCGGGACCGCCCTTCGCATTTGAATCGTGGCTACCTTGCCGCCCGCTTACCTGCTATTTGAGAGGTAAAACCTACCAAAATAAACCTGTCCCTTTTTGGCAGGTTTACAAGAAAGCGGGGATGAGATGGCGACGGTGTACGGTTATGCGCGGGTGAGTTCGCGCGATCAGAACCTTAATCGGCAGCTGGATGCGCTGGGCGCCTATGGCGTGGGCTCGGCGAATATTTATGCCGACCATGCGAGCGGCAAGGACTTCGATCGACCGCGTTATCGCGAGCTGCTGCACGTCCTGGGAGACGGGGACGTACTGGTGGTGCTTTCTATCGACCGACTTGGCCGTAATTACTCCGAGATTCTTGAGGAATGGCGACGCATTACCAAGGAGCTCGGGGTTGCCATTGTGGTGTTGGACATGCCATTGCTTGACACGCGCGCTAGGGCCAGCGGCGCGCCGGATGTGACCAACACCCTGATTGCCGATATTGTGCTGCAACTGCTGAGCTACGTGGCGCAGGTGGAGCGCGAGAATATCCATCGGCGCCAGGCGGAGGGGATTGCAGCGGCGCGAGCGCGAGGGGTCCGTTTCGGTCGACCTCGCAAGCCGTGCCCTCCTCAGTTTGAGCTGGTGCGCGATAGCTATGAGGCAGGCGATATTACCCGCAGCCAGGCAGCAAAATGCCTGGGCGTGTGCGTGGGGACGTTCGATCGCTGGATGCGCGAGGCGGGGTAGGGGTTTGCGTCGCTTTGTCGCTTCCTGTTGCGATTCAAATTTTGATACGGTGACGATGCCATTTGGGGCTACACTCGCTGATATTCAAAAAAGGAGGTTGGCCCTTGGCTCGCGTAAAACAAATAATCGGATGGACCGCGATCGTTCTGTTCGCTGCAACGCTGGCGGGCATCTGGGTGCTGACGGAGCAAAACGCGGTGCAGACGTCGTTGCTGAGCGAGTCCACCGCGCGTGTGGTGGAGGGTCAGGCTACGGGCGTTCAGGCTGCCGATGCCACGGGTGAAGCCCAGACAGAGAACGGAATGACCGGGGGCGCCGATTCGGCTGCCTCGAATGTCCGGTCTGGCCGACTTGCTTCCATTCGCATGTGGGTGGGCACAAACGTCCGTCGCGTTGCCCATACCGTAGAGTTTTTCTTCGTCGGATTATTCGCCTCCGTGGTCGTGGTTTGCCTTTCCAGGCGTCCGTGGAGCGTATGCTCCCGTTGCGTGCCCGTATTGCTCTTTTGCGCCGCCTGCTCCGTTGGCGATCAGGTGCATAAGATCTTTGTTCCCGGCAGGCATTTCGACGTTATCGATTTAGGATTCGATGCTGCGGGCTATGTCACCGCCATGCTGTTGGTATTGCTGGCGGCGGCGTTGGTGCGCCATGCGACTCGGCCGATCGGTGCCCATGCGAGGCGCTAGCCGGTAACAAACCCGTTTCTGATAATGCGACTTCGTTGAATTATTTTGTGTCGCGCGTATTTCCGAGCGGTCGGATTTGAGGGGCGAGCGGTAGAACGCTCGCCCTTTGTGCGCCACGATGCGGCACAATGTACCGCAAAAGCTGTTTGTATCCGGTACGAATCGTTCGTTGGTCTTTAATTCTTCTCAACGGAGGTGTTTGAGATGGCAAACGGATTGCTTTTGCGGCTTCGCGAGCGTGAGCTCAGCGCGAGCCCGGCGGAACGCAATGTCATCGCATATGTAAGCGCTCATCCGCACGAGGTGGTCGGGCTGTCCGTCCGCGGTCTTGCCGATGTCACGTTCTCCTCGCCCTCGAGCATTTTGCGCTTTTGCAAGCGTTTGGGTTTTGCGGGCTACAAGGAGTTCCAGCGCGAACTGATTGCCGAGCTGGCGCTCTTAGGTGACAAGAAAGACGTAGCCCTCGAGGACATCTCCATGGACGACAGCGTCGAACGTATCGTGGGGAAGGTGATGAAAAGCAACGTGCGTACGATCGAGGCGACGGCGCGAACGCTCGATTACACCGTCTTGGAGCGATGCGCGGCCCGTCTTAAGCGGGCACGCGCGGTCAATCTGTTCGGTATTGGTGCCTCCCGTTTGGTCGCGCACGATCTGGCGCAAAAGCTCATGCGTGTCGACAAAGAGTGCCATCTGTACGACGACTGGCATGATCAGCTCTTGTGTGCCAAGAACATGCATGAGGGCGATATGGCAATCGCCTTTAGCTACTCGGGCTTGACGCAAGAGGTGCTGGACTGCACCGCCGAGGCTCAACGCCACAACTGTCCCGTCGTGGCCGTTACCAAAGTAGATGGATCATCCAAGCTTGCCACCATGGCCGATGCCGTGCTCGGCGTCGCTGCGAGTGAACCCTTGGTCCGCAGCGGTGCCATGGCTTCGCGTATGGCCCAGCTTATGGTTGTCGATGCCCTGTACGCTGCTTACGTTGCCAGCGACTACGAACGGGCGACGCATGTCATTAAGCAAAACTACATCGAGAAACAGGAAAGATGAGGTGAATGAAATGCTCGATTTAACAAAATTCACGACCGAACAGCGTAATCAAAGGTCAATGGACCTCGATACGATGACATCGCTGCAAATCGTCACGACGATGAACGATGAGGATCTTCGTGCCGTCCAGTCGGTCACGAAAGTGTTGCCCCAGGTTGCCACAGCAATCGACTGGGCTGCTGAGACACTCGAGCGCGGCGGGCGCGTCTTTTACATGGGCGCAGGCACCAGCGGTCGTCTGGGCGTACTCGACGCTTCGGAGTGTCCGCCCACGTTTGGCGTGTCACCCGATCTGATTGTCGGGCTCATTGCCGGAGGCGAGACGGCGTTTATCAAGGCTGTCGAAGGTGCCGAAGATAGCGATGAGCTTGGCGCGAACGACCTGCGGGAGCGTGGACTCTCGGACAAGGATCTTGTCGTTGGCCTGGCGGCAAGCGGGCGTACTCCTTATGTGGTGGGCGGCCTTGTGTACGCCAAGGCAACTGGGTGCAAGACCATTGCAATTGCCTGCAACCAAGGGTCGAAGATCGGGGAGAGCGCAGATCTTGCCATTGAGCCCGTGCCCGGTCCCGAGGTGCTGACCGGCTCAACGAGGCTCAAGGCGGGAACGGTTCAAAAGCTCATTCTCAACATGATTTCGACCGGTGCCATGGTCAAGATCGGCAAGGTATACCAAAACCTGATGGTCGATGTGCAGCAGACGAACGAGAAGTTGGTGGTGCGCGGGCAGAACATCGTGATGGAGGCGACCGGCTGCACGCGCGAGCGCGCTGTTCAGGCGCTTGCAGATGCCGGCGGCCACGTAAAAACCGCTATTGTCTCGGTACTGCTGGACTGCGATGCCGAGCAGGCTGCGATAGCTCTTGACCGGGCGCGAGGCCATGTCCGTGCTGCGGTGAGTGGCCATGAGAAAAGCAATGCCGACGCCCAATAGGTGCGCGGCGTGAGCTGATATGACATCCAGACGAGATACCCAATACAAGGAGGAGTTATGACGAACAAAGAGCTGGCTCAAAAGCTGCTGGACCTTTTGGGCGGTAAAGACAACGTGCTCGCAAACGCGGCGTGCATGACGCGCCTGCGCGTGACCGTCAAAGACACGGGCAACGTCGACACGGAGGGTATTAAGGCGCTCGACGGCGTGATGGGCCTGGTCGAGGACGACACGATGCAGATCGTGCTGGGTCCGGGCAAGGTGAATAAGGTGCTCGAGGAGTTCTCCAAGCTCACCGGCCTTGCGAAAGGCGTTGCTGACGAGAGCGTGGTTGACGCTGCGGCCACAAACAAGGCCGCGCAGAAGGCCAAGTACGAGTCCAAGCCGGTTCAGGCCTTCCTCAAGAAGATTTCCAATGTCTTCGTCGCCCTGCTTCCCGGCATCATTGCGGCTGGCCTCATCAACGGTATCTGCAACGTCATTAACGTC
Organism: Firmicutes bacterium AF25-13AC; assembly: GCA_963621725.1. GTDB lineage: Bacteria > Actinomycetota > Coriobacteriia > Coriobacteriales > Coriobacteriaceae > Collinsella. The sequence goes on from CAVFEY010000027.1 coordinate 29,208, forward strand.
TCGACGGCAGGCGCGCTTGCAGGCGAGTGGTGGTACCAAGGCATTCGTTCCATGGGCTGGGCCCTGTTTGCCTATCTGCCCATTTTGGTGGGCTATAACGCGGCACGTGAGTTTGGTGGCTCCGCTGCGCTGGGCGGCATCGCCGGCATGATGTGTATCGCCAACAGTGCCATGCCCCTGCTTGCGCCTGGCGCGGCTGATCCTGCCACTGCCATTCTGCTGCCGCTCACCAATGCGCAGTACAACCCCGCAGCGGGCGGCATGATCGCGGCTCTCATCGCTGGCGCATTTTTTGCCTGGATGGAGCGTCAGATTCGCAAGGTTATGCCCAACGCACTCGACACGTTCTTGTCCCCGCTGCTGGTGCTCATCATCGGCGCCTTTGCTCTGATGCTCGTCATCCAGCCGGTTGGCGCATGGCTGACGACTGCCATCTTTAGCGTTTTGACCTTTATCTTCGAGAAGCTGGGCGTCCTGGGCGGCTATATCCTGTCGGCAGGCTTCTTGCCGCTGGTGTCCGTCGGCCTGCATCAGGCGCTCACGCCGATCCACGCTATGCTCAACGATCCCGACGGAGCTACCAAGGGCATCAATTACCTGCTTCCCATCCTTATGATGGCTGGCGGCGGCCAGGTCGGTGCCGGTCTGGCGCTGTACTTTAAGACCAAGAACGCCAAGCTCAAGAAGTACGTTGCAGAGTCCATTCCCGTTGGAATCCTGGGTGTGGGCGAGCCTCTGATGTATGCTGTTACGCTGCCGCTCGTTCGTCCGTTTGTGACGGCCTGCCTGGGTGCCGGATTTGGCGGCGCACTCGCGGCGCTGCTTCACATCGGCACGGTTTCTCAGGGCGTTTCCGGTCTGTTTGGCCTGCTGATCGTCGTTCCTGGCCAGCAGCTCGGCTATGTTGCCGCTATGCTGCTTGCCTATGCCGCCGGCTTTGTCCTGACGTGGTTCTTTGGCGTCGACGAGCAGAAGATCAACGAGTTCTTTGGCGAGTAGTTTGATATCGCGAGCCGTGTTGCTCAGGGTTCGCGGCGCGCGGCAGATTTCTTGATGATATGGTTGTGCCGGCGGGGCTAACTGCTCCGCCGGCCTTTTTTAAAGGAGCGTTGAAGCGTGAAAACGGGTATTTCGATTTATCTTTCCAGCCCTTTGCAGGATATTGAGCGGACGATTGAGCGTGGTGCCGCGGCGGGCGCGCGCTACGCGTTCACCTCGCTGCATATTCCCGAGGATGGGGGAGCGGCGTATGCCGATAAGGTCCGTCATGTGCTGTCGCTGCTTTCCGCCCGTGGCATTGCGCTCATTGCCGATGTGGGGCCTCGCACGTGCGATTTGCTTGGGCTTGAGCGCATCGAGGACCTGCGCGATCTGGGGTTGGAATACCTTCGTTTGGACTATGGCTTTAGCGCCCAACGGGTCGCGGAGCTGTCCGGTGTATTTCGCATTGTGGTCAATGCATCGACGGTGAGTTCTGATGAAATCGCATCGTGGCGTGAGGCCGGTGCCGATGTGACTCGTTTTGCCGCCTGCCACAATTTTTACCCCAAGCCTTATACCGGTTTAGCTCTGGAGGACATTGCTCGGGTGAATCTTCGTCTTGCGGCGCTTGGATTCGAAATCATGGCTTTTGTGCCGGGTGATGCTAACGTTCGCGGGCCGGTATTCGAGGGACTGCCGACGGTCGAGGCGCAGCGCGGTCGCGCGTCAAAGGTTGCTCTCAATATGCTTGAGCTTGCACATGGCGCCGATTGCGGCATTGTGTTGGTCGGCGACCCCGATCTTTCCGATGCGGGCTGGGCGCAGTTTGCTCAAGTTTCCGCCGGATACGTGGACCTGCAATGCGAGCTTGAGCCCGGTTATGCCTATGTGCGCGGGCAGATTCATCACGACCGGCCCGACTCGAGCGTCCTCATCTTTAGGTCTCAGGAGTCACGTACGACGCTTAAGCCGGATTCCGTGCCGACGGATGCCGGAGCCGGCCTGCCGCGAAAGGCGGGGTCGATCGCTGTGAGCAATAGCGGATATGGGCGCTACGAAGGCGAGCTTGAGATTGCGCGGGTCGATCTTCCCGGTGACGAGCGCATGAACGTTGCGGGCCATATCACGCCCGAAGCAATGGAACTGCTGCCGTTTATCAAGCGCGGATTCGGGGTACGGTTCGTTTAACGTGTGACCCGCGGGCTACAATTGGTCCATCATACGAAGGCGCCTCGTGTGGCGTGTGCCTGCGTTGGCCGATCTATATTCGGAGGATTCCCATGACCGTACTGTTTGTTGAATATCCCAAGTGCTCGACCTGTAAGAAGGCCAAGGCATGGCTGGATGAACATGGGGTTGAGTATATCGACCGCGATATCGTTTTGGACAATCCCACGGCTGATGAGCTTGCGACCTGGATTGCTCGTTCGGGGCTGCCGGTGCGGCGCTTCTTTAATTCGTCGGGCATGAAATATCGAGAGCTGGGCCTGAAGGCGCGTCTGGATGCGGGCATGACGGATCGGGAGTGCTACGAGCTGCTGGCGACCGACGGCATGCTGGTCAAGCGTCCGCTGCTGGTGGGCGACGACTTTGTGATTCCCGGCTTTAGGGAATCGGCTTGGGCCGAGGCGTTGCTGTAGCGGCTGCGGAAAGTGCGACCTGGAATTCGCTTCCAGAATGGGATGCGCTTTCCGCCGGCGGGCCTGCCTCAGTCAGTCCGCCAGCTGTGCCCATTCGTGCGGATCGTAGACCTTTACGTGTTTGTTGGGCTTGCCGCTCCAGTACTCCTCGTCCATAAAGGGCAGATATGCCTGAACGCCGGGGCAGATAAAGGGAATCCGCTGCTGTTGCAGTCGCTCGCGCTGGCGCTGCTCCAGGTGCGCCTCGGATATGACGGTCGGCATACCGGACAGCTCGACGAGGCTTGCCTGGATTCGCTTAAGGTCGGGGAGTCCCGCGTGCCATGACATCCGCATGATCAAAAAGGATGCACGGCGGTATTTTGCCTGCACCACAGTAATGGCGGGGCGTAACGTGGGGTGAATTTTGTCCCGTTCGGGCCAAAGGTCGGCAGTGATCTCGAGGCCCAAGGTCTCCCATAGGTAATCAAGCTCTTCGTCCATGGCGCCTCGATATCTACGCGATCATTGATACTTCGATTGTGTTGCCTGGTGCTATCGTTTTCGCGGTAGAATCTGCCAACGGTTGACGGCTACCGCTCGCGGCGTTTTGCCCCTCGTGTACAGCGGTCGGCTTCACAGGTCCTTCACGGGTTGGACTAAATTAGGCCAATTTGACTGAATTTCAAAAAAGTCAAAATTGGGGCTTGCGTCACGGCGAGACTTCCCGTATATTTCTTTCTTGCGCAAAGGCACAGCCGAGCGCAGCGATGCAGTCATTGGGATGTCGTCTAATGGCAGGACAGCGGATTCTGGTTCCGTCAATGGGGGTTCGACTCCCTCCATCCCAGCCATTGCATTTGCTACATATGGCCCGTTCGTCTAGCGGTTTAGGACGCCGCCCTCTCAAGGCGGAGATCACC
>CAVFEY010000028.1:0-32585 GCA_963621725.1 Firmicutes bacterium AF25-13AC
GGATGGCGATCATGTCCAGGCCAACGGAGCACACGCAGGTCATGGCCTCGAGCTTCTCGAGCGAAAGCGCACCGGCCTCGACGGCGGCGATCATGCCGGCGTCCTCGGACACGGGGATGAAAGCGCCGGAGAGACCGCCCACACTGGAGCTGGCCATGACGCCGCCCTTCTTGACGGCATCGTTGAGCATGGCGAGCGCGCAGGTCGTGCCCGGGCCACCGCAGGTGCCCACGCCGATGATCTCGAGGATGCGGGCAACGGAGTCGCCGATGGCAGGCGTGGGAGCCAGCGACAGGTCGACAATGCCCTTCTCGACACCCAGGCGATGGGCGGCCTCGCGGCTCATGAGCTCGCCGGCACGGGTGATCTTAAAGGCGGTCTGCTTAATCTTCTCGGCGACCTCCATCATCGATGCGGAATCGGGCAGCGTCTCCAGGGCTGCGGCCATAACGCCGGGGCCCGAAACGCCTACGTTGATGACGGCGTCGGCCTCGCCACCGCCGTGGACGGCGCCCGCCATAAACGGGGAGTCCTCGACCATGTTGGCAAAGCAGACAAATTTGGAAGCGCCGACGGAGTCCTGGTCGGCCGTGAGCTTGGCGGCATCGATGATGGTCTGGGCGGCCATGAGCACGGCGTCCATGTTGATACCGGCGCGCAGGCTGGCGACGTTGACGCTGGAGCAGACACGGCTCGTGGCGGCGAGCGCCTGGGGGATGGACTGGATGACGCGGCGGTCGGCGTCGCCGATGCCCTTCTGGACGAGTGCGGAGAAGCCGCCCAGGTAATCGATGCCGAGCGTCTCTGCCGCGCGGTCGAGGGCGTGCGCGATGGGGGTGAGGTCCTCATCCTTGCAGCACGCGGCAATCTGCGCCACCGGGGTGACGGAAACGCGCTTGTTGACGATGGGGATACCGTACTCGCGCTCGAGGTTCTCGGCGGTCTCGACCAGATGCTCAGCCGTGTGCGTCACGTGGTCGTAGATCTTCGTGCACATGCGGTCGAGGTTCTCGTCGCCGCAACCCATGAGCGAAACACCCATGGTGATGGTCCTGATGTCGAGGTTCTGCTCCTCAACCATGCCGCGGGTTTCCGCGATTTCTGCGGGCGTGATCGCCATCCTTGCGCTCCTATCTGCCAAAACGAGCATAGTCTTATCTATTCTAACGTGCCGCACGTGCCAAGTGGCGCATGCGGCACGTTTTGGTGCTCGGTTGTTTCCGTTGTGTTACTGCCCAAAGACCTCTTCGGCGATACGAGCGCTTTCGGCGGCGTCCTTGGCGTAGTAGTCCGCACCGATCTGCTTGGCGTATTCGGGGGTGAGTACGGCGCCGCCTACGATGATCTTGACGCCCGGCACCTCGGCATGAAGCAGCTTGATGGTCTCTTCCATGGCGACGACCGTGGTAGTCATAAGCGCTGAGAGGCCGACGAGTTTGATGTCGCGCTCCTTGACGGTCTTGAGTACCTCCTGCGGATCGACGTCGCGGCCCAGGTCAAAGACAGTGTAGCCGTAGTTGTCGAGCAGCATTTTGACGATGTTCTTGCCAATATCGTGGATGTCGCCCTTGACGGTGGCCACGCAGATCTTGCCCTTGTCGGCGATCTCGCCGGCGGGCATCAGGCGCTTGATGGTGTCGAAGCCCACGCGCGCGGCCTCGGCCGAGGCCATGAGCTGCGGCAGGAAGAACTTGCCCCGGTCAAAGAGGACGCCAACCTCGTCGAGGGCGGGGATAAAGTGATTGTTGATGAGGTCCATGGCGTCGTGGTCTGCCAGCAGACGCTCGGTCTCGGCAGCGATCTCGCCTTTGCGGCCCGAGACGACCATGCGACGAATCGGGTCGTCGTTGCCGTCGGTGCCGGCGGTGCCAGCAGCGGGCACGGTGTCGGTCGATGCGGCCTGAGCTGCTGCCGGGTTTGCGGCGATCTTATACGGATCGGTCCAGCCGGCGTAGCGCTCGATGTATCCGGTCGAGCCCTCGTCCTCAACGCTCAGGACGCGATAGCTGTAGACGGTATCCATAAAGCGCTTGGAGCCCGGGTTCATGATGGGGGCGTCCAGACCCGCGCCAAAAGCGGCGGCCAAAAAGACCGAGCCCAGCAGCGGGCGGGCAGGTAGGCCAAAGCTGATGTTCGACACGCCGAGCGCGCATTTGACGCCCAGACGCTCCTTGCACAGGGACATGGCGCGCAGGATCTGCTCGGCCTGGCGTTGATTGGTCGAGGCGGTCATGACCAGGCAGTCGATGAGGATGCGGTCCGGTCCGATGCCGTAACGGGCAGCCTCGGCCACGATGCGCTCGGCGATGGCGAAGCGAGCCTCGGCGGTATCGGGGATGCCGCCTTCGTCGAGCGTAAGGCCGACAACGTTGGTGCCGTAGTGGGCGACCAGCGGAAAGATCTCATCCATGATCCGCTGCTTGCCATTGACCGAGTTGATGATGGGCTTGCCGGCGTAGCGGCGCACGGCGGCCTCGACGGCTGCGGGGTCGGTGGAGTCGATTTGCAGCGGCAGCAGCGTGGAGCCCTGGAGCTGTTCGGTCGCCTGTTGGATGATCTTGACCTCGTCGATCTCGGGCAGGCCTACGTTGACGTCCAGGATGTCGGCGCCTTGTTCCTGCTGGCTGATGCCCTGGCTCACGACGTAGTCCAGGTCGCCGTCGCGCAGGGCCTGCTGCAGACGCTTTTTGCCGGTGGGATTGATGCGCTCGCCGATGACGGCAATCTTGTGGCCGTCGCAGGGAAGGTCCACGACCGTTTGGGCGCTCGTGACCGACATGCTGGGCTTGCGGTGGCGCGGGCTGGGCGTGTGGTTGTCGATAAGCGTGCGCAGGGCGGCCATGTGCGCTGGCGTGGTGCCGCAGCAACCGCCCACGACGCTTACGCCGTCGGCGATCATGCCGGCGACGGCCTCGGCGTATTCGGGGGCTTGGATATCAAAGACGGTGTTGCCGTCGTCGTCCACATGGGGGAGTCCCGCGTTGGCCTGCACCATAACGGGCTTGTCGGTAACGGTGAGCATACGTGCTGCGAGTCCTCGGAGCTCGGCCGGTCCCTGGCTGCAGTTGATGCCCAAAACGTCGGCGCCGATGGCGTCGAGCGTGATGGCGGCCACCTCGGGGCTTGTTCCCAAGAAGGTACGGCCGTCTTCCTCAAAGGTCATGGTGGCAAAGACGGGCAGGTCGGAGTTCTCGCGGCAGGCGAGGACCGCCGCCTTGATTTCGGCCAGGTCGGTCATAGTCTCGATAATAAAGAGGTCCACACCCGCGGCGACGCCTGCGCGCACTTCCTCGGCAAAGAGGTCATAGGCCTCGTCGAAGCTCAGGGTACCCAGGGGGCGAAGCAGCGCGCCGATGGGACCGATATCGCCGGCGACGTAGTGGGCGCCGGCCTCGCGGGCACAGGCGACAGCGGCGGCAAAGACATCTGCCACGGTGGCGGCACCGTCGAGCTTGTGGGCGTTGGCGCCAAAGGTGTTGGCGGTGATCACGTCGCAGCCGGCCTCGACGTACTGACGCTGAATGTCGGTAATGACCTGGGGTTCCTCAAAGTTGAGCAGCTCGGGCAGGGCGCCCGCCTTCATGCCGGCGGCCTGCAACATGGTGCCCATGCCGCCGTCGAACAGCAGGTGTCCCGTGCCCTCGATGGCCGCACGCAGGCGATCGTCCTTAATGCGCAGATCGTCGATCGTGCGCGTCTTGTACGTGGCACCGTTGCGACGTGCGGCATCAACGGGTGCCGCCAATGCAGTGCCGTCAGAATCATGAGTGATAAGCGGAGTAAACATCGAGGGCTCCTAATGGCTGGAATAGCAGGTGGTGTGGGCGGCACGGAAGCGGCAGTTCTCGCGCATGCGGCAGATATTGCAGGTGGGGCGGCTCTGGGCGTCGTGGACCTCGCCGTCAAACAGACCGATCACCGCGGTCACGCTTTTGGTGGGCATGAGCAGGCTGGTGGGCGTGACGGTCAGGCCGATGAGCCGCGTGGCGTTGAGCGCATTGACGATCGAGCGCTGGGCCGAGAGCGGGCAGTCGCCGTAGCCGGGACTAAAGCGCCAGTTGCCGGCGAGCCCATGAACGGCGGCGTCCGTCTTGACCTGCTGGTCCATTTGCTCAACGGCGGCTTCCACGTAGGCGGAGCACGCGGCGTCGAGCACGGCGCCCTCCAGGGGATGTTGGGCTCCCGTGGTGCGCAAACGGCGCTCAGCATCCATGCCGAGGGTGCATGCCATGAGCGCAGCCATACGGGCGTCCTTAAGATGTCGATAGATATCGCGACCGCGCAGCTCAACATTGGTGCCGACCAGACGGATGCAAGGCTTGCCCTGCTCGTCCACGCTCGTGGCATCGATGGCAAATATGCGGCGCACGCCGCGGGGCTCAATGTCCAGCTCCAGACGCTCAACGACAAGCTCAATACGCTGCGACAGCTCTGGCTCAATCTGCTGGCCGCCGTAACCCAGATACCGCAGCATCTCGGCACGGTCGACACGGGGATGGTGCGCAGCGTCGATACGATAAAGCGCCGGCGACGCAAGGTCGGCTGGCACTTCGACAGCGGTTGTATCGATGTGCGGTTTTTCCATTACCCCAGGCGCTCCATAATGGTCGCGGCGATCGCAGGACGGTTCATAGTGTACAGGTGCAGGCCGTCGGCGCCGTGCTCCTTGAGGTCGCAAAGCTGGCGGGCTGCATAATCTACACCGGCTGCCTGCAGGCTCTCGGGGTCATTCTCGTACTTGGCGAGAATCTTGATGACGGGGGAGGGCAGCGACGCGCCGCACATAAAGACCATGCGGCTGATCTGTGACTTGCCCATAAACGGCATGATGCCCGCGGTAATGGGCACGGTGATGCCGGCCTTGTCGGCAAGCTCGCGGAAGCGGTAGAAGCACTCGTTATCAAAGAAGAGCTGCGTCACAAAGAAGCTTGCGCCGGCGTCCTGCTTTTGCTTGAGGTGTTCGACCGAGAGGTTGAGATCCTCACAGGCAATGTGGCCCTCGGGGTAGGCTGCGGCGCCCACGCAAAAGCCGGCGTCGACGAGCTCGGGGATGAGGTCGCGGGCGTAGGCGTAGTCGGAGGCGGGCTTGTCGTCCTCGGTTGCGCCGGCAGGGAGATCGCCACGCAGGGCCAGGATGTTTTCCACGCCGGCGGTGCGATACTCGTCGATCTTGGCGGCGATATCGGCGTGGGTGCGGCCCACGCAGGTGAGGTGCGCTACCGAGGGCGTATCGAATTCGCTCGAAATCATATGCGCGATGGGGGCGGTGGTGGCACCGTTACCCGAGCCGCCGGCCGAGCAGGTGACCGAGACAAAGCTCGGCGAAAGCTTGCACAGATTGCCTGCTACTTCGCGAGCCGTGTCGAGGGTCAGCTCGCCCTTGGGCGGGAACATCTCAAACGAAACGGGTGCGGTGCCCTGGGATGCTGCCTGCTTAAAAACCTCGTCGACGCGCATATCGTGCTCCTCTAGATACGTAATAGTGTGATGTGTTGTAAGGATTCTACAGCACCACTGTGTCACGGTGGAGTTTCACTCGCTATTTGAGGATACCAATCAAAGATGCCTTGCTATCGGCTTTATCTATAACAGAGCGGCTAATCTAGGCACGGACTATAAAGACTGGTATCTGATGCAAAATACCAGTTAATAGAGCCCTATCCCAAATTGACCGCCCTTAAACCATGGGGAGAGGTCTGCTATTTATACAGTTGATTGGCTGTTGAGGGTGGCAACGCCGCCTCGATAGGGTAACCTCATTGATTGGTTTCGCGACAGCAACATAACGGTAATGTCGCGGAAACACGGCGAGTCTAAGCTATGACTCGTTCGTTAGTAATCAACACCGCTTCTCACGCGGTGCCGATACGAAGGGAGTTCCGTATGGCCGATCTTACTGACCGCTTCGGGACCATGGTGTTCTCTGAGGAAGTCATGAAGGACTACCTCCCCAAGGACATTTGGAAGCGCCTTGCTGCAACCCTCGAGGGCGGTGAGCCGCTCGACCTGGATGTGGCCAACGCCGTCGCCCATGCCATGAAGGTCTGGGCCATCTCCAAGGGCGCGACGCACTACGCGCACTGGTTCCAGCCGCTTTCGGGCATTACTTCCGAGAAGCACGACAGCTTCCTGGAGCCCAACCACGACGGCACCGCCATTACCAAGTTTACGGGCAAGAACCTCATCCAGGGCGAGCCCGATGCCTCGAGCTTCCCCAACGGCGGCCTGCGCGCCACCTTCGAGGCCCGTGGCTACACCGCTTGGGACCCCACTAGCCCCGCCTTTATCAAGGACGATGTCCTGTGCATCCCCACGGCTTTCTGCTCCTACACGGGCGAGGCCCTGGACAAGAAGACCCCGCTGCTGCGTTCCATGACCGCGCTCTCGCGTGAGTCTAAGCGCGTTTTGGCGCTGTTCGGTAAGACCCCCAAGAAGGTCGTTCCTTCCGTGGGTGACGAGCAGGAGTACTTCCTGATCAAGAAGGACGCTTACCGCAAGCGCAAGGACCTGGTCATCACCGGCCGCACCCTCTTTGGCGCCGCTCCCTGCAAGGGCCAGGAGCTCGAGGAGCACTACTTTGGCGCTATCCGCCCCACCGTCTCGGCCTACATGAAGGACCTGGACGATGAGCTGTGGGCGCTCGGCATTCCCGCCAAGACCAAGCACAACGAGGTTGCTCCCTGCCAGCATGAGCTCGCACCGGTCTATGGCGAGGTCAACGAGGCCATCGACCAGAATCTGGTCATGATGGAGAAAATGAAGCTCATCGCCTCCCGCCACGACTTGGTCTGCCTGCTGCACGAGAAGCCCTTTGAGGGCATCAACGGTTCGGGCAAGCACAACAACTGGTCGCTTGGCACCGAATCCGAGAACCTGCTCGATCCGGGCGACACCCCGCTCGACAACCTGCAGTTCATCGTCTTCCTCACCGCGGTGATCGAGGCCGTCGATAACTATCAGGAGCTCCTGCGTGCCTCTGTTGCCTCGGCCGGCAACGACCATCGTCTGGGCGCCAACGAGGCTCCTCCGGCGATTATGTCCATCTTCCTGGGCGACCAGCTTACCGAGGTCGTCGAGAAGATCATCGATGGTAAGGCTTCCGTCCATGCCACGCGCGGCGTGCTCGACCTGGGCGCCGATACCCTGCCCAAACTGATGCAGGACAACACCGACCGCAACCGCACCTCCCCGTTTGCCTTCACCGGCAACAAGTTCGAGTTCCGTGCCTGCGGCTCCGAGCAGAACGTCTCCGACTCCAACCTGGTGCTCGATGCCGCCGTGGCCAAGTCGCTCAAGTCCTTCGCCGACGCGCTTGAGGGTACGCCCGAGGATGAGTTCCAGGACGCCGCGCTCGAGTACTGCAAGAAGGTCCTGACCGACCACCAGCGCATCCTGTTCTCCGGCGATGGCTACTCCGACGAGTGGCCCGTCGAGGCCGAGAAGCGCGGCCTTGCCAACAACAAGACCACGGCCGACGCCCTGCCCGCCTTTGTTTCCGATAAGGCCATTGCGCTCTTTGAGGAGACGGGTGTCCTGACCAAGGCCGAGGCCCAGTGCCGTTACGACTGCAAGCTCGAGAAGTACAACAAGCTCATGAACATCGAGGCTACCACGATGGTTCGCGAGGCGCGTCGTACCTATCGCCCGGTCATTACCGCCTATGCCACCAAGGTCGCGAAGGGCCTTGAGACTATTCGTGCCGCCGGTGCTGAGGCCGCCATGCAGTGCGAGCAGAACACGCTCAACAAGCTCTGCAACGGCATCACCGCCATTAACGACTCCATCAAGGCGCTCGACGCCGTGCATCAGAAGGCCGAGGGCCTCGATGGTCAGGAGCAGGCCAACGTGTACGCGCACGAGGTCGTTCCCGCTATGGATACGCTGCGCGCCGCCGTGGATGCCATGGAGGAGATCGTGGCTGCCGACTACTGGCCGGTCCCGACCTACGACGACATCCTGTTCTACGTGTAGAACGTAACCGACATATCGTCACGGTATTGAGCCGGGGTTCGCATCATGCGGGCCCCGGTTTTTGTTTGCGAAGGACGCTTTGGAGTCCGTTTTGCCGCCGACTTGCCTAGGTATAAAGGGTTGTGGACAAAAAACGTCAAATATGAGTACTGTCACAAGTCCTGTAGCATTATTTATATGCAAAATATGTAGTGTTACGCAACATATGTCCAAGTACTTAGCCGATAAACGTCTGCAATTCTTCCGCCGTAGGACGCCTGACGTCTAGATCGTCTTCTGAAGGCATGAAATTGCTGTTACTAAAATGGTAACAGTACTCATATTTGCTATTTTTTGCCCACTGGCTTTGCGATGATGCCGTGATCCGCACCCTGCCGGGTTCGAATCACGGCACATGGGTAGCAAAAAGCCCGCCACCGCGAGGGCAACGGGCTTCTCAGTTTAAATGGTGCTCCCAGCGGGATGTCCGCGTGCGGCTGACGCCGCCCGCTTTCGCCGCGTCGCTTCGCTCCTTGCGTGCTGCGCTGGAAAACGCTCACGCGTTTCCTCAGCTCCGCACCCTGTCGGGTTCGAATCCCGGCACATCGGTAGCAAAAAGCCCGCTACCGAATTGGTAACGGGCTCCTCAGATTCTGTGGTGCCCCCAGCGGGATTCGAACCCGCGATATCCACCTTGAAAGGGTGGCGTCCTTGGCCGCTAGACGATGGGGACAGCGGGAAAGAGTATAGCAGACTTTTTTGCCGGCGCGTATATCGTTGGCAAACTGGAAAACCACCACATAGGAGCTGGCTCTCTATCCCGATCTTCAAACATCTCAATCTGTAACATCTGGGCGGGCAAATCGGCTCTATGTGTTACAGATCGAGACAAAAGGCAGGCGTCGGGACGAACATCTCATTCTGTAACAGTAAGACGACTTTTAACGGTCTAGATGTTACAGATTGAGACAAACCGCTGGGATGGGTCAAAACCACCACAAAGGTGCCTGTCCCCTTTGTGGTGGTGGGGTGCTAGGGGAGGAGCTTCATGGCTGCGTCGTGGGCGGCGCGCTCGTAGGTGTCGTCGAGGGGCTTGAGCGGCAGCAGGGCTGTGGCCTGCGCGTCGCCACGGCGCTCGAGGGCGTGGGTAATGAGCCAGTCGGCGAGTTCGGGGTTCTTGGGCAGTGCCGGTCCGTGCAGGTACGTGCCGATGACGCCCTTGTAGATGAGGCCCTCAAGACCATCATCGCCGTTGTTGCCGGTGCCCGTGACGGCGGACGTTCCAAGCGGCGTGGCGTCGGCGTCGAGCAGAGTGCGGCCGCCGTGGTTCTCGAATCCCACAAAGGGCTCGGGTGCCAGGTCGGTCTTGACGGCTACGTTGCCGATCAGGCGATCGGAGCCGCGTACGGTTTCGGCGGCAATGACCCCCAGACCCTCAATGCGATCCTCGCCCATATAGTACGAACGGCCGAGCAGCTGATAGCTGCCACAGATGGCAAGCAGCGAGCCGCCATCCTCAACATAGGCCGCGACCTTGTCTTTTTGAGCGAGCAGCTCGTGTGCCACGGCCAGTTGGTCGCGGTCGGAGCCGCCGCCCATCATGACGATATCGGCATCGGTGAGATCGAGCGCCTCGCCCATGCGGACCTCGTCCACGCGCACGGGAATGCCGCGCCAGGCGCAGCGGCGCTCGAGCGCGATAACGTTGCCGCCGTCGCCGTAGAGGTTAAGGGCGTCGGGATACAGGTAGACGATGCGCAGCGGGCGCGAAAGCTCGACTGGTGCGATGCCGACAGGAAGAGCGCTGCCGTCGGCACGGGCCACGGCGCGCCCGGCAACTGCGTCGGCGGTGGTGCCCTTCAGTCCGTCGAGCTCCTTGACCAGCGGCGGGAAGGCCGTGTAGTTGGCGACGGCGTAGAAGGTGTCATCGGCGGCCTCGTCTGCCACGGCGCCAATTGCCTGCGCGACGTCCGAGATAATCGCGGCATCGATGCCGGCGTACTTGAGGCGCACCTGCATGTCGTGTGCGCGCGTGCCGCCGGCAAAGGCGACAAGACCCGGCGTGTCGGCGATGCGCTCAAAGTCGACGTCGTAGATCCACGATACATCGTGGCCGTCGGCATCGTTGTCGTTGAGGAAGAAAGCGCAGAGTCTGCCGCCCGCCGTCTTAATGGACTGAATCTGGCGATCGAAGCCCACGGGATTCTTAGCCAGGTTGGCCTCGACGGTGCGGCCGGCGATTTCCCAGCGGCCCATGCGTCCGCCGGCGGGGACGTAGGCATCGAGCGTGGGCTGCAGGTGCGCCGTATCCACGCCTAACTCATGTGCGGCAAAGAATGCAGCGGCAACGTTGTAGACCATGTACAGGCCGTTGTAGCGCGTGGCGATGTGTACGGCAGCCGCGTCGGACGCAGATCCAAAGACCAGGTCAAAGCCGTAGCCGTCGCAGCCGAGCTCCACGCCCGTCACACGGCGGACCAGTGCGGGGCGTGCCCAACCGCACGAGGGGCAATGGTAGGCGCCGAGTTGACCATACTGCACATAGTCGTACTCCAACGGGGCGTTGCACTGCGAGCAAAAGCGCGAGTCGCTAATACGGTCGGACTCGGTGTCGGTGGCGCCGTCGATGCCAAAGGCAATACTCGCATTGGGAACGCGCGCGGCAATCGAGGCGCACAGCGGGTCGTCGGCGTTGTAGATGAGCGTCGTTGCCGGCGAAAGCTCCAGCGCGTGGGCGATGACGTCCTGGGTGTGGTCAATCTCGCCGTAGCGGTCCAGCTGGTCGCGGAACAGGTTGAGCAGCACAAAGTACGTCGGCTTGAGCTTGGGCAGGACGCGCACGGTGTAGAGCTCATCGCATTCAAAAACGCCCACGCGCTTGCCGCCGCCGGCTCGCTTGAGGCCGCTGCGCGCTTCGAGCAGTGCGCCCACCACGCCCGGCTCCATGTTGTTGCCGGCGCGGTTGCATACCACGGTGGCACCGCTGGCGGCAACGGCGTCGGCGATGAGGTTGGAGGTGGTGGTCTTGCCATTAGTACCGGTGATCACCACGCTGCGGTCGACAAGGCCGGCGAGGTCGCTCAGCAGCTCGGGGTCGATCTTCATGGCGATGCGGCCGGGGAGTACGCCGCCCTGGCGCTTAAGGACGGAGCGCAGCCCCCAGCGGGCGATATCGCTCGAGGTGCAGGCAAGAGATGAGCGGAGGTTCATGAAACCGTTCCTAACGTAAACGACATGGTCGGGTCGAGTGCGCCACTAGAAACCGTAGCGGCGCGCAAATTCCTGGGCAAGCTGCGATACGTCTTCGCAGGCATTGGCCCAGGGGGCAAAGTCTGGAGTGTCCGAGATAATGCCGTCCGCTTCCCAAACGGCCTGGTGCGAAAGATCCCAGGGATCGCGTGGCTCGGGCCGGCAGGGAAGGTACGGTGTCTGGTACATGGGATTCAGCAAGAAGAACGCGCCGCCCTCGCAGCGGTTAGCGAACTCACGCAGCGCACGCACCGCCGGACGCATCTTGTTCGTTTTGAACAGCAGAATCGTGCGGGCGAGCAGGTACCAGGGGGAGTTCTCGAGTGCATCAGCTCCCACCTGTTCCTCGAGCTGGTGCGCTAGGGCAAAAAAGCCGTCCTGGTCTTCCAGACGAGCGAGGGCGAGCAACACGGTGCCTGCGGCTCGGGTGGGGTAGCCTTCCGCCTTAAGGACGCGGCGGGCGTAGTTGGCGGCAGCGCGGTAGCGGGCGCTCGCCATGCACAGCTGCGAGATGGCCTCGAGCGTGTGGAGCCACCCGATAAGTGCCGGCTCGCTCACGGTGAGATCTGCCGCCGTCACACCGTCCGTCAAAACCTTGTTGGCCCAGTAGTGCGGGGCTTCCATGTCGAACCCGGGCACGCTTTGCTGCAGGTAATCGGCCGTGGTCGCCTCGAGCTTCATCAGGTCGCCCAGGCAGGCGTCAACGGGCGTGTCAGCCAGGATGATGGCGAGCAGCTGGGCATCGAGGACATACGCATCGACGCGGACAATCTTGAGCAGCTCATCGCGCATGTCGTCGAACAGACGATTGCGCGTCTGCTCGAATTCCTCGTCGCTGCCCATGTCCTCGATGCGATGGAGCTCGTCGAGCAGGTGGCGATGAACACCGGCATAGGACAGCAGCGCCTGGGCATGCTCGGACTGCGCGTACTTTTGGGGATTCGCGCTAATGTCGTTATGGACAAGCTCGCGTGCTGCATCGGTGAGCTCGGGGTGCGACGCCAGATAGGTGCGCTCCAGGTAGGCGGGGATGTAGACGCTCGGATCCATTAGAGGTCTCCTCCCTTAAACGGCAAACCCTGCTCGGCCGCCCGCAGTATGCGCTCATCGATTTGGGAACGCACGATATCGTTGGTGGCGACCCAGGCGGCAAAACTGGCGTTGTCGGGGGCGCCCAGGCCCTCTTGCAGTACCGGCGTCGCCTCGGACAGCGCAAGGACAAGTTCGTCGGTGGAGCCCACACTCACATTGACGCGGGCATAGACGCCATCGGGAAACTCGGTTTGGAAGTAGAGCGCCTCGGCTGCGTGCGGGCACGAACGCACAAGGATACGCAGGTAGTGTTCGGCACCCTCGTAGTCCAGCTCGCGCCAGGCAGCGCTCATCAGCGCGATGAGCGTCCACGGGTCCAAGTCACGCTCCGCATCTTTGGGGCGGCGGCGCAGCGGGGTATTCGCGAGGTACGGCACGGAGTGAGCGGAGCGAAAGCGCTTGAGCTCCTCGGCGGGGTATTCGAGCTTTGCCATGGCGAGCATCGCGGTGTGGCGGACACCAGCGGGGTCGTTGGGCGCAAAGTCCAAGCTGCGATTCGCGGCTTCGAGCGACATGCGGTAGCGTCCGCTAATGAGCGAACGCGATGCCAAGGCGGCAAGCCAGCGCAGGTAGGGGCGGCGCATAAGGTCGCCTGCGGCCTCGCGCTCGTAGGGGTCCTGCGCCGAGGCGATCTTGAGCGCCAGATCGTGCTCCACCTCGTCGCACTTGGACACCAGATACTGCACGTATTCCTCGTTGGATTCGGCGGTGAGTGCCGTCAGCATGCGCTGGGCATCCCAGTTGGCCGGATCGAGTGCGGCCGCCTCGCGGAGCATGTTCTCGGCTGCGGCTTCTTCTTGCTCTGCCTGGGTATCGTCGGGGATAAAGGGAATGCGGTAGTCGACAGCCTCGACCACCTTGGCAATCAGATGCCCGGCGCGGTCGCGGTCGTGCACGATGAGCGGTGCGGGGTTGCGGGTGAATTGTTCCATCAGACGCTCTACGGCGGCACCGTCGGTGAGCGGGATATTGTCGCGGCGCAAGGCCTCAAGAACGAGGCGATGGCAATCCTCTTGAATGGGATCGAATGCCATGGGGCCTCCTTTGCTGCGGTTGGGGTTCAGATGTTTCTATATAAGGTTCTAGTTTACCCGCATGTGGCACACCGGGGGTGCCGCACTTGGACTTGCACCTTTGCACCACGAAGTCGGATGTCGCACAAATGTCGGCACCATGGACGGCCGAGTGGTATCACGGTGCCGCAAACGGTCGATTTTTGGCGGCGAACGGTGCATATTTTGGAGGGGCACCGTCCTGCCCGGGATATGTAGTTAACCTTGATAAAACGTTTGCCCAGCTTGGGAGTATGAATGCCGCACAAGGGTCTTCAGGGATAGAAAAAACGTTTCATCATTGGCGGCTTTAGGTGAATAACTGACCAACCAGAACGGTAAAATAGTGTTTGTCTGAGCGTTGAGACGTTTAGACATCGCGCATTGTCATCGCCGGCAACGCGCAAACCGGTCCTAACGGAGCCAATTGGGTGCTCCGTTATATACGCAAGTCTAAGAGGGGCTTGTTTAGGAGGCACAGTATGGGACGTTTTACCAATCCTCGCGATCTGTACTTTGGTGAGGGCGCTCGCCACGAGGTGAAGAACCTCAAGGGCAAGAAGGCCATCATCGTTTCTGGCGGCAGCTCTATGCGCCGCGGCGGGTTCCTGCAGGACGTTGAGGCCGACCTTAAGGAAGGCGGTTTCGAGGTCAAGCTGTTCGAGGGCGTCGAGTCCGACCCGTCCATCGAGACGGTCATGAAGGGCGCCGAGGCCATGCGCGAGTTCGAGCCCGACTGGATTATCGCCATCGGTGGCGGCTCGCCCATCGATGCCGCTAAGGCCATGTGGGTCTTCTACGAGTATCCCGAGGAGTCCTTCGATAACATCATCCAGCCGTTCAGCTTCCCCGAGCTGCGTCAGAAGGCTCATTTCTGCGCCATCTCCTCTACCTCCGGCACCGCTACCGAGGTCACCGCGTTCTCCGTCATTACCGACTACGCCAAGGGCATCAAGTACCCGCTGGCCGACTTCAACATCACCCCTGATGTCGCCATCGTCGACCCCGAGCTCACCTACACCATGCCCGCCAAGCTGTGCGCTCACACCGGCATGGATGCTCTGACCCACTGCATGGAGGCCTACGTTTCCACCTGCGCCTCTATGTTCACCGACGCCAACGCTCTGCACGGCATCCGCGAGATCGTCGAGTGGCTGCCCAAGTCCTATGCTGGCGACCATGAGGCCCGTCAGCACATGCACGAGGCTCAGTGCATCGCCGGTATCGCCTTCTCCTCGGGCCTGCTCGGCATCGTTCACTCCATGGCTCACAAGACCGGTGCTGCCTTTGAGAACGGCCACATCATCCACGGTGCCGCTAACGCCATGTACCTGGGCAAGGTCATCCAGTGGAACTCCAAGGATCCCCGTGCTGCCGAGCGTTACGCTTACGTGGCCAAGGAGATCCTGCACCTTCCCGGCGAGACCAACGAGGAGCTCATCGCTGCGCTCGTCCAGAAGATCCGCGACCTCAACGACCAGCTCAACATTCCGCAGTCCATCAAGGATTACGCGAATGGTGGCGTGAAGGTCGACGCCGAGAACCCGCAGATGGTTTCCGAGGAGGAGTTCCTCGCCAAGCTGCCCGAGATCGCCGCGAACGCCGAGCAGGACGCCTGCACGCCCGAGAACCCGCGTGAGACCAAGGCTGCCGACTTCGAGAAGATCCTCAAGGCCTGCTACTACGACACCGACATCGATTTCTAATCGACTCTTGTTATCGTAACGAGGGGCTCCGCACGTATCCGTACGGAGCCCCTTTCTTTTTTAGAGAATGGGATAGTTATGGCTGCTATTTTCAATAGCCCCAGCAAGTACATCCAGGGTCCGGACGAGCTCGCCAAGCTCGGCTCCTATGTCGAGCCGCTCGGCGCTAAGGCCCTCGTCATCGTGACGCCTTCGGGCAAGAAGCGCGTCGGTGCCAAGATCGAGGGCGGCTTTGCCGAGGCTAAGGCCGAGCTGCTATTTGAGGACTTTAACGGCGAGTGCTCCAAGGGCGAGGTCGATCGCCTGGTTGCGCTCGCTCGCGACAACGGTTGCGACATCATCGTCGGCGTCGGTGGCGGCAAGATCCTCGACACCGCGAAGGCCGTCGCCTATTACCTGGAGTCCCCGGTTATCATTTGCCCCACCATTGCTTCGACCGATGCACCGTGCTCGGCACTTTCGGTGCTCTACACCGATGACGGCCAGTTCGATAAATATCTCTTCCTTAAGGCAAACCCCAACATTGTCCTGATGGATACGACGGTTATCGCGGCGAGCCCGGTGCGCCTGACGGTTTCCGGTATGGGCGATGCGCTCGCAACCTACTTCGAGGCCCAGGCGACGCACGATGCCGACGGCGGCACCTGCGCTGGCGGCAAGGGCGGAATGGCCGGTCTGGCGCTCGCCAAGCTCTGCTACGAGACGCTTATGGCCGATGGCGTCAAGGCCAAGGTTGCGCTGGAGAAGGGTGCGCTCACGCCTGCCGTCGAGCACATCATCGAGGCCAATACGCTGCTTTCGGGCATTGGCTTTGAGAGCTCGGGCCTTGCCGCTGCTCATGCCATCCACAATGGTCTGACGATGCTGCCCGAGTGCCACGGCATGTATCACGGCGAGAAGGTCGCCTTCGGCACTATCGTCCAGCTGGTACTCGAGGATGCCCCGACCGAGAAGCTCGAGGAAGTCTTGGGCTTCTGCATTGAGCTTGGCCTGCCGGTCACGATGAAGGAACTTGGCGTTGCCGAGCTTACGCGCGAGCAGGCCATGATTGTTGCCGAGGCCGCCTGCGCACCCGATGACACCATGTGCAACATGCCCTTTGAGGTGACGCCCGAGATGGTCGCAAACGCCATCCTGGGTGCCGACGCGCTGGGCCACTACTATCTCATGGATGAGTAAATCAAGCTAAGTAAGGGGCAAAGCCAACAGATGGCTTTGCCCCTTTTTGCTATGGTGCAAACTAACCTGGCCCCTTTGCACCAACTTGGTGCGAAGGGGCCAGGTTAGTTTGCACCAATCGTTGTTTGATGAAGGGCGGATTCTCGTATGGCGCTTCCTATGGTTTACGGCGGTCCCGGCCGGTATGTTCAGGGGCCGGGCGAACTGTCGCGTCAAGGCAGGTATTTGTCATGGTTGGGCTGCGCTGTCTATGTCTTGTTTGACCAAGGCACCGAGGATCGGCTGTGCAGGCAGATCGTCGATGGATTTCTGGACGAAGATCTAAGCGAGCCGTTCTTTAAGATTTATGACGGTCCGTGTACGGAAGAGGCCGTTGTCGAAATGGCTAAGGAAGCCCAGGCCGAGTATTGCGACATGGTAGTGGGTATTGGCGGCGGCAAGATGCTCGATATCGCCAAGGCCGTTGCGTTTTATGCCGAGTTGCCGTTGTGCGTATGCCCCACGGCGGCTTCGATGGACGGTCCGTGCAGCGAGATTTCCGATGCCGATTTGCAGGGTGTTGCAAATGCGGTCTTTAGAAACGAGCGCAATATGGCCAACGAGCAGGCCAAGGTGACCAAACAAAAACTCGTGCAGCTCATGTGCGAGGCATAGCTTGGCACTTGATTGACCTTGTGCAATCGAGGCGGCGATAGGCCATGGGCTATTTGCCGCAAAGATGCTCCGCGTGTAATTTGCCCGAGGCGTGGGCCGATAGCGTATCATTATCTCTTGCTTGTTTGCACTGCTCAGGGAGGGGCCGCGCATGGCGCAGGAACACGATCTGTTTGATGACATTATCGAGATCAGCAAGGGTTTCGACTTTCTTAAAAACCCGCTTGGCGGCGTGACCGATGCACTCGATCCGTCGGCGCCGCAGTGGAATCCTGCTGACTACAAGGAGCGTCCGCGCGGCAACACCATTCCGTGCCTGACCTGCAAAAACGAAAAGAGCGGCTGCACCGCGTGCATGGACGTGTGCCCGGTCAACGCTATTGAGGTCGAGGAAGACGCCATCGAGATCCTCGACTCCTGCCGCAAGTGCGGTCTGTGCGCCGCTGCCTGCCCGACCGAGGCGATCATCTCGCCGCGCCTGGCGCCTAAAAACCTGTATGACGATATCGTCTCTGCTGCTACGAGCCACGAGACCGCCTACGTCACCTGCACGCGTGCCCTCAAACGCATGCCGCGTGAAAACGAGGTCGTCGTTGCCTGCGTGGGCGATATTACGGCAGAGACCTGGTTCTCGGTACTGGCCGACTATCCCAACGTGAGTGTGTACCTGCCGTTGGGCGTGTGCGATAAATGCCGCAACACCGGCGGTGAGGACATTCTGGGCGAGGCGATTGCGAAGGCCGAGGAGTGGTCTGGCACGGGCATGGGCCTGGAGGTCGACCCCAAGAGCCTCAAATGCCATAAGCGCCGCGAGTACGAGCGTAAGGAGTACATGGAAAAGATTGCCCGCACCACGGGTCTAACCGTGACTAAGCTCAACCCGGCGACGGCGGCACTGGCCTCGGTGACGCAGAAGTTGAAGGCCCACCGTCACCAGATCACGCAGCTCGAGCGTACGCTCAACACCATGTGCGGCACCACGACGACTAAGCGTCGCCGTTCGCTCACGCACGGGCGGCAGCTGGTGCTCTCGACGCTGCAGAACCACCCCGAGCTTGCCCAGAACATGCAGGTGAGCACGCCGGAGTGCGATTTTGACAAGTGCACGTCGTGCGGCGAGTGCGTCAACGTGTGCTCCACGTTTGCCTGCGATTTGGTGGGAAGCGGTCGCTTTGCACTGGAGTCCACGTATTGCCTAGGTTGCGGAGCCTGCGTCAAGGTGTGCCCCGAGCATGCGCTTAAGTTGGTTGAGCATGATGCATCCAACCTGGTCGTCGTCGATCCCGAGGCCGAGGAAAAGGCCGCCCAGAAGGCGAAGGCTCACGAAGAAGCTGAGAAGGTCAAGGCCGAGGCAAAGGCCAAGCTTGACAAGATGCTCGACCAGGTGGAAAAGCTCGCGGACTAGCTAAAAGAGCGTACATGATGGCCGGTGGGACAGGTACTGCCCCGCCGGCCAAAAAAGTTGCGGTGGAATAGTTCCCGTCTTGCCCTTAAGCTGGCCATTCTAGGAACTATTCCACCGCAACTAATAGATGGTTAGCTCATACTGCTTTGGTGGCCGGTTCGACCGGTACCGTTGCGCGTCACGGTTTCATGGAGCAAAAAGAACCCGGGGACCTGTTTGGTCTCGGTGTATTCCATAAGGATGCCGTCGGCGTTGTAGGTCTGACCGCGTATAACGGCGAGTGCGTTAAAGTCGTCGAGATCGAGCACGCGCGTATCCTCGGGCGTGGGATGCTCGATCGTTACATCGCGTTTGCCCGTGGCAATCTTAATGCCAAGATCTTCTTCGAGGTAACGATAGATCGAATCGTTGACAATCTCGGGTGTCAGTCCCGGTACCTGTGAGCTTAGATAATAGGAGTCGTCGGAGCACACGGCTTGTCCGTCTGCATAACGGATGCGTTTGGCGCGTGTGAGCTCACAGCCTTCGGGAAACCCGGTAATCTTGGAGAGCGCCTTGCTGCAGATGAGGAGCTCAAAGACGGTGGTGACAGTCTTGAGCTCAAAGCCTCGGTTGACCGCGATTTCCTTAAAGGTCTCGAGTCCGCCGCCGCCACGACTCTTCTCGTCACTGATGTTGCGAATGACGCGCATGCCTTTGCCTTGCTGGGGAAGCACGTAACCATCTGCCGCAAGCATCGAGATGGCGCGACGGACCGTCATGCGCGAACAGTCAAACAGCTGCGTGAGCTCAGTCTCCGAAGGCAGATAACTCTGATAGGCGTATGTGCCGTCGTCAATCGACTGCTTCACGTTGTCATAAATAGTTTGGAAGATGGCTCGCGCCACGACGGTCTCCTAGAGCTGAGTGCGCGAGCGGTGGATGAGGACCGCTCGCGCAGGTGTCGATCGATTTACTTGCTGGGGTCGATTATATATTTACCCATGGCACGCAGGGCCGGGTCTGACAGGATGGCGCCGAGTTCGTCGAGGGAAGCCACCTTGGCGACCATCGAGGATACGTCGAGCCTGCCAGAGTCGATGAGCTCGAGCGCGCGACGCTGCGTATAAGGGTTGATGTAGGACGAGGTAAGCACAAGCTCCTTCTGGAAGACCTCGAAGGGCTTGACGGTGATTGTCTCATCGGGCTTGGTGAGGCCGAACATCATGACCGTAGCCTTGTGGCCGGCGATCTGGATGGCCTGCTCGATGGTGACGGGCTTGCCAACACACTCGATAACGACATCGACGTTGCCGACGCCCTCCTGCTTCAGGCGGGCCGGGACGTCCTCGTGGATGGAATCAATTGCCAGGTCGGCGCCGAGTTTGAGCGCAACCTCGCGCTTGCCTTCGACGGGCTCGAGCAAGACAACCTTGGTGGCGCCGGCGTTTTTAGCAAGCTGCATCATGAGCAGACCGATCATGCCACCGCCGATAACGATAACTGTGCTGCCGGGCTTGATGTTGCACATATCGATGCCGTGCAGGCAGCAGGCGACGGGCTCGGTCATAGCACCCTGCTCAAAGCTGGTGTGATCGCCCAACTTGTAGACTTGCTGCATATCGACGGAGCAGTACTCGGCAAAGCCGCCGTTAACGGTGGTGCCGTAACCGGTCATATGCTCGCAGTAGTGGTTGATTCCGTCGCGGCAGGGTTCGCAGCAGCCGCAGGGATGGTTTGGGTCGATGCACACGCGATCGCCCGGTTTAAAGCCGGCGACGTCGCTGCCCACGGCCTCGACAACGCCCGCAAACTCATGACCAAGGATCGTGGGCGGGGTAACGTCGGCTGCACCCTTGTCGCCTTCATAGATATGAACGTCGGTACCGCAGACGCCGCAAGCTTTGACGTTGATCAGAACGTCGCGCCTGCCCACGGCCGGCTTTGCCGATTCCTCGACTCTGAGGTCGTGCTTTCCATAGAAGACCGCGCTTTTCATGGTGACTCCTTAACGTGGCGGTGAATGTTGTAATGAAGTATAGGCATGTCTATAGATATAGACAAGCACATCTAGACAAGTAGAAAAGAAAAATGAAATGCAGCCATCAGCTATGTCAGATTTAACAGGCGAAATACTGGACATATACCGTTTACGGCCAATAATCAACCGTTTACCGACCGTTGTATTTATGCTAACTTGTCTAGATAAGTGATATGATAAAAATAGAAGCGCAAGAAGTCAGGGAAGCGGGCCCACCCGTCCTATTGCACGAGGTACACGCAAACGGCGCGTCTGCGGTCTCGAGTGAAGCCAAAACCGCAGTCGCTCCGAATGAAGAGAGGGGGATTCCCCGTCATGATGCAAAAGATACAACGTTTCGGCGGTGCAATGTACACGCCTGCAATTCTTTTCGCATTTTCCGGAATCGTCGTCGGCCTGGGTACGTTGTTTACCACCGAGGCGATCTTTGGCGAGATGGCCACTGCGGGCCATCTTTGGTTTGATTGCTGGAATGTGCTGCTCCAGGGTGGTTGGACGCTCTTTAACCAGATGCCGTTGCTGTTTTGCGTAGCGTTGCCAATCTCGCTCGCGAACAAGCAGAACGCTCGCTGCTGCATGGAGGCTTTGGCCATCTACCTTACCTTCAACTACTTTGTAAGCACAATCTTGGGGCAGTGGGGCCCTGTCTTTGGGGTCGACTACTCTGTCGAGGCGGGCAGCGGTACTGGTCTTGCCACTATCGCAAGCATCAAAACGCTTGATATGGGCATCATGGGCGCGCTCATTATCTCTGGTATCGCCACGATGCTGCATAACAAGTTCTTCGACACCGAACTTCCTGAGTGGCTGGGCGTGTTCTCGGGCTCTGTGTTCATCTATATGATCGGTTTCTTCGTTATGGTTCCGGTCGCTCTTATCGCCTGCCTGGTGTGGCCGCATGTTCAGGCTGCTATCTCCGCCTTCCAGGGATTCATCCTTTCCGCCGGTACGTTTGGCGTGGGTGTCTTTGCTTTCTTCGAGCGCGTGCTGATCCCTACAGGCCTGCACCACTTTATCTATACGCCGTTCTATTACGACAACGCGGCGGTCAACGGCGGCATCTTTGCTGCTTGGGCCAACATCCTGCCCCAACTGGCTGCCGATCCGAGCATTGCTCTTAAGGATGCCGCACCCTGGGCTGCCTATACCTGCCCTGGTTGGACTAAGGTCTTCGGCTCGCTTGGCGTCGCCATTGCGTTTTATATGACCGCCAAACCCGAGCGCAAGCAGCGCGTCAAGGCTCTGCTGATCCCGGTCACCCTTACCGCTATGCTTTGCGGTATTACCGAGCCGCTTGACTTCACCTTCCTGTTCATCGCGCCCGGCCTGTTCGTCGTCCACTGCGTGCTCGGAGCGCTTGGCTGCATGGCTCAAAACCTCCTTGGCGTCGTGGGTATCTTCGACGGCGGCATCATCTCGATGCTCTCGTGGGACTGGCTGCCCCTTTGGGCCGCACACGGTCTGCAGTACGCCATCTCCATCCTTGTCGGTCTGTGCTTTACCGCTCTTTGGGTTGTGGTCTTCCGTTTCCTGATCGTCAAGTTCGACTTTAAGACCCCCGGTCGCGAGGATGACGATGTTGAGGTCGAGCTCAAGTCCAAGGCCGACTACAAGCAAAAGCAGGGCGGTGCTGCTGCTGGCAAATCGGCCGCCCAGAGTAAAGATGATGAGCGCTTGGTGCTTGCCGAGAACATCCTCGATCTGCTCGGTGGCACGGATAACATCATCGATGTAACGAACTGCGCTACCCGTCTGCGCGTTAACGTCAAGGACAAGAGCGTCGTTGCACCCGAGGCTTCCTTCAAGGCGATCGGTACGCATGGCTTGGTGGTCCAAGGTCAGTCAATCCAGGTCATCATCGGCCTTAGCGTCCCGCAGGTTCGCGAGAAGTTCGAGAGTCTTCTGAAGTTCGAGACTCTTCTGTAAACCATCGTCCATCGAAACAATCGGCCTTGCAGAGCCGGTATGCACCGCAAGGCCGATTCTAGAGATAAAAAACTCCACTTCTAGGTAACAATTCCAAACCGTGCAGGCCGCGTACGGGGATGGATTGAGCAAGCGGCCAGAATGAGGAGGACATCATGTCCAAGAAAAACTATGCCGTGACCATTGCCGGCGGTGGCTCTACCTTCACCCCGGGCATCGCTCTGATGCTGCTTGAGGAGCGCGACCGCTTCCCGGTCAACAAGGTGACCTTCTACGACAACAACGCCGAGCGCCAGGAGACCGTGGCCAAGGCCTGCGAGATCTACTTCCACGAGAACGCCCCCGAGGTTGAGTTTAGCTACACCACCGACCCCGAGACCGCATTCACCGGGACCGATTTCGTCCTTGCTCACATCCGCGTTGGCCTGTACGCCATGCGTGAGCTCGACGAGAAGATTCCTCTCAAGTACGGCTGCGTTGGTCAAGAGACCTGCGGTGCCGGCGGTATCGCCTACGGCATGCGCTCCATCGGTGGTGTCATCGAGATCCTCGACTACATGGAGAAGTACAGCCCCAACGCCTGGATGCTCAACTACTCCAACCCCGCGGCCATCGTCGCCGAGGCCTGCCGCGTGCTGCGCCCCAACAGCCGCATCATCAACATCTGCGACATGCCGATCGACCTCATGGATAAGATGAGCCGTATGTGCGGCATCAAGGATCGTCGCGAGCTGCAGTATAGCTACTACGGCCTCAACCACTTTGGTTGGTGGAGCAAGATCTACGACAAGGATGGCAACGACCTCATGCCGCAGATTAAGGAGCACATGGCTAAGAACGGCTACCTGGACGGCATCGAGCACGAGGCTGGTAAGGAGCAGCATGTCGAGGAGAGCTGGATTCACACCTTCGGCAAGGCCAAGGATGTCTATGCTGTCGATCCCGAGACGATTCCCAATACCTACCTCAAGTACTACCTGTACCCGGACTATGTCGTCGAGACGTCTGACCCCAACTACACTCGCGCCAATGAGGTTATGGACGGCCGCGAGAAGAAGGTCTTTGGCGCTTGCCGCGACATCATCGCCAAGGGTACTGCCAAGGACGGCGGCTTTGAGCCAGATGTACATGCCAACTACATCGTCGACCTTGCCTGCGCACTGGCCGAGAACACGCTCGAGCGCTTCCTGCTGATCGTCCCCAACGATGGCGCTGTGCCCAACTTCGACCCGACGGCCATGGTCGAGGTGCCTTGCATCGTCGGTTCCAACGGCTTTGAGAAGATCTGCCAGGGCCCGATTCCGCAGTTCCAGAAGGGCCTGATGGAGCAGCAGGTTTCCGTCGAGAAGCTCGTTGTCCAGGCTTGGGTCGAGGGCAGCTACCAGAAGCTCTGGCAGGCACTCACGCTCTCCAAGACCATTCCTTCGGCGAGCGTTGCTAAGCAGATCCTGGACGAGCTCATCGAGGCCAACAAGGATTTCTGGCCCGAGCTTAAGTAAGGACTACTGTCTCGAACCCTCACGCATCTCTGCTTCATTTGCGCCGCCGCGGTGTCCGGATTCGCCCGGATGCTGCGGCGGCGCTATACTTATACGGTTTGAAGTATCTGTACCAAAAGGAGCTGTCGTGTCCCTTTCCATCGGTATCGTGGGCCTGCCCAACGTGGGCAAGTCGACGTTGTTCACCGCGCTTACCAAAAAGACCGGCCTTGCCGCCAACTACCCGTTTGCCACGATTGACCCCAACGTGGGTATCGTCGATGTGCCCGATAGCCGCCTGCAAAAGCTCGCCGACATCGTTAACCCCGGCCGCATTGTTCCGGCTACGGTCGAGTTTGTCGACATTGCAGGTCTGGTGAAGGGCGCTAACGAGGGCGAGGGCCTGGGCAACCAGTTCCTGGCAAACATCCGCGAGACCGATGCCATCTGCGAGGTCGTGCGCTACTTTAAGGACCCCAACGTCATGCGTGAGGTGGGCCGCACGGGCGAGTTCGTCGATCCCGCCGGCGATGCCGACACCATCATGACCGAGCTCATCCTGGCCGATATGGGCACGCTCGAGAAGCAGCTGCCCAAGCTCGAGAAGGAGGCCAAGCGCGACAAGGAACTCATGCCCAAGTTCGAGGTCGCCAAGCGTCTGCTTGCCTGGCTCAACGAGGGCAAGCGCGCCGCATCCATGGAGATGACCGACGAGGAGCGTACCGCCGCCAAGGGCCTGTTCCTGCTCACTATGAAGCCCATCCTGTACGTGGCCAACGTGGACGAGGATATGCTCAACGACGATCTGGCGCCCATCGACGGCGTCAAGCCGCTGCCTATCTGCGCCAAGATCGAGGCCGAGCTTTCCGAGCTCGATCCCGAGGATGCGGCCGACTACCTGGAGAGCCTGGGCTTGGAGCAGCCCGGCCTGGACGTGCTTGCGCAGGCGGCCTATAAGCTGCTCGGTCTGCAGTCGTTCTTTACGGCCGGCGAGATGGAGGTCAAGGCCTGGACGGTTCGTCAGGGCGCGACCGCCCCGCAGGCCGCCGGCGTCATCCACACCGACTTTGAGCGCGGCTTTATTAAGGCCGAGGTCATTGGCTACGACGACTACATCGAGCTCGGCGGTGAGCAGGGCGCCAAGGCCGCCGGGAAGCTGCGTATTGAGGGCAAGGACTATGTCATGGCCGATGGCGACGTCGTGCACTTCCGCTTTAACGTGTAAGGACGACGCATATGTTTAAATATGGCAAAAAAGCTGGCTACATGGGTATTGCTCTGCTCGTGCTTGCGGTGATTCCGCTGGTGGTCGCAGCGTGTGTTATCCCCAACATTGGTCCCGAGGTGGCAACAAAGTTTAATGCCGCCGGCGAGGCGACGCGCTGGGGCAAGAGCTACGAGTTGCTGGCACTGCCGGTGCTCAACCTGCTGCTGAGCGTGGCGACGTACTTTACGGCAGGACGCCAGGCTAAAAACAATGATGACTCCGCCGCCATGGCGCGCATCGTGTGCGAGCGCTACCTGCGCAACGGTTGCATCACGGGTGTGTTTCTCAACGTGGTCAACGTTTACTTTATGTACTCGGCGATTACCGGAACGGGCTTTGGCCTTGGTTTCTAGCTTGTCCTTTTAGGCAACGAGCCTGCACATATATTCAATGGCTGCTGCGAGGCCGCCGCTCGATCGTGGTTTAAAGACCATGTCGGCGGCGGTCTCGTTTTCGTATCCGGCGCCACGAAGGGCGAGTGCGATGCCGGCTTCTAGAAGGAGCGGCAGGCCGCGTTGGCTGGTTGCGATTACGGCAGCCTGATTGAGCGGGCAGCTGTGCGCTTGGCATTGGATGGCAAGTTCACCTTGCGCCGGGCAAGGGATCAGAACGGCGGCGACGCGACTTGATAGCAATGCAAATGCTGTGCGCTCATCGGGCGAAAGGCATTCAGCTTCAACGACGACGAGCTTGGGCGGCGCGCTGTTTGTGCGAAGCGTGGCTCGGTACATGTGGACCGAAGAACCCGACATAGAAAACTCCTGTGTATTCGGCAAAACGTAAACTATAGTTTACGTTTATGTTCGGCTCCATTTCAAACTCGGCTGCATGGACGAACGTGCGAAACAGATTCTTGGCAGGCGGGTCGAAGAGACGCGCAGGGACCTTGGTATCTCCAAGGTTGATTTTTGTGTGGCGACAGGAATCAGCCGACCCTACCTCGACCGAATCGAAGATGGGACGGCAAATTTCACGCTCAAGGTTCTATTTAAGATCGCGCCCGCACTCGGCATGACGGTGTCAGAGCTTCTCGAGGGTATCGAATAGGGCGTTCCCCCGCTGTATTTGACGCTCTTTGGGCGGGTCCCCCTGGTTGCGATGTGCAAAATCGCGAGTATTCAGCACCAGTTCGGCCGTAGATGGTAGCTCGAGCGGCTGGCTTTGCCTTTTTGACAGTAGATAATCCACACGCTAAATAAAAATGAGGAATAAATATTTACTAAACGGACCCTTCGTCCTAAAAGTTCGTCTAATAATCGGCCGATTCTATGCGTCCGGAGGAGAAATTGCAGAATACTCCGATTTTTGCACGGCCCGAGGGGGACCACCTGTCGTTTAAGGCTGCGATAAGTGGAGCTGCCTTAGGGATTACGCCATCGGGATGCGGTCGTGGTTGACTTGGCTGTAGAACAGGCGCTGGATCTCGGCGGCATCGCGTGACTGGCCGAGTGCCCACATGGTCTTGGCCACGAGCGTCTCGGTTGTCATGTCGTCGCCGCGCAGAATGCCCGGATGATCGGCGTAAGCACGGCCGACCTCATAAACGCCCAGATCGAGGCCCTCTTCGGGGACCTGTGTGGTCATAACGACGGTGCGACCTGAATCGACCCAGCGGAAAATTGCCTCTTGGAACGAATCGCCGGACTCGCCAAACTCGGGAATACCGCCAATGCCAAAGGTCTCAAGGATTACAGCATCGTAGCTATCGGCAAGGGCGTCGAGGATGCCCGGGTTTACGCCGGGCGTAAGCTTGAGTACAAATACGCGCGGGTCGATGCTGTCGTAGAAACGCACCGGGTTTTCGCCCTGATGAGTGCCGTGGAGCCCGTTGCGCACGATGCGGTCGTTGCGGATGTAGGCAATGGGCGGATAGTTGACGCTGATGAACGCGTTAAAGCTCATGGTGCGCTGCTTGCGGGCGCGCGTGCCGGCAATGGCAACGCCGCCAAACACGATCGAGACGTCGTGCGAATGCTCGTCGAGCGCATAGAGCAGGCTCTGGTACAGATTAAGTTTGGCATCGGTAAAGGGATTGCCCATGGGCTTTTGCGAGCCGGTGAGCACGATGGGCTTGGGGCTGTCCTGAATCAGGTAGGAAAGCGCTGCTGCGGTGTAGCTCATGGTGTCGGTGCCGTGCAGAATCACGAAGCCGTCGTGGTCGGCATAGCCCTCGACGATGACGTCGCGGATACGCATCCAGTCGCTCGGGCGCATATTGGTGCTGTCGATGTTCATGGGCTGCACGACGTTGAGCTCGCAGAGGCCCGAGATCTCGGGGACGCTCTGGGCGAGCTCCTCACCGGTCAGGGCGGGGGAGAGGCCGTTGCCGTCCTCGGTCGATGCGATGGTGCCGCCCGTGGCGATGAGAAGGATGCGCTTCATGCTGTTATTCCTATCGTATTTGCCGCCGCAGAGGCGGAGTCGTTCGGCAGTATTGTGGCACAGAGCGTTCAATGTTCAAACGTATTACATCATCTGTAACGTCTGGTAACACTTCAATTGCCGTCAAATAGGGGCCCAGGTCGTGCGTTTGCCGTGCGCTGATGGCTGCGAGGGACGAGAAACCCCATATAACGTGTACACTATGAAAGTTATTTTTGTTCATTCACGCGGGTGGGCACCGGCTCCCCGCCAACAAGAGGGGGAAACCATGGATCAAAAGGCTTCCGCAAAGGTCCTCGTACTCGACTTTGGTGCGCAGTACGGTCAGCTCATTGCCCGTCGCGTCCGCGACCTCAACGTGTATTCCGAGATTGTCCCCTGCGACATCTCGGCCGACGAGATTCGCGAGATGAACGCCTCTGCGCTCATCCTTTCCGGCGGCCCGGCTTCCGTGTATGCCGAGGACGCTCCGTCTATCGATCCCGCCATCTTTGACCTGGGCCTTCCCGTCCTGGGCTTTTGCTACGGCCATCAGATCACGGCCGTGACGCTTGGCGGCAAGGTCGGCCACTCCGAGGTGGGCGAGTACGGCCGCGCCACCATCACGCGCACGGCCGGCGCCAAGCTCTTTAACTCCACGCCCATGGAGCAGACCGTGTGGATGAGCCATCGCGACGCCGTGTCCGAGGTGCCCGAGGGCTTTACCGTTACCGCCAGCACCGACGTGTGCCCGGTTGCCGCCATGGAGTGCGTCGAGCGCAAGATTTTCACCACGCAGTTCCACCCCGAGGTCAAGCACTCCGAGTACGGTCAGCAGCTGCTGAGCAACTTCCTGTTTGAGATCTGCGGCCTGGAGCCCAACTGGAGCATGGACAACCTGGTCGAGACCATGACGGCCGAGTTCCGCGAGAAGGTCGGCGACGACCGCGTGATTCTGGCCCTGTCCGGTGGCGTCGACTCTTCCGTCGTGGCTGCACTGGGCGCCCGCGCCGTGGGCAAGCAGATGACCTGCGTGTTCATCAACCACGGTCTGCTTCGCAAGGGCGAGCCCGAGCAGGTGGAGGAGGTCTTCACCAAGCAGTTTGACGTCGACTTTATCCACGTCCACGCCGAGGACCGCTATGCCGAGCTTCTGGCCGGCGTGACCGAGCCCGAGGAGAAGCGCCGCATCATCGGCACGCAGTTCTGGAAAGAGTTCTTCGCCGTGGCGCAGCAGCTCGAGACCGATGGCAAGCCGGTTAAGTACCTGGCTCAGGGCACCATCTACCCCGACATCATCGAGTCCGGCGCTCGCAAGACGGGCGGTAAGACGGCCACCATCAAGAGCCATCACAACCTGATTCCGTTCCCCGAGGGCGTGCACTTCGACCTTATTGAGCCGCTCGATCACTTCTTTAAGGACGAGGTCCGCGCGCTTGGTCTGGCACTGGGCCTGCCGGGTCACATCGTGTTCCGTCAGCCTTTCCCGGGCCCGGGTCTGGCCATCCGCATCATCGGTGCGGTCGACAAGGAGAAGCTCGAGATCCTCAAGAACGCCGATGCTATCGTGCGCGAGGAGCTCGACGCCTACAACCAGCGTCTGTTTGAGCAGACCGGCGAGCGCAACTCCGAGCACAGCTGCTGGCAGTATTTCGCGGTCCTGCCCGACATTAAGTCTGTGGGCGTTATGGGCGACGAGCGTACCTATCAGCGCCCGATCATCCTGCGTGCCGTCGAGTCCAGCGATGCCATGACCGCCGACTGGGCCAAGCTGCCCTACGACGTACTGGCCCGCATCTCCGGCCGCATCGTTGCCGAGGTTCCCGGCGCCAACCGCGTGTGCTACGACATCACGTCTAAGCCGCCCGCGACCATCGAGTGGGAATAGAACAGACGTTCGATTCTGTGTTATAATATCCTGCAATGGGCGCGGCCTCTTCCGAAGCCGCGCCCATTGCTGTATTTGGTCGGATATCGACGGAAACCCAAGCTCAGGGAGGTTTGTTGCGATGGCATACGATTTCAAGAAGGAGTTCAGGGAGCTCTACAGGCCGTCCGGCAAGCCGAGCGTCGTAACCGTTCCGCCTATGAGCTACGTCGCCGTGCGGGGCAAGGGCAATCCCAATACCGAAGGCGGCGAGTACCAGAACGCGTTGCCGCTGCTCTACGGCGTCGCTTATACCATCAAGATGTCGAAGAAGGGCCCGCGAGAGATCGAAGGCTATTTCGACTTCGTCGTGCCTCCGCTCGAGGGCTTCTGGTGGCAAGACCGCACCGATGGCGAGATTGATTATGCGCGGAAGGATGACTTCAACTTCATCTCGTGCATCCGTCTGCCCGATTTCGTCACTCGCGAGGACTTCGACTGGGCAGTTTCGGAAGCTGCCGCCAAGAAGAAGCTGGACTTCTCGGCGGTCGAGCTGCTGAGGGTCGACGAGGGCCTTTGCGTTCAGTGCATGCATGCCGGGCCTTACGACGACGAGCCGGCGACCATAGACGCCATGCGCACATTCGCGGCGGAACGGGGCTACGCCCCCGACTTCTCCGAAGCCCGTCTGCATCACGAGATTTATCTCTCCGACCCGCGCAAGTGCGCGCCGGAGAAGCTCAAGACCGTGATCCGTCATCCCATAAAGTTGATTTAGCGAAGCGAGTGACGCCAATCGCTTCGGCTTTTGGGGGCTCGCCGTGGCGTGGACGGCAGCGGGACGCGCCCTGCGACCGGTGGCGGAGGCCGAGGCGCGGGAGCGCACGTTCATTTGCACCGTCTCGCACGGCCTCGTCACCCCGCTCATGGCGGTGACCGCGAACTGCGACGTGCTTGAGGCGGAGGCATCCGATCAAGCCGGCCTTGCGTCCTGGGTCGCCAACATCCGTGCAGCGGCGGACTAGACAGGGCGATCCCTGCAACGGGCATTATTATCCGGGAAGCGTTTGATTGCGAGGCACGCCGGTGTGAGGGCCTGAGTCGTCAGGCCCCGCACAGGGGGACCGCGATGGTGGCCACCGCGCCGCCCGAGGGGCTGTTGGCGAGCGAGACGGAGCCCCCGTGGGCGCTCGCGGCCTCGGAGGCGGCGTGGAGGCCGAGCCCGTAGTGGCGGCCTCCGTCGCGCGAGGAGCGGGAGGAGTCGTCTGTGAAGAGGCGCTCGCAGCCACGTTCGAGGGCGGCGGGAGAGAAGCCCGGTCCGTCGTCGGACACCTCGATGACGAGGTGTCCGCCCGCGACGTCGCAGGAGACCGCCACGCGCGAGCGCGCGTGCTCGGCGGCGTTGGCCACGAGGTTCGCGGCAGCTCGCGCCAGGGCGGTTCGGTCGAGCGGGGCCTCGGGCGCGCCCGCGACAGCAGGGCCCGTGGTCGCGTCGAGCGTCACGCCTCGCGCCCGGGTGATCTGGGCGGCCTCGGCGAGGACCTGCTCGCAGAGCTCGGCCGGCCGCATGGGGGCCCTCTCCGCCCCGCCGGACCCGCGCGAGGCCTCGATGAGCAGGCGCACGTAGCCGTCGAGCCTTTCGACACTGCCGGCTATGTCGCGCGCGGCGGCCGAGAGGTCGGCGTCATTCTCGTCTTCCAGCTCCTCCGCCACGAAGTCGGCGTTGGCGCGCAGCACGGTGAGCGGCGTCTTGAGGTCGTGGGCGAGCGACGCCATCTGATCGCGCTGCCCCCGCTCCGCGGCCCAGCGGGCCTCGAGCGACTCGGCGAGGGAGGCCCGCATGGCGTCCATCGCGGCGAGGACGTCGTTCACCTCGCGCACGTTGGTGCTGCCGACCGCGAAGTCGAGCTCCCCCGCGCCGACGCGACCCGCCGCCTCCGCGAGCGGCGCCATCTTGCGCGAGATCACGCGGCTCGCACGGCGCGCCACGAGCGCGAGCGCGAGCGCGCTTCCCGCAGCGGCGCCGACGAGCATGAGGTTCTGCGGGTTGGGAAGCAGGCCGGCGAGGTCGCGCGAGACCCACTGCGGCAGGTACTCGCTGACGAGCGCGCAGGCCCCGCCGCCCTTGAGCGGGAACGCGGCGTAGGTGAGGCCCGAGCCCCCGCCCTCGATCTCCACTGTGTCCGGATCCGTGGCGAGTGCCGCACGGGCCATTTCCGTCGCGTCCTCGAGCCGCGTGCCCTCGAGGTCTGTCATCAGCACGTATCCGTCCTTATTCAGGATGAGGTAGCGGTACGCCGTCGGCACGTCCTGCTGCCCGCAGACGCCGTCGCGTGCCAGGCCCTCCGCGACCTCGCGCGCATTGGCCGGCCCCCAGCTTGCCTCGTAGACGAAGCCCGCGTTGATCGCCGCGGAGAGCGCCATGAACGAGGCGAGCCACGCCGTGGCGACCGCCGCGAACGCGTAGGCGAAGTAGCGCGCGATGACGAAGGAGAGCGGCATGCCCCCGCGACCTCGCGCCCCGGTCCTCAGAGCTGCCACTTGTACCCCATCCCCCAGACGGTCGCGATCGGATCGGCGCCGGCCTCGGAGAGTTTCCTCCGGGCGCGGCTGACCTGCATGGATATGGCCGCGTCGTCGGCGTCGCTCTCCCAGCCGAGCACTGCCTCGCGGATCTGCGCGCGGCTCATGACCTGCCCGGGGTGGCGGGCGAGGTACTCGCAGATGGCGTACTCGGTGGGCGTGAGCGGCACGGCCTTGCCGCTCACGGCGAGGCCGCGCGCCCCGAGGTCGATCCGCACCTCCCCGAAGGAGAGGGCGTGCGAGCGCGGCCGGCGCTCACGGCGTAGATGGGCCGCGACCTTGGCGCGCAGCTCCGCGGCCCCGAAGGGCTTGCGGACGTAGTCGTCGGCGCCCAGGCCGTAGCCGGCCACGGCGTCCTCCTCGGCCACGCGCGCGGTCAGGAAGACGATGGGCCCGTCGAAGTCCGGGCGGATCTGCCGCACGAGCTCGAAGCCGTCGAGCCCCGGCATCATGACGTCGCAGAGCACGAGGTCGAAGCGCGAGAGGTCCGTCCCCGGGACCGCCGTCGGGTCCGCTGCCTTGACGACCTCATGGCCGTCGCGGCCGAGGACGCGCGCGAGCGCGTCGAGGATTGCCCGTTCATCATCCACTGCCAGTATCCTCGCCATGTTCGACCTCCTGAAACTTCCGTCGGAATTGTACTAGCGCCGCGCTCAGCGGTCCAGAGCCCTGCGCGCAGCCGCGGGCGCGGGCGCCCACATGGCGATCTCAGGGTTGGGCAGCACGCGGTCGGCGATCGAGTGTTAGCGTCAATATAATTTTCACCATTTCCACCAACGCATTTTCGCCAATCGCG
>CAVFEY010000029.1:0-32343 GCA_963621725.1 Firmicutes bacterium AF25-13AC
CTGTGTGCCGGCGCGGTAGCCGGATCGTAGGAAGGATGCATAATGAAAAAGCTCGAAAACGATGTGCTGCTGAGCCGTCGCGCTGCACTTGGCGCATTCGCCACCGTCGCTTTGGGGACTGCCGGTATTCTTGCCGGTTGCGGTAGCGATAAGGCGACCGTCACCGAGGATGCCGACGATGGCGACAAGAAGGAAGAGACGAAGAAGGAAGAGCAACCTACGACTGACCTGGCTGTTGGCACGACGGTGACCACGACTACTGGCCTTTCCGTCGTCGTCGATTCCGTCCAGCCCGGTCTCACAAATTATGACGGTTCGACCATGACGGGTATTCACGTCACGTACGTCAACAATGGCGATGAGGGCGCAGATTACAATATCTACGACTGGAAGGGCGAGGACGCCAACGGCGCGCAGCAGAACCAGGGTTACTACAGCGAGGGCTCCGATGAGCTGCAGTCTGGCACCCTTGCCGCCGGTGGCTCCGTGGCGGGCAATATCTACTTTGATGGTGACATCAAGAAGGCTCTCTATTTTGCCAACGTGTTTGATAAGTCTGCCGCTGCAAGCTGGGTGCTGGCCTAACATGTCGCTACCGTTGCGCCGTATGGGAGGTGAGGTCGTATGCCCAATAAAAAGCTGACGGACGAGTTACTCAATGAACTCCTCGACGCGCCAAACATCGATGGCTATATCAAAGAACACGACTTTGCCGCCCCGTCGCTTTCGGACTACTTAAAGCAGTTGCTGCAAGAGAAGGGGCTCGAGCGTTCGCGCGTGGTGCGTATGGCCGACCTCAACGAGACCTTTGGCTATCAGATCTTTACCGGTTCGCGCAATCCGAGCCGCAATAAGGTGCTGCAGATTGCCTTTGCAATGGCGCTGTCGATGAAGGAGACCAACCGCGCTCTGACGGCTACCGGAGTGAGCGTCCTCAACTGTAAGGACCGTCGCGATGCAATCATTATCTTTTGCATCGACCGTGGCTGTAGCCTCCAAAAGGTCAATGAAGAGCTATATCGCTTTGGCGAGGAAACGGTGAGTTAGTGGCCGATGGCTGAGCCGGCGGTGTCACCAGAACAACCATGCAAACGATCGGGGTGCGGACACCATGGGGTGTCCGCACCCTGCGTTATGATGGACGCCATGGATACTCAGAGCCCAACATATTCCGATGACGAGCTGACTGCTTCACTTGTCGAGCATTTGGCGTCGCTCGACCGCGATGACAGCTATCGTGTGGAGCGCGTGCTCAAGTGCTCGGATGTCGAGACGACCGAACTCGTCTATTTTGAGGGTTCTGGCGGTGGGTCTCTCGGTCCCTTTGTCCGCAAGCGCATCGATACTTCGGCGCAGATTGGCGGAGCGTATGAGCGCCTGTTTGCGGCCCAGCGTGCCGGTCGTCGTTTTGAGCATTTGCCCCGAATCGTCGATTGTCGCCGTGTGGGCGACGAGCTTGACGTGGTGATGGAATATGTCGAAGGCGAGACGCTCGAGGCGTTGGTGGGACGCTTGGGGGCGACGCCCGATTATGCCCGCGGGCTGTATCCCGTTCTGTGTGAAGCGGTGGGCGAGCTGCATGCTGGTTTTGCAGCTGCGGGGGAGCCGGGGGTACCGGTAATCCACCGCGACCTTAAACCCTCGAACATCATTGTGTCGGGCGTGAGATACGCGACCGATGCCGGCATGACCTTTTCCTCGCTGGTGATTATTGACCTGGGAATTGCGCGCGTTTGGCGCGATGGCGCCGACGCCGATACCGTCAAGTTTGGCACGCGTTCCTATGCGCCGCCCGAGCAGTTTGGGTTTGGGCAAACGAGCGTCCGCAGCGATATTTACGCGCTTGGCGCGCTGCTGTTCTTTTGCCTGACGGGAACTGACCCTAAACCGGGGCGGGACATACGTGAGCAATGCGAGGCGCATGGCATTCCCGTTCCGCTGGCGGATGTGATTTGCATGGCGATGGCGCTCGATCCCGCCAAGCGCTTTGCGAGCGCAAAGGCGCTGGGGCATGCTGCGCGTGCGGCATATGAGCTATGTCTCCCTGCACCGTCGCCCGTGATCTTTTCTGCTGCCAGCGTGCCCCGGGCCGCGGTGCCGCGGGCGCAGCAGCCGGTTGCCCTCACGCTTCCGTCTTCTGCAAACCGGCGTTCGATCGTCTCTCCCGTGATGTCCAAATGCGCGCGTCTGCTCTCGCGTATCCCCGAGCCCGTGGGGCGCATTTGGAATGGATGCGTTTATGCGACAACATTGTTGCTGCTGATGGGCAGCCATTTTGCGGTATTTACGCCAACGGGCGAAAACCGAAACTATCCAACGTGGTTTTTGGCACTTGAGTATTTCTTTATGGTCGATGGCCTGGTGCTGCTCATTGCATTCGGAATGCTCGACCGGCGTAGGCTTCGACGTCGTTTTCCCGTGCTCGATCGGTATCGGGGGAGTGCTTTTTTCGAACTATGGTTCAAGGCGCTCGGGTTTATGTTTGCCGTCATGTGCATCGTCGTTGTTATCGGCAACGCGACCGGTATCGTCTCCTAGAGAATCGAAAAGGGGCCCCGTTTGGGGCCCCTGTGCAGTTGCACTTAAATACGGTTCATTTGATTGGCGACCTTGTTGTACCAGTCCTGCCACGTGGGCGGGCAGTACTTTTTGGCTGCTGCCGGGGTAAGGGTGGAGCCGTAGTTGGCGCCCAGATAGGCAACGTGAGCGGAGATGCCCTCGCTCCAGCTGCCAAAGCTGCGCCAACCGCCGCCACGGGCACTCCAGCCCCAAGCGTTGTAAGAATTGGCGCAATAAGCGCCCTTGGTGCTCTCGATGCAGGCGATGGCGGGGGACCAACGGGGGTCGACACCGGTATTCCAAGCGGCGACGGCAAAGTTATAGCCCTGGCCTGCCATGGGGGAGCCGGCGAGATAATTGTCGATGCGGCTCGTCCACTCATTAATGAACGAATCGTAATCGGAGCTACCGGTATTGGCGTTGTTCACCGTGGTGTCGATGGTGGTGTTGGTGTTGGTGGCCTGGCTGCTGGAATTGCTGCCGCTTACGCCCTCGCCCGAGAGCTTCTCGGCGGCAGCGGCCTTATCGGCCTCAAGCTTGGCAAGCTCGGCGGCATTTTCCTGCTCGGCTTTTGCCTGTGCCTCGCTGCGGAGCTGCTGGGCCTGCGCCAGCGCATCCTCGGCGTTTTTCTGCTCTGCCTCAAGCTGAGACTTGGCCTGCTGGAGCTCAGCCTTGTTCTGCTCGAGTTCGGTTTGCATGTTATTGAGCTGCTCGATCTCGTCGACGCTCGAGCTCGTGATCTGGTTGGTGTATTTGCAGGTCGTGATGAACTCACCCAGGCTCTGTGCGTTGACCAGGAAGCTCACGATGGGATTGGTGCCCTTCTGATACTTGTACAGATCGCGCATGGCGGAGCTTGCCTTGGCCTGCTGCTCGGGAAGCTTGGCCTCGATTTCCTCGATGCTTGCCTCATTGGAGTCAATCTGCTTTTGCAGGTCATCGAGTTTGGTGCGGGCGTCGTTGTAGGCGCTCGTGGCGGCTTCGATCTTCTGCTGGGCTGCGGAAAGCTGGTCCTGCGTTGCCTGCGAGGCGGCATACGCCGCAACGGGGGAGAGCATCGGCGTGGCCGTCAGCGCAACGGCGAGCACGGCGCTCGTGATGATACGAGCCGGCTTCGACGCAATGAGCGCTGCGGTGCGATGATTCGAATGCTGCATCCAGTCCCTCTGCAATCAATCGTAGGTTATGGTTCGAACGGTATTCTACTACTGCTTTCGACCTCAACTTGAACCTTAAAGGTTCCAAAGGGTCAAGTTGAACTTGAGGCTTTGGCTTTGACCTGCAGTTATGATGAATTGTTGAGAAACCATAGAGTTCAACTTTAACGTTACAGAGCCCTGTTTGAGAGGAGTTTTGGGCTGTAAAAGCCATCTCAACGTGGGGTTTTATAACTACAGCGTGCCCTTCTGGCGAGCCTGCTCAATCTCTTCGAGGGCTTCGGCGGGGGTGAACGAACAGGTGCCGTCGCCGAGTTTGACTACCCGGATATCGTCGCCGGTATGGACCTCTCCGCCCTTTAGTACCACGCCAAAAACGCCCTCGTGGGGAAAGATACAGTCGCCGGCGAGATAGTAGATGGCACAGCGGGTGTGGCAGACCTTGCCGATCTGACTGATTTCGACCAGGACATCGTTGCCAATCTTGAGCTGCGTTCCCAGGGGGAGCGAGAGCAGGTTGATGCCCTGGGTTGTGAAGTTCTCGCCAAAGTCGCCCTCGTGCACATCGAGCCCGCGCGCCTGCGCCGTCTGGATAGACTCTGCAGCTAAAAAGGAAACCTGGCGGTGCCAATGCCCGGCGTGCGCATCGGAGGCGAGGCCAAACTGCTCGATGACGGTGTCGTGCCCGTCGGCGACGGGTGACTTACGCGTGCCTTTGTGCTCCGACGTGTTGATTGAGACGATACGGGCAGGCCCGTTGTAAGCATCGTTTGCGGTGCGTAGGGGAGCTGCCGTCTGGGCACGATCTGCAAGTTCGCGCTTGGCGGCGTCAATGATGGGGTTGTTGATCGGATGAGCCTGGGGCACGGTGCACCTTTCGACGGGGCGGGCTACATGTTGAATCCTACAACAATGGTAGGTTCATTGCCCATTGTCATACAACGGTGAGCGCCGTCTTCGTGCTGGCCTTCGTGCTGGACGATTACGTCGATTGCCATAGATACGGTGGAGCTTTGGGCGCCGGCGGCTTGGCACGCTAGAATAATTCAGTTGCGCAAAGACCGCCCATTGTGTGGGCAGTTCATGATAGGAAGTTTCCATGGCATTGCAATTTACAGAGCGCGAGTTCATTCCCGTGCTGCTCGGTGGCGACATC
The DNA here is from genome assembly GCA_963621725.1 of Firmicutes bacterium AF25-13AC. Classification (GTDB taxonomy): domain Bacteria; phylum Actinomycetota; class Coriobacteriia; order Coriobacteriales; family Coriobacteriaceae; genus Collinsella. The sequence goes on from CAVFEY010000029.1 coordinate 4,873, forward strand.
AACGCCTATTCGGTGGCGCGTGCCTTCTACGAGGAGTACCAGGTCAAGAGTCTGGTCTTTGGCAAGTATCAGACGGGTCCCGCGTACCGCAGCCAGATTATCGACTACACGCCCAACGTGGATATCGACACCATGCCCGTGATGCTCAAAACCGTCAACGGCATTGCCCAAGCGCATGCCGACAAGACGATTGTCCTTGTGGGCTGTGGCGACAACTATGTCGCTCTCGTGGCTCAAGCCAAGGATGCTCATGAGCTGGCGGATAACATCGTCGCTCCCTACGCGCCCTACAGCATGCTCGAGCAGTGCCAGAAGAAGGAGATCTTCTACGAGCTGTGCGAGAAGCATGGCGTGCCCTATCCGCACACGTTTACCTTTACCAAGGCGATGCTCAATGCCCAGGGTGAGGCGCCTGCCGAAGTGCTCGACCAGATCGATTTTCCTTACCCGATGATTCTGAAGCCTTCTGACGGCATCATGTGGTGGCAGCACGAGTTCGAGGGCCAGAAGAAGGCCTATGAGATTGCCGACCGCGCCGAGCTGGAACAGGTCATTCGCGATTCGTATGCCAGCGGCTACACCGACGACCTGATCTTGCAGGATCGCGTGCCCGGCAACGACGAGTACATGCGCGTGCTCACTAGCTATTCCGACCGCAACGGCAAGGTGCGCATGATGTGCCTGGGCCATGTGCTGCTCGAGGAGCATCAGCCCCACGGTGTCGGCAACCATGCCTGTATCATTACCGAGCCCAACGACGAGCTCATGGGCGGCGTGCGCAAGTTGCTCGAGGACCTTCACTTTGTGGGCTATTCCAACTTTGACGTTAAGTACGACGAGCGCGACGGCTCGTTTAAGTTCTTCGATTTCAACACGCGCCAGGGCCGCAGCAACTACTACGTTACCAACAGCGGCTTTAACGTTGCCAAGTATGTGGTGGACGAGTATGTGTTCAACCGTCCGTTTGAGCCGGAGTTTGTGACGGCTCAGGACGAGGCCCTGTGGATGGTCGTCCCCATGGGCGTCGTCGACAAGTACGTCAAGGATCCCGAGCTGCGCGCTAAGGTGCATCGCCTGGACAAGGAAGGCAAGGGCGCCGACCCTTCGTTTATGAAGGGCGACTTTGTCTTTAACCGCTGGCTGCGCATGTGGCACACCAAGCTGCGCCACTTTAAGCTGTTCAAGACGTATTACAAGTAGATGAGCGCGGCGCCCGTCCGGTTTGCATCGGGCGGGCGCGGGTATGATACGCGCAATTGCGCAAGCGTCACCAAGGAGGCGGCGATGGAAAAGCTGGGAGTTATCGGCGGCATGGGCGCCGAGGCCACGTCGTATTACTACGACCAGGTGGTGCGTCATACGGCTGCTGCCTGCGATCAGGAACATATCGACATGGTGGTACTCTCCAAGTCGACCATGCCCGACCGCACGCTGGCCATTAAGACCGGCGAGCATGCCAAGCTGCTGGCGACCATGAAAGAGTGCGCCCAGGCACTCGAGTCGCTGGGCTGTGCACACATTGCCATTCCCTGCAACACGTCACACTACTTCTATGACCAGATCCAGTCGTTTACGAAGGTGCCGATTATCCACATGCCGCGTGAGTCGGTGCGCTATGCCCTTGCGGGTGCGGTGATGGGGGAGTGCGAGTTCGACCCCAACCTGAGTATGCCGGCCGAGCCGGTGCACAAGATTGGCATTATGGGAACCGATGGCACCGTGGGCGCGGGCGTCTACGGCCGCGAATGTAAGGCTGCGGGTGTTGAGGTCGTCTATCCCAGCGAGAAACGTCAGAACGATGTGATGTCGCTTATCTACGATGATGTGAAGGCCGGACGTGAGCCCGATATGGATAAGTTCGACCGCGTGATGTGGGAGTTCGCCCGTAGCGGCTGCGACCGCGTCATTCTGGCCTGCACCGAGCTCTCGGTGCTGCAGAAGTACCGAGAGATGCCCGAGATCACCCTCGACGCCATGGACGTCCTGGTGCGCGAATCCATCATCCGTTGCGGTGCTCCCTACCGCCTCTAGCTTCCGATCTGCCAAAAAGGGACAGGTTAATATTGGTAGGTTTTATCTGGTGAAACAGTAAAGGCCTCGGCTCGTTTGGTGCGAGCCGAGGCCTTTTGCGTTGGGCGGTTGCTGTCGGTGGTGAACTAGAACAGGAAGCCGATGGCGATGAGGGCGATGCTGACGATGAGCACGGCGATGTCTAGGCCCTTGATGGGGTAGCGCTTGTACGAGCTGGCGCGCGTACGCAGATAGAAGCCGCGTTGTTCTGCCGCCAAGGCTGTGGCATCGGTTTTGCCCACGCTTGAGATGAGCAGCGGCACGCACAGTGGCAGCATGAGCTTAAGCTTCTTAATGGGGTTCTTGGTGTCGTACTCGACGCCGCGTGCGGTCTGCGCCTCCATGATGGCGTTCATCTCCTGACCAAACACCGGCACGAAGCGCAGCGCCGTGGTAAAGGTGAAGGCATAGCGATACGGCACGTGCAGCACCTCGACGCAGGCGTTGGCAAGGTCGTTGAGCTTGGTCACCATGAGCATGAGGATGAGTGGTAACGCCACACCCAGCAGGCGCAGGCAGGCCTTCGATCCTGTGATGAGACCCGTGTCGGTGATAAAGCCCCACACCACGTTGCCATCGCGCATAAAGGCCAGCTGGAGCACCAGCATGATAAGCGCGAGCGGAATCAGCAACTTGAGCAGCGAGAACAGACGGTCGACGACGCCGGCATAGGCACCCAGCGCAAGGGTGAGTGCCAAAAAGCCCAGCAGCGCCACGTAGGTGTCGGACAAGAAGATGCCGACGATGATGGCGGCGGCGAGGCCCAGTTTGACGACGGGATTCAGGCGATGCAGCAGCGTATCGCCCGGCATGTAGTCGATGACGTTAACCACGGTGGACCATCTCCTTGGCAATTCGAACGACATCGGTGACCTCGCTCACCTGCGCAAAAGCGGGCGAGACGGAAGATGCCAGACGGCGCGAGAGTTCAATAACCTGGGGAGGCTTCACGTAGGCACGCCGCATGAGATCGATGTTCGAGAATAGCTCGTGCGTGCGGCCGCGGTCGAGGATGCGACCGTCGGCCATTACCACAATGCGCTCGGCAAAGTCGGAGACGACTTCCATATCGTGGCAGACCATGATAACGGCGCAACCGCGCTCGGCCATGGTGCGCACCGTTTCCATGACGGTCATGCACTCGCGGTAATCAAGGCCGCTCGTGGGCTCGTCGAGCACGACGATCTTGGGCTCAACCACTACGACGGAGGCAAGCGCCACCATTTGTCGCTGACCGCGCGAGAGCGAGAAGGGCGCCTCGTCGGCCGGCAAGCCAAAGCGGTCGATGACGAGCTGGGCGCGACGCAGCGCCTCGGCACGGTCGATGCCGGCAAGCTCCAGGCCAAAGGCGACCTCGTCGAGCACGGTGTCCTTGCAGATCTGGCGGTCGGGGTTTTGGAAGAGGGTCGCGACCTCGCGAGCGATGCGGCTCGTGGGAACGGCTGCGGTATCCAGTCCCGTGACGCGCACGCTGCCCGAGGCGGGCTTAAGCAGGCCTGTGAGCAGTTTGGTGAGCGTGGTCTTGCCGGCGCCGTTTTGGCCGACGATGCCCACGAGCTCGCCGGGATAGAGCGTCAGGCTAAGGTCGTGTACGGCGGCGCCGCCATTGGGATAGGCAAACTCAACATGGTCGAAGGTGAGTACGGGTTCGGCGTCCTTGGCATGAGGGCGCAACGACGGTGCATGCGGGGAACCGGCGGGCGCCTGGGCTTCGATAGCCGCGCGTGCGGGGTCGACGATGCCCGAAATCATGCGCTCGGCCTCATCGACATCCAAGCAGGGGGTACCGCTTACCAGGCCATCGGCCTCGAGGCTATTGAAGATACGCGTGACGCGAGGGCAGTCGACGCCGATGGCACGGAGCTCGTCGGTATGCGCGAAGACCTCGTGTGGCTCGCCCTGCAGCGCGATTTCGCCATGGTTGAGCACGAGCACGCGGTTGCAGTACTCCGAGAGCAGGGCGACCTTTTGCTCGACGACGACGATGGTGATTCCAAGTGCGCGGTTTGCCTCACGCAGCGTCTCGAAGACCAACGTGGAGCTGGCGGGGTCGAGTGCCGCGGTGGGCTCGTCGAGAACCAAGACGCGCGGACGCATGGCGAGGATGGCGGCGATGGCTACCTTTTGCTTCTGTCCGCCCGAGAGGGTGGCGATCTCGCGGTCGCGCAGGTCGCTGATGCCGACGGTCTCGAGAGTTTCGCTCACGCGCTGCTTGATCTGATCGTGGGGAACGCCAAAGTTCTCGAGGCCAAAGAGCATCTCGTCCTCGACGACCGAAGCGACCATCTGCGTGTCGATATCCTGCAGCACACTGCCGACGATTTGCGACACGTCGGTGAGCGAGACTTCGCAGGTGTCGTGGCCGTCGACCATGACGGACCCAAAGAACGTGCCGGTGTAGTGGTGGGGCACGGCGCCCGACAGACAGGCGGCAAGCGTGGACTTGCCGGCGCCCGAGGGTCCGATGATGCCGATGAAATCTCCCTTGTTCACGCTGAGCGAGATGTGGCTGAGCGCTTGCTCGGTCTGCGTGCCATAGGAGAACGAGACATCGTCGACGTTGATGATCGTTTCCATGGATACCTTTCGTAGTCATTGGGGACGTTCTTTAATGACTAGTCGTTTAAGAACGTCCCCAAAAGCTAGTCGTTTGGGACAGTTTTTGGTGGTGAAGCACGGAGACGGCTTTACGAGGGGCCCCAGGTTGGCGCGAGAAAGAGGAGCGAAGCGTACTTGGGTACGCGAGCGACGAATGAACGCCAAGATGGGGTGGCTCGTAAAGCCGAGCGGGTTAGTTGAGCCTAAGAGCCTTCTGGATGGGCAGGTAGAGGGCGCCGACCAGAATGGCGTTAAAGACGGCGGTCATGGCAACGACGGGCAGCATGGCGGCGGCGAGCTCGCCGACCACGCCGAGCATGGCCATCTTGATGATCATGAAGATGACGCCGGAGACAAAGGTGGTCAGGAAGGTTGCGACAATGGCGATGGCGGGCTTGACCTGACCGTTCTTGCCGGCGGCGTTGACGATGCCGGCCATGAGCATGGCGGCGATGCCCTCGGCGGCAAAATCGACAAACGGCGAGGTGGTGGTGATCTGGATCACGGCAGCCGAGATGAGGCCAATGACGAGCGCCTGGCCGATGTTGGGGCGAACGACCAGGATGGTGAGGCAGAAGGCCGAGATGATGAACTCGGGGCTGATCATGCCGCCCGAGATGCCCGAGATGGCCTTGCCGACGGTGAAGTTGAGGATGAAGCCGGCAGCGAGCAGGATGGCGAGCAGGACGAGGGCGCGGACGTCGAGTTTGCCGCGGTCGGCGGTCTGGACGGTGCGGGGCTGGGTGGCGGTGGTGTTCTGAGACATGGTGAAAATCCTTTCGGAATGGGGGTGCAAGAGAAAAGCGGAGGCGCGTGATGCGAATGCGATCGGGCTCGAGATAGAAAAAGGCCCCCGGTCGAAACCGGAGGCCTTCCAATCACCTAGAGCGCAAAAACAGGCGTGAGGGACTCACTGTCGACCGATCGTATTCGCATCACGCCACCACCAGTTGTTGAGAGAGTTCATCGTGTTCTTCATGTTGGTGGCTCCTTTCGTGATGCCGTGGCGCGGTCGCACCTAGTTGCTGTTGCGCTGCACTATAGCACAGCGAAGTGTGTGCGGGGAAATCTTTTTTGAAAAGATTTCAGGCGGGTTTCCCGCCGGTCAAAAGAGCGGGCTGAGCGGGCGTGGTGACTCATGTGCCCCGCCCGCTCAGCTAAGACGTTACTCCTTATTGCGACGGTAGAGGAAGTAACCGCCCGCGGAGATGATGGCAACGCCAGCGATGGCGAATGCGGCCACCATGCGGCCATCAAAACGATCGCCAGTGGTGGGCAGGCCGCCCTTGGTGTTCGTCTTGTTGGTGGTTACCGTGGTCGTGGTGTCGGACTTGCCAGGCTTCTCAGGCTTGGCGGCCGGCTGCTCGGGCTTAGCGGGCTGCTCGGGCTTAGCGGGCTGCTCGGGAGTGCCAGGCTGCTCAGGAGTGCCGGGCTGATCCGGGGTGACCGGATCGGTGGCAAGAGCGTCCTTGGCGTAGGTGATGGACACCTTGAGGCCGTTGGTCTCGGTGTCCAGGTCGCTCGGGGTGAAGGGCTGGTCGAAGTTTTCGGCCTTCTGATAGGTGCGCATCTCCTGGAGCAGTGCCTTGCACTTCTTGTAGGTGTTCTCGGTAGCAGCCTTGCCGGCCTTGTTGGCCAGGGCAGTGCGGCCCTCGGTGGTCGTCTCGGCCAGCATGGCGGCGTCAACTTCCTTGTTCTGCTCGATGAGCTCGTTCTGGAGCGCATCGAGGTAGGCGCGGACGCTGGTGGCGAATTGTGCGCGGTTCGCGAAGCAAAGCGAGTTGATGTCCATCAGGACGTAGTTAATGGAGTTCTCGGGCTCTTCGTTGTTCACGATGTCCGTCTCGCTGCAGTGACCATAATCAACGGTCTGGTCGCTGAAGTAGGGGCTGACTTCGGTCATCAGAGCGGAGTATAGCGGGATAGCGACGGAGAACTCGGCGCAGGAGAGCATCTCCCACTGGATGGTTGCTACCTCGGAGTCATAGCCCTTTCGAATCTGGAAGAGGTTGGCCTCGGCGTTGCGGTCGGAACCGATGCTGCTGACACCGTCAGTATTGGCATTAAGGCCGGGGACTTTTTCACCGCGGTTGCCGAAGGCGCGAATCAGCTCAAACGTGTTCCAGTCGGACTTGCCGGGCTGGAAGAACAGCGGCTGCATCTCGTGAACCATGGCACCGAGCGTGACGTCATTCTTGTCCTTGTCCTTGTCCTTGACGATCTCGTAGTCGGTGCCCTCGGTCAGCGGAGCCATAAAGTAGTCGCGGCCCTGGATATAACGCGCCCAAGAGCCCATGCCCGTATTGTTGATAGATGCACCGTAGGTCTGGGCAACATCGAACTGTCCGTCTTCAAAGTACTTGGCGAAGCCCTTCTCTTCGGGCATAGTCTTGATCCCCTCAGAGTGGAGGCAGTTCTCAGGATCGTCAAGATTGACCTGGAAATTGAGGTTACTAATGTTGGGATTGACCGAAGCGACGTCGTCGGTCAGCTTCATAGCGATCCACTGGTGGCCGGAAAGCGCGGCGAACAGCCAAGTCTCGGTGTTGTCGGCGATGATGATCTGGTCGTTGGAGTAGACACCCTGCTCGTCGATCAGGGTGCCGATGAGCTCGACGCCCTCGCGGGCCGTTGCGCTCTCGCCCAAGATGACGCCCGCGTAGCTGTACTCGCCGATGCCGGTATTTTTGACCTCGGGATTTGCTTTGTGGGCATGCCTGGTCGTGGGATCCGCTGCCTTGGCATCGTCGTTGTAGGAGGTGCTCAGCGTTGCGGAGCAGGAGACGCCCTTCTCATTGATGCCGGCCTCGGAGTAGGCATCCCAGCGTCCATCCCACTCAGCAGGATGGTCGCGCACGTAGCTGTAACGATACGTAGTCTTGGTCGAGGTGTAGGAGAATTCGGACTCGTTCGAGCTGTAGGTATGACCAGGGCCATGAGAGGGCTCGATGCCATAGTGTTTGAGGTAACGAGTGCCAATGTCCTCGGTGCGGCCATAGTACGTGTTACCGTCGGCCGTAAGGTTCTTGCCCATGTACATCTGCGTGCAGGCGAGCGCAGACGTCGGCATGGACATGATGGTTGCAGCTCCAAAGGCGAGGCCTATGCCTAGCTTCTTGAGCGCGTTGACGGGGTGAGTTTTCCTCATTTTCCCTCCCAGCGTGCGAAAGCCCTCTGTCGCCAGAGGGCTTCAGCCAATAAAGACACCCCATTAGCGTAACGAACTGGAAACAATATTCATCTATGAAAGAAACTTACTCGATAAGCGTAATGAAATATGCGATGAGTGGTTAATTATACTCAGTTTGTAGCTTTACTTTAATAAAGACGCCCTGTGATTACTGTAGCCGAATAAAGTATCTGGAATGCCCGAAATGAAAATCCCCCCGCTGTTTGGCAAATGCATAAACAGCAGGGGAGACGATAATTGGATGAATATCATACCAATGTGGAATTACTTCTTCCGGCGGTGGATCACGTTGATCGCATAGCCGACGAGCATGGCCAAAACGATGATGATAAAGCCGAGCAGGGGATTGTCGTTCATAGGGTCCTCCTATTTTCCGAGCGGGGAGAATTCGTCGACGATGAGGTCGAGGCATTGTGGAAGCGCGCGGGCTCCAAAGACGCCCGAATTGCTGGAGATAATCTCGCCATCGAACTGCATGCCCAGCGACGGGGTGCAGGTGATCTTGGCTTCCTTGGTCTGGATGATCTTGAACTGCGGGCGCCCGAGTACCTTGCCGGCGGGGTCAAGCGCAGCGGTGATCACGGTAGGCAGCAGCTGCACAGTGCGCACGGGTTCGATGACCGCAATGTCGACCATGCCATCGTTCATGCGGCAGTCGGGGAACAGGTTGATGTCGTTTTGGATGACCGAGGTATTGCCCGCCATACAGCAGATGCCGTCGAGCTCCTCGACAATGCCGTCGTGCTCAATCGTAAAGTGCGCCACCGTGGGGTTGGGCGTGGCGAGCGCGGAGAGGAAGTAGGCGATCTCACCGATGTCGTTTTTGGTGGGAGCGGCCTTCATCATGATCTCGGCGTCGAAGCCCGAGCCGGCGATGATGATAAAGCCGTGGCGCTTCTCGTTGCCGTCCTCGTCGAGCCAAAAGAGCTCGCCCATGTCCACTTTGACCGTGCGACCGGCGCGGCAGGCCTTGGCGAGCGCCGCTGCCTCGGGGGCATTGCCGATGTTGTTGAAGAACAGGCAGGCCGTACCGGAGGGGAAGACGAGCGTGGGGACACCGCATCCGCGCATCTGATCGAGCACGTTGGAGACGGTGCCGTCGCCGCCCGAAACGACCACGCGATCAAACTCGCGCACGTCTGCCACGGCGTCCTCGGGCTCCATGCCATCGCCGATAAAGCGCATCACGACCTCGTCGCCGCCCTGCGCGAGGGCGTGCGTGAATGCGTAGATTTCATCTGAGCTGGGGCCCGATGCCGGGTTGTGGATGATAAGGCAGCGCATACTTACGTTCCCGTTCTGTGACTAACCGAGTATAGTTGTAAGGCAATGCCGATATCCTACCCGTGTTTTTCGGGCCTAACCTTATTCGATGGGTTGATATGTACATTTCCACACATCAGGCTCTACTCGACTTTTGCCAGCGCGCCCGTGAGTTCGACGCGATTGCCGTCGATACCGAGTTTTTGCGCGAGCGCACGTTCCATCCGCGTCTGTGCTTGGTTCAGATTGCCACCCCTGCCGAGAGCGTCGCGGTCGATCCCCTGGTAATCGACGACCTATCGCCGCTGGCCGAGCTTATGGCCGACGAGAGTGTGATCAAGGTCTTCCACGCCTGCTCGCAGGATATGGAGGTCATGCTCCATACCGTAGGCGTGCTGCCGCGTCCGATTTTTGACACGCAGGTGGCCGCCGCCTTTTTGGGCGAGCGCCAGCAGATTTCTTACGGTGCGCTCGTGCAGACGTTTTGCGGCGTTTCGTTGCCTAAGACCGAGTCACTGACCGACTGGTCGCGCCGCCCGTTGACTGATAAGCAGATCGAGTACGCGATCGATGACGTCAAGTACCTGATCGTCGCCTATACCGAGATGATGAGCCGCCTGCGCGAGCTGGGCCGTGTGGACTGGGTGCTCGACGAGCTGCGCCCGCTGGCTGACGAGTCGCACTATCGCGCCGACCGTCACGAGGCATTCCGCAAGGTCAAGCGCATCAACTCGTGCAGCCGCCACCAGCTGGGCATCGCGCGCGAGCTCGCCGCCTGGCGCGAGGACCGCGCCGAGCGCCGTAACATCCCGCGCAAGTGGGTCATGTCCGACGACACGCTGCTTGCGCTCGTCAAGCGCAATCCCGTGCGCGTTGAGGAGTTCCGTAGCATTCGCGGTACCGATCAGTTGGGGGAGCGCGACGTGGACGGTGCGCTCATGGCCATCAAGCGTGGCGCAAGCTGCCCGCACGATCGCCTGCCGCTCATGGTGCGCGGGCATCGCCAGATCTCTCCGGAGTTGGAGAGCGTGACGGACCTGATGTATGCGCTCATTCGCCTGGTTGCCGAGCGCTCGGGCGTGGCGACCTCGGTCATCGCCTCGCGCGATGACCTGGCCGACTATATTGAGCACCCCGAGCAGAGCCCCCTGCGCGAAGGTTGGCGCTTTGAGCTTGTGGGCTCGCGTCTGGACGATCTGCTTTCCGGCAATATGGGACTCACCGTGAAGGACGGCAAAATCGAATTGCTGTAGGGAAGCCTAGCCGCTTGAATGGGTAGAATGCCTCCAACGTGTCACTCGATTCGGAGGAATTCACATGCCTTATTACTATGGATACGGCTTTGGCATCGACCCGCTGTACCTGCTGGTTGTTCTTGTCTGCACGGTGCTTGGCCTTGCCGCACAGAACTATATCAACTCGACGTACAAAACCTGGTCCAAGGTTCGCTCGGACGGCGATACGGGTGCCACAGTCGCTCGCCGCATGCTCGATGCCAACGGTTGTAGCGCCGTGGGTATCAAGGGTGTCGCTGGCGAGCTCACCGACCATTACAACCCGCAGGACAACAACCTGTATCTGTCGGATGCCAACCGTTCGGGCGGTTCGGTCGCAAGCGTTGCCGTCGCCTGCCACGAGGCGGGCCATGCCGCCCAGCGTCAAAGCGGCTATGCCATGATGAAAGTGCGTACCGCCCTCGTGCCGGTCGTCAACTTTACCCAGAACACCTGGACCATCGTGTTACTCTTGGGCCTGTTTATGAACATTGCCGGGCTCACATCCCTCGCGTTGATCTTCTTCTCGTTTAGTGTACTGTTCCAACTCGTTACGCTGCCTGTCGAGATTGACGCCAGCCGACGCGCCGTGGCGTACATCGAGCAGTCGGGTATGAGTTCCAAGCAGGTCAACGGTGCCAAGAAGGTACTGACGGCCGCCGCGCTTACCTATGTTGCCGCTGCGCTCACCTCGATTATTCAGCTGCTCTATCTTATGGCTCGCTACAACAGAAACTCCAACCGATAACAAATTGGGTCGCTGGGCGCCGCGGGGATTCGTGTCCCCGCGGCGCTGTACTATGTGTTGGACTTAAATTTGCGCAGGGCCGAAGCCCTTGTGCACGATGACGAAAGGAGGCTGCGTGGCAGGCTGGAATCTGACCGGCAATACCGTTTCCGCCGAGTTTGACGGTTCGGACGAGCGGGAGCGCAAGGAGCTCAGCGTGAGCCAGGCGGTAGAAATCGCCGCCGGTGCGCTCGATGCCATTCCGCTGAGTGTCCTGGGCGAGGTCACGGGTTTCCGTGGTCCCAACGCCCGAAGCGGCCACTGCTACTTCCAGATTAAAGACGACTCGGCCGCCGTCGACTGCATCATCTGGAAGGGCGCCTATCTCAAGCGTACCTTCGATCTGCGTGACGGCATGCAGGTGAGCTTTAAGGGCAGCTTCAACCTCTATAAGCCCACGGGTCGTATGAGCTTTGTCGCTCGCTCGTTTTCGCTGGCGGGGGAGGGTCTGCTGCGTCAACAAGTGGCGCAACTGGCCGAAAAGCTACGCCGTGAGGGTCTGATGGACGAAGCGCGCAAGCGCCGCATACCGGTGTTCTGCTCGCGCGTGGCGGTCGTCACCTCGCTTTCGGGTGCCGTAATCGATGACGTCAAGCGCACGCTGCGCCGTCGCAACCCGCTTGTCGAGCTTGTTTGCGTGGGGGCTAAAGTTCAAGGCGAGGGTGCGCCGTCAGAGCTCATTGAAGGCCTGCGCCGCGCCGCTGCCATTACGCCGGCGCCCGATTGCATCTTGCTGGTGCGCGGCGGCGGCTCCTTTGAGGACCTCATGACCTTTAATGACGAGGAGCTTGCCCGCGCGGTGGCGGCTTGTCCCGTGCCCGTGGTGACCGGCATTGGCCATGAGCCCGATACCTCGATTTGCGACATGGTGAGCGACCGTCGCGCCTCCACGCCTACGGCGGCGGCCGAATCGGTGGCGCCGGCTATGACGGAGTTGGCCGATGTGCTCGAGGCGCGCTATCAGCGTCTGGGTGCCGCGATGGCATCGATGATTGGGTCGGCCCAGGTCGACCTGGAGATGCTCGATCAGCGCGGTCGCCGTGCCTGGGATACCTATACGGCTCGCTTGGGCGATGCGCTCGATGCGGCTGCGTGCCGCCCGTGCCTCAACGACCCAACGTTTATGGTTGAGCGTCGCGAGTCTGAGCTTGCCCTGACGGCCGATCGTTTGTCCGGCGCCATAACGCGTTCGGTTGGGGCATTCCGCTCCAACTTTGAGCGTCTACCCGAGCGTCTGGTTACAAGCACCTCGGGGCTCGATGGCAAGCGCCATGCGCTCACGCTCGCAAGCTCCCGCCTGGAGCATCAGGGGCGCACGATGCTCAGCAAGCCAGCGTCCGACCTGGGCCGTGCAGCGGCTTCGCTCGATGCCCTGTCGCCGCTCAAGGTGCTCGCCCGCGGCTATTCCATCGCGTACAGCGTTGATGGTGTGGCCATGAGCGCCAAGACCTTTAAGCCGGGCGACGCCATTCGCGTGCGTATGGCAGACGGCAACGTGGCAGCAACGGTCAATACGGTCGAATAGACCGCGTTTGACAGTGATAAACCTTTGGGAAAGGAAACAGCTATGGCAGAGAAGACCCCGGTCGAGCAGCTTACGTACAAGCAGGCTTCGCAGGAGTTGGAGCTCATCATTCGCAGCTTGGAGTCGGGCGATATGGAGCTCGAGGAATCGCTCGAGAGCTATACCCGCGGCGTCGAGCTCCTCAAGAGCCTGCGCACCCGCCTGTCCGATGCCGAGCAGAAGGTCTCGGTGCTCCTGAAGGATGTTGACGGCAACGACGTGCTCGCCGACGGCGAAGCCGCCAACACGGACGACAACCTCTCGTTCTAGCCATCCCGACCAAATATAATTACCTTGGTCTGTGAGAAAGGAACCAAACATGTGCGATTGCATCTTCTGCAAAATTGCCAACCACGAGATCCCCTCGACCGTTGTCTATGAGGACGACCAGGTCATCGCCTTCGACGACCTCAACCCCCAGGCGCCGGTCCACACGCTCGTGATCCCTAAGAAGCACTACAGCGATATCGCCGATAACGTGCCGGCCGAGACCATGGGCGCCATGGCTCACGCCATCCAGGAGGTCGCTAAGGCCAAGGGCTTGGAGGACGGTTTCCGCGTCATCTCCAACAAGGGCGTCAACGCCGGCCAGACCGTCATGCACTTCCACATGCACGTCCTCGGCGGCAAAAACCTGGGCGAGAACCTCATCTGAGGGCGCGTAGTCCGTCGACTTGGCTGCCTTTGGAGTAATCTATGCAGCTTTCTCAACTCGAATACCTTCAAGCGGTAGCGAACTATGGTGGCGTGCGCAAAGCAGCTCGCGCCGTTCATGTGAGTCCGCAGGCCGTTTCGTCGGCAATCAAAAAGTTGGAATCTGAGTATCAGATCGTTTTGCTCAACCGATTGGCGGGGGAGGCTGTTTTGTCTCCGGCTGGCAGAGAATTTGCGCGTCGTGCGCGCGTGATCCTGGCACAAGTCGACGATCTCAAAAAGTACGCTCAATCGGGGAACGGCGGCGTTTCGCCCGACGGCCATTTCCGTCTTTACGCCCCCTGTCTTCACGGGCGGGGGCGTCTTTTTTCCGAAAACTGGTACGACTCGTTTGAAAGCTCGCACCCTCAGATTCACCTTGATGTTTGGCATCAGCCAACGGCTACATGCTTTGAATCACTTGTGCTTGGCATTTCGGATGCGGCCATCTCATTTGAGGAACCAAGGGACAGTGTCCTTTCTTCGAAATACTTGGGTGAAAAGGAGCTCAAGGTTCTTTCGTGCCCAGCGGGTCATCAATCTGTGGGTGCTATGACCGTTCGTGAGTTACTGGGCGGCAGGTTAGCTGTTCCCATTAATTTGTCGCCCTGTCTCAATGCGATCAATCAATGCCCCGAAGCTCAGCTGGTTAATTTCCGCTTCCGCGACGTCGAATACGGAAACAGAGCGCAGGCTGAGTTTCTTCAAGCCGGGGGATTGATATTGGGTTTTTCTGGCTCTTCTCTCGCATCAGATGGGTCGGAAGTGAGCGAGTACTCTATTGAAGGCTCGCATGACGTAGCCTTGCCCATCTACTTTTGCTATCGACAAAATGCCTGGACCGATCGACACCAGACGGTATTTCTTCACCTATTGCGTCATCTTGCTTCGTGAGGCCATTTGGCCTCGTGTCGTCAAGTGAATGTTGACGCCTTGTAACACATGACTGACGGCTTTGCCTTCATGCTTTTCCAAAATTTCGGCTTGGGTTATTGGTTCTTGGAGGGCGGAGTATGAAAAACCGTACGGTTTTGCTTTATATGACGTTCGTTTTTCTGTCGAACTTCAGCACCATCTTGTATTTTCTGACGGTTTACCTTGAATTCGTCGGATTCTCGATGGTGGCGATTTCTAGCATGATGATTGCATATCAAGTGAGCAAGTTCATCCTTGAAGTTCCCACTGGCTATATTGCTGATAGGTTTGGACGAAAGACAAGCGGCCTCGTTGGCGTCGTGGGAATGCTTGGATACTACGCCGCCCTGCTTCTCGTCCGTTCTCCTCTGCTTTTAATCGGTGCGTTTGCTCTTAAAGGTTTTGCCGTTGCATGTGTGAGCGGATCCATCGAAGCGATTTACATTGACAGCGTCTCTCAGGACCAGCTCGTAAGACTTAATGTCGTTGAGCGATTTGTTTTCTATGCCTCTTATGCCATCTCCGCTTGCGTGGGCGGTTTCATTTCGTCTGTCGGTGCATATCTCATTGGTCTTTCGGCAGATATCATTGCAATGGTGTTGACGTTGGTTGTCGTTGTCTGCATTCCTGAGATGCAAAGAGGGAGCACTGCGGGGACACCTGAGCGTGGAATTAGCCCGAAGATGATCGGTGCCGCTATTGCGTGTAATGGCATTCTTCGTTCAGCGTTCATCATGGACTGTTCTCAGGCATTTGCTTTTGTCGCCCTGGAAGACTTTTTCTCACTGCTGCTCGCGGGTCGCGGAATGAATGCCGTCGCTTCGGGTGTGACCATTGCGGTCCAGCTCCTTGCCTCGGCTTCCATGGGGCTTATTGTGCCGAGTGTGATTGCTCATGTCGACAAGGGCCGTTTTGCGCGTATTTGCGGCATCGTGCGCCTTTTCCTGACTGCTCTATTTTTGATTCCCTTTGCTCCGGTCTATCTGCTGCCCGTGTTCTATGTGCTGCAGACGGTCGCTTACTCGTTATTTGCTCCCATTAAATACTCAATTTTTCAAAATGCTGCCGATTCTTCGATGCGCTGTTCACTGATTTCGATTCAAAGCCAGATGGTTGCGGTGGGCGCTATCCTTTTCTACTTGTTCAATGCTGCGTTGAGCAACATCGCGGGCATTCGAGTCGTATTGCCTGTCGCGCTCGGGATTTCTTCTTTGGTTTATATCCCCGCGCTCTTTCGTCTTACAAGCCAAAGGACATGAGTATTGAGGCACCGATAACTTATATATCAACGCAATAAACCCGAGCGCGAGGGCGTTTGGGTTTATTATTGAAGCGTATGTAACCTGGCGGCGCCACACCGCCTGTTAGTAGGGAGACACATGAACGTTCTGGTCGTCAACGCAGGATCTTCGACCCTTAAGTATCAGGTCATCGATACCAAGTCCCACAAGGTGTCCGCAAAGGGCTCCTGCGAGCGCGTCTGCTTTACCGGCGGTACCTTCACCCACGCTGCCAACGGTTCCAAGAAGGTGACCGAGAACATCGAGTTCCCCGACCACAAGGTCGCCATCGAGGTCGTTCTGAAGGACCTCGAGGCCAACGGCGTCAAGATCGAGGGCATTGGTCACCGTATCGTTCAGGGCGGCTGGTACTTTGGCGATTCCTCCCTCGTCGACGAGGACGTCCTCGCCAAGATCCGCGAGGTCGCCCCGCTGGCGCCGCTGCACAACAACCCCGAGGCCAACGTTATCGAGTACTGCCTGGAGCAGTATCCCGATCTGCCCAACGTTACGGTCTACGACACCGCTTTCCACTTCAACATGCCCGAGGTCGCCAAGACCTACGCCCTTCCCAAGGATGTTTGCGACAAGCTGCACATCCGTAAGTACGGCGCCCACGGCACCAGCTACCGTTACATCTCCAAGAAGGTCGCCGAGATGACCAACGGCGAGGCTCGCAAGGTCGTCGTGTGCCATATCGGCTCCGGCGCTTCCCTGTGCGCCATCGAGGACGGCAAGTGCATGGACACCACCATGGGCCTCACCCCGCTCGACGGCGTCATGATGGGCACCCGCTGCGGCTCCATCGACCCGGCTACCGTGTGCTACCTGCAGCGCGAGGGTGGCTACACCTTCGACGAGGTCGACGAGATGATGAACAAGAAGTCCGGCCTTTTGGCTGTGACCGGCGGCAAGACCAACGACTGCCGCAACGTCGAGGAGCTCGCCGCCGCTGGTGACCCCGATGCTCAGCTCGCCTTCGACATGTTTGTCTACAAGATTGCCGCCAAGGCTGCCGAGATGGCTACTTCTATGTGCGGTATGGACACCCTGGTCTTTACTGCCGGCATCGGCGAGCACGCTCCGGCTGTCCGCGCTGGCGTGGCCGACCGTCTGGCCTTTATGGGCGTCAAGATGGATCATGCCCGCAACGCCCTGCGTGGCGACGGCGCTTGGTGCCTGTCTGCCAAGGATTCCAAGGTCAAGATTTTCGTCATCCCCACGGACGAGGAGTTCATGATCGCCTCCGACGTCGAGCGCATCGTCAACGGCAAGTAATTGCAAAAGGGGAGGGGCTGGACGACCGAGCGCCGTTCGGCCCCTCTTTTGCGCTCGTTGGGCGATATGACTGATAGCTATTTATCAAGTTGTGATAACTTCTTATTAAAATGCGGCCGCCTTAAGGGGCCTGCGTCGACCGTATTGCACTGCAAAGGAGTCTCATGAACGTACTTGTTGTTAACGCCGGCAGCTCAAGCCTCAAATATCAGCTTTTGGATACCGATACCCGCGAGGTTTTCGCCAAGGGCAACTGCGAGCGTATCGGATCGGACATGGGCATCTTTGGCCACTCCGAGAACGGTGGCGCCAAGCAGACCGAGGAGGTCCCTTTCCCCGATCATCGCTCTGCTATCGCTCGCGTGCTCGAGGAGCTCGAGAAGACCGACTTTACGATTGATGGCATCGGCCATCGTATCGTTCAGGGCGGCTGGCACTTCGATGATTCCGCGGTCGTCGACGATGAGGTCATGGCTAAGATCCTTGAGGTGGCCCCGCTCGCTCCGCTGCACAATTACGGCGAGGCCGCGGCAATCGAATATTGCCGCGAGAAGTATCCTGAGCTGCCCAACGTGGCCGTCTTCGACACCTCGTTCCACATGACCATGCCCGAGGTCGCCTACACCTACGCGCTGCCCAAGGACGTGTGCGACAAGTACCACGTGCGCAAGTACGGCGCACACGGTACGAGCCACCGCTACGAGTGGATGATGGCCAAGGAGATCCTGGGCTCGCGCTGCCACCGTCTGCTTTCGTGCCATCTGGGCAACGGTGCTTCGCTTGCCGCCATTGAGGACGGCGTGTGCCGCGATACCACGATGGGCCTCACGCCGCTTGACGGCCTGATGATGGGCACCCGTTGTGGTTCCATTGACCCGGCCACCGTGTGCTACCTGCAGCGCGAGGGCGGCTACAGCTACCAGGAAGTCGACGACATGATGAACAAGCAGTCCGGCCTGCTTGCCATTTCGGGCATCTCCAACGACGCCCGCGACATCCGCACGCGCGCCTCCGAGGGAGATGAGCGCTGCCTGCTCGCCTTCGATATGTTTGCCTACAAGGCTATGCAGCAGGCCGGCTCCATGATCGCCTCCATGGCGGGCGTGGATACCATCACCTTTACCGCCGGCATCGGCGAGAACGACTGGTCGATTCGCAAGGCCTTCTGCGACTGCTTTGAGTGGCTGGGCGTGCGCATCGACAATAACAAGAACCGCGAGGCCGTGGGCAACGGCCCGCAGGTCATCAGCGCCGCCGGTTCCGCCGTCACGGTCATGGTCATCCCCACCGACGAGGAATACATGATCGCCCACGACGTCGAGCGTCTGACCAAGAACAACTAACGCTCGCATTTGCAAGTAAACGAAAGGCCTCCAGAGCAACAGCTCCGGAGGCCTTTTGCTAGCGGGCGGAAATTCCTGTCCCGAGGGGATATGTACGCTACTCAGCCATCTGAGCCTGGACGGCGGTGATGGCCACGACACCCACGATGTCGTCGGCAGAGCAGCCGCGCGAAAGGTCGTTAACCGGCTTGGCGATGCCCTGCAGGATGGGGCCGTAGGCGTCAGCACCGGCGAAGCGCTGGACCAGCTTGTAGCCGATGTTGCCGGCCTCGAGGTCGGGGAACACCAGCACGTTAGCCTTACCGGCGACGGAGGAGCCGGGAGCCTTGAGCTGGGCGACAGTGGGGACGATAGCGGCATCGAGCTGCAGGTCGCCGTCGATGGCGAGCTCGGGAGCCTTCTCCTTGCAGAACTTTACGGCCTCTTGGACCTTCTTGGCGACCTCGCCGCCGGCGGAGCCCATGGTGGAGTAGGAGAGCATGGCCACGTGCGGCTCAACGTTGCCCATGAAGGTGGACCAGGAGTGAGCGGAGGCGATGGCGATCTCGGAGAGCTCGTCGGAGGACGGGTTGATGTTGAGGCCGCAGTCGGCGAAGATCAGCGTGCCGTCGGTGCCGAACTGCGGGGTGTCGGTGCACATCACGAAGAAGGCCGAGACCAGCTTGGTGCCCGGGGCGGTCTTGAGGATCTGAAGCGCAGGGCGCAGGGTGTCGGCGGTGGAGTGGCAGGCGCCGGAGACCAGGCCGTCGGCGTCGCCCATCTTGACCATCATGGTGCCAAAGTAGGTGGCGTCCATCACCTGGGCGCGAGCCTGCTCGATGGTGACGCCCTTCTTGGCGCGGAGCTCGGCAAACTTCTGCGCGTACTCCTCGTGCTTTTCGGCATTGCGCGGGTCGATGACGGTGGCGCCGGGAACGTTGATCTCGTCGGGGTTGCCCAGGATGACGATCTTTGCCAGGCCCTCCTCGATGATCTTGGTGGCCGCGACGATGGTGCGCGGATCTTCGCCCTCGGGCAGGACGATCGTCTTAAGGTCGGCCTTGGCGGCAGACTTCATACGGTTAAGGAAATCGCTCATGTTACTCCTTACAAGCGTTTCGCTAAGCTCCAGGCGCCCGGCTGTTCACGAATAAACCCGCTGCTAGCGGGTTTACCTTACGTTAATGTTCGCCGCGGTGCTTGAGCTTTCCTTGTGTGGCAAGCTCATTATAGGACGCATTAGCGCTATAATCGCTCTGATAAATGTGTCTCGAAGAATGTTCGAGAAAAGCCCAGCTAACGAGCCCGTGGCTTTTGACAAGGAGTATCGATGCAGATTACCTCAGGCCTGCCTGAAGGCTTTAACGCCGGCGCGTACGACATGATTGTCGTCGGTGCTGGATATGCCGGTGCCGTTTGTGCCCGCCGTCTCGCCGAGACCATCGGCTATCGTGTTGCCGTTTTGGAGCGCCGTAGCCACATTGCGGGCAATGCCTATGACTGCACTGACGAGGCCGGAATCCTGATCCACGAGTACGGTCCGCATATCTATCACACCTTTAACGAGCGCGTGCACAATTTCCTGTCGCGCTTTACCAAGTGGACGGATTATCAGCACAAGGTGCTCGCCAACATCAACGGTACCCTTATGCCCGTGCCCTTCAACCATGCGAGTCTCAAGCTCGCCTTTGGTGACGAGCGCGGCGAGGAGCTGTATCAGAAGCTCGTGGAGACCTTTGGCAAGGATGTCAAGGTGCCCATTATGGAGCTGCGTAAGAAGAACGACCCCGACTTGGCCGAGGTCGCCGATTACGTCTACGAGAACGTCTTTTTGCATTACACCATGAAGCAGTGGGGCCAGACGCCCGATCAGATCGATCCCTCGATCACCGGCCGCGTTCCCGTCTTTGTGGGCGATGATGACCGCTACTTCCCGCAAGCCCCCTTCCAGGGCATGCCGCAGGAGGGCTACACGGCGCTCTTTGAGCACATGCTCGACCACGACCTGATCGACGTGTTCTGCGACGTGGACGCCCGCGATCTCTTTGAGATCGACGAGACCACCGTCAAGATCGACGGCAAGGTCTATGGTGGCGAGATTGTCTATACCGGTCCACTCGACGAGCTGTTCAACCTCGACTTGGGTGCGTTGCCGTACCGCACGCTCGATATGAAGTTCGAGACGCTCGATATGGACCAGTTCCAGCCCGTGGGCACCGTCAACTACACCACGAGCGAGGACTACACGCGTATCACCGAGTTCAAGAACATGACCGGTCAGGTCCTGCCCGGCAAGACCACCATCATGAAGGAGTACTCCAAGGCCTATACGCCCGGCTCGGGCGAGACACCGTACTACGCCATTCTTGAGCCCGAGAACCGTGAGCTCTATGAGCGCTATCTTGAGCGCGTCCAGAACCTGACGAACTTCCACCCGGTGGGTCGTCTGGCCGAGTATCGTTACTACGATATGGACGCTGTGACCAATTCCGCCCTCGATCTTTCGGATGAGATTATCGCCTGCCATGCATAAAGTCATAACATTCGGTATTCCCTCGTATAACGCCGCCAAGGACATGGACCATTGCATCACCTCCATCTTGGAGGGGAGCAATTACGCCACCGATATCGAGATTATCGTGGTGGACGACGGCTCCAAGGACGAGACGGCCGATAAGGCCGATGAGTGGGAGGCGCGTTATCCCGGTATCATTCGCGCGGTACACCAGGAGAACGGCGGCCACGGTATTGCCGTCCTTTCGGGTCTGCGCGAGGCACAGGGCACCTACTACAAGGTTGTCGACTCGGACGACTGGCTTGACGGCGCTGCCCTTTCGACCATGCTGTCGATTCTGCGTGGCTTTGAGGAGCGCGACCAGCGCGTTGACCTGTTTATCTCGAACTACGTGTACGAGAAGGTTTACGAGGGCACGCATACCGCTATTGGCTACAAATTTGCCCTGCCGCGCAAAAAGATCTTTTCCTGGGATCAGATCGGTCATTTTCGCCTGGACCAGAACCTACTCATGCACAGTCTGTGCTATCGCACGGATGTGCTGCGCGAGTCTAACCTTCCCATGCCGCCGCACACGTTCTATGTGGACAACATCTACGCCTACGTGCCGCTGCCGCGTTGCAAGACCATGTACTACGCCGACATCGACCTCTATCGCTACTTTATCGGTCGCGAGGGCCAGAGTGTCAACGAGGCCACGATGGTCAAGCGTCTGGACCAGCAGTTCCGTGTGACGCGCATCATGATGGAGTCGTACCACCTGTACAGCGATGTTGAGTCGTCGCGTCTGCGCTCGTACATGATGGGCTATTTCACCATGATGATGGCGATCTGCTCGGTGCTCACCAAGCTTTCCGAGGAAGATTGCGCCGACGAGCGCCTAAAGACGCTGTGGAATGATTTGAAGGCCTACGACGAGCGCATGTATCGTCGTGCCCGCTACGGCGTGGTCGGGTTCTTCACCAATCTGCGCGGACGGGCCGGAGACAAAACCACACTCGGCCTATACCGTCTTGCCTCAAAGATCTTCAAATTCAACTAGCTGCCGAGTAATCGCTGCTGATAGGTTGACTGGGCCCCTTGGCCTTTAGTTTGCTACTGCGAACAGTCCTGCTCGCACGGAAAGCACATTAAGTGCTTTCCGGCTCGTGCGGAACTTGTATCAAACTAAAGGCCAAGGGGCCTCTGCTATAAGAATCGATTGTCAGGTTATTTGAATTTGAAGATCTTCGACGCGCGGTACACAGGGGCCTGGGCTGAAAAAATATTAGTTGGTAGTCGGTCGGAGGCGGGCGGGCATTACGTTTGTCGCGAGTTCCGCATGCAAAGAAGGCCACTTAATGTGGCCTTCGTCTTGCATAGGACTGTAGAGCAGCAAACGTAATGCCCGCCCGCCTCCGACCGACGGTCGAGTGAGATTACTTCGCAGCACCTGGGATTCCGTGGGAGGTTTTGGCGGTTTTGGCCCCGTTTACGATGGCGGTTTCCAAAGCCCTTACGGCGAGCATGCCCAGCAGGTCTAGGGGAACGGCGACGCTTGCCTGGGCACCCAGTTTGCCGCTGGCGAGGGTGTAGATGGTGTCGCCGTCGTTGGTGGTGTGTGTGGGGCGGATGGCGTGCGCATAGGCGTCTGCGGCCATCTGGGAGACCTTGGTGGCCTGAGCCTTGGTGAGCTCAACATTGGTGACGATGCAGCTGATGGTGGTGTTGGTGCGGTCGAGCGGCATCTGCATAGAGCCGGCGGCGGCAAAGGCGGCGAGCTCCATGTCGACGATCTGGTCGCTGTCGGCCGCGGCGCGCATGCCGGCAACCCACTCGCCGGTGAAGGGGTCGACGACGTTGCCGCAGGCATTGACCGAGACCACGGCGCCCACCTTAACAGGGCCGAGTGCCACGGCGGCAGCGCCTAGGCCAGCCTTCATGCAGGTGGCGGGGCCCATGAGCTTGCCCACGGTGGCACCGGTGCCGGCACCTACATTGCCCTGCTCGAGCGCGGTGGGGGTGTTGTCGAGCGCCTCACGCACGGCGGAGATGCCAGCCTCAATGTCGGGGCGTACGGTGGGGTCGCCAAAGGCGAGGTCGAAGATGCAGCTGGAGCACACGATGGGTACCTGCGTGGGGCCGACGGGAAGGCCGATGCCGCGGCTCTCGAGCTCGCGGGCGACACCGCTTGCGGCCTCCAGACCAAAGGCCGATCCACCCGAAAGGCAGACGGCGTGGACCTTGTCCACGGTGTTCTCGGGACGCAGTAGGTCGGTCTCGCGCGATGCCGGGGCACCGCCGCGAACGTCAACACCGCCGGTGGCGCCCTCGGGTGCCACGATTACGGTGCAACCGGTGCCGGCCTCCTCGTCCGTATAGTTGCCATAGCAAAAGCCATCGACATCGCAGACGTCAATGGCCTCGAGCAGTGTATCCATGTTTAACTCCTATCGGTTTTCCGCCGCGCCTTGTGCCCGGTCGGGATCCGTACGGTACGCCAAAATTGTAGGCGCTGGGGAATACCCAGCGCCAGATGCAATTACGAGAGTTTTTGAATCGCGCGCGCGACGCGGGCGATGGGTAGGCCCACTACGTTATAGAAGTCGCCCGAAATATCGTGCACGAGCATGCGGCCGCCTGTGCCCTGGATGCCGTAGGCGCCTGCCTTATCCATGGGCTCACCCGAGGCAACGTAGTGCTCGATCTGCTCGTCGGTGAGCTCGTAGAATGTCACGTCGGTCACATCGACAAACGACAGGCTCTCGGCGGCATGCGGGGCGGCCGTATCGCCTGCCTTAACGATGCAGACGCCGGTTGCGACCTGGTGCGTGCGGCCCGAAAGCTCACGGAGCATGGTGCGCGCCTCGCCCTCGGTTGCCGGCTTGCCCAAAATCTTGCCGTCGAAGGTGACGATGGTGTCGGCCGCGACCGTCAGTTCTTTGGGCTCGGCATACTCGGCAGCAACGGCAGCCGCCTTGGCGCGTGCCAAGCGCTCGACAAGCGTGAGCGGAGCCTCGCCATCAAAGGGCGTTTCGTCGATATCCGCGGGAATCACGCGAATGTTGTAGCCTGCCTCGCGCATCAGCTCTATGCGGCGCGGCGATTGCGAAGCCAAAATCATAGTTGGATGCCCTCGGCGACCTTCTCGACGGCCTTGTCGCCAGCGAGCGTGCGCAGCAGCTCCAATGCAAAGGGGAGTGACTGTGCCATGCCGCTGGCAGTGATGATGTTGCCGTCTTGCGTGACCTTCTCGCCAGTATAGGCGCCTTCGGGGAAGCTTTTCTCAAAGCCAGGGAAGCACGTGGCGTGGCGTCCCTCGAGCAGGTCGAGCTCGCCCAGGATAAACGGGGCGGCGCAGATGGCGGCGACGTGCTTGGTCGCGGCGAACTCGCAGACCACGTCGCAGACACGCTGATCGGCGCGCAGGTTGGTGGCACCTGGTAGGCCGCCGGGCAGCACGACGCAGTCGTACTCGTCAAAGTTGATCTCATCAAAGAGCGCATCGCAGGTCACGGGGATCTGCAGCGAGCTTACGACCTCACGCGTGGGCATAATCGAGACGAGCGTGGCACGCACGCCGCCGCGACGCAAGACATCGACCATGGTCAAGCATTCAATAGTTTCAAAGCCATCGGCGGCGAGAACGGCAACGCTGGGCATGAGGGTTCCTTTCATAGGCGGCATACAATTAGCCGTCTTATACCCCGAAGACCTCCGCTTGCCACGCTCGATTTCCCAATGATTTTTCTGAGCAATGATTAAGTGGCTAGTTGCGCTTGAGGTGGACGACGGTTTCGCAGTGGAAGGTTTGTGGGAATAGGTCGACTGGCGTGATCTTTATGGGGGAGAAGGTGCCTTCTTCGACAAAGCGTTTGAGATCGCGCGCCAGGGTGGCCGGGTCGCAGCTCACGTAGGCGACATCGCGGGCACTCGTGCTGGCGATAAGGTCGATCGCCTCGGGGGCGAGGCCTGCGCGCGGCGGGTCGACCACCAAGATGTCGGCATCCTGGTCGGGGAACTCGCGCACCGCGTCTCCGCCAATGACGTCGACGTTATCAAGCTTGTTGATCTCCAGGTTACGGCGCAGGTCGCGCACGGCGGGGCCGTAGGCCTCGACGGCGGCGACAAAGTCGCAGCGGCGGGCGAGCGGCAGGGTAAAGGTGCCGGCACCGCAGTACAGGTCCACGGCAAGCTCGTCTTCCTGCGGATCGAGCGTTTCCATGACAAGCTCGATCAAAATCTCGGCACCCTTGGTGTTGACCTGGAAAAAAGACGGGGCAGACAAGCGCATCTGACCCTCGGCGATATTCTCGGTCCATGAGCCCTCTCCGGCGAGCATTTCGACCTTGGAAACACGGCGGGCCTTCTTTTCGCCCTTGCTCATCACGCGTACGACACTTGTGGGGTGCGCGGCGTCTGCCAACACGCGCGAGACTTGCGAGCGCGGGAAAGAGCCCGTAGGCGTCCAGAGCGCCACCTCGAGTGCCTTGGTGCGACGCGAGGCGCGAATGCCCACGCGCTCAAGGCCCAGGTCGTGGCTGCCGCTCAGATAATTGAGCGCGCCGACGACCGATTTGAGTGCCTTGGGGAAGCGTTTGTCGAACAACGGGCACGAATCGACGGTCACGATCTTGCGAGGATCGACACCGTGCATGCCAAGACGCACGCGGCCGTTTACAACGGTCGGCTCGAGTTCGATTTTATTGCGGTAGCCCCAATCATCCTTGGTGTGGCGGATGGGTTGCACCAGTTCATCGACTTGATCGGGGCTGAACTTGCCGATACGCTCGAGCGTGGAGCGCAGATTTTGCTCCTTGGCGGCGAGCTGTGCCGTGCGTGAGAGATTGCCCCACGAGCAGCCGCCGCAGATGCCCACGAAGGGGCAGGGAGACTGAATGCGATCGGGGCTTGGCTCCAGAATCTCGGTGGTGCGGGCACGCATGAACGACTTGCCGTCCTGTACGACCTCGGCCTCGACGGTGTCGCCTGCCACGGCGCCCTGCACAAAGACGGCCTTGCCGTTGTCGGCGTGCGCCAGCCCGTCGGCGCCGTAGGTCATCGATTCTATAGTGAGCTTCATATTCCTGCCTGTCATTCGCGTTGTTGTTCGCACCATGGTAGCAGGGAAAAGCGCCCCGCATCCGAGGCTTTCCTCAAATGCGGGGCGCTTCTACAAACTGCTTCTACAAACGACTATTTCGTCTTGCCGGTAATGAGCGTCTTAAGACCCAGGCCGATCAGACCCAGGCCCATGCGCACGCGGCCGGGGCGATGGCGCTCGATGGCCTTGGTCTTGCCGGCGGGCTTATCGCGACGGGCGCTCGTCTCGGGTGCGGGCTTGATGACCTGCGGATCGGGCTGAGGTGCAGGTGCAGGCTCGGGCTCAATGACGGTCGCCTGGACCTCTTGGACCTTGGGTGCTACTGGCTGCGGCTCGGCCTCGGGGGCAGGTTCCGCCTCAATGACGGGCTCGGGCGCGGCCTCGGCGTTGCGATAGGCACGCTCCAGCAGGGCTTCCTGCGAGTTGAAGGGTTTCTCACCCTCTGCACGCTCCACGGGGACCCAGGTGCCGTCGCTCGTGAGGCTGCGGGCCTTCACATTGTCGCGCAGCTGCATGCCCATGTACTCGTGCACTAGGGCGCGGCAGGTGGGGTCGAGCACGGGGAAGGCAATCTCCACGCGGTGCTCGGTGTTGCGCGTCATCATGTCTGCTGAGCTCAGGTAAATCATGTCCGAGTCCACGCCGAAAGCATAGACGCGCGCGTGCTCCAAAAAGCGTCCGACGATGGAGCGGACATGCACGTTCTCGGTCTTGCCCGGAACACCGGGCTTGAGGCACGAGATGCCGCGGATGATCATGTCTACGCGCACGCCGGCACACGATGCCTCGGCGATCTTGTCGATAACCTCGCGGTCGGTCAGCGAGTTGAGCTTAAAGAACACGCGGGCGGGCTCGCCGGCAAGGGCGCGCTGGATCTCGCGGTCAAGCCCGCGCATGATGAGCGGCTTGAGGCCTACGGGCGCCACACCCAGGAAGCGGTAGTCGCCGCGCAGGTTGCCCAGCGACAGATTGCGGAAGAACAGGTTGGCGTCTTCACCGATGCCGGGATGGGCTGTCATGAGCATAAAGTCGCTGTAGAGTTTGGCCGTCTTCTCGTTAAAGTTGCCGGTGCCCAAAAGCGTGAGGCGGGTGAGCGCCATGCCCTCGCGATAGGTGAGCTGGCAGATCTTTGAGTGGCATTTAAAGCCCTCGGAACCATAGATGACGGTGCAGCCCGCCTCTTCCAGACGCTCGGCCCACTCGATGTTGTTCTGCTCGTCAAAGCGGGCACGAAGTTCCATGAGCACCGTGACCTCTTTGCCGTTCTCGGCAGCATCGATCAGCGACTCGCACAGGCGGCTCTGCTTGGCCACGCGGTAGAGCGTGATGCGCAGCGAGATGCACTCGGGGTCGTAGGCGGCCTCGTGCACCAGATCCAGGAAGGGGTTCATGGCCTCGTAGGGATAAAAGAGCAGCTTGTCGTGCTGCAGCACCTGCTCGCGGATGGAGCGGGTCATGTCGATGGTGGGATTGGGCTGCGGCCTAAACGGCGTAAAGAGCAGCTCGTTGCGCAGGTGCTCGGGAATCTTGCCCTCAATGCCAAAGACGTAGCCCAGGTCGAGCGGGATATCGCAGGTAAAGACAGAGCGGCGCGAAAGCTCGAGCGCCTTGCGGATGGTCTTGAGCGTTGCCTTCTCGA
>CAVFEY010000030.1:0-31381 GCA_963621725.1 Firmicutes bacterium AF25-13AC
GGGGCGGGGTGGGGGAAGGGGGGGGGAAAGGTGTTGAAAAATGGGGCGGTTCCCCATATTATTAATCACGTCGACAGGCGGGGTGGTTCCCCGCGTACGTGCCATCTGAGTAACCGAGGGGAGGGCGCACATGGGAATGACTGGTGCATACGAGCGCAATCTCGATGCAAAAGGTCGTCTGTCCCTGCCTGCACCCCTTCGTGAGGAGCTTGGAGAGCATGTTCGCGTGTTCAAAGCCCTGGATGTCGATGCTCTGTACGTGTTCTCTGCCGAGGCCTTCGATAAGTGGGTCGAAGGACTCTTCGCGGGTCGTGAGGGCCACGAGGGTTTTAACCCGCGTGACATTAACGACCAGAAGCTCATGAGGGCGATCAACAAGCGCACCACGTCGATGGACGTGGACAGCGCCGGTCGTATCGGTCTTTCCGAGTCTCTCCGCAAGCAGGCGAACCTCGACCGCGAGGTCACGGTTGTGGGCAACTACGACCACCTTGAGGTTTGGGATCGCGCCGCGGCCGATGAGGACGATGACGATGAGGCCCTGCTGGACCTCTTCTTCTCGTAAGGGCAAGGCACGGGTAACGGATGGAGCGTGGGATCTTGACACAAGAATATCGGCATGAACCTGTCATGCTCGGCGAAGTGCTTGAGTCGCTGCGGCTAAAGAGCGGCTCCGTTGTCTGCGATTGCACCCTTGGCGGTGCCGGCCATTCGGTAAAGATGGCCGCGCAGGTGGGGGAGACGGGCCTTTTGCTCGGCGTCGATCAGGACGACATGGCCCTCGAGGCCGCTGGCGCCCGTCTGGACCGCGAGGTTCCCGGCGTTCCGCACCAGCTGCTGAAGGGCAACTTCGGCGACTTGGACGAGCTGCTTTGCTCGGCCGAGGTGCCCGGGGTCGATGGCTTCCTGTTCGATTTGGGCGTTTCGTCACCGCAACTCGATATCCCTGGCAGGGGCTTTTCGTATAACGAGGACGCCCCATTGGACATGCGGATGGATCCGGGTAATAACACCTTAAACGCAGCTGAGGTCATCAACACCTATAACGAACACGACCTCGCCCGGATTCTACGCGTCTACGGCGAAGAGAAGTTCGCCTCGCAGATCGCGCGCGAGATCGTGCGCCGCCGCGAGCAAGAACCGATCGAAACCACCGGCCAATTTGTCGAGATCATCAAGGCGGGTATCCCGGCTGCCGCTCGTCGGCATGGTGGACACCCGGCCAAGAAAAGTTTCCAGGCCATTCGCATCGAGGTCAATCACGAACTCGATGTGCTCGAACGAGGGCTTGATGCCGCCACCAGGTGGCTCAACCCGGGCGGACGTATCTGCGTCATCTCGTATCACTCGCTCGAGGACCGTATCGTAAAGAACCACTTTAAGGAGATGAGCCAGGGGTGCACGTGTCCGCCGGAGATTCCGGTGTGCGTGTGCGGCAACGTGCCGATACTCAAGGTCATCACCCGCAAACCCCTGGTTGCCCAGCCTGATGAGGTTGAGCGCAACCCTCGGGCGAGATCAGCCAAGATCCGCGTGGCGCAGCGTCTGTAGGCGCGACCGCGCGATATTGGACCTCCCGCTCGCACCATAAACGAAGCTTAAACACACTACCAACGTACTCGGGATGGGAGGCGGCATATCATGGGCTACAACACTTCAAGCGCAGCACTCGCCTATGATATGAACGCCATGCCCGCCTATCGTGAGACGCCGCAGGCCCCCGTTGCTCCCCGTGAGCAGCGCGCGCCGCGCTTTGATGTCTACACGGGCGCGGGCCGTCAGGCAAACCAGGCGGTAAGCCCGGTTTTCATGAGCGTTCTTAAAACGTTTTGCATCATTGCGGCTATCTTCATGACGATCGGCGTCGCCCGCGTGGCGCTCGCCGGCGTTACGGCCCAGGTGCTCAACAGCAACGCCGAGCTTACCAGCACGCTCGAAAAGGCGACCGATGAGAGCTCCGACCTGGAGGTCATGCATTCGGTCTATGGCGCCGACACGCGCATTCGCGACCTTGCGGGCGCTTATGGCATGGTGGAGCCCAGCGAGAGCGTTACACTTGACTTTTCGCAGGATGCAGCCGCGGGCGCCAACGCGACCGCGACCGCTCAGTAGCAAGACGGTAGCTGAGTATGACAAATGACTATCGCCGCGGTTCCGATGGGGGCCGCGGTTCTGGACGTCCCTCGTCGCGGGGACGTTCTGGTTATCAAGGAACGGGTCGGCAATCTTACAACGCCGGGCAGTCCCGTGGCAACGACCCGGCGTCGCGACTTCGCGGCTCGGGCGGCCCTCAAGTGCATAACACCAGGTCGCGCAAGAGTCCGTCGACCGAATGGCTCACAGGCGCACCTCTGCCTCGCCGCAAAGCCGTCATGGGCTTCATCGGGCTTGGCTTGGGCTTGGGCGTCTTTCGCCTTGCCGACTATCAAATTGTCGAAGCCGATAAACTGCGCGAGCGTGCCGATGCGCGCCGCCTGCTTGCGCAGACCCTCTATGCCAAACGCGGCACCATCTACGACCGCAACGGCAACGTGTTGGCGTCGTCGGTCGAATGTCGCAACATCGCCGTGAACCCGCAGCTTGTCGAGGATGTCGACAAGACGGTGTCGGCGCTGGTCAAGGCAACTGGAATCGATAAAAAGACCTGCCGCAAGCTCGTTGAGTCCGATGGAACCTGGGTGTATATCAAGCGCCAGGTGGACGAAGACGATGTTGCGGCGCTGGAGAAGAAGAACCTGCCCGGCGTGCTTTTTGAGCAGGCCATGAAGCGCGTATATCCATACGGCAATCTGGCATCGCAGGTGCTGGGTGTAGTGAATGTAGACAACGACGGCTTGACGGGTCTCGAAAAGCAATACAACAAGCTTCTGACCGGCACGAACGGTTCTCTCGTACGCGAGCGCGCGAGGGACGGCAGCTATATCGCGGGCGGTGCCTATAAAAAGGTGGCTGCGGTCGACGGCGTTGATATCGTGACGACGCTCGACGTCAATATCCAGCGTGCGGCCGAGGATGCCCTGGCAGAGGCAGTTGAGAAGACTAAGGCCAAGAACGGCTCGGCGCTGGTCACCGATCCTACGACAGGCGAGATTTTGGCAGCCTGCTCGTACCCGACCTACGACCAGACCGATCTGGAGAATGCCAAGACCGAGGATATGAATCTGCGCCTGGTCACCGACGCCTACGAGCCCGGCTCGGTCTTTAAGACGCTCGTGGCGGGCGCCGGCTTCGACTTGGGCGTCGTGCGATCGAGTACGTCGTTTGAGGTGCCGGCGAGCATCAAGGTGGGCGACGATACCGTCACCGATGCCGACAAGCGCGACTATGCCATGACCATGGATGTGCGCGAGATGATGCGCCGTTCGTCCAACGTGGGCTTTGTCCTAGTGGGGCGCAAGATCGGTGCCGACGACTTTGCCGCCTATGTGGACAAGTGGGGCATCGGTCACAGCTCGGGTGTCGATTTTCCGGGAGAGAGCCTGGGTATCGTCAAGGAGCGTGACCAGTATGACGGCGCCACGCTGGGCTCGATGAGCTTTGGACAGGCACTGTCCGTCTCGCCGATTGAGATCGCACGTGCCGTGGGCGGCATCGCCAACGGCGGCGTGATGATGACACCGCACTTCTATAAGTCCAGCAAAGGCGACGAGAAGGACTGGGGCGAAGGCGAGCGCGCGATTTCGGAGGACGCCGCATCCCAGGTGACATCGTGCATGCAGACGGTCGTGTCCGAGGGAACGGGCGTTGGCGGCGCGGTTGACGGCTATGACGTGGCGGGTAAGACCGGTACGGCCGAACGTGCCGACGAGAACGGCGGCTACCTCAAGGAGAACTACATGTCGTCCTTTATGGGCTTTGCACCGGCACAATCGCCCAAGGTGCTGTGCTATATCACGCTCGACGGAACGCCGAGCGGCTCAGATGCCGCTGCGGTGCCGTTCCAGTCCATTATGGCCAACGCGCTCGACGTGCTGGGTATCCCGCACACGAAGTAGGGGGTTACAATCTTTGGGGCGTGGTTTGTTGTCCCATATGAGGGTGTTCACATGCCCTGCACCACGCATGTGCGGCGCTGGGATACAATACGCCGATAGCATTATTAGGTTTACAGGGGAGCTGCAATGATAGAGATCGCCGTCAACAACCTCGCGGCCGCAACAGGGGCCCGAACCGTGACGGGAGAAGCCGATCGGGTATGCCGCGGGTGCGTTATCGACTCGCGCCAGGTCGAGGAAGGGACGATTTTCGTCGCCTTTCCCGGTGAAAACGTCGACGGCAATGATTTTGCTTCCCGTGCCGTCCAGTCGGGTGCCGGCGCCGTCGTGATGACGCGTGAGCCCGAGGCCGAGCTGGTCTCGCTGGCGCAGGACAAGGGGTGCGCCATCCTGCTGACCGATGATCCCGAGGAGTTTCTGCTGCGTTTGGCGCACACGTATCGCCTGGAGCTTGGCTGCCTGGTCGTTGGCATTACCGGTTCCATCGGCAAGACGACGACCAAGGACGTGCTCGCCGCCGTGCTCGCCAAGCGCTATCGTGTCTGGGCCACCAAGGGCAATTTCAATAACCTGATCGGCATGCCGCTCACGGTGCTTTCCGCTCCGGCCGATACCGAGGTCCTGGTGCTCGAGATGGGCATGAACCATTTCCACGAGATTGAGCGCCTGTCCCAGTCCGCCAATCCCAACCTTGCCATCGTGAGCAAGATTGGTACCTCTCACATCGGCATTTTGGGCAGCCGCGAGAACATCGCCCGCGCTAAGGCCGAGATTGTCCAGGGTATGTGCGCCGCCGGCGACTTCTTGCCGCTGCTGGTTTTGGGCGGCGAGGACGACTTTACACCGTTCATTCGCGATACGTTCGCCCAGCCTGCTGGTATCGACGTGATGCTGGCCGGCGTCTCGGACGATGATGAGGTCCGCGCCCGCGACATTCGTGTTGATGACGAAGGCCGTCCGGTCTTTACGCTCGATTTTGGCCAGGGTGAGACGACCGATACCATGCTTGCCATCCCCGGCGTGCAGTCCGTCCCAAATGCCGTTAAGGCCGCCGCAGTTGCCTATCGCCTGGGCGTGACGCCCGAGCAGATCGATGCTGCCTTTAGAGGCCTCACGATCACCGGTCACCGCCAGGAGATCAAGCGCGCCAAGAGCGGTGCCCGCGTCATCGACGATTCCTATAACGCCAGCGCCGAATCGATGGCAGCCGGTCTCGACCTGCTGTGCTCGCTTTCGTGCGCGGGGTCTCGTATGGCGATCCTGGGCGAGATGGGCGAGATGGGCGATGAGGCTCCTCGCATGCATGAGCTCGTGGGCGCCTATGCCGCCGCCAAGAAGCTCGACATGCTGGCGTGCGTGGGTGGTGAGCTGGCCCAGCTTATGGCCGATGCCGCGCGCATGATGGGCATGGACGAGGACCGCATCCAGGTGTTCTCCGATTATCAGCAGGTGCTCGACCGCATGGGCGGCGCGCTTGAAAAACATGATGTTGTACTGGTCAAGGGTTCCCACTTTGTTGAGCTCGACCGCTTTGTGGAAGGTGTGTGCTAGCCCATGTTCGGCAATCCCTCGTATCCAACGTATCAGGCTTTTTTGGGGCTTGGCATCGCCGCCGCTATTGCGCTGCTGCTCATGCCGTGGTGGATCAAGCTGCTCAAGGTCGAGGGTATCGGCCAGCAGGTTCGTGCCGACGGCCCCAAGCGTCATTTGGTTAAGCAGGGAACGCCCACCATGGGTGGCGTTGTCATCCTCGTCGCGATCTCGCTGACCTGTCTGCTGATGGGCAAGCTCACCACCGAGCTCGTGCTCGTGCTGCTCGCCACGCTGGCGACCGGCGTGCTGGGCCTGATCGACGACCTGACCTCCGTTACGCATGGGCGCTCGCTCGGTCTGACGCCCCATGCCAAGATGATCGGCCTAACCATTATCTGTGTCACCTTTACGGTGCTCGCCGTCAACTGGTGCGGCGTCGCCCCCGAGATTCGTTTTCCCGGCGGCCTGACGATTGACCTCGGTGTTCTTTCGACCACCATCTGCGGCCTTTCGTTCCCGTGGCTCTACATTGTCTTTTGCTGGCTGATGATCGCCGGTCTTTCTAATGCCGTGAACCTGACCGATGGCCTTGACGGTCTTGCTGGCGGCACCTCTATGATTGCCATGCTCGCCATGGCTGCCATGGCGTTTTTGCACGGAGACGTGAACCTGTCCATCTTCTGCACCGCGTGTGCCGGTGCCTGCTTGGGCTTTCTGTGGTTCAACTGCTATCCGGCGAGCATCTTTATGGGCGATACCGGCTCGCTTGCCCTGGGCGCCGCGTTTGCCTGCACGTCCATCATGACCAACACCGAGGTCGTCTCCCTCATCATCGGCGGCCTGTTTATCGTTGAGACCCTGTCGGTCATGATTCAGGTTGTCTACTTCCACTTTACGCACAAGCGCGTCTTCCTTATGGCGCCCATCCATCATCATTTCGAAAAGAAGGGCTGGGCCGAGACCAAGGTCGTCATCCGTTTTTGGATTATCGCTGCTGCCTTTGGTGCCGTTGGCCTTGCTCTGTTCTTCCAGTTGGGATAGTGGTCTTTCATGTCTCTTGCTGATGTCTTTAGCCTGCTCGTTTTGGGTCAGGGCAAATCCGGTCTCGATGTCGCCCGCTGGGCGTTGGCACATCCTGAGCGCGTAAGTGCCGTTACCGTGTATGGCGGCGGCACCTCTGAGCCCAATGACGCCACGCGTGCGCTCGAGGCTGCTGGTGCGTCGTTTGTCTATGGGACCGAACAGGTCGAGGGCGCCTATGACGTATGCGTGACGTGCCCGGGCATCTCGGAGTTCTCGGGCTTCTTTAAGGCCGGGCGCGAGCATGCCGCCCAGATTATGGGTGAGCCTGAGTTTGCCTATCGCCTGTCGCCCGATAACTGGATTGCCATCACGGGCACCAACGGCAAGACGACCACCACGTCGCTGACTGATTATCTGCTTAAGGCTGCCGGCGAGGCCAGCGTTGCTGTCGGCAACATCGGCGAGCCGCCGGTCAACGAGATTGACGGCCGAGCCCACAACGAGTGGTTTGTGGCTGAGCTCTCGAGCTATCAGATTGCTACAACAACCGAGCTCCACCCCCGCGTGGCGGTGCTGCTCAACATCACTCCCGACCATTTGGGCTGGCATAGGAGCCATAAGAACTATGCGCTTGCCAAGATCAAACTGTTTGACAATATGGTCGATGACGATCTGGTGGTTGTCGACGTCGAAGACGCCGGCATTCACGAGTTCGATGAGTACATCTACACGCCGGGTCGTCGCATCTGCAAGGTTGCCTTTGACGAGCCTGAGGGCGAGGATGCCGCCTTTGTGCGCGATGGCAAGATGATCGTGCGTCTGAAGGGTGTCGAGACCCCGCTCATCGCTACATCCGAGCTCAAGATCTCGGGCCATCACAATGTTATCAATGCCCTGTGCGCTGCCACGGCTGCCTTGGCAGTCGGTGCCGATGTCGACGGTGTCTGCCGCGGTCTGGCCTCGTTCCAGCCGCTCGAGCACCGCGTGGAGCCGTGTGGCGAGATTGACGGCGTGCGTTACGTCAACGATTCCAAGGCGACTAACACCGATGCGGTCGAGAAGGCACTGACGGCATTTCCCGATGACGACGTGATCTTGCTGCTCGGCGGCCACGATAAGGGCACTCCGCTCACGGACTTCGCGCGCGTCGTTATGGACAACGTGCGCTCGGTCGTCTGCTTTGGCGATGCGCGCGAGCGCTTCACCGCCGCTATGGACGAGGCTGATGTCGATGGCGATGTGGATATCGCCCAGGCGGATGACCTGCGCGACGCCGTGGACGTTGCCCGTTCGCTTTCGAGCCGTGGTGACGTGATCTTACTTTCTCCTGCCTGCTCTTCGTTCGATGAGTTCTCGGGCTATGAGGAGCGCGGCCGCGTGTTTAAGGACTACGTGGCTCAGCTTGCCGCTACAGCGAAATCACAAATGGAATAGGGGTTGCGGTGAGAGAGGAGAGCCCCCGACAAGGTATGAGGAGGCCCGACTCGGACCGTGCTTCCTCACGTCGCACCACACCGCGTTCCAGCCGCGGCGGGCAGTCGTTTAGCGAACGCTATATTGCCGGCGTTCCCGCCCGTATCATGCGCCCCCGTTTGATATTCATGGCCTGCTTGTTTACCTTGGTATGCTTTGGCCTGCTGATGGTGTACTCGGCGTCTTCGGTCGAGGCGCTGCACGAGAATGGCTCGGCGACGTTTTTTCTGGGTCGACAGGCCGCGTTTGCCGTGGTCGGTGTTCTGGCGCTGATTGCCATCGTGCGCGTTTTGCCGGACAGCTGGTTTGGGGAGGATGTGCTCAGGATCTTCCTTATCGGCATGATAGGGCTACTGCTTCTGGTGTTCTTGGTGGGCAGCGGCAGCCGCGGCGCCACGCGCTGGCTCAACATCGCCGGTATTCAGTTCCAGCCTTCCGAGTTTTTAAAGCCATTTGCCATTGCGTATTCGGCCATCATGCTTGATCGCTTCTTTTCGCCCGGTGGCAACATCAACGAATTCCTTCGCAAGATGGGCATCTACCTGGGCATTTCGCTCTTTCTGATCTTTATCCAGCCCGATTTCGGTACTGTCCTGATCATCCTGTTGACCCTCATGTGCATGGCGTTGTTTGCGGGTCTCGACCCCAGATTTATCATCGGCGTGCTAATCTTCGGCATTCTCGTGATCGTGATTGCGCTTGTCGCAGAGCCATACCGTATGGTGCGTATTCAGGTTGCCTTGAACCCTTGGGCCGACGAGTATGGTGACGGCTATCAGGCCACGCTTGCCATCATGGCCTTTGCCTCGGGCGGTCTGTTCGGCCGTGGCATCGGCAACTCAACCATGAAGTACTCGTATCTGCCCGAGGCACACAACGACTACATCTTGGCCATCATTGGCGAGGAAGTCGGTTTTGTCGGAACCGTGCTGTTCTTCTTGGTGTTTGCGATGCTGATCTACTCGGCGTTTCGCATTGCCGAGCAGGCGACCGATCGTCGGGGCGCGCTCATGGCGTCTGGCTCCGCGGTCATTCTCGCAGTGCAGTTTTTGATTAACGCGCTGGGCATCCTCAACGTGTTTCCCATGACGGGCAAACCTTTGCCGTTTATTAGCTACGGCGGTTCGTCGATTATTGTGTCGCTCATGCTTGCCGGGTTGATCCTGCGCGTTTCGTACGAGAGCGCCCGCCGCGATGAGTATGACCGCCGCCGTGAGAGCTTTGCCGTTATGGATGAGAGTACCGCCGGCGTGCCCCACGTGCGCGGCGAGCGATCTTCGCGTAACGGTTTTACCGTCCTGGATGGCTCTGCGACCGACCCCGCAGCCCGCCCGCGTCAGCGAACGGCGCCGCAAGGTCGTCCTCAGCGCCCCACTCCTCGCAATGCGGGCGGCGGATATAATCGAATCGATTTGAACTCAGACCCGTCGGCGCGTCTGCGTACCGACGGCCAGGGACCGCGTGTACGAAGGGACTACCATGACCGATAAGATGACCGTTGCTATTGCAGCCGGCGGTACGGCAGGACACATCAACCCCGCGCTCGCCTTGGCCGAAGAGCTGCGTGATCGTGGCCACCACGTTGTGTTCGTGGGCCAGTCGCGCAAGCTCGAGGGTCGTCTGGTCCCTGAGGCTGGGTTTGATTTTGTGCCCATTACGGTCACGGGCTTCGACCGCTCCCGTCCTTGGACGGCGCTGACCTCGCTATGGCGTGTCAACAAGGCCAAGCGTGCGCTCGCCAGTCATTTCTCAAAGGTCGGCAAGCCCGATGCCGCCATCGGTTTTGGTGCCTATGTCGAGGTTCCGCTGCTGGGGTGGTGCAAGGGCGCGGGTGTTCCGTATCTGCTGCATGAGCAGAACTCTGTTCCGGGCCTGGCCAATAAGATGATGAACTCCCACGCCGCCCGCGTGTGCATCTCGGTGCCGGCAGCGCGCTCGGTCTTTGAACGCGAAGGTGACCCTGACCACGTGCTCATGACCGGCAACCCCGTACGTCGCTCGGTGATCGAGGGCGATCGCGCTCGCGGCCGCAAGGCACTTGGCGTTCCCGAGGACGCTACGCTGCTGCTCGTCTTTGGCGGTTCACTTGGCGCCCAGCACCTCAACGAGCGCGTGGTCTCGCTCAAAAACGAGCTGCTTTCGCGCAAGAACCTCTATGTGTTGCATTCGACGGGTGCCGACGGCTTTGAGGAGACCGAGAGCGCTTTGGCGCTGACGCCCGAGGAGGCGAAGCGTTACCGCGTCCAGCCTTACATCGACAACATGGGCGATATGCTGGCTGCTGCCGATTTGGTGCTCTCGCGTTCGGGCGCATCGAGCGTGGCCGAGATCGCTGCACTCGCCGTGCCTTCGGTGCTCGTGCCGTACCCGCATGCGACGGGCGACCACCAAACCACCAATGCCCGTTATCTAGTCGACGCCGGGGCCGGTGTGCTCTGCGCCGATGCCGATATCGACGGTTCTGCCTTTGCCGATGAACTGCTGCACCTGGTCGATGACGCGGCGGCGCGCGACGCCATGCGTCAGGCGGCGCGTGGTCTGGCTCAGGATAGGGCCGCCGCTCTTCTGGCGGATGCGGTAGAGGGTTTGCGTTAGTTAGACGGGATATCGTCGGTCGCCCTCGCGCTGATGCGGTAGGTGCGGTACAGTTAACGGGTTACAGGCAGTGTTTACGCAAGGAGTACACGAGCACATGGCTGATTCCCAGACTGCAACCTCCGCGCCCGAGTTTAAGAGCGCCCACTTTATCGGTATCGGCGGCGCCGGCATGAGCGGCATCGCCCTCGTTCTGCACGAGCGCGGTTATGCCGTTACCGGCTCCGACCTTAAGACGTCACGTTATATCCGCCAGCTTACCCGCGCTGGCGTGAAGGTGCATGTGGGCCATGAGGCCGCCACGATCGACGAGGTCAAGCCCGACGTGGTTGTTGTCTCCACCGCTATTCCGGAGTCCAACCCCGAACTCGTGCGCGCTCGCGAGCTTGGTATTCCCGTGTGGCCCCGTGCCAAGATGCTCTCTGCTTTGGGCCACGGCTACACCACCGTCGCTGTTGCCGGCACGCATGGCAAGACCACCACGTCTTCGATGTGCGCCACCATGCTCGACCGCATGGGTCTGGATCCGAGCTTCTTGATCGGCGGCATCGTCGAGGGCTATGACACGAACGGCAAGAACGGCTCGGGCGACTACTTTGTCGCCGAGGCCGACGAGTCCGACAGCTCCTTCCTGTTCCTGAACCCCAACGTAGTCATTGTGACCAACGTCGAGGCCGATCACCTCGATCACTACTCGGGTATCGAGGAGATCGAAGCGACTTTCGCCAAATTCATGAGCCTGGTGGGCGAGGACGGCACCGTCATCGTCTGCGGTGAGGACCCGCATCTGGTCGAGCTCGCCAAGTCGACGGGCCGTCACGTGCTTTCCTACGGCTTTGCCGAGAGCAACGACATCGTCTGCATGCACCCGGATGTCAAGGGTATCCAGAGTGACTTTATCGTTCGCTTTGAGGATGGCACTGAACATGCCGTGGAGATCAAGAGCAATCCCGGTCGCCACAACATGCTCAACGCCACGGCGGTGCTCACCGTCGCCCATGTCCTGGGCCTTGACATCGACGCCGCCGCCAAGGCGCTCTCGAGCTTTGAGGGCGTTCGCCGCCGCTTTACCCACGTGGGCGATATCGATGGCATCACCGTGGTCGATGATTACGGCCATCACCCCACCGAGATCAAGGCGACGCTTGCTGCCGCTTCGTCGCTGGGCTACAAGCACGTCGACGTCGTGTTCCAGCCGCACCGCTATTCGCGCCTGCAGGCCCTGTGCGACGACTTTGCCGATGCATTTGCCAATGTCGATAAACTGCTGCTGATTGATGTGTTCTCGGCTGGCGAGATGCCCATCCCGGGTGTCACCTCTAAGATGCTCGCCGATACCGTGCGCGCCAAGCATCCTGGCAAGGAGGTCGTGTACTGCTCCAGCCGTCTTGAGCTCAATCAGGAGCTCGAGCAGATGGTGGGCGAGGGCGACCTGCTGCTCACTATGGGTGCCGGTGACGTTACGACCGTCGGTCCCGAGTTTATCGAGTATCTGACTGCCAAGAAAGACGCTTAAGTCTAATGGGTCTGTTTAACGCCGTCATGGCGCTCTCGGGCATGATCGACACGGATGTGATCGAGGACGAGCGCCTTGCGCGTCATACGAGCTATCGTATCGGCGGCAAGGCCGACCTCTTTGTGACGTGCCATAGCTATCATGCCCTCCGCCGCGCCGTGGCGGTGCTCGATCGCGAGCAGGTGCCGTGGGTCATCATCGGCAAGGGCTCCAATCTGCTGGTTGCCGATGGCGGTTATCGCGGCGCCGTCATTTCGCTCGGACGTGAGTTTCAGCGCACGGTTGTTGCCGATGACGGTTGTACGCTGACGGTCGGTGCGGGCGTGATGTTTGCGCGCCTGGTCAACGATGCCCTGTCGCGTAGCCTCTCGGGCCTTGAGTTTGCCGTTGGCATCCCTGGCTCGGTTGGCGGTGCGATATCTATGAATGCAGGCACACGGACCGAGTGGATTGGCTCGCTGGTTGAGGATGTCGTAACGTTTGACCCGGCATCCGGTATCAAGCATTATGCGGGGTCCGAGATCACTTGGGGCTACCGAGAATGTAGCCTTCCCCGCAATGAGATCATCCTCGAGTGCGTGCTCAAGCTTAAACCGGCGCCCAAGGCCGACATTCGCGAGCGCATGGAACGGTACCTGACGAGGCGCAAGCGTACGCAGCCCATGGGTCGCGCATCCTGCGGGTCGGTCTTTCGTAACCCGCCCGATGCGAGTGTGGGCAAGCTTATCGAGGATTGTGGATTAAAGGGTTTTTCGATTGGCGGCGCGGAAGTTTCGCCCGTTCACGCTAATTTTATCGTTAATAACGGAACTGCCTCGGCCGATGACGTTGCCGCGGTTATCAGACATGTGCACGGAAAGGTGAGGGAGGCGTATGGCATCGAGCTCAGACCGGAAGTTAAATTCCTCGGCTTCTAGAGCATCGAAACCCACCTTCCGCCGCGCCGGAGGGCGTTCCGGCGCGCCTGCCAAACCTCAACGCAATACCGTCGCGCACTCTAAGTCTGTCGGGCATGCTCGACAGACCAGTCGTCCGGTTGTCGGCTCGCAGCTCGGTAATCGTCCGGCCGCAAAAAAGTCCTCGCGTCCCTCGGTGACGTCAAAGCCTGTTATGGGCGCCAAGCCTGCCCGTCCTTTGGCAACTCCTAAGCCCTCGGCAGGAACTAAGGCGGCGCGTCCGGGTCGCACGCTGGGCGCATCGAAACCGCGCTCGCTGACATCGGTGCCGGCTACCGCCAAGAAGCCTTCGGGTAAAAAAGGCGTCAACCCGTTGTCTTCACTTAGGGCGATGGCAAATAAAACGTCAGACGCCGCTTCTGTCGTTACAGGCAAAGGCAAAATCGTGGGCGGCGTTTTGGCCGTCTTGGCCGTGCTCGTCGTCGTTGCCATCGTGGTGATTAACTCTGGATTGTTTACCGCCACTGATATTCAGATTCAAGGCAGCGAGCACGTGACGAAGCACGATGCTATCCAGCTGATCGATTTGCCCGAGGGAACGTCGCTTTTTAACGTCGATCCCGACCAGATTACCGAGGACCTCAAGCAGAACCCGTGGGTCTCGGGCGTGGATGTCCAGCGTCAGTTCCCGCATACGCTCATCATTACGCCGATGGAGCGCAAGGTCATCGCAATTGCCTATATCAGCTCCGATGACCTTGCCTGGGCCATCGGGGATGATGACACCTGGATCGCCCCGCTGTCGACGTCGGTCGAAGTGGATGACCAGGGCAACGTCATCACGACGGGGCAGGGCTCAAATACCCTGACCGGCATTGATGCCGCGCTGGCGCTCGCTAAGCACTATGGCGCGGTGTTGTTGACTGATGTCTCGGCGGATGTCGCTCCGGTTTCCGGCCAGGCGGTGAGCTCCAAGGCCGTTAAGGCTGGCTTGGATTATGTGCGTGGTTTTTCGAGCGAGTTCTTGGGACAAGTCAAGGATATTTCCACGCCTTCGGTCGAAGCCATCTCGGCAAACCTCAATAACGGCATTGAGGTGTCGCTGGGCGATTCGAACGATATCGTCAAGAAGGAGCGCGTAGTCACCAAGCTGCTTTCGCAGGTAGAGGGCGTAACGTATATCAATGTGCGCTCTCCGGGTAACTATACATTTAGGAACGCTCCGACCTCGTAGCGCTGGTTGATGCTTTGTTGAGGGGCCATACCACGCCGTTTAT
Organism: Firmicutes bacterium AF25-13AC; assembly: GCA_963621725.1. Lineage (GTDB taxonomy): Bacteria > Actinomycetota > Coriobacteriia > Coriobacteriales > Coriobacteriaceae > Collinsella. The sequence continues at coordinate 14,309 of CAVFEY010000030.1, forward strand.
CTGGTTTGTTTGGTTTTCACGGTCAATTATTTGACTGATACGTTCATAATGTGCAAACATAATACGGTTTACCTTTGCATTTACTTTCAACCTGAAGGTTAATGTGCGCAGGGGTCGACCCATGCTATGGCTATAACCTTTGTTCGGAGGACCGACATGCACGAGACAGAGATCAACAACTACCTTGCCGTCATTAAGGTGGTCGGCGTCGGCGGCGGCGGTACCAACGCGGTCAATCGAATGATCGAAGAGGGCATCCGCGGCGTCGAGTTTGTTGCCATCAACACCGATGCTCAGGCACTCGCGATCTCTGATGCCGATATCAAGGTGCACATCGGCACCGACCTTACCCGCGGCCTGGGCGCCGGCGCCAACCCCGAGGTTGGCCGCAAGGCTGCCGATGAGTCCCGCGACGACATTGCCGAGGCGCTCGCTGGCGCCGACATGGTGTTCATCACCTGCGGCGAGGGCGGTGGCACCGGTACCGGCGCCGCTCCCATCGTTGCCGATATCGCGATGAACGAGGTCGGTGCGCTGACCGTCGCCGTCGTGACCAAGCCCTTCACCTTCGAGGGCCGTAAGCGCAAGAAGAGCGCCGAGGAGGGCATTAAGACCCTCTCCGATTGCGTTGACACCATGATCGTCATCCCTAACGATAAACTGCTCGACATCGCCGAGAAGAAGACCACCATGCTCGAGGCCTTCGCGATTGCCGATGGCGTCCTTTCCCAGGGCACCCAGGGCATCACCGACCTCATCACCGTCCCCGGTATCATCAACCTGGACTTCGCCGATGTTAAGACCATCATGAAGCAGGCCGGTACCGCCATGATGGGTATCGGTACCTCTTCTGGGGATACCCGTGCCGTCGACGCTGCCCAGCAGGCCATCTCCAGCCCGCTGCTCGAGAGCTCCATCGATGGTGCCACGCGCGTGCTGCTCTCCATCGCCGGTTCCAAGGACCTGGGTATCCAGGAGATCAGCGACGCCGCCGACGTTGTCGCCAACGCCGTCGACCCCGAGGCCAACATCATCTTCGGTACCGTTGTTGACGAGTCCCTGGGCGATCAGGTGCGTATCACCGTCATCGCTACGGGCTTCTCCGACTCCAACGTCAACCGTCAGGACGAGCTCTTTGCTGCTCAGCAGTCTCAGAGCAAGGCCGCTGCCTCCGCTGAGCCGCAGCGCACCGCTCCGGCTACCAGCCCGGCTCAGGCCGCTCCGACCCGCAACGTCGGTGGCACCGAGCTTCCTAACTTCGGCAACGATCAGTTCGAGCTTCCCGACTTCCTGAAGCGCGGCAGCTTCTAGGTCGTTCTTTGCATTGTTGTGCACAGGGGCGTGTCCGTATGGACGCGCCCTTTTTATTTCGACTTTGTAAACTAGAACCTCCAATCTCTTTACGTTCCCTTTACGATTGCCTCCAGCGCAGCAGGTATCCTTTTAAAGAAGTATGACAGCCGTATAAACGCGGGCTGTAGCGGCGATGCCGCGGTACTTGTGTTATTAGGAGGCTTTAGTATGGCAGCACGTGCGGACAAAGTTTCGCGTGTCGACCATGATGGAGTTACGTTGGTGGAGGGCGCGACATCCGATGTTCGCTTTGCCTTCACCGAGCGCGCCGGTGGCGTTTCCGAAGATGCGTACTCCTCACTCAACTTGGGCTCGCATGTTGGCGATGACCCCTTTGCTGTTCAAGAAAATCGTCGTCGTGCGCTCGAGGCTATGGGTGCCGCCGAGTGCGAGCACAACCTGCTCGTTCCCAATCAGGTCCATGGTGACCATATCGTTGCGGTGACCTCGAATGGCGCCGATGATCTTGAGGACGTCCGCGAGCAGATTGCCGAGGGCTGCGATGCCATCGTCTGTACGGCGCATAACGTGCCCGTGCTGCTCTGCTTTGCCGACTGCGTTCCCGTGGTGCTGGTGGCCCCTGGCGGATTTGCCGTGGTGCACTCCGGTTGGAAGGGCACGATTGCACGTATTTCCGCCAAGGCGTGCCAGGCGCTTTGCGATGCTGCCGGTTGCGATGCGAGCGACGTTTCCGCCTATATCGGCCCCCATATCTTGGGTGACGAATATGAGGTATCCCAGGAGCTCGTGGATCGCTTTGCCGCCGAGTTCTCGTGCATCGATACGAGCACCTCTCGCATGCTCGATCTTTCCGCTGCCATTTGCGAGGCGCTGGTAGATGTCGGTGTCGACGCGGATAATATCGTGGATACCCAGCTTTCGACCGTGCGTCAGAATGACCGCTTTTATTCCTACCGTAATGAGGGCGGTACCTGTGGGCGCCATGCTGCGATCGGCGTGATGCTATGAGAAAGATCGTATCGGCCCTGAGCGCTGCTGTGCTAACGCTTACGCTGTGTGCCTGTTCTTCGGGATCTTCTACCTCTTCCATTACCGTCGCCGGCTCCACGACCTGCCTTCCTATCGCCGAGATTGCGGCCGAGGGCTTTAAGGAGGAGACCGGCATCGACGTGCTCGTTTCCGGTTTGGGTTCTTCCGCTGGCATCGAGGCCGTCAGCGCCGGCACGGCCGATATCGCCAGCTCCTCCCGTGGACTCAATGCCGACGAACAGGATCTGGGCCTGACTCCCATCGTCATTGCCCACGACGGTATCGCGGTCATCGTGAACGACGATAACCCGGTCGATAACCTCTCGACCGAGCAGCTCCGCGATATTTACGCCGGCAAGATCACCAACTGGAAAGAAGTCGGTGGCGAGGACCTGAGGATTCAGGTCATCAACCGAGATGAGGCGTCCGGCACGCGTGAGGCCTTTCGCACCATCGTGATGGACGGCACCCCGTTCGATCGCCGCTCGGCCGTTCTTTCGGGCACGGGCCAGGTGCGCGACGTGGTATCTCGTTCGCGCGGTGCCATTGGCTACATTTCGCTGGGCTTCGTCGATAGCCTCAACGCCAAGACCTCGGTCAAGGCCGTCTCGGTCAATCATGTTGAGGCGTCCGAGAAGACGGTCGCGAGCGGCGGCTATCCCATCTCACGCGACCTTTACTTCTTTGTGAAGGGTGCGCCTTCGCAGCAGGCGCAGGATTACATCGACTACGTGACGTCCGAAAAGATGGACAAGCAGATTCGTGAGGCGGGCTTTATCCCCGTCACCAACGACGAGAAGGGGAGTGAGTAGCATGGAAGCACAGGAAAACTCCCAGACTGAGCAGAATGTTCAGACGCCCAAGAAGCGCGAGCTGGCGCTCGTATCGCGCAGTACCTATATCAAGGAGAAGGCGCTGCAGTGGATCTTCTTTGCCTGCGCGTTCTTGGCGGTCGTTACCGTCATCCTGATTTTTGTCTTTACCACGTACTCGGCGCTGCCCGTCTTTACCGACATCGGTCTGGCGGAATTCTTTAGCTTTACGTGGGCGCCCTCTGAGGGCCACTACGGCATCATGTCGCTGCTTGCCGGCTCAGGTCTGGTGACCGTCGGTGCGCTCGCCATGGGCGTGCCGCTGGGCGTAGGTACGGCCGTGTACCTGGTCGAGATCGCCAGCAAGCGCGTGCGCAAGCTCATCAGCCCTGCCGTTGACCTGTTGGCCGGCATCCCTTCTATCATCTATGGTTTCTTTGGCATGATCATCATTCGTCCGTTTATCGCGCAACTGACCGGTGGTCTTGGTTTTGGTGCGCTAACAGCGTGGTTCGTGCTCGCCATCATGATCGTCCCTACCATCACGACGCTTACCATCGATGCCCTCAATTCCATTCCCATGGGCATTCGCGAGGCATCGTATGCCATGGGTGCTACTAAGTGGCAGACCATCTATAAGGTCGTGCTACCTGCCGCCAAACTGGGTATCGTTGATGCCATCGTGCTGGGTATGGGCCGTGCCATCGGAGAGACCATGGCCGTGCTCATGGTCGTGGGTAACGCCCCGGTTATTCCCGACAGCATTGCGAGCCCTATCTCGACGCTCACGAGCCAGATCGCGCTCGACATGAGCTATTCCTCGGGTCTGCATCGCTCGGCGCTGTTCGGCATGGGTGTGGTCCTGTTTATCATCTCCGCCACGCTGGTGGGCATCGTCCGTCTGATTTCCAAGAAGAAGAGGGGGTAGGCTATGTCCGATTCCGTTGACACGACGGTCGATACGACCTCGTCGCGCGAGCGCATCAAGCGTGCCCTTTCCCACGGCAAGAAGGGCCGCATCAACAAGGACCTGTCCAACAAGATCATGCTTGGCGTGTTTCGTGCCGCTGCCTACATCACCACGCTGGTGCTGGTCGCTATCATCGCCTACGTGGTCATTAACGGCCTGCCACATATCTCGCTCGACTTTATCTTCGGTTGGCCCCAGGGCGTCAACGCCGAGGGCGGCATTTGGCCTACGATCGTCTCGACCGTCTACGTGACGGCACTCGCCATGCTTATCTGCACGCCGATCGCTGTGCTGGCAGCCGTCTATCTGGCCGAGTACGCCAAGCAGGGCAAGGTCGTCGATCTCATTCGCTACGCTGCTGACGCTTTGGCCTCGGTGCCCTCCATCGTTATGGGCCTGTTTGGCTACGCCTTGTTTGTCGAGGCCATGGGCTTGGGCCTTTCGATGGTCTCTGCCGCCCTGGCACTCGCGCTCTTGATGCTTCCCATCGTCATGCGCACCACCGAAGAGGCCATTCGCGCCGTTCCGCGCTATATCCGTTGGGGCGCATATGGCTTGGGCGCCACCAAGTGGCAGGTTGTCTCCAAGATCGTGCTTCCTTCTGCCTTTGGCCGTATTGCCACGGGCATCGTCCTCGCCATCGGCCGTGCCATTGGCGAGACCGCGGTGGTGCTCTACACCATGGGGCAGGCCATCAATCTACCTATTTCGCCGCTCGATTCCGGCCGCCCCATGACGGTTCACCTGTACCTGCTTGCCAACGACGGCATCAACATGAACGCAGCCTACGGCACCGCGCTCTTGCTGATGGTGATCATTCTGGCCTTCAACCTGTTTGCGCGCTTCCTGTCGCGCAAGCGTCGCTAGTTAAGGAGTCCCATGTCCGTTTATCAGTCCGCTCCCACGCTGGAGCAAGCGGCCATTACGGCCAAGGATTTCAACTTTTGGTACGGTGACTTTCATGCGCTGACGGGGCTCGACCTCAACATCGCCAAAAACGCCATCACCTCGTTTATTGGCCCTTCGGGCTGCGGCAAATCGACGTTTTTGCGCTGCATCAACCGCATGAACGACCTGATCGAGGGCACGCGCATCGAGGGCACCATGACGCTCGACGGCAACGATATCTATGCCGAGGGTGTCGACCCGGTCGATCTCCGTCGTCGCGTGGGCATGATCTTTCAGCAGCCCAACCCGTTTCCCAAATCCATCTACGAGAATGTCGCCTTTGGCCCTCGTCTGCAGGGCGTGACTAGCAAAAGCGACCTCGATGACATCGTGGAAGAATCGCTCAAGCGCGCCAACCTCTGGAAAGAGGTATCCAATCAGCTCAACAAGGATGGTTTGGCGCTCTCGGGCGGTCAGCAGCAGCGTCTGTGCATCGCGCGCGTGCTTGCGGTGCAACCCGATGTCCTTCTGATGGACGAGCCCTGCTCCGCCATCGACCCCACGTCCGTCTCTAAGGTCGAGGATTTGATGGCCGAGCTGGCGCCCGAGATGACGATCATCATCGTCACGCATTCAATGCAGCAGGCAGCTCGTATTAGCGATTACACCGCATTCTTCTTGCAGGAAGTTGCCGGCGAGCCCGCCACGCTCATCGAGTATGGTCAAACCGACGCGATCTTCACCAGCCCGGTGGACTCGCGGACGGAAGACTATATCACCGGCCGCTTTGGCTGATCGGTGCGACTAGTCCCAAGCCGATCGGACCTGGTCCGGTGCGTATTCACTGTGCGGGCGGCATGACCGCACCCAACTGATTGGAGTGAACCATGCGCAAACTGTTTTCCCGTCAGCTCGTCGAGGCCCGTCACGAGATGCTGAGCATCTATGAGGCCGTCGATCTGGCCCTCCACGATGCCGTGAAGGCCTATGTGACCGACGACCGCAAGCTCGCCACCAAGACCAAGAAGCGCACGCTTTCGATTGACGCGCGCTGCGCCAACCTGGAGGCCGTCTGCTACAACCTGATCGCCACGCAGTCGCCGGTCGCCTCCGACTTCCGCTTGCTGCAGACGATCATCTACGTCGACTTTAACCTGCAGCGCATGACCGATAAGGTTCGCCAGATCTGCCGCGCCACGCGTCATATGATCAAGGCCGACATCTCGTTGCCCAAGGAGCTTGTCGGCACGGTCGAGGCCGAGGCTGAGGCCGTCTACCAGGTGCTGGGCTCTTCGCTTTCCGCGCTCGTCACCAACGACATGTCCATCATCTGCAACTTGGCCGTCGAGGACGAGCCAGTGCACGCCGCCTACGAGAAGTTCTTCCGCACCTTTAACCGTATGGATACGGGCGACTTTATGGACGACGACAGCAACTATGACGACCTGCGCCGCGCCATCATGGTTTCGCGCTACCTCGATCGCATCGCCTCGATTTCCATCGATGCCGCTTGCCGTCTGACCTTCCTGTTGACCGGACAGCGTATGACTGCCGGTGATATCGCCTGCACTGATGAGGATGAGCTCGAGAGCATGCGCGTGCCTTCGGGCGAGGGTGTTATCATGAGGCCCGCCGTCGATGCACGCTACGTTGCCAAGGTGCCCGTTAACGAGGTCAGCGAGGGTCTTCGCTACCTGCTCGATCATCTTGAGGATGAGGACGATGGCGAGGACGACGAGGAGTAAGTAACCCCGTTCGTCGAAAGATTGTAAATACCTAAGTGAGCGCGGCCTTGCACATGCGGGGCCGCGCTCTTGCGTTAGCATGGGACTACTTGTTTGGCTGTCAGCGGAGGCGATTGGCAATGGATAACTATTTGGACTTGATGCGCGCTCGCCGCGAGCAGATTCTGGAACGTTTTTATGCGGCGCTCGATCGCGCGGGCCGTCCCCACGACGCCGCGAGCCTCATTGCCGTGTCCAAGACCGTTGGTGTCGATGAGACCGTTGCCGCCATCCAGGCGGGGTATCGCCATTTTGCCGAGAACCGCCCGCAGGAGCTGGTTCGCAAGCTCACGGGTCTGGCGGAGCATCCGGAGCTGCCCGAGGTGCGCTTCGATATGATCGGTAACCTGCAGACCAATAAGATCAATGCGGTGCTGGGCTCAGCCGAGCTGATTCACTCGGTGGGTTCGCTGCATCTGGCGCAGGCGATCTCGAGCCGTGCTGTTCGCAAGATTGAGGCAGGCGAGCTCGTCGGCCCCCAGCGTGTGCTCATTGAGGTCAATGTGAGTGGTGAGGAGTCGAAGGGAGGCTTTTCACCCGATGAGATTCGCGCCGCCGCGGGTGAGCTTGCAGAACTTGAGGGAATTTGCGTACAGGGGCTTATGACTATGGCGCCCCGGGGGAATAAGGATGTGGCACGCCGCACCTTTGCGGGGCTTCGTGAGCTGAGGGATGAGCTGGAGGCGGCGCATCCCGATTTGAACCTGCCTGAGCTTTCCTGCGGTATGAGCGAGGACTTTGAGTCTGCCCTTGAGGAGGGCTCTACGCTCGTTCGCCTGGGCAGGGTAGTATTTAGCCCGGAGTTTGCAGTAAAATAAGGCTCTGAAGTGCGCACTGATTATCGGGGCGCCTGCACTAAACCGCGAGAGGACACAACCATGGGCTTCCTTGACGAGATTAAAAATAAGATGCACCTGGGCGGCCAGCAGGGTTACGACCAGGGTTATGGCCAGGACGACGACTACGGCTACGATGACGGCTACGACGATGGCTATCAGGGCAACGGCTACAGTGGTGCTTCGGGCGAGGGCTTCTACACCCAAGACGAGCCGAGCAACGGCCTGCTTGGCCAGACGCGCCGCGGTGAAGCTGAGTCGGTTGCCGTGTATACGCGCTCCGGTCAGCTGGTCGGCGATGACTCCCGCCATGCCACGACGTATAACCCGCCTTCGCGCTCGCAGGACAGTGTTGCGAGCGGTTATCGTCCTGGTGCCTATGACACGCCGTCGAGCTACGCCGAGAATACCCGCGCCCGTGCCGCCGCTGCACCCGCGCCTGCACCGAGCGATGCCTCGGCCTATGCGAGCAATATCATCAACGCCACGCCGCAGCTGCCGGCCTATGTCCTGCGCCCCGAGAGCTATGACGACGTGGAGACCGTGGTGCGCCGCGTTCGCACCAAGCAGCCTGTCGCACTGATTTTTGTGGGCGTACGCACCGAAGTTGCCAAGCGCGTCTTGGACTTCTCTTACGGCTTTGCCTGCGGTCTGGGTGCCACGGTCAAGGAGGTGGGCGACCGCGTGTTCATGGTGCTGCCCGCCGGTTGCGAGGTCAAAGATTCCGATCTCAAGAAGCTTCGTGCCGACGGCTACCTTAAGTAAAGACAAGACGAGGAGATTCCCATCAACATCTACACTATCGTCCAGCTGGTCAACACGCTGTTCAACTTCTATTCCACGCTCATTGTCGTCTACTGCTTTATGACGTGGATTCCCATGAAGCAGGGTGGTTTGCTTCAGGATATTGCCGCGGTGCTTGATAGCGTGTGCGGTCCGTGGCTCAACCTGTTCCGTCGTTTCATCCCGCCGATGGGCGGTATCGATTTTTCGCCGGTCGTTGCGATTATTGCGTTGCAGTTGGTGCAGAGGCTGGTTCTGCAGCTTCTTATAGGTATACTCGTGTAGAACTGACTTAGTAACTTACGTCGGGCGTGTAGCGCCGAGGCGATGAAAAAGGAGACTTGTTATGGCTATTACCCCTGCAGACATCCAGGCTCAGACTTTCTCTGAGGCCAAGCGTGGCTACGATCCTGCTGAGGTCGACGTCTTCTTGGAGACGCTGTCCTCCGAGGTTGACGCTATGCTCGCTAAGATCGTCGACCTTAAGGGTCGTCTGACTGCTACCGAGCAGCAGCTTGCCGATGCGCAGGCTCAGCTTGCCCAGGCTCAGGATGCCACCGCCCAGGCCGTTCCTGCCGCCCCCGTGGCTGCTCCCGCCCCTGACTTCTCCGCTCAGGAGCGCCAGATTTCCGCTGCCCTGATCGCTGCCCAGCAGACCGCTGAGACCATCGTCAACGATGCCAACGAGAACGCTGAGCGTATCCGCAACGAGGCTGACGCCAAGGCCCGCGAGGTTATCCGCCAGGCTCTGACCGAGAAGCAGGCCGAGCTCGAGGAGATCGATCGTCTCAAGGCTTCCCGTGAGGAGTTCAAGGCAGAGTATCTCAAGCTCATCCAGCACTTCATGGACGATGCCCAGAATTCCTTCCCGGCCGATCTGATGGCCTCCACGCCGGTCGGTTCTGCCGCTTCTCCTGCAGTGACTGTTCCCGCCGAGCCGCTGCCCGTCGCTGACCCGGTTGTCCCCGTGGCCGATCCCTTCGCCCCGATTGACAACTTTGCTGCCGACGACCTGGACTAACATTCGGCCTACAATTTAGTGCCTAGAAAGGACCCGCAGCTTGCGGGTCCTTTTTTATGACTGTGCCGGGGTGCGTAACATAAAAAACCGAGCCCTGCACATAGTGGCGCAGAACTCGGCGAAACGGTGAGCGGTCAAGGATAGGTTTTAGGGCATGTCCCAAAACCTATCCTTGAGGAGGAAGTCGGAGAGGGGAATGGTACGGGCCTCGCGATGCTCGGGATCGGCGATGTGGCCGGCAGGATATCCACAGACGAGCATGTGATAGGGATAGACGCCCTCGGGCAGGTTGAACCGCTCCTGTGCCACCTCAGGCTTAAAATGGCATACCCAGCACGTTCCCAGACCCTGCTCGGTGGCCTCCATCATCATCTGATCGCACACGATGGACGTATCGATTTCACTGGAATTCATCTGGTCATACGGGCGCACCCAAGCATCATCGGTAACGCTGCAAATAAGGAAGACAAGCGGAGCCCCAAAGATAGACCCATCACGAGCAAACCGAGGCTGACAAGCAGCAGCCTTCTCCAACAACTCGGGCGTATCCAACACCATCACACGAGAAGGATGATTATTACAAGCAGAAGGAGCAATACGCCCAGCCTCAACAATGGCATCCACCACAGCCTGCTCAACAGAACGATTCTCAAACTCGCGACAAGAATACCGAGACCGAGCCAGATCCAAATAACTCACAACCAAGCCCTCCAAATTCAACGAATCAATCCAAAGTAAAACAAAGGGTACCCAAAGCCCCATCCACCCAAACGTTTAAGGCGGTCCCAAAGTTCCCAATCGGGTCCAAAGGCCCCGCCAACAAAAGCCCCATCGCTTTCAAAGTATCAGCCAAAGTTCCCAATGGTGGTACGTAAGGCGAAGGGCCGGCACCTGTTTACTTTCGAACGACTCTGCCATGCAGCCGGAGTGAGAAAGCAAACAGGTGCCGGCCCTTCGCCGCCGGGACACGTACCCCCAATTAACTGTTCTTCATGACAATCGAATCCACGACATCGGCCACATTCTCGCAGCAGTCGGCGCAGTACTCCAGGAAGGCGTACACGTCACGCCAAGCGATGACCTCGAGCGGGTCCTTGCCGTTAACGTGCAGGTTGCGCATGGCGTTGATGTAGAGCTCGTCGGCCTCGGACTCGATGGTGTTGATCTGGATGACGAGCTCGCGCAGGGTCTTGGACTTGCGGTAGTTGGGCAGCTCGACCATCAGGTCCTTCATGGCGCGGCAGGCGTCGGTCACCTTGTGGGCGATGACGATGGCATCGGGGTGGATGCTCTGGATGTTGGTGAAGTAGACGCGCTGCACGACGCCCTCGATACGATCGAGCACGGTGTCGAGCGAGCAGCTCATCAGGTCTAGATCCTCGCGCTCAAGCGGGGTGATAAAGGCGGTGAGCAAGGCGTCTTCGAGCTCGTGGTGCTTCTTGTCTGCCGCATGCTCAATCGCATGCATCTTATTGAGCATGTCGTGGATCTGCGCGGGGTCAAAGTTCTCAAAAATCTTGGTGAGCAGCTCTGCGGCCTGGACGGCAAGGTCGGCGCAAGCGACGTAGTTGTCAAAGTAGAACGAATCGGGTTTCTTTGCCATGGGTGGGTCCTTTCGAGGTGAAGACGGGTGGGCGAAGTAATGCGGTCCGGATGGACGCTCGGTTTGACTAGAGGAACATCATGAACAGCTTGGCCGTGACAAAGCTGATGAGTCCGCAGGCAGGGAAGGTGAAGAACCAGGTGAACATCATGTCCTTGACGACGCCGAAGTTGATGGCCGAGAGGCGCTTGACGGCACCGACGCCCATAATGGCGCAGGTCTTGATGTGCGTGGAGGACACGGGGATGCCGGTAAGGGTGGCAAGCAGCAGGTTCGCGGCGCCTGCGAGGTCGGCAGAGAAGCCCTGATACTTCTCGAGCTTAACCATGCTCTGGCCGACGGACTTGATGATGCGCTCGCCGCCCACGCTGGTGCCGATGCCCATGGTTGCCGAGCACAGCAGCATAATCCAGATGGGGATGCCGGCATCGCCGACGCTCGTCTGGCCGCTGGCGAAGGCCACGCCTAAAAAGAGCACGCCGATGAACTTCTGTCCATCCTGCGCGCCGTGCATAAAGCTCATGGCCGCGGCACTCGCGATCTGAGCGTATTTAAAGAAGACGTTGGCACGTCGCCTGTTGGCGGCGGCAAACAGAATCGAGACGAGTTTGCACAGGATCCAGCCCATGACAAAGCCCAGACCGATGGAGAGCGCCAGGCCGTAGATGACCTTCATCCATTCGTGGACGTTGACGCTGCTCGCGCCGCCGAGGGCGATAGCGGCACCGGTCAGGCCGGCGATAAGGCTGTGGCTTTGCGAGGTGGGGATACCAAAACGCGACGCTGTGGCGCCGTAGACGACGATGGAGAACAGTGCCGCGCAAAGGCACGCGAGCGCCATGGTGCTGTTTCCGCCAAAGTCGACGATATGTGAGATGGTGTTGGCGACGCTCGCGTTAAAGTGCGTCATGATGAGCACGCCGAGGAAGTTGAATGCGGCGCTCATGAGAATGGCGGCGCGGGCGGGCATGCAACGCGTAGTGACGCAGGTCGCGATGGCGTTGGGCGCGTCGGTCCATCCATTGACGAAGATGGCGCCCAACGCGAGGATCACGGTGACGGCAAGGACTGGGTTCGACACAATTTGGCCGAGGAAGGTTGAGAACGTTACGTCCATATATGGGCTTTCTCGAAGTTTGCAGACACGTTACAAAAACATGATAAATCGTATCACCTCCTGTGGGTTTCTTTACCGAGTTCTGATGGGAGAAGTGAACTTTTTGGCACTAAAATTGAATATTAGCCCTGTTGACCGCGGGTGTTCTTTTTGCTAACACGCCATGCGGACACGTGCGATTACTACGACACTCCAAAACCACAGTCTGTTCGCTTTACAACATGCAAACATGCGTTCGATAATAGGAGGCATGGAATATCGACAGACAGATGGCAAAACTCGGCGCGTGCACAAGCAGTATGTGGACGTCGTGGCTCGCATCCTCGCGGGCGGACAGGTCGTGCCGGTCACCGTCTGCTGGGTCGACGGTCGTTGCTTTACGATTGACGAGATTGTCTCGACCACTGGGTTTGGCCTGACGGTTCACGGCATCCGTACGGCAACCTATAAGGTGCGTTTTGGCGGGCACGCGACCGAGTTGTATCTGGAGGACCAGACGCGCGAACGACCAGATGGTTCGCAGGCCCATCTGATGCGTTGGTGGGTGTGGGCATTCGACCGTACGCTCGAGGGCGAGCGCCGTGGGTAAGGACGTACGGCATTCGGGTACAATGACAGGAATCTTGTCACCTGCTGCGCCGTCTTTCACGGCACTTTTTGAAAGGACGAACCTATGAACGATATCCAGGGCTATCAGAACGGCCCCGTCGAGAGCGGCGCAAGCCGCGCCAAGGAGATGTCGCCGCGCGCGTACAATCTCGCCATGTCTGCCCTGATCTTCTTGGGCTTTTGCGCCATGGGCGCCGGCGCCTACTTTACGAGCACCATGTCGTTTGCGCGCATGATGATGAGCGGCGCCGCCCTGCCGCTGGTCTTTGGCTCGTTTATTTTGACCATCGTCGGCATGGTCATGATGTCGGCCGCCGCCAGTAAGCAGTCCGTGGGCCTGTCCCTTGTGGGCTACGTAATCTTTGCGAGCACCTTTGGCCTGACCGCGTCGTTTGGCCTTGCCAACTACGACCTGCCCACCATCAACACTGCCTTTATCGCCACGGCCGCCATCACCTTTGTCTTTGGCGCCTTGGGCGTGACGTTCCCCAAGTTTTTCCAGCGCGTATATGGCATCGGTTTTGGCATTCTGCTCGCCACTATTCTGGTTGAGATCGTGCTGATGTTCATGGGCGTCTCGCAGACCATCACCGATCTGATCGTAATCGTGGTGTTCGCCGGCTTTATTGGCTACGACACCTATGTTGCCACGACGGTGCCGCCTACGCTGCCCAACGCCGTGCTCATGGCGTCCAATCTGTTCGTGGACATTATCAACGTGTTCCTGCGCATCCTGAACATCCTTGGCCGTCGCGACTAGTGGCGAATTGCGGCGGTGCTTGCCGTGCGTGTAAATCGATGCGAAAGGCGGTCCTTCGGGGCCGTCTTTTTTGTACTCGGCGGGGTATCATGGATGGGAAAAGCCGATAGCGGCAGCGACAGGAAAGGTGACCATGTATGGCAGACGTCGACAACAGGAACCGTAACCGCAGGTCCAACCGAGCGGGTCAGCCCAATCCCAAGCGCGAGGCCCGTGCCAAGGCCGCCGAGCGTCACGTGGCAACTGTGTCCGAAGCGTGCGCCAAGGATATCGAGCGTTCGCTTGCCGGCGTGTGCGAGTTCGATGGTATGCCTGCCGGTTTTGTCGCGGCGATGAAGGCCAAGGCCCAAGCGGCCGACGCTGTCGAGGAACAGGTTGCCGAGGAGTCTGAGGCCGCCGAGGCCGAGACCGCTGAGGTTGCGTCCGCCGAGACCGAGGTTACGGCCGAGCCTGCACACGCAGAGGAGGCCACGGAGGCCGAGTCCGCGCCTGCCGCCGAGGAGCCCGCTCCGGTCCTGCCCGAGGTCACCGTGCTCGACGCCTCTGCCACGCAGGCCATTCTGGATAACGGCCGAGGCTATGCGCAGTTCTGCGACATGGCCGTGCTCGACTTTGCCTCGTTCACCAACCCGGGCGGCGGCTACATCCAGGGCTATCTGGGTCAGGAGGCCACGCTCTGTGCCGATTCGTACCTGTACAACGTGCTCGATAAACAGCGCAAATGGTACGGCGAGAACCGTCGCCGCAACATCAACTGCGAGCTTTACCGCAACCGTGCGCTGGTGGTGCCTGCGGTGCGCTTCGACCGCAACCACGTGCATGCGTATGCCGACGTGATCGTGGCCGCCGCGCCCAACGCCAAGCGCGCTCGCCAGGAGTATCGTGTGGGTGACGATGCCCTGCTGGACGCCCTGCGCGATCGCATCCGCTTTGTGCTTGCCATCTGCGACGAGCTGGGTCGCGAGAAGCTCGTGCTGGGCGCTTGGGGCTGCGACAACAACGGCTTTGACGCCGAGGCCGTGGCCGAGCTCTTCCGCAAGGAGCTCGCATCGGGCGACTTTAAGGTCAAGCAGGTCTTTTTTGCCGTGCCCTCTACGCGCTGGGACGAAGATTTTGCCAAGTTCGAGCATGTGCTGGCAAACTTCCCCGAGCGCAACGAGGAGTCCTATGCCCAGGTTGCCGCTCGCGCTGCGGCTGCCCGCGCCGCCGAGCAGGCCCAGGCTGCCGCCGAGGACGATGAAGACGATGACGATTGGCGCAAGTACCTGTAATCGGTATGTGCTGACAGATAGGTCGATTCGGCGGGAGAGACTGCTCCCGCCGACTTTTTCTTTTTACTAGAGGAAGGGCTTACGATGAAAAACGTTCTGTGCTTTGGCGACAGCAATACCTACGGCTATGATCCGGCGGGCATGCGCGACGGCACCGCGGTACGCTATGCGCACGATGTGCGCTGGTGCGGCGTGGCCCAGCGCGACCTGGGCGAGGGCTGGCACGTGATTGAGGAAGGCCTCAACGGCCGCACGACGGTACGCGACGACATGTGCCATCTGGACACTAATCTCAACGGCATCCGCGCGTTGCCGATGCTGCTCGAGGCTCATAAGCCGCTGGATGCGATCGTGATTATGCTGGGCACCAACGACTGCAAGACGGTCTTTAGCGTGGGGGCTGCCGATATCGCTGACGGTGCCATGGCGCTGATTCGCACCGTCCGCGCGTTTCCCTGGACCGAAGCCGCGCCCTGCCCGCGTATTCTGCTGATGGCGCCTATCAAGATTAAACCGCAGATCGCCGATGTGTACATGACCGACTTTGACGAGCGCTCCGTCGAGGCCTCGGAGCATTTTGCCGAATACTATGCGTATGCTGCTAAACAGTTTGGCTGCGACTTTTTGAATGCCGCTGATTTTGCCGAGCCGGGCGATATCGATTATCTGCACATGATGCCCGAAAGCCACGAGAGCCTGGGCCACGCCGTGGCAGCCAAGCTCCAAGGGATGCTCGGAGAGTAGCGCGACCCCAAGCCACCGCAAAGGGGACGGGCGCCTTTGCGGTGGCTTTGGACTGCGAATCTTAATACTGCCACAACTAACGGCGTGCCATCTACCTGCGGCTTTGCGGGGTAATATCCTAACTTATCCCAAGCGCATCGAAGGTGGCGCGGACGACCTGCTCGGCGGTGGGGCGGATATAGTGCCGTCCCGACACGCCGGGGAGGGCGTGGCCCATCAGCATCTCGATGAGGTCCCACGGCAGGCGAAGCTCGACCTCCGCTATCGTACGCCAGGAGTTGCGGAGGTTCGACCACGGGATATGCTCGATGCCGCGGGCGGCGCAGAGTTTCCGCCAGCGGTCGTTGCAAATGCTCCGGTTCATGGGCAGCCCGTCGCCCCGGTCGCTCAGCCACTCGCGGCCCTCGGCGGCGCGGGCGGCCGCTATCTCGACGAGGCGGTCAGCGGCCTGTGGCAGGATCACGACGGTGCGGGCGGACTTGGCGGTCTTGAGGGCGCCCACCGGCTCGGTACCGGACTGCTGCATCTGGCGGCAGATGTCGGCCGAGGCGAGGACGGTGCCGGAGCGCTCCCAGCGCATGACCTCGTCGGTGCGAACGCCTAGCGACTCGCCCGAGCGGCAGGAGCCGAAGCACGCGAGGATGAACGCGGGCTCCAGGGGGTTGCCGCGCAGTTCATCGAGGATGCCCAGGGCCTCGTCGAGGGTGTAGACGCGCTTTGAGCGCTCGCGGGTCTTGCGGGTGGGCATGGTGTACCTGACGCTGGCGGCGAACGGGTCGAGCGGCAGGCGGATGAAGGTCGAGACGCAGGCGTAGACCTTGCGCAGGGTGAGCAGGGCGGTGTCGGCTGTGGCGGCGGGCAGCGTCAGCAGCCAGTCCTGCAGCTCGACGGCGCGCAGCTGGTCGACGGGCATTGCGCCCCAGCGGGGCCCGACGTAGTTTCTCCACGACCGCAGCACGAGGTCGCGGGTGTTGGGGGCGAGGGTTGCCGCCTCGACCTGTGCGGCCATCTTGGGGACGAGCCACGTCTCGTAGGCCTTGGCTATGGTGGGCACGGGGGCGTCGTCGGCGTGCTCGACGTGGATGCGGTCGAGTTCCGCGCACGCCTCGCGGTAGGTGCCGTACACGGTCTTGGTCTTGCGCCTGCGGCCCTGCGGCGTGTTCTGCATCCAGCGCAGGACGTACTTCTTGCCGCGCCTCATCTCGGTCACGGAGCCCCAGACGCGGCGGCGCTGCTTCTTTGTCATATAATCAGATCCGTTCAGATCGCGGGCTTATTCTCCGTTTCGCCCGGTTCTGACTCCGGCCCCGTCTCACGTTCCAAAGTGCAGGGGCCGTCTCCTTGGTCTCGGGACCTCGGCATCAGCCTGCGGTCCCGAGATTTTTTGCTTTCATTGGCATCACCTCCCTAGATTTAGACGCATGGAATCTCGCCCTTGCCGGCCCCCTGTTAGCGCTACTGTAAAAACAACCAATTTCGCCATCGCACTTTAGCCGATTCCGCCAACGCAATTTCCCCGATCACGCCAACGC
>CAVFEY010000031.1:0-30887 GCA_963621725.1 Firmicutes bacterium AF25-13AC
CGTTGAGGACGTTATGACCATCTCCGGCCGTGGTACCGTTGCTACTGGCCGTGTCGAGCGCGGTGAGCTCAAGCTCAACGAGCCCGTCGAGATCGTCGGCATCAAGGATACCCAGAGCACCGTCGTTACCGGTATCGAGATGTTCCGTAAGTCCATGGACTTCTGCGAGGCTGGCGACAACGTCGGTCTGCTGCTCCGCGGCATCAAGCGCGAGGACATCGAGCGCGGCCAGGTTCTCTGCAAGCCCGGTTCGGTTACCCCGCACACCAAGTTCACCGGCGAGATCTACGTTCTGACCAAGGAGGAGGGCGGCCGTCACACCCCGTTCTTCGATGGTTACCGTCCTCAGTTCTACTTCCGTACCACCGACGTTACCGGTACGGTCAAGCTCCCCGAGGGCACCGAGATGGCTATGCCTGGTGACCACATCACCATCGAGGGCGACCTCATCCACCCGATCGCCATGGAGGAGGGCCTGCGCTTCGCTATCCGCGAGGGTGGCCACACCGTCGGTTCGGGCATCGTCTCCACGATCATTGAGTAAATTAGCTCTTTGATATAGCTGACTTAGAGAACCCGGCACTTATATGGGTGCCGGGTTCTTTTCTGCAATGGATATTGAGCCGTTGCTGGTGTCGAGAGGATCGATAATGGTCCTGGATGCACCGTCGATTAGCTCTCGATGGCTTCATTGATGTGTTCCAAATATGAATGGATCCACCGAGAACCAATTGACTCGAGGTTTTCATTGACAGCACTTACGTGGAGCTGATAAAGTAACAAATCGTGCCCGTACGGGGCGGAAATGAAAGGTTCAGGATACATGCGTACTCTAGTTACTCTTGCGTGCACTGAGTGCAAGCGCCGCAACTATACGACCACCAAGAACAAGTCGACCATGCCTGATCGTATGGAGATCAAGAAGTATTGCCCCTGGTGCCGTCACCACACGCTGCACAAAGAGACTCGCTAGTCTCTAGTCACATACGCCAGTAGTTCAATTGGTAGAGCATCGGTCTCCAAAACCGAGTGTTGAGGGTTCGAGTCCTTCCTGGCGTGCCAGTCATTATTCCGTAAGCTCCCACTTGGGGGCTTACGGTTTACTCATGTATAAGCGCATTGCGCGGAGGTAACCCAAATGGCCAACAAGAAGAACAAGAAGAAGGCTCAGCAGCCGGCACCTGCCAACAAAGCTGCCGCCAACTCCAAGGTTGAGGCCAAGAAGGCCGTTGCCAAGAAGAACGAGAAGGCTGCGAAGTCCAAGAAGAACGAGAAGCCTGGTTTCTTCGCCCGCACCAAGAAGTATTTCGCTTCGGTCAAGTCCGAGATGAAGCGTGTCACGTGGCCCGATAAGAAGGAGCTCGTGAACTACTCGGTTGTCGTTTGCGCTTCTCTGATCGTCGTCGGCGTCGTCATCGCTCTGCTCGATGCTGGCTTTGGCGAGGCTCTTGCTCTGTTCTCTGGATTGAGGGGCTAAACCATGTCTAAGCGTTGGTACGTCGTTCACACTTACTCTGGATACGAGAACCGCGTTAAGTCCGATCTCGAGCATCGCATCGAGACTATGGGCATGCAGGACCGTATCTTTGATATCGAGATTCCTATGGAGCGCGTCACCGAGATTAAAGAGGGTGGCAAGCGTGAGACCAAGGATTCCAAGATCTTCCCGGGTTATGTCCTGGTCCGCATGGAGATGGATGACGATGCTTGGACGTGTGTTCGTAACACGCCTGGCGTCACCGGTTTCCTAGGCGGCAACGGCAAGCCCGCTCCGCTTTCCCGCGACGAGTACAACAAGATGACTCGTCGTCCCGGTAAGGGCGATTCGCCCAAGCGCACCTCGGTTGATATTGAGGTCGGTACGTCCGTCCGCGTCACCGATGGCCCGCTTACCGACTTTGATGGCAAGGTCTCCGAGGTTAACACCGAGGCTGGCAAGCTCAAGGTCACGCTGATGATCTTTGGCCGCGAGACGCCGGTCGAGCTCGACTTTAACCAGGTCGCTGTCATCGCTTAAGTTTTCGTCCGTTCGCGCGAGCGTGCTTCTTCTGTGACTGCTCATCTCAGGAGTGCTTCTAACACGTGCGTGCTTACGATATAGCAAGTACTTCACACTCGTGATTCGAAAGGAATGACCATGGCTGAGAAGAAGGTTGCCAACGTCATTAAGCTCCAGATTCCTGCTGGTGCAGCTAATCCCGCTCCTCCCGTCGGCCCCGCCCTGGGCGCTGCTGGCGTGAACATCATGCAGTTCTGCCAGGCCTTTAACGCCGAGACGCAGGACAAGAAGGGCGACATCATCCCCGTTGAGATCTCTGTCTACGAGGATAAGTCCTTCTCCTTCATCACCAAGACCCCGCCGGCGGCTCACCTCATCAAGAAGGAGCTGAACCTCAAGTCTGGTTCCGCTAAGCCCCAGGCCGACAAGGTTGGTCAGCTCTCCCAGGAGCAGCTCACCAAGATCGCCGAGATCAAGATGCCGGACCTCAATGCCAACGACATTGACGCCGCCAAGAAGATCATCGCCGGTACCGCCCGTTCCATGGGCGTCACCATCGCTGAGTAGCGATTTCTTATGGTAACGACGGGTGCTCCGACCGGGGCGCCCGTTAAATGTGTGCAATAGGGCACACGATACGATGTGGGAGGGCTCACGCCCGTTTAACCACAGGAGGTAATGCACATGGCTAAGCATGGTAAGAGCTATAACGCCGCTGCCGAGAAGATCGACCGCGCCACGCTCTACACCCCCCTTCAGGCTGCCAAGCTCATCAAGGAGCTCGACACCGCCAAGTTCGACGAGACCGTCGAGGCCCACTTCCGTCTGGGCATCGATACTCGTAAGGCTGACCAGAACATCCGTGGTTCCATCTCCCTGCCCCACGGCACCGGCAAGACCGTTCGTGTTGCCGTCTTCGCCGAGGGCGAGAAGGCCCGCGAGGCCGAGGCTGCCGGCGCCGACATCATCGGTTCCGACGAGCTCGTCGCCCAGATTCAGAAGGGCGAGATCAACTTCGACGCCGCTATCGCTACGCCGAACATGATGGCCAAGGTTGGCCGCATCGGTAAGATCCTTGGTCCCCGTGGCCTCATGCCGAACCCCAAGCTCGGCACCGTGACCATGGACGTCGCCAAGATGGTCTCCGAGCTCAAGGCTGGCCGCGTTGAGTACCGCGCCGACCGCTACGGCATCTGCCACGTGCCCCTGGGCAAGAAGTCCTTCTCTGAGCAGCAGCTCGTCGAGAACTACGCTGCCCTGTACACCGAGATCCTGCGCGTCAAGCCCTCTTCTGCTAAGGGCAAGTACGTCAAGTCCATCTCCGTGTCTTCCACCATGGGCCCTGGCGTCAAGGTCGATCCCGCTGTCCAGCGTGACTTCCTGGCTGAGTAACTAACAGTTACTGCCTGAGCAAAGCAAGCATTGCTAAGGAAACCCGGTTCTGCCCCGTGCAGGACCGGGTTTCTTGCTATCGCGTCAAAACCACCTCAAAGGGGACAGTGTCCTCTTTGTGGTGGTTACCAGGGGGTTCTGGCAGTTGAGGACTCGATGGCATCGTGGCGTTTGAGCTCGCGGCGCATGGTTTGCGAGTTGAGCCAAGCTGCTTGCCAGCCGCGGATGGGGTAGTGCGTCTGGTCTAGCTCAAACTGCGTATAGCCGCAGGCGTTGATGATCGTCGTTCCACACACATGCTGACGCTCGCGCTGAAAATCGCAACCGTAGCTTTGGTGCACATGCCCGTGCACCATGTAGTCGGGATTCCAGGATTCGAGTGCTGTGTTAAAGCACTCGAATCCTCGATGCGGCAGATCGTCCAGATCACCCATACCGGCGGCGGGTGCATGGGTAAGCAGAATGTCGCACCCGCCGACCATCCTAACCTTACGCGACAGCTTACGCATGCGCTTGGACATCTCGCGTTCGGTGTACATGTTGGCGCCGTCGCGATAACGCATGGACCCGCCAAGGCCCGCAATGCGAATCCCTCGGTACGTGTACACGCTGTCCTCTACGCAGATACATCCACCCGGTGCATGACGTGCGTAGCGGTCATCGTGATTTCCGCGCACGTAGATGAGCGGTTTGTTGATGACCGTAACCAAAAACTCAAGATAGTCCGGGTCCAGATCGCCAGCGGACAAAATCAGGTCGACGCCCTCAAAGCGTTCCTTGCGAAAGCACTCCCAAAGGCATCGTTCTTCGGTATCGGCTATGGCAAGGATTTTCATAGGGCAGGGACTTTCGGCTCATCGTCGAGCTGCGGAATGGTGCCTACCACGTTGTCCGCCAGCCAATTCATCTCGACAATCTGCGTGCTCGGCAGCGGAGGGAAGCCTTCGATCTGTACCACGCCGTTCTGGCTGTGGAGCTCGCCGCCAAAGGGGTTGATGGATCCCTCAACAATGCCGTTGCGGAGCAACTGCACGAGTTTGCGCGTTTGGTAGGGTAGGCCCGGAGCGTAACGGATGTCGATAACGCCGGAGCTCATGCCATACCAGTAGTTGACGGCGCGCACTTGGTTGTCGTCGCTGGTCTCGTCCCATGTGCCGTGCAGAAGGCTTTTCACGATAAGCTCGTAGTAGCGTCCCCAGTTCCAGACGGGCATGGCGATGCCGGTAACCTTGCCATCGACCAAGCGGTGAAGCCCGTAGGCGGTGGGATCTTCCAGCGACTTTGACATATCGGCGCCGGTCATGACGCTCACGCCTTCGCGGCACATGGCCTCGGCGAGACCTCCAGCGGGCACATCACCCCAGGTCAGGATAATTTGCGCGCGCGGGTCGAGCAGCGAGGCGCCAATCGCAAAGGCGTTGATCTCGCTGAGTGCGCCCGAGGCGAAGACCGACGCGTGGTAACCGATGCGGTGGTTGTCCGCCATGCTGGCCGCAAGGGCGCCCAGCAGAAACTTGGCCTCGTACATCTTGCCAAAGTACGAACGGACGCTTTGATGGGGAAGGCCGATAGAGCAGTTGAGGAACCGAACCCGGGGATACTCAACGGCAGCCCTGAGCGTGTATTCCATCAGGCGGTGCGAGGTCGAGAAGATGACGTTTGCTCCATGTTTGACAGCCGTTTCCACGGCGGCGTAGAACACATCCGGATCGTGACAGTCCTCGAACGCCTCGGTGCGCACGATACCGCCAAAGTGCTCATCGAGATACTGACGCCCTTGGTCGTGCAGGCTGTCCCAGCTCGACGTCGCACAGGGGAACTCATGGATAAAGGCGATGCGCAGGGGGTTGGCCGTCGAGTAGACGGTCTTGCCCATAAAGAAGTTGAGCACGCCAGAGGTGGACTTGGCGGGCGTCTCCTCCTCGTCGACGCTCGGCGCTTCGACAAGATCGACCTTGTCCTCGTCATTTTTGCCGGCAATGACCAGCTCGCGCCAGATCTTGCACAGGCGGTTTACGACGATATCCGTCGGCGTATCCAGCAGGCGGTCCTGGTTGTACACATTGAGGTAGACGAGCATGGCGTCGGCGGGCGTAATGTCCAGGTGATCGCCGCCTGCGCGAAGGTAGGCACGCTTAAAGAGCAGGAAAGTGTGGCGCAGGTAGTCGACCTTTTTCTGCGGCCATTTTTCGATAAGGTTCTGACCGAGCATCTTCGCGAGCGTTTCGTAGCTTCCCTCACGCGAGAACTCAATCTCGTATAGGGGGCAGACGCGCCAAAACGCGCAGAACTCGCCGTACAGGCGGCTTTCGACGGAATCCCATGTGCCGGGGTAGAGACGGGTGACCTTGGCCGAAACCGTCGGGGCGTCTAGGAATTTGAGGACACTGACGCGTTTGTTGCCTTCTTGGACATAGAACCGATGCATGAACTCGGTGACGATGACGGGGTCGCGATAGCCCTCGGTCACCTGGATGTCGTAGAGGTTGGACCACTTGCGGGCGAACTCGGTGCTAAACGGAAGCAGGGGCATAAAGTTACACGAAAAGGCGGACTGACGGCCCTTGGTGACCGTGCCGACGACCATTTCGAGCGGAATATCCCGCAGGCCGACATTCTCTCGCTGACCTAAGGGGAGCTGAGCAACCAAGCTATCGAGGTCCGTAAGGTATGGATGCTCGCTTTGGCTAATGGCACGTCGACGTCCTTGCTCGCCGCGCTTGCGTGCTTGACGATAGGCCTCTTCCATGATGTTGCTCCCTTAGTCGTTTAAACAACTATATAAACCATGGTACCACGAATGAAAACCACCACAAAGGTGCCTGTCCCTATTTGACAGGTCAGGCAATGATGGGGGCGATGGCGCGGATGCAGGCGTCGGCTGCCGTGAAAGTAGTGCTGTCGTCGCTGACGATAAAGATGATCTTTCCCTTGATGCCAAAGTCGCCGATTTCGCTAAAGAGCACGTAGGGCTCCTTATCAAAGCCCGAGATGGGCGAGACGGCCGTTTTGGTTGCGCTCGTGAGCTCGTCTGCCAGCACGTCAAGGGAAGCCCACTTAGACGTGTCCTTTACGGCAACGGGCACGGCCACGCGCCCAAAGGGCATCAAATGCACGAGTGTGTTCTTGGAAATGTTGGAGTTGGGGACGATGATGGTCTGTCCACAGGCATCCTCAATCGTTGTATGGCGCCAAGTGATGTCTTGGACCACGCCGGATACGCCGCCGACCTCGATATTGTCGCCGGGTTTGATGATGCCCATAAACGTCACCTGCATGCCGCCGATAAGGTTTGACAGCGTGTCCTGAAAGCCGAGCGAGATGGCGATGCCGCCGACGCCAAGAGCGGCGACGAGCGCGTTTGCGTTAATGCCAAAGCAGTTGTCGAGGATAAAGCTGCCGCCAATCATCCAGATGACGGCGCGCGCGATGTTGATGAAGATACTCGATGCCGGAAGCGGGTTATCGTCTCGGTTAAGCAGATGGTTCAGGGTCTTGGATACGACCTTGGCGGCGACGGCGGTGCCTATTACCAAGATGACGGCCCAGATGATGTTGTGGACCCACCGTTGCTCAAAGAAATGAAGAATCGGCTCAAACAATTCCATGTAGGGAAACCTCCTAATGATCGTCCAACCATGATACCCACCAAGAAGCCCGTCCGATCAAATTCGGACGGGCTTCTGTGCTCGATATAAAGTTTACGCGGTGGGGCTGCAAGGCCCGGCGGTGTAGCTTAGCGTCGACGCTTCCAGATAATGCCGAACATGATGACGATGATGCCGCCGATAAGGCACGCGCCAACTACTGCCAGCGTGCGGTCTCCCGTTGCGGCGAGCTTACCGGTCGTCTTCTTGGTGATGACCTTCGTGGTCGCCGTGTCCGTCTTAGGCGAGGGCTTAGGCGTCGGGGCCGGTGTGGGCGTGGGGTCCACGGCAGTGGAGCCAAAGCTGATGGTGCCGGCGAGCCCGGCCATCTTGCTCTCCCAGCCGTTCTGCCCAATCAGCGCCCTCAGCGCCGCCTCGCACGTGCCCCACTCGGTGTACTTGGTGGCGTTTGCGAAGGTGGGGAAGTCGGTCGTGTTGGTGATGATGTAGTTGTTGGTGGCGACGGTATAGGTCTTGGTGGGATCGAGCGTGCTGCCGTCTTTGGTGAGTGTGGCACTCACAATGCGCTTGCCTTCGGGCTGCGTCCAATCAATCGTCACGTTGATGCCGCCAAAGGAGAGAACGCTGCCAGAGTCATCGCGCCACTTGTACTTGTCTTGCGCCTCCTGCTCGGTGTGACCGGCCGCCACATAAGCCTGCTGAAGCTCGTAGCTGTCGTTGCAATCGTCGCTAATTTGTAGCGAGTGCTCGAGCGCTGCGAGGAAGTCCGCGCCGGTCATGGTCCAGGTCTCCACGGTGTTGCCGTAGGGCGAGATGGCGATGACGTTGCCGGCGGTCACGTTGCCCGCCGCGATGCCGCCGCGGATGCCGCCAGCGTTTTCGATAGCGAGGTCTGCGCCCGTCAAGGCAAGATAGGAGCCGCAAATCACGTGGCCGATGGTCTGGGCTTTGGTGGTGTCGTCCTCCTTGCTGGGGCGGAAATCGGTGGTGCGCACCATTTCCCAACCATGCGTGCCTGCGGCGTCCTCGCCGTAGAAATAGTTGGTGGTGGATGTGCCGAGCACCTTGTTCGATTCGTTTTCAAAGGCCTCGTCGAGCGGCTTGATCTTGTTGCGGACGGCTTCAAGGCAGCTTTGGTAGTCGGAGCCCTTGTCGGGGTCTGCCAAAAGGTCGTTGACGTTCTTGGCGGTGTAGAGCTTCTCGTCGCTGCCGTCTGCAGGGACCGTGACCGTGTCATCGTCGGTCGTCTCGGTGCCATTGGTGTCGTACTTGTACGGAATGGAAAGCAGCCCCACCTCGGCAAAGGCGCTGCCTGCCTCGACAACGTGGATCGTCTTGCCGTCGGCTCCCGTCACCTTCTCGTTAAGGTTGATGTGCTCGTGGCCTGCGATAAGGGCATCGATGCCACGGAGCCGTGTGGCAAAGGTCTTGGCGTTGAGCGTATGCGCGATACAGACGACAACGTTGCAGCCTTCCTTGCGCAGCTGCTCTGCCTCGGTATTGATGGCGTTCGTGGCACTCGAGAACGACGTGCCCGCGACCAGGTCCGCGCGCAGCGAGGATCCCAGCGACTCATCCATGGCACCCACGACGCCGACCTTGATTTTGTAGTCGAATGTGGAGTGATCTTCGCTATCCTCCCAGGTGCGATCGAGCGTCTTCGTGATGCTCGAGCTCCATACGCCGCTCGTAGACTTCGCGTTCGCGCAGAGCATGGCGAAGGGCGTGCCGGTGGTGCTGTAGCCGGTCATGGTGCGGAGTTTGTCCGCACCGTAGCTCCAGTCGTGGTTGCCTGGCGTGGTCGCGTCGTAGCCGTCGGCGTAGAAGGTGTCCATGAGCTCGGCGATGCTCTTGCCCTCGCTCATGGTGGCGAAGGACTGTCCGTGGAAGGTGTCGCCCGCATCGAGCAAAAGATCGGGGACGCTGCTTTGGGCGCTATAGAGAACCGCCAGTCCGTCAAAGCCCACAGTGCCGGTGCCCTTGCTTGCGTTGTAGCTGTACTTGTAGCTGCCGTGGATATCGTTGGTGTGCATGACGGCCACGGAGCCGTCAATAGCGGCGGGCAGGTTTCCCGCGAAAGCGAGGCTTGGGATGCCTGCGAGCGCGCCGGCAAACAACGCGGCGGCCAACGCAAAGCGGGGGAGTCTTTTCATGGCAGTTTCCTTAGTCCTTAGCCAGAATGTCTGGTTGAATATCGGATTATCGACATAATATGCGAAAACCGCCGCAAGGGCGTCTGTCCCTTTGCGGCGGTTTTGACGTTTGCGCAGATAAAACCTACCAAAATAAACCTGTCCCTTTTTGGCAGGTTTTAGTTCAGCAGCATGCGGTCGTTGGCGAGCTCGCCGCCCGAGACCTCCTCGAACTTCTGCAGCAGGTCGGCTACGGTGAGCGACTTCTTCTCATCGCCCGCCACGTCGTAGATCACGTGGCCCTCGTGCATCATGATCAGACGGTTGCCCAGACGGATGGCGTCGTTCATGTTGTGCGTGACCATGAGCGTGGTCAGGTGGTTCTCGTCGACGATCTCCTCGGTCAGGTTGAGCACCTTAGAGGCCGTCTTGGGGTCGAGGGCCGCGGTGTGCTCGTCGAGCAGTAGCAGGCGCGGCCTGGTGAGCGTGGCCATCAGCAGGGTGAGTGCCTGGCGCTGGCCGCCCGAGAGCAGGCCGACCTTGGCGTTGAGACGCGTGTCCAGACCAAGGTCCAGGCGCTTGAGCAGCTCAACGTACTCATCTTTCTCGGCCTTGGTGACGCCCCACGAAAGGCCGCGACGCTGGCCGCGACGCTTGGCGAGGGCCAGGTTCTCGGCGATCTGCATGTCGGCAGCGGTACCGCGCATGGGGTCCTGAAACACGCGGCCCAGGTACTTGGCACGCTGCGACTCGCTCAGGCGCGAGATGTCGGTGCCGTCGAGCTCAATAACGCCCGAATCGAGCGGGTACACGCCGGCGATCATGTTGAGCAGCGTGGACTTGCCGGCGCCGTTGCCGCCGATCACGGTTACAAAGTCGCCGTCATTCAGGGTGAGGTCGACGCCGGTGAGCGCGCGCTTCTCGGTGACGGTGCCCTTGTTAAAGGTCTTCTTGACGTGCGAGAGCTTAAGCATCTGCCTCATCCCCCTTCGTGTAGGAGCTGCGGAGCTTATAGCGCTCCCAAACCACGGACACGCACAGGGCCACAGCGACAATTACGGCGGAGAGCAGCTTCATGTCGTTGGCGTCCATGCCCAACTGCAGCACGATGGCGCGGATAAGGAAGTACACCACGGAGCCAAAGACGGCGGAGGCAAGACGGACGCTAAACTGCGTGAGGCCGCCGGGCAGCAGACGGCCGAGCACCTCACCGATAACAATGGCGGCAAGACCGATAACGATGGCACCGGTGCCCATACCAATGTCGGCATACTTTTGGCTCTGGCAGATGAGCGCGCCCGAAAGGCCGATGAGGGCGTTGGAGAGCACGAGGGCGATCATCTTGGTGGAGTTGGTGTTGACGCCCAGAGCGCGGATCATGTACTCGTTGTTGCCGGTGGCGCGCAGCGCCGAGCCGATCTCGGTGCCAAAGAACCAATACAGGATGGCAACGATAGCCACGGCGAGCAGGATGCCCAAGATGATGGCAACGGTGGACTGCGGCAGACCGGTCATATTGCTGACGGCCGAGAACACGGTGCCCTTGGCAAGAATGGGCGTATTGGACTTGCCCATGATGCGCAGGTTGATGGACCACAGGCTGATCTGGGTGAGGATTCCGGCGAGAATCGCGGGAATCTCGAAGACGGTGGTCAGAATGCCCGTGACGGCGCCCGCGATGGCGCCGGCGCACATGCCGGCCAGCACGGCGAGCAGCGGGTCGACGTTGTTATTGACGATGAGCACGGCGCAGACACAGCCGCCGAGGGCAAAGCTGCCGTCGCAGGTCATATCGGGGATGTCGAGCAGGCGGAACGTGATAAACACGCCAAGCACCATAATGCCCCAGAGGACGCCCTGCGAAACGGCGCCCTGCAATGCAATGAGCATGCTTCATACCTCCTAGGATAGGGTGGACACGTGATTCACCATAATAGCGGTAACAATGCATAAAAGAGCTGCGGACGGATGTTTTGTCTCATCCGTAACAAGCAGGGCGAACGCCGGTCTTTGGCGTTCGCCCCTATGGCTCAGATATTGAATAACACGGCAACGGCGCGAGCATGGGCCCTAGGCGCATCGCCGCGCATGTCGCTACGCGTCCAGAGCGGAAAGGTCGATGCCCAGAGCCTCGGCCATCTCATCGTTCTTGACGACGACCAGGTCCTTGCTCGAGAGGTGCTTGATCGGCATATCCTCGGGCTTGGCCTCGCCCTTCAGGATCTTAACGGCCATCTCGCCCGCGGCGTAGCCCAGGTCCTCATAGTTGATGGAGAGGGTGAACAGGCCGCCGGCCATGCACATACCCTCCTCGCCAGTCACGAAGGGAAGCTTGTTTTCCTTGCAGATCTGGCCGACCTGCGAGGCACCCGCGGCGATGGTGTTGTCGGTGGGGGAGTACAGCGCGTCGACCTTGCCCACGGCAGACTCGACGACGGACTGAATCTCGTTGGAGCTCGAGACGGTGAAGTCAGTGTACTCGAGGCCCAGCTTGTCGAGCTCCTTCTTGGCGGCCTTGATCTGGACGTCGGAGTTGGACTCGGCGGTGCAGTAGAGCAGGCCGACCTTTTTAACGTCGGGCAGGACCTTCTGCATCATCTCGAGCTGCTCGGCGACCGGGGTGAGGTCGGAAGCGCCCGTGACGTTGGTGCCGGGCTTGTCGTTGTCCTGGACCAGGCCGGAGGCGGCGTAGTCGGTGATGGCGCAGCCCACGATGGGGATATCGGCCGTGGCGCCGGCGGCAGCCTGCGCGGCGGGCGTGGCGATGGCATAAATCAGGTTGACGTTGTCGCCCACAAACTTGTCAGCAATGGACTTACACGTGGACTGGTCGTTCTGGGCGTTCTTCTGGTCGATCTTGACCTTAAGGCCGCTCTCCTTGATGGCCTTGACAAAGCCGTCGTTGGCGGCATCGAGCGCGGAGTGCTCGGTGAGCTGCAGAACGCCGATGGTGTAGTCGGAACCGGCGGCAGCAGAGCCGGAACCAGAGTTGCCGCCGCATCCGGCGAGCGGAGCGAGCGCGAGCAGGCCAGCGGAGACAAGAAGGCTCCTGCGGCTGATGGTGATGTCCTTCATATCATTACCCCCAGTATAAAAATGGCTGGAAACACTGCACTGGGACAAAGTGCAAGTGGAACTATAGTAGCGCTGATGTCCATTTTTACAACAGCCTGGCGGGTTTTTTAATACAGAATCGGATGGGCGGTACGGGTAGTCGAATGGGCGGCGGAGGGTCTTATGCGGCGGAGGAGGCGTCGTCCTCCTCGTCGAGGGCGGCGAAGAGCTTCTTGCCGTCGAGGAGACGTGTGGTGACGTTTCTCATTCGGCCAATCTCTACGGTACGCAACGTGTCATCGGCGCCTCGGGCGTCATAGACCGTTCCCAGCAAATAAGAGATGCCGTCTCGTTGCTTGATGGCAAAGGGACGGAGTGTCATCCGTGCTGCTTCGGTTTCGCCACGCGTCGTGACGCTCGAAATATCAAAACTCACCGTGGTTCCGTGGTCGATGGCCTGCTCGACGAGCTCGCACGTGTCGATGCGCTTGATGGGCGTGCGTGTTGCCTTGGTAGCCTTGCTGCCTGCGCTTGGAGCGGGTTCGGGTGTATCGAGGTAGCCGCGAACGTCGGCGCTCGCCATGGCAACTAAGTGCTGCGCCATGCTCTTGCGGATAGCGATAGGCGTGGAGCGGTTGCGCATGACCATACCGTGGAGCCGGATGATCTCTTCATCGGTGAGCGGGCGGGTAAGAAGTTTGTAGCCCACGCCGCGTTTGTACTCAATTTCGTATCCGGCATGGCGAAGCGCGGAGATGGCGGTGTAGATGCTGCGCCGCGCCGCCGAGATGGGCATGCGGGCGGGGTCGTCGGGATGGGCGAGGCGCCGGATCAACTCATCGGAAAGCATGGCCTTGTCCTCGCCGGTGTTTTCGCTTAATAGTTGCAGGATGCGAACGGCGCGATAGGCTGCCATCGAGGCGGCGCCCCTCGTCGTGGTGTCGTAGGTTTCAACAGCGGCTTCGGTCATCGTGCCCACGTCCTTTCCGTTTTGGGTGGCGACGGTATGGAGCCTAGGACGCGGGGCTTTCCCAGGGGCGCAGGGCGCTCTGGGCGGTCGGTAGTCGTCGGCAAACGGCGGGTTGAGTTTTCAACAGCCCTGCTCAACTGACCAAAAACTTGCCAAAAGCTTGACGGATGCTGTTGAAAAAAGCGCCTCTCGACCGATGTCGAGAGGCGCTTGTGCGATGAGCGTTGGCGTGTGGCGACGCGAGCTAGCGTCCGACGATTAGAAGTCGGCGTTGCCCACGGTGCGCGGGTGCGGCAGGACGTCGCGGATGTTGCCCACGCCGGTCAGATACATGACCAAGCGATCGAAGCCCAGACCGTAGCCGGCGTGCTTGCAGGAACCGTAGCGGCGCAGGTCAAGGTAGTACTTGTACTGCTCGGGATTCATACCCAGGTCCTTGATGCGGGCCTCGAGCAGATCCAGGCGCTCCTCGCGCTGGGAGCCACCGATGATCTCGCCGATGCCCGGCACCAGGCAGTCGGCGGCGGCGACGGTCTTGCCGTCGTTGTTCATGCGCATGTAGAAGGCCTTGATCTCGGCCGGGTAGTCGGTCACAAAAGTCGGTCGCTTAAAGTGTTCCTCGGTCAGGAAACGCTCGTGCTCGGTTTGCAGGTCGATGCCCCAGCTCACGGGATAGTCAAACTTGTGACCGGCGGCGACGGCCTGCTCCAGGATTTCGACGGCCTCGGTATAGGTGACGCGGGCGAAGTCGGAGTTGGCGACATGGTCCAGGCGCTCGAGCAGACCCTTGTCCACAAACTTGTTGAGCATATTGAGCTCGTCGGGGCAGGTGGCCATAACGTCCTTAAGGACGTACTTGAGCATGGCCTCGGCGTTGTCCATGTAGTCGTTGAGGTCGGCGAAGGCCATCTCGGGCTCGATCATCCAAAACTCGGCGGCGTGGCGCGTGGTGTTGGAGTTTTCGGCGCGGAAGGTGGGGCCAAAGGTGTACACGTCGCCAAAGGCCATGGCAAAGTTCTCGGCATTGAGCTGGCCGGACACGGTGAGGCTTGCATGCTTGCCAAAGAAGTCCTGACTCCAGTCGACCTCGCCGGACTCGGTGAGGGGCGGATTTTTGGGGTCGAGCGTGGTCACGCGGAACATCTCACCGGCGCCTTCGCAGTCACTCGTGGTGATGATGGGGGTGTTGACGTAGACAAAGCCCTGCCCCTGGAAGAAGCGGTGGATGGCGGCAGCCGCGACAGAGCGGATGCGGAACACGGCGCGGAACAGGTTGGTGCGCGGGCGCAGGTGCTGCTGGGTGCGCAGGAACTCGACGGTTGCGCGCTTCTTCTGCAGCGGGTAATCCGGGGCGCTCGTGCCCTCGACCTCGATGGAGGTGGCAGAAAGCTCGAAAGGCTGGGGCGCATCGGGGGTCAGCTTGACGGTGCCGGTGCAAATGAGTGCGGCCGAGACGTTTTGATGGGCGATCTCGTCGTAGTTGTCGAGTGCCTCGCGGTTCATGACGACCTGCAGGTCGCGGAAGCAGCTGCCGTCGTTGAGCGTAACAAAGCCAAAGTTCTTCATGTCGCGGACGGACTTGACCCAGCCGGCGACGGTGACGGTCTGGCCGCCGAGCGACTCGGCATCGGCATAGAGCTGCGCGATTTTGGTGCGGTTCACGTATCCTCCCATAACGGTTGAATGATAGTTATCCATACAGTTCGTTATTCTAGCAGCTCGTCTCATTTGGGCTATACAGATAAGGCATTGGCGGGATGGTTTTTCAAACGAAAAGCGCCCGCGGCCAAATGGTCGCGGGCGCTTGACGAGGTGCCTTTTGGCTGTGTGGCGCGGGGCCTGGCTACTTGGTCTTGGCTACCAGCAGCGGGTCGCCAAGCTTGACGAGCGGGTTGCCGCCGATAAGCGTTCCAGACTCGCCGACATGGTCGATGCTCTTAAGACGATCGAGCTCGGAGACGATGACGGTCACGATGTCCTCGTGACCAGCGGCCTTAATGGCCTCGCGGTCGAAGCTGATGAGCGGCTGGCCTGCCTTGACCACATCGCCCATCTCGACAAAGCGGGCAAAACCCTTGCCGTTCATTTCCACGGTGCCCAGGCCAACATGGATGAACACGCGAAGACCGTCCTCGGTGATCATGCCAATGGAGTGGTTGGTGACAGTGGTGGCGCCGATGCGGCCGTTGGCGGGCGCATAGATGGTGCCGGTAATGGGCTCGATGCCATAGCCCTGGCCAAGCATGCCCGAGGCGATCGTCTCGTCGGGAACCTCGTCCAGGTTGACGAGCACGCCGTTGACGGGGGCATAGATGACGCCTTCGCGGGTGGCGAAGCTTGCTGCGGGCGGAACGGACGCCTCGCCGGTCGAGGTGAAGGTGGACTTAAGCGAATCGAGCAGACCCATAGTTGCCTCCAACTTAAATAGGCGCATATCGCGCGTTTGGTTTGCCGGAAACGTTTCATATGTGTTTCGCGGCTTGGTCAACGCCCCTATTCTACGCTGCTCAACGATACCTCTGAACTGGGATTATGTGATATATCAGTTGAAGGGAAACTTATTTCCGGAGTGTTTCTGCGCCACGGGTTCAAGTGGAGTACGCTTGAAGGCGAAAAACAAGGGCGCATAATTTGCGCGAAGGGAGCACATATGATTGTCGAGAACCATGCGCTGTGGGGCGAGGAGCCGACCGAGGAATATCCGGCGACGTTTACATATTTGGGTGCCGAGCCGCTCCCCGACAAGCCCAATGGCCGCCGCCCTGCGGTGATTATCTGCGGCGGAGGTGCGTTTACGCATATCGCTCCGCACGAGCAGGACCCGGTGGCGTTTGCATTTTTGGACCGCGGCTACCAGGCCTTTGTGCTCAACTATGTGACGAGTGGCACGGGTGACGTGAGCTTTCCGCACCCCCAGGCAGATCTTGCCAAGATGGTCGCCACGGTGCGCGCGAATGCCGACGAGTGGCATGTCGACCCCAAGCGCGTGTGCGTCGTGGGCTTTTCTGCTGGCGGCATGATTTGCGCCTCGCTGGCAACACAGTGGAAGACCGGCCCCTTCGCGGGCTTGGCAGGGGCGCGTCCGGACGACATTCGTCCCGATGCCGTGGTGCTGGGCTATCCATTGCTCGACTTTGCCTATGTGCGCGACATGCAGACGCGCGATCCGCGCATTGACTTGCGCGTGCCCAAGACGGGCGGCAAGACGGGGCGCGATTTGCTTAACGACTACCTGTCGATGGTGACGGGTGGCGAGGCGACTGACGAGCATTTGGCCGATATCTGCCCCACCACGCATGTTTCGCGTCAGATGCCGCCGACCTTTGTGTGGGGCGTGTCCGACGACAAGACGGCGCCGATCGCGCAGGTCTACCCGTTTGCGCAGCGCATGGCCGAGGAGGGCGTTGCATGCGAGATGCACGTCTTTGACCAGGGTGGTCACGGCCTTTCGCTCGGCAACGCCAACACCGCGGTCGACAACGAAGACAAGCAGGTTTCCGTCCGTCCCTGGATCCGCCTGGCCTTCCGCTTCCTCGAGCGCCATCTGTAAGAGTCCCGGCATCCAAGCCCTTCAATAACTTGCGGTGAAATAGTTCCTATCTGGGGCATCAACCAGCCCATCCAGGAACTATTCCACCGCAACTTCGTTTTTGATGCCCCGCCCGGAAACTGCGCCCCAGTTTTGCCTTTCAAGGTGGGACGCAGTTTCCCATAGGGCCTCGACTGGGAAAGCGCGTCCCGTTTCGAGCGGGGATTCTGGGATGCATTTTCCGTAAGAGGCCTGTTTGGGAAACCATATCCCGTTTCGAGCCGGAATTCTGGGATGTAGTTTCCCCGAGAGGCCTCATCGGGAAACTATGGCCCTGAACTCTCCTGCCTGTCCCCATTGCGCCAATTTGCTGATTGAACATCGTTGCATGTTCGCGCTATCATGCATGGTTAAAATTGGTTAGCCATGGCAAACGGTTAGCCTTGGTGAACATAAATACAACGCCCTGTGGGCGCCGGGGGAGGAACACGGACGTGAAGCTCGATACACTCGAGATTGGAAAGGACGCCGTTGTCGCATCGGTGGCATCGGACGATCAGGCACTCCGACAGCATATTTTGGACATGGGTCTAACGCCGGGCACCGAAGTCACCATGATGAAGTACGCCCCCATGGGTGACCCGCTCGAGATCCGCCTGCGTGGCTACGAGTTGACACTGCGTAAGGACGATGCCGCTCGCATCGAGCTCGTGGGTATTCACGACACCGATACGGGTCCGCGCGCTAACGCCGCAATCGGCACGACGGAGCATCCGGCCCTGGGCGAGGGGACGTATTCGCCCCGTGCGGCAAAGACGGCCGTGCCAGAGGGCGCGCCGCTGCACTTTGCCCTCGCCGGAAACCAAAACTGCGGCAAGACCACGTTATTCAACCAGCTGACGGGCTCCAACCAGCACGTCGGTAACTTTCCCGGCGTGACGGTCGACCGCAAAGATGGCACCATCCGTAACCATCCCGAGGCGAGCGTTACCGACCTGCCCGGCATTTACTCCCTGTCGCCGTACACAGGCGAGGAGGTCGTGAGCCGTCAGTTCATCCTCGACGAGCGTCCGGACGCCATCATCGACATCATTGACGCCACCAACATCGAGCGCAACCTGTACCTGACACTGCAGCTCATGGAGCTTGACCGTCCTATGGTCATCGCGCTCAACATGATGGACGAGGTGACCGCCAACGGCGGCGCCGTAGACGTCAACTTGCTCGAGAGCCTGTTGGGCGTGCCCGTTGTCCCCATTAGCGCTGCCCGCAACGAGGGCATCGGCGAGCTGGTGGATCATGCCTTGCACGTGGCGCGGTTCCGCGAGCGCCCCGGTCGCCTGGACTTTTGCGCGCCCGACGGTCCGGACGGCGGCGCGCTGCATCGCTGCATCCACGGCATTGCTAACCTGATCGAGGACCATGCCGTGACGGCGCACATCCCGGTGCGCTTTGCGGCGACCAAGCT
Source organism: Firmicutes bacterium AF25-13AC (assembly GCA_963621725.1). Classification (GTDB taxonomy): domain Bacteria; phylum Actinomycetota; class Coriobacteriia; order Coriobacteriales; family Coriobacteriaceae; genus Collinsella. The sequence goes on from CAVFEY010000031.1 coordinate 18,153, forward strand.
GGTCGAGGGCGATGAGCTGGTAACCGAGGCGCTTCACCTGGATCGCAATGAGCTCGACGCTATCGAGCACATCATCACCCAGATGGAGGGCGAGGCCGGCACCGACCGCCTATCTGCGCTGGCCGATATGCGTTTTAGCTTTATCGGCGACGTGTGCGGGCGTTGCGTCGTCAAGCCGCACGAGAGCCGCGAGCACGTGCGCTCCGTCAAGATTGACCGCATCCTGACAGGTCGTTACACAGCCATTCCGGCGTTTCTGGTGATCATGGGCCTCGTCTTTTGGCTGACGTTTGGCGTGATCGGCGCGGCGTTGCAGGGACTCATGGAGGACGGTATCGCTGCCATCATCGCCTCGGCCGATGCGGGCCTCAAGGCGTTCGGTACCAACGACGTGGTGCGCTCGCTGGCTGTCGACGGCGTGCTTACGGGCGTGGGCAGTGTGCTGACCTTCCTGCCGATTATCGTCGTGCTCTTTTTGTTCCTCTCCATTCTGGAAGACTCCGGATACATGGCGCGCGTGGCCTTTGTCATGGATAAGGTGTTGCGTCGCTTTGGCCTGTCGGGCCGCAGCTTCGTGCCCATGCTCGTCGGTTTTGGCTGCACCGTGCCGGCTATCATGTCGACCCGTACGCTCCCATCCGAGCACGACCGCAAGATGACGGTCATGCTCACACCGTTTATGAGCTGCTCAGCCAAGTTGCCGGTTTACGGCTTGCTGTGCGGGGCGTTTTTCCCACAGGCAACGGTTCCCGCCATGGTCTCGCTCTATCTGATCGGTATCGTGGTCGGCTGCATCGCGGCTTTGGTGCTCAACCGCACGGCATTTAAGGGCGACCCGGTACCGTTTATCATGGAGCTTCCCAATTACCGCCTGCCGAGCGTCAAGACGACGGTGATGCTGGCATGGGATAAGGCCAAGGACTTCATCACCAAGGCCTTTACCATTATCTTTGCCGCGACCGTGGTCATCTGGTTCCTTCAGACGTTCGACATCCGCTTTAACGTGGTCGCCGACCAGTCGCAAAGCCTGCTTGCCGGTCTGGGTAGCATCATCGCGCCGGTGTTGGCCCCGCTCGGCTTTGGCGACTGGCGCGCCTCGACGGCGCTCGTCACGGGGCTCATTGCCAAGGAGAGCGTCATCTCGACGCTCACGGTGCTTTTGGGCGCAACCTCTCCCGCGGCGCTGTCGACCATGTTTTCGCCGTTTACCGCCTACGTGTTCTTGGTCTTTACGTTGCTGTACCCGCCTTGTGTGGCGGCAATCGGCGCCGTCAAGAGCGAGTTGGGCGCGCGCTATGCCGTGGCTGTATTCGCGTTTCAGGTCGCCGTTGCCTGGATTGTGGCGTTTGTCGTGCATTCGGCGGGCATATTGCTGGGGTTGGCTTAGTTATGAATTGACGGCGCAACCTCTGTGTATCGAATTGTTTTCGGCCCCGCATCTGTACTGACGGATGCGGGGCCGTTGCTATATAATCGCCTCCGCTCAAAACGATTGGAGACGTTATATATGACTCAGACAAGGCAAGGCGGCATCACGCTCAAGCAGTGGCTCCCACTCGTCGGGCTCACCTGCTGTGCGTTCGTGTTCAACACGTCGGAGTTTATGCCCATCGGCCTTTTGACTGATATCGCCGCGTCGTTCTCGCTCACCGAGGCCCAGGCGGGCATCATGATCTCGGTCTATGCCTGGGGCGTCATGCTGCTGTCGCTGCCGCTCATGGTGTTCGCCTCGCGCTTTGAGTTCAAGCGGATGCTGCTGGGCGTGCTGGCTGTGTTCTCGCTCGGTCAGTTCCTGTCCGCTGTGGCGCCGACCTATCCCATCCTGGTCTGCGCGCGCCTGGTGGTCGCTTGCGCACATGCCGTGTTCTGGTCAGTCGCCTCGATTATGGCCTCGCGCCTGGTCGACACTCGCCACGGCGCGCTCGCCATCAGCATGATCGCTACGGGCTCGTCCATCGCGCAGATCTTTGGCCTGCCGCTCGGTCGCGCCATTGGCTTGGCCGTGGGCTGGCGCATGACGTTTGCCGTGGTCGGGGGCCTCTCAGCCATCGCGGTCGTCTACCAGGCAGCGGTGTTCCCGGCCATGCCGGCGGGTGAGCGCTTTACTGTCAAACAGCTGCCCGAGCTGCTCAAGAACCCGCTCCTCATCGCGCTCTACGCAGTCACGGTCTTCATGGCGACCGGCTATTACGCAAGCTACAGCTATATCGAGCCCTTCCTGGCGCAGGTCGCGCACGTCGATGCGGGCGCCATTACCATGACGCTGACGGCGTTTGGCTGCTCTGGTTTGCTCGGAAGCTGGCTGTTTGGCCGCCTGTTCGATGGGCATCGCTTCCCGTTCTTGGCTATCACGCTCTCCGGCGTGCCGGTGGCCCTGCTGCTCATGGGGCCGGCCGCATCGTCGCTCGTGACAGTGCTTGCCGTCTGCGCACTGTGGGGTTGCTGCGCCACGGCCTTTAACGTGGCGTTTCAGGCCGAGCTCATCAAGCACACGCCGGCAGATTCGTCGGCCGTCGCCATGTCGATCTTCTCGGGCCTGTTCAACCTCGGTATCGGCACGGGTACCGCGATCGGCGGAGCCGTGGTTTCGGGTCCCGGTATCGCCTGGATCGGCTTTGTGGGCGGGGCGATTGCCGTCGTGGGCGTCATCCTCGCCATCACCGTGCTGTTTCCGGCCATCCGCCGCGCCAAGCCCGTCGCCTAATCACGTCCCCTCATCAGTTGCGGTGGAATAGTTCCTGTTTAAGGCTTCTGAAGGCCCAGACAGGAACTATTCCACCGCAACTTATTTTGGGGGAGGGGATGCACGGCAGGCATACAATGGATGTCGTTGTGTTGAGCTTACCGGGAGGCTGTTATGTGGGCATACGAGACGACGTTCTATCAGATCTATCCGCTGGGCTTTTGCGGGGCTCCGCGCGAAAACGCCGCGCCCGTTGCCGAGGATGAGCTCGCCCAGGCTGCCAACGCCGCGCCCAACCCTGATGCTCCTATCATGAAAATCGCCCAATGGGCCGACTACCTGCAGGAACTCGGCGTTGGCGCCGTGCTCATCAACCCGCCGCTCGAATCCGACAGCCATGGCTACGACACGCGCAGCCTGCGCCATATAGACCGTCGCCTGGGCGGGGATGCCGACTTTGCCGCCGTATGCGACACGCTGCATGCCCATGGCATCCGCGTGGTGCTCGATGCCGTCTTCAACCACGTCGGCCGCGGTTTTTGGGCCTTCCGCGATGTGCAGGAGCGCAAGTGGGACTCGCCGTACAAGGACTGGTTCCACATTAGCTTTGACGGCGATTCCTGCTATGGCGATGGCTTTTGGTACGAGGGCTGGGAAGGCCATTTTGAGCTTGTGAAGCTCAACCTGCAAAATCCCGCTGTGGTCGATTACCTGCTCGAGTCCGTGCGCCGCTGGGCCGAGGTCTTTGGCGTCGACGGCCTGCGTCTGGACGTCGCCTATATGCTCGACCGCGACTTTATGCGCCGCCTACATGCCTTTACCCGCGAGCTCAAGCCCGACTTCGTGCTGATCGGCGAGACGCTCCACGGCGACTACAACCAGATCGTCAACGACGAGATGCTCGACTCCTGCACCAACTACGAGTGTTACAAGGGCCTGTACTCCAGCTTTAACTCGGTCAATATGTTCGAAATTGCGCACTCGCTGCACCGTCAGTTTGGCGGCGACCCCTGGTGCATCTACCGCGGCAAACACCTGCTGTCGTTTGTCGACAACCACGACGTGCCGCGCCTGGCAAGCATCCTTACCGACAAATCGTGCCTGCGTCCCGCCTATGGCATGCTCTTTGGCATGCCGGGCATCCCGTGCGTCTACTATGGCAGCGAGTGGGGAATTGCTGGTGAAAAGGGCGGCCCCGATGGCGACTGGGCGCTGCGCCCTGCGCTCGATGAGCCTGCGCCCAACGAGCTGACGGCCTTCATCACGCAGCTGGCGTACCTTCGCTCGGCCGACGATGCGGCGGCACGCGCTCTCAACTACGGTGCCTATCGCAATGTGGTGATCCAGAACAAGCAACTGTTGTTTGAGCGCGCCTGCGACGACGCGACGGTGCTCGTGGCGGTGAACGCCGTGGGCGAGCCTTACACCTTTGGCGCCGGCGAGCTCAACGGCTCCTTTGTCGATTTGCTTGCCGACGGCGTGCCCACGGTCGAGCTGACGGGCTCCCTTGAGCTTGCGCCCTACGAAGTGCGCTATCTGTTGAGGGCCTAGGCCATGGCAGCGTCTGACGAGGGCTATCAACATATTGAGCATGGGTTTGAGCCCGTGTTCGACCAGCACTCGCGCGTTTTGGTGCTCGGGTCGTTTCCCTCGGTGCTTTCGCGCGCCAATGTCTTTTATTACGGCAACCCTCAGAATCGCTTTTGGCGCGTGGTGGCTGCGTGCCTCGGTGTGCCCGTGCCGCCCAACGAGGGCGATCCTTTGGCGAGCGGTGAGCCCGCGACGCTCGACGCCTCGATAGCCGCCAAGCGAGCCATGCTGCTGAACGGCGGCGTGGCCCTGTGGGATGTGATCGAGAGCTGCAACATTAAGGGCTCGAGCGACGCGAGCATTCGCAACGTTGTGCCGGCACATATCGAGCGCATTACCGGCGCAACTCCCATTGAGCAGGTGATATGCAACGGTGGTACAGCTGGCCGGCTCTACAAGCGCTATCTACAAGAACGCACCGGGCTGCCCGCCATCGTCCTGCCCTCGACAAGTCCCGCCAATGCGGCGTGGCGCCTAGAGCGCCTTGTTGAGCGCTGGCGCGAGGCAGCTGACTGGGCCGCTCTCTAATTTAGATACTTGATTGAGCATGGGTGCCGAGGCGTTTGATGATGGCGCGCCAGATTGGTGCGGGCACGGCAGGCTTGACGCGCACCATGCCGTCGACGTCGACACTATCGGCATCGCCGCCGCCAAGCAGCTGTGCATGCTCAATGGAGCAGCCCATGCGCACAGCGCCCACAAGCTTATCCATCGCTTCCGAAAAAGGCCGGCGTAGGAGTCCCATGCGCGGTGAGTGGCGAAGAGCCGCAATGCCGCTGCCGGCACAGACGACAACGCCGTCGCACCACGCCAGATCACGTAGAAGACATGCCCGATACAGGCGGTCGAGGGCTTCGTCCGCCTGCTTGGTGTTTTTGGACAGGGCCTGAACGACGACATAGACGCGCGCGTCTGTATTCTTAAGGCGATTGAGTATCTGCTCGACAGAGGTCATCGCTTCATCATCAAATGCATCATTAACACCGAGCACGATGCCATCGGCAACGCCGTCGGCATTATCCGCCTTCAAGTCAACCGGGCGGGGGAGCGCGGTGCCGGAAAGTTGTGCATAGGCGGCGATGGCATCCTGCAGGTCCCAGAGCAAAAACTCAAGATCGACGCTCTCGGGAATGCTGATATACGCAATGGTTTGCAGCGTTTTTGGCACATCGCCGCGCGCGGTCACCTCCATGCCATCTCCTTTCCGGTTGGTTTCCGTTTAGGTTACACCGTCTGGTGACGTCTCGCCGCGCTATCCTAGTGCAACCCTTACGAAAGGAACGCCATGCGTCTGCCCATGAACACCTCGCTTGCCACGCTCAAGCCCTCCGGTATCCGCCGGATCAACGCGCTCGCCGCCCAGCACCCAGGGTGCATCGCGCTTGCGCTCGGCGAGCCCGATTTTCCCACGCCTGATGTGATTAGCGCCGAGGTGACGGCCTCGCTCGACCGCGGCGACACGCACTATCCGCCCAACAACGGTCGCCCCGCCCTGCGTGAGGCGTTGTCTGCCTACATGGGGGACGCGGGCCTTACGTTTTCGGCTGACGAGGTCATCCTAACCGACGGCGCGACCGAGGCACTGTCGGCAACATTCATGGCTATGCTCAACCCCGGCGACGAGGTCATTATCCCCACGCCGGCCTTTGGTCTGTACGAGAGCATCGTCGTGGCCAACCACGCCAAAGCGGTCTTTTTGGATACGGAGCCTGCGCAATTTCAGATTGACGAGGATGCGCTTCGTGCTTGCGTGACGCCGGCGACCAAGGCCATCGTCATCTGCTCGCCCAACAACCCCACGGGCTGCATCCTCAACGCAGCATCGCTCGACGCCGTGGCACACGTGGCGGAGCAGGCGGGCATCTACGTGATCTGCGACGACGTATACAACCGCCTGGTCTACGTGGACGGCTACGAGCGCTTTGCCCAGCGCCACCCGGAGCTTCGTGAGCAGACGGTAGTCATCGAGAGCTTCTCCAAGCCCTGGGCTATGACCGGCTGGCGCCTGGGCTGGCTCGCAGCGGCAACCCCCGTCATCGCCGAGATCGCAAAGGCCCACCAATACTTAGTATCGAGCGCCGTCTCCTTCGAGATGGACGCCGCAGCCCAGGCCCTCACCGTCGACCCAACCCCTATGCTCAAAGTCTACCGAGCCCGCCGCGAGCGCGTACTCGAAGCCTTAAACGCCATGGACCTCGACGTAGTGGAACCGGCAGGCGCCTTCTACGCCTTCCCCAGCATCAAACAATTCGGCCTAACAAGCGAAGACTTCTGCATCAAAGCCATCAAAGAGGCCAACGTAGCCCTAGTCCCCGGAAACTGCTTCGGCACCGAAGGCCACATCCGCCTCAGCTATTGCGTTTCCGACAAAGACCTGGACGAAGGCCTCCGCCGCCTGTCCACCTTCCTTTCAACTCTGTAGCCCTCAGGGATGCAACACATCAGCCTACCGACTTAAGGATTGTGAGTGGGGCGCGTCGCTCAACGGACACGAGGATTCGCAGCAAAGTTACCGTAACTCTGCCCCTTCCGGTCGGAGCGTATGCAGGGTTTGTGTACGAATCCTCGCGCCCGTTGACCGACGCCGGGGTCCCCGCCATAATACTTTCGGTTCACGCACGAATCCGCTGCCAGAGACAGCCGGTGCAAACGGGCATCGCCCGCGAGCTTAATGGGATATCCCGCCAGCCGAGGTGGTCGAGTAGATATGTCTTCTCGCCCCCGTCGCTCATGCAGCGCGGGGGCTTTCTTTTTGGACATGCCCCCGTCACGTCCTTGTGGCGGACCGTGCCCGGAAAGAATTCGAGGAGGTGTAATTCATGCCCCAGCAGTACAAAATCGACAAGGTTGCAGAGATCGAGTCCCGTATCGCCGAGAACGCCGGTCTGTTCGTCGTCAACTACAACGGTCTGACGGTTAAGCAGGCTCAGGAGCTGCGTCATCAGCTTCGCGAGTGCGGCGCCGAGATGAAGGTCTACAAGAACAACCTGGTCAAGATCGCCCTCAAGAACCAGGAGCAGCCCGAGATCGACGAGATCCTCGCCGGCCCCGTCGCTTATGTGTTCTACGAGACCGAGCCGGTCGAGGCCGCTAAGGCCCTTAAGGACTTCTCCGCTAAGTCCAAGGGCGTCCTTGAGATCAAGGGCGGTATCTCCGACGGCAAGGCCGTTTCCGCTGATGATGTTAAGGCTATCGCCGAGCTGCCCACCAAGGATCAGCTTCTCGGCCAGATCGCCGGTCTCATCTCCGGTTTCGCTCGCGACATCGCTGTCTGCGTCAACGGCGTTTCCTCTGGTCTCGCTCGTTCGATCCAGCAGGTCTCCGAGCAGAAGGCAGCCTAGTTGCTGTTTTCACCCGCGGCGGCAACGCCGCACCCCTGGCGCATTCGCGTCGTGTTTTAACTGATCTCCGTGCATCTGCACGGAAACCGAAAGGACTTAGAAATGGCTAAGCTTACCACCGATGAGATCATCGATGCTCTTAAGGAAATGACCCTTCTCGAGGCTTCCGAGCTCGTCAAGGCTATCGAGGACACCTTCGGCGTTTCCGCCGCTGCTCCTGCCGCTGTTGTCGCCGCTCCCGCTGCTGGCGCTGCTGAGGCCGAGGAGAAGACCGAGTTTGACGTCGTGCTCGAGGGCTTCGGCGACAACAAGATCCAGGTCATCAAGGCCGTCCGTGAGCTCACCAACCTTGGCCTGAAGGAGGCCAAGGAGGTCGTCGAGGGCGCTCCCAAGGCTGTTCTCGAGGGTGCCAAGAAGGAGGACGCCGAGGCTGCCAAGGAGAAGCTCGAGGCTGCTGGCGCTGCTGTCACCCTCAAGTAATCAGGCTTTCTCGCCAGATTTCTTTGCAGACGGGGTTCGCATTGCGAGCCCCGTCTTTTTTGTTTTTCGGTCCCTCGACATCGGTTGCTCAAACTGCCATGTTCTGTGATTTGCGTCGTATCGGGTACCTTGCCGTTGGGCAATAAAATTGCACCATTCGAGCAATAATTTGCGTTGACCTGCTGAAGAATTGTCTCTGCCTTGTAGCGACATATAGCTCCAGCGGTAAGATACTTGGGTATCGCAATTTGGTCTGCGGCTGTGTGCCGCACGCATGGGGCGCTTTTGCGCCTGCGAAAGGATCTTTGAATAACATGAAGGCAATCATCCCAGCCGCCGGTCTTGGCACGCGTTTTCTGCCTGGCACTAAGTGCACGCCCAAAGAGATGCTGCCGGTGCTCGACAAGCCCGTCATTCAGTATGTCGTCGAGGAGGCGCTCGACCCCGAGGAGGTCGACGATGCCATCATCGTTACTTCTCCCGGCAAGCCCGAGCTGCTGAACTACTTCCAGCCCGATCGCTCGCTCGAGAACCTGCTGCGCGAGCGCGGCAAGAACGCCTATGCCGATGCCGTCGCCCACGCTGGCGGTATGCCGGTCGACTTCCGTTATCAGTACGAGCCCAAGGGCCTCGGCCATGCTATCCGCTCTGCTGCCGACGCCGTGGCAGGGGAGAACTTCCTGGTTCTTCTGGGCGACTACGTTGTGCCTAACCGCGACATCTGCGACAAGATGCTCGCCGTTTCCAAGGAGCACGGTGGCGCTTCGGTTATCGCCGTCGCTGCTTGCTCGCCCGAGGAGGTCAGCCGCTACGGCGTTATCGCCGGCGAGCGCGTCGGTTCGCTCGAGGGCGCCGAGGACGTTGCCGATGCAGAGCCGGGCGCTGTCTGGCGTATCGGCGGTCTGGTCGAGAAGCCCGCTCCCGAGGCTGCTCCGTCCAACCTGTACATCGTCGGCCGCTATCTGCTGAGCCCGCTGGTCATGGACCTGCTGGCAGATCAGCAGGCCGGCAAGGGCGGCGAGATCCAGCTCACCGACGCCATGGCCCGTTCGCTCGACCGCGAGGCCATGTATGCCGTCGTCATCGACCCGCTGTCGGGCTACGACACCGGCACTCCCTCTGGCTGGATGGCCACCAACGCCCTCATGGCTGCAAGTGACCCTCGCTTTGCCAGTGCCTTCTGGGACGCCATCGACGAGCGCGGCGGATTGATGCGCAAGTAAGCCTTCGGGCATCGACATTTACGGGCGCGGACCTCGGTTCGCGCCCGTTTTTTATAAGAGCTGCGATTGCCGACTCTCTGTTCACAGAAAATATATGAACAGGTGTTCGATATACATGCATCTACCTGCGTATTTTCTGTCGAAAAACTTTGCTACTCCAAAAACTCAATCGCGTCAAGGCTTTTCTTGCCCAACGGTCGCTACCTGATAAACTATTAGGTTGCGATAACTGGCGAAGCTATGCCTCGCCAACCCACCGAGCATTTCCGTGAAGGAGGAAAAACCTGGTGACCTACGCATACACTGCCACTGAGCGCAAGCGCGTCAGCTTCGGGAAAATCCCGGAGGCCATGGAGCTCCCCAACCTTATCTCTGTTCAAAGGGAATCCTTTGAGCGTTTTAAGGACGAGGGCCTTCGTGAGGCGTTCAAGGAATCCAGCCCCATCCAGAGCCAGAACCATGTTCTCGAGGTTACCTTCGGCGAGCATCAGTTCGGCGACCCCGCGCACACCGTCGAGGAGTGCCGCGAGAAGGACATGACCTATCAGGCCCCGCTTCTGACCGACGTCCGTCTCACCAACAAGGAGACCGGCGAGATCAAGGAGCAGCTCGTCTTTATGGGCGACTTCCCCATGATGACCGATCAGGGCACCTTCATCATCAACGGTACCGAGCGTATCGTCGTCTCGCAGCTCGTCCGCTCCCCGGGCGTGTACTACAGCTCCGAGATGGATTCGGGCAAGCAGATCTACAAGGCCCAGATCATCCCGTCCCGCGGTGCCTGGCTTGAGTTTGAGGTCGACAAGCGCGACCAGCTCATGGTCTCCATCGACCGTAAGCGCAAGCAGAGCGCCACGATGTTCCTGCGCGCCCTTGGCATCGCCGTCACCAACGACGACATCATCGAGCTGCTCGGCAACTCCGATGTCATTAAGCGCACCCTGGAGCGCGACACCGCCCTCACCCGCGAGGATGCCCTTATCGAGATCTACCGTCGCCTGCGCCCGGGCGAGCCTCCCACCGTGGACGCTTCCCGCAGCCTGCTCGAGGGTCTGCTCTTTAACCCGCAGCGCTACGACCTGGCCCGCGTCGGTCGTTACAAGGTCAACAAGAAGCTCAACCTCACCACCGAGGAAGAGGTCACGGTGCTCACCGACGAGGATATCGTCGCGACGCTGCGCTACCTGCTGTCCCTCGCTGCCGGCGAGCAGGGCTTCAAGGTCGACGACATCGACCACTTCGGCAACCGCCGTATCCGCACCGTCGGCGAGCTCGTCGCCAACCAGTTCCGTATCGGCATGAGCCGTATGGAGCGCGTCGTCCGTGAGCGCATGAGCTCCCAGGACATCGACGAGATCACCCCGCAGTCGCTCATCAACATCCGCCCGATCGTGGCCTCCATCAAGGAGTTCTTCGGTTCCTCGCAGCTCTCGCAGTTCATGGACCAGGCGAACCCCCTGACCGGTCTGACCCACAAGCGCCGTCTGTCCGCACTCGGCCCTGGCGGTCTTGCCGGCCACAAGTCCGGCTCCAGCCGCCGCACCAACGTGCCGACGGCCGTCCGCGACGTCCACAACTCGCACTACAGCCGCATGTGCCCGATCGAGACCCCCGAAGGCCCCAACATCGGCCTGATCGGCTCGCTCGCCCTCTACGCCCGCGTCAACGAGTACGGCTTCATCGAGGCCCCGTTCCGCCGCGTCGAGAACGGCGTTGCCACCGACCAGATCGACTGGATGACCGCTGACGAGGAAGAGAAGCACGTCATCGCGCCGGCCAACACGCCGCTCGATCCCAAGACCAACGAGTTCATCACGACTGATGCCGAGGGCAAGATTGTCCGTCCGCACACCGTGATCGCCCGTACCCGCGACTTCGACGGCTCCTTCGGCGCTCCCGCCGACGTGCCCGTCGAGGACGTCGACTACATGGACGTCTCGCCGCGTCAGATGCTCTCCGTCGCAGCCACGCTGATCCCGTTCCTGGAGCACGACGACGCCAAGCGTACGCTGATGGGCGCCAACATGCAGCGTCAGGCCGTGCCGCTGGTTCACCCCGCCGCTCCCTATGTCGGTACCGGCATGGAGCGCCGCGCCGCTCTGGACTCCGGCGAGGTCACCCTGGCCAAGAACGCCGGCGAGGTCATCTTTGCCGACGCCGCCAAGATCATCATCAAGCATGCCGGCGGCATGGACGAGTATCACCTTGCCAAGTACCAGCGCTCCAACCAGTCCACCTGCATCAACCACCGTCCGCTCGTGCGCGTCGGTGACACCGTTGAGCAGGGCGAGCCCCTGGCTGACGGTCCTTCGACCGATCATGGCGAGCTCGCACTGGGCCAGAACCTCACCGTGGCATACATGCCGTGGGAAGGCTTCAACTACGAGGACGGTATCGTCGTGTCCGAGCGCCTGGTGGCCGAGGACCTGCTGACGACCATCAACATCACCCGTCACGAGATCGATGCCCGCGACACCAAGCTCGGCCCCGAGGAGATCACCCGCGAGATCCCGAACCTCTCCGAGGACATGCTTGCCAACCTCGACGAGGACGGCATTATCCGCATCGGCGCCGAGGTCGGCCCTGGCGACATCCTGGTCGGCAAGGTCACGCCTAAGGGCGAGAGCGCTCTGACCGCCGAGGAGCGCCTGCTGCGCGCCATCTTCGGTGCCAAGGCCCACGACGTCCGCGACACCTCCCTTAAGATGCCTCACGGCGCTTACGGCCGCGTCATCGACGTCGTCCGCTTTAGCCGCGAGAACGGCGACGACCTGGCCCCCGGCGTCAACGAGCAGGTGCGCGTCTACGTCGCCCAGCGTCGTAAGATCCAGCAGGGCGATAAGATCGCCGGCCGCCACGGCAACAAGGGTGTTATCTGTAACGTTCTGCCGGTCGAGGACATGCCCTACATGGCTGACGGTACCCCGATCGACGTTATCCTCAACCCGCTGGGCGTTCCCTCGCGTATGAACGTCGGCCAGCTGCTCGAGTGCCACCTTGGCTGGGCCGCTGCCTGCGGTTGGGATACCGAGCAGGCCGACTCCGACAAGTACGTCCCCGGTCCGTTCTTCACCGCCACGCCTGTCTTCGACGGCGCCAAGGAGGACGAGATCGCCGAGGTCATTCGTCGTGCCAACAAGAACATGCTCAACAAGGCCACCGCTGCCTTTGGCGATCACATGCGTCCCGAGTTCGTCACCCAGCTTGACGAGCGCGGCAAGACCCGTCTGTTCGACGGCCGCACCGGCGAGGAGTTCCGCGAGCCCATTACCGTGGGTACGTCCTACATCCTCAAGCTCGGCCACATGGTCGACGACAAGATCCATGCCCGTTCGACCGGCCCTTACAGCCTGGTTACCCAGCAGCCTCTGGGCGGCAAGGCCCAGTTCGGCGGCCAGCGCTTCGGCGAGATGGAGGT
>CAVFEY010000032.1:0-7185 GCA_963621725.1 Firmicutes bacterium AF25-13AC
TCTGTCCCGCCGTTCCGAGGGCTTTAGTATTTGGTCGCCTGCTCGGACAGTCCTGCTCGCACGGAGGCCACATTAAGTGGCCTCCGGCTCGTGCGGAACTCGCGATCGACCAAATACTAAAGCCCTCGGAACTTAGGATACATGGTTGGAGTCGCTCTGCTGCAAAATTTATCGGCCTGTGATTTATTCCATGTCCCAGGTAGGCTCATCTTCACCACCTTTAAATAAAAAAGAAGTACCGGTTGGGGCCGGTACTTCTTTTGGTGCGTTGTTATTTGGCTGTAGCTTTTCGAGTTAGCTTACAGGCCGCAGGCTGCTTTGAGTTCTTCGACTCGGTCGGTTTTCTCCCAGGTGAAGTCGGGGTCTTCGCGGCCGAAGTGACCGTAGGCTGCCGTCTTTTCGTAGATGGGGCGACGCAGGTCTAGGTCGCGGATGATTGCACCCGGGCGCAGGTCGAAGGTCTTCTCTACGGCCTTAACGATCGTGTCCTCGGCAACCTTGGCGGTTCCGAAGGTGTCGACCATGATTGAAAGGGGCTTGGAAACGCCGATGGCGTAGGCAAGCTCGACTTCGCAGCGGTCGGCCAGACCGGCGGATACCACGTTCTTGGCGACCCAGCGCGCGGCATACGCGGCGGAGCGGTCGACCTTGGTGCAGTCCTTTCCGCTAAAGGCACCGCCGCCGTGACGACCGTAGCCGCCGTAGGTGTCGACGATGATCTTGCGGCCGGTGAGGCCCGTGTCGCCCATGGGGCCGCCCACGACAAAGCGACCGGTGGGGTTCACGTAGATGTCCGCGTTATCCCACGGCATGTTCTCAGTGGCCATGACCGGGGTGATGACGTGCTCGATGAGGTCGGCCTTGATCTTGCCCATGTCCTCGATCTCGGCAGCGTGCTGCGTGGAGATGACGATGGTCGTGACCTCGACGGGCTTGCCTTCCTCGTAGCGCACGGTGACCTGGGTCTTGCCGTCGGGACGCAGATAGGGCAGGGTACCGTCGTGGCGTACGGCGGCCAGGCGCTCGGCCAGGCGGCTTGCCAGGTAGTGCGGCATGGGCATGAGGGTCTTGGTCTCGTTGGAGGCATATCCGAACATCATGCCCTGGTCGCCGGCACCGATCAGGTCGATCGGGTCGGTGGTAGCGCCGGTCTGGGTCTCGAAGGACTCGTCAACGCCTTGGGCGATATCGGGCGACTGCTCGTGGATGAGGCTCATGACGCCGCAGGTGTCGCAGTCAAAACCGAACTTGGCACGGTTGTAGCCAATGCGGCGGATAACGCCACGGGCGATTTCCTGAACGTCTACGTAGGCCTGGGTGCGAATCTCGCCGGCGACGATGACGGTGCCGGTGGTCACGAGGGTCTCGCAGGCGCAGCGGACGTTCTCCACGTTGGCAGGCACGCCGTTGGGGGCGATGTAGCCCTGCTCCTGGAGCTCTATTTCTTTGGCGAGGATTGCGTCGAGGACGGCGTCGCTGATCTGGTCAGCGATCTTATCGGGATGACCTTCGGTCACCGACTCCGACGTAAAAACAAAGGACCCGTGTTGGGGCGGGATGGAACGAAGTTCTTCTGACATGATTGTCCTTTCAAAAACGTGTCCCGGCGACCGTTACCATTCCGCCGGGCTCTCTATGCAAGGGCACATCATAGCGCGTAAATCAAACATTCACACCCTTTCCGCACCTACTCATTGGGGACAGACATAAATGACCAGCCTTAAACTAAGAACGTCTCCAACGACTGGTCATTTAAGTCTGTCCCCAATGAGTAGGTCGGTGCCCTTTGTGCGGAGGTTGCTTTGATGCTTTATACTGATGCGGTTAGACATCCATCCTGCAATCGAGGAGATTTCCATGGCATCAGACGTTCGCGTCCGCTTTGCACCCTCACCGACGGGCAAGCTGCACATCGGCGGCGCCCGCACCGCTATCTATAACTGGGCTTTCGCCCGCGCTAACGGCGGCACGTTCATCCTGCGCATCGACGACACCGACCCCACCCGCTCCACCGACGAGAACACGCAGATCATCCTGCGCGCCATGCGTTGGCTGGGCCTGGACTGGGACGAGGGTCCCGAGGTGGGCGGCGATTTTGGCCCCTACGCCCAGACCGAGCGTCTGGACCTGTACAAGCAGGCCGCCCAGAAGCTTTGGGACGAGGGCAAGGCCTATCCCTGCTTCTGCACCAAGGAGCAGCTCGACGCCGACCGCAAGGCCGCGCAGGAGCGCAAGGACCCCTTCCAGGGCTATCAGCGCCGTTGCCGCGATCTTGATCCCGAGGAGGCCCGCCGCCGCATCGAGGCCGGGGAGTCCTACGTCCTGCGCATCAAGGTGCCCGAGGACCGCGGCGATGTCGTCATCCACGACGCCGTTCACGGCGAGGTGACCTTCGACGCCAAGGAGCTCGACGACTTTGTCATCTTCCGCTCCGATGGCACGCCCACGTACAACTTCGCGACCGTCGTCGACGACGCCATGATGAAGATCACCCATGTCATCCGTGGCGACGACCATCTGTCCAACACCCCGCGTCAGGTCATGGTGTACGAGGCCCTCGGCGCTCCCGTGCCCACGTTCGCCCACATCTCCATGATCCTGGGCGCCGACGGCAAAAAGCTCTCCAAGCGCCACGGCGCCACCTCGGTGGAGGAGTACCGCGACGCCGGCTACCTGTCCGACGCCTTCGTCAACTACCTGGCGCTGCTCGGCTGGTCGCTCGACGGCGAGACCACGATCATCCCGCGCGATGTCCTGGCCAGCAAGTTCTCGCTCGACCGCATCTCCAAGAACCCGGCGACCTTCGACCCCAAGAAGCTCGACTGGGTCAACGCCGAGTACATTAATGGCATGTCCGATGCTCAGTTTGCCGATGAGATCATGGTCCCCGAGCTGCACGAGGCGGGTCTCATCGAGGGTAATGTCGAGTACGGCGAGGACTGGATCGACGCGCTTGCCGCTATCGTCAAGCCGCGCACCAAGATGCCGGCCGACGCCGTGACCGTCGCCGCTCCCATCTTCGCTACGGCCGAGACGCTCGAGTATGACGAGAAGTCCGTTAACAAGGGCCTGGCCAAGGAAGGCATGGGCGCCATTCTGGATGCCGCCAAGGCCGCGCTTGAGGGCGTGGACGAGTGGACGGCTGCCAACATCGACGCCGCGCTTGAGCCGCTGCCCGAGCAGATGGACCTTAAGAAGCGCGTGGTGTTCCAAGCTGTGCGCGTCGCCGTATGCGGCAATATGGTGAGCCCTCCGCTGGGTGAGACCATGGCGCTCGTCGGCCGCGACGACTGCCTGGCGCGCATCGATCGCGCCCGCACAATGGCGCTGTAGCAGCCGCGTAAACGCACGTATCCGAGCCCCGTTCACCCGAGCGGGGCTCTTGTTTCTGAAGACGAATGGGATGGGAGGTGCTGGGGCCATGGCCGAGCAACTGTCGCTGTTTGGTTCGCCGGAACCGGAGGAGGTTCCGGCGAAGCCAGTGTCTGCCGCTGCCTCGGCTCAGCCTAAGCCTGCACCCGAGCCCGTCACCGCCTATGCGAGCGTGGTCCTCGACATCCCGACGCGTGCACTGTCTGAGCCGTTTGCCTACGGCATTCCGCAGTCACTCGCAAACGATGTCCAGATCGGCTCCACCGTCCTAGTTCATTTTGGCAATCGTGCGGCCGCGGGCTACATCGTCGACATCGCGCCTGAGCTGGACGACCTACAAGGCAACATCGCCCTCGACCCCGCACGCATCAAGCCCATCGAGGCTATCCTCAGCAAACCGCTCTTTACTGTCGAGGCTGCCCGTATCGCACGCTGGATGAGCCGCGAGTATGTCGCGACGCTTTCCGAGTGCCTGCGTTTGTTCTTGCCCCCGGGTGGAAGTCCGCGCGTGGTCAAGGGCGATGACGGCGTGTGGACGGTTGAGCGCCCCGCCGTCAAACCTATCCAAAACCGCTGGGTCATGCTCACGCCCGAGGGTTTCGACTACACGCCGCCCAAGACAGCGGTTCGTCAACGTCAGCTCATCGAGGCGCTCCAATGCGGCCCGGTCACGACGCGCGACCTCAACCTGCTCTATAACAGCATGTCGGCGACCATCAAGGCGCTTGAAAAACGCGGTGTCGTGGTGGTGGAAGAGCGCCGTGCGTGGCGTGGCTGCAGCGAGCAGACCACGCTGTCCTCGGCAAGCGGCAAGGCGCCGGTCGCACTTACCAACGGCCAGCAGCAGGCGCTCGCGCAGATTGAGCACGCCCGTCTTGACGCCCACGGAGACGTGGTCCTTGTCGACGGCGTCACCGGCTCCGGCAAAACCGAGGTTTACCTTTCGGCGATTGAGCGCGTGCTGGCGGCCGGCCGTTCGGCCTGCGTGCTGGTGCCCGAGATCTCGCTGACGGCCCAGACCGTCGGCCGCTTCCGCTCGCGCTTTGGCGAGACGGTCGCCGTGTTCCATTCGCGCCTTTCGGCTGGCGAGCGCCTGGACCAGTGGGATATGGTCGCCAGCGGTGCGGCCCGCGTGGTCGTCGGCGCCCGCTCGGCGCTCTTTTGTCCGCTCAGCGACTTGGGCCTCATCATCATCGACGAGGAGCATGAGACCAGCTACAAGCAGGGCTCCAGTCCGCGCTACCACGCGCGCGAGGTGGCGGCCGAGATGGCGCGTCGCTATCGCTGCCCACTTGTGCTGGGCTCCGCTACGCCTTCTGCCGAGGCCCTCGACCGCAGCCGTCGCGGTACGTACAACGGTGTCACCTGGACGCGTGTGGAGATGCCCGAGCGCCCGGGACACGCCGTGCTGCCCACGGTCCGCATTGCCGACCTGCGCCGCGAGTTTTCTCACGGCAGCCGCTCCATGTTCTCAAAGCCGCTGATGGAAGGCCTGGAACGCGTGGTCGAGCGCCGCGAGAAGGCCGTGCTGTTGCATAACCGCCGTGGCTTTGCGCCATTCCTGATGTGCCGCGAGTGCGGCTGCGTCCCAACCTGCAACCACTGCTCCACCGCGCTTACGTATCACGAGCGCACGCACACGCTGCAGTGTCATACATGCGGTTCGTCTTGGCGCGTGCAGCCGTATCCCGCGCCTACGAGCCGTTGCCCCAAATGCGGCAGTCGCTACCTGGCAAAAATGGGTCTGGGCACGCAGCAGATCGAGGACGCACTGCACCAGATGCTGCCCGAGGATGTCGCCATCATTCGCATGGATGCCGATTCCACGCGCGGCAAGGACGCACACAAAAAGCTGCTCGAGCAGTTCGATGCCGCCGATTGTGCGGTTCTGCTGGGTACCCAGATGATTGCCAAGGGTCTCGACTTTCCGGAGGTTACCCTTGTGGGTGTTGTCAATGCCGATTTTGCCCTCAAGCTGCCGGACTTCCGCGCAGGGGAGCGCGCCTACGACCTGCTGGAACAGGTGGCGGGCCGTGCCGGTCGCGGCGATCGTCCCGGTGAGGTGATCATCCAGACCTACCTGCCCGAGGATCCGGTCATCCGCGCCGTCGCTGTGCACGACCGTTCGATCTTTACCGACTACGACCTGGACCAGCGCCGCGACGCGCTGTACCCGCCGTTTGTTCGCTTGGTCAACATCTTGGTGTGGTCGGCGAACCGAGACGACGCGCAGGACTACATCGGTCGAATCGCGAAGCTCCTCAAGCGTCGCTGGCATGCCGCCGCGCCCGACTTTTTGCGGGCGGGGAGCGCCGTGCCCCAGGTGCTTGGTCCGGCTTCGTGTGTAATCGAGAGAGCCAAGGACCGTTACCGCTTCCATCTGCTTGTGAAGTCGCCGGTAGGGTACCATGTCTCTGATGATATCGACGCCTGCCTCAAAGAGGTGGGCTCTGTGCGCGGCGTGAGCGTGAGCGTTGACGTCGACGCCTATGATTTGATGTAACAACCCGAAAGGATGGCCATGGAAGCCAACGGAATCGTACTGTCGCCCGACCCTCGTCTGCGCCAGGAGTGCGCCGTCATCGAGGAGATCACCCCGGCGATCGAGGCGCTTGCCGAGAAGATGAAGAAGATGATGTTCGAGAACGGCGGTTGCGGCCTGGCTGCCCCGCAGATCGGCGAGCTCATTCAGCTCGTCACCATCGACTGCGACTACAGCGACAAGAACGACTACGACCCCTACGTGCTCATCAACCCTGTCATTGTTGAGCAGAGTGACCATCTTGTGCCCTTTAGCGAGGGCTGCCTTTCCATTCCTGGCATTAGCTGCGAGATTGAGCGTCCTGACCATGTCGTCGTCGAGGCGTACGACTTGGACGCCAACCTGATTCGCTATGAGGCTTCGGGCGACCTGTTCTGCGTGTGCCTGCAGCACGAGATCGATCACCTGCACGGTAACACCATGTTCGAGCGACTGAAGCCCATGCAGAGGATCAAGGCAGTCAAGGAGTACCAGGACGCCCTGGCCCGCGGCGCTCGACCGGGCGAGACGGAGTAGGTCCCACCGTCCCCGGTGCTGAGCGCCCACATATCATCCCGTGCTCAAACATTCTCGCTTCGCTGCGAAACTGCGCGCGGGACGATATGTGGGCGCTCAGCACCGGGGACTGCGTTGTTCTGGCTCGATTCGCCCGGGTACCGTTGGGCCAGGGAGGGGCGTCTTCGCTGATAATTGCTTTGCTGAAAGAGCTGCTTTTATTGCGGCTCTTTCTTTGGTTTTGGGTATATTTGTTCTTGTTGAATTGTTATTGCGGATGGGCTGGGTACTTGGCTTTCCGCTGTTATTTGTAGCCGTCTCGGCTTTGGTTGAGAGGAGACGATCTTTATGCGTATTGTGTTTATGGGTACGCCCGATTTTGCTGTGCCTTCGCTGACTTCGCTTGTTGAGGCTGGTAATGAGATTGCGCTTGTTGTTACTCGTCCCGATGCTGTTCGTGGGCGTGGTAAGAAGCTGGAGCCGTCCCCTGTTAAGGCCAAGGCGCTTGAGCTGGGATTGCCGGTTATTGAGGCTAATCGTATGACGGCCGAGGTTGTTGAGGCGCTCCAAGCTGCGCAAGCCGATATTTTCTGTGTGGCTGCCTATGGTTGCATTTTGCCCGATGAGGTTCTTCATATGGCGCCGCTCGGCATTGTGAATGTTCATGCGTCCTTGCTGCCTCGTTGGCGTGGGGCTGCTCCTATTCAGCGTGCGATTCTCGCTGGTGATGAGGTTGCTGGCGTTTCCATTATGCGCATTGGGCATGGCGTGGATAC
>CAVFEY010000032.1:7195-17106 GCA_963621725.1 Firmicutes bacterium AF25-13AC
CGTGGATACTGGTGCTTATTGTGCTCAGGCTTCCACGTCGGTTGCCGGTAAGCATGCTGAGGCGCTGACCATGGAGCTTGGTGAGCTTGGCGGCAAACTGTTGGCTGATACGCTTCCTTCGCTTGCCGATGGCTCGGCTGTTTGGACTGAGCAGGATGAGTCTCTTGTGACCCATGCTGCCAAGATTTCCAAGCTGGAGATGCGTCTGGATCCGCAGATGGCGGCGCTTGATTGCGTGCGTCATGTGCTGGCCTCGTCCGATACCGCGCCTGCTCGTTGCGTGATTGCCGGCAAGACCGTGCGCGTGCTCGATGCTGCGCCGGCTGATGTGTCGCTTGGCGAGGGTCAGGTTCTCGTTAAGGCCAAGCGTGTTTACCTTGGTCTTTCCGATGGCACGGTTGAGCTGCTCGAGGTTAAGCCTGATGGCAAGCGTGCTATGGCTGCTTCTGCCTGGGCTGCCGGCCTGCAGGGTGCCGATTTTTCGTGGGGTGTTTTGTCATGAGCAAGCTGTCTCCCGCGCGCAAGCTTGCACTCGATGTGCTGATGGAGGCCGATCGCCGCGGCATGTATGCGCGCGACGTGCTGTCCTCTCGCGCATCGGCCAAGGCTATTGACCAGCGCGATTCCGCTTTTGCAGCTCGCTTGGCGCTTGGTGTGGCCGCCACGCAGGGTATTTTGGACGAACTGCTCGATCAGTTTCTCGATAAGCCTAAAAAGGTTGCGCCGCGTGTTCGCATGGCGCTTCGTATCTCGGCCTTCGAGATGCTCTATCTGCATACGCCTGGTCGCGTTGCGGTGAGTCAGGGCGTTGAGCTGGTGCGCAGCGGAGCTAAGTCTGCCGCCGGTTTGGCCAATGCCGTGCTGCATAAGGTCGCGGACAACGTTGAGGACTTTGCCACGGCGTCCGATGTAGATGAGTCTGAGCGACGCCTGGTTCGTCTGTCGCGCCTGATGGGACTGCCGCGTTGGCTGTGCGCTCGCATTATGGCATCGTTCGACACGCCAGAGGGTGCGCTTAACTTTGCCGGCAATCTGGCCCCCGCGCCACTGGCCCTGCATGAGAACGCCTTTGCGACCAAGCCCGATCCGTATATCTCGCAGCTCGTCGCGCCTGTCTTCCCGGGCTGCCATGCCCCGGTTGATGCCCAGGTTACCGTTGCTTCGGGTGTGTTTGAGCGTGCTGCCGCGGTGGCGTCTGATCTCAACGCCCAGCTTATCGCCACGGCTGCCACGCGCCCTGGTAGCTGCCTTGAGATTGGTGCCGGTCGTGGCACCAAGACCTATGTGATGATGTGTCAGGCCAAGCGTGCGGGCTATGAGCGTCAGCATACGGCGCTCGATCTGCATGATCGCAAGTGCGATCTGAATCTCGCTCGCCTGCATAAGGCCGGTATTCAGGGCGTTCGTACGGTTTCGGGTGATGCTTGCGAGCTCGATGAGGTTCTCACATCGTTTGATGCCATGCGCGGTGAGCGGGTCAAGTTCGATACCGTGTTTATCGATGCGCCGTGCTCGGGCACCGGAACCATGCGTCGTCATCCCGAGATCCCGTGGCGTCTGACCGAAAAGGATGTGACGGTTGAGCTGCCCAAACTGCAGCTGTCGATGCTCAAGGAAGCCGCCGCGCGCGTGGCCGCCGGCGGAGAGCTCATCTATGCCACCTGCTCGGTTTTTGATGAAGAGAACACGCAGGTCGTGGATGCCTTCCTGGCCTCTTCCGAGGGCGCCGACTTTAGCGTCGCACCGCTCTCCGAGGCGCAGATTCTGCAACTCCCTGAGTTCGATCAGGCCAAGAAACTCGTATCCGTACGCCAGAACGATCAAGGCCTCTTCCAAAGCGTGCCGGTAAACGCCGACTCCTACGACGGCCACTTCTGCGCCCGCCTGATTCGCAAGTAACTACTAAGTTGCGTTGAAATAGGGATTGAATAGCGGCATCTACCCGCCAAAAAGTCCTTATTTCACCGCAACTCATAGAGCCACCTATAGCGCAAAGAAACAGCCCCGCGATCGATGTCGGTCGCGGGGCTGTTTGGTTCCTAGTGGCTATGCGGGCAGTTGGCGCAGCAGCCGCTGGTGGCGCTGGTGCTGGAGCCGCCGCTTCGCTGGTCGGTGTTGTAGAAACCGCTACCCTCAAATTTAATGCCGCTGGCCGAGAACGTCTTGGCCGCCGGGGCACCGCAGCTGGGGCACACGACCTCGGGAGTCTCGGACATGGGATGCTCAACCTCAAACACGTTGCCGCAGCTCGAGCACTTGTAATCGTAGCGCGCCATAATACTTCCTTTTCAGCACAAAGCGGGCAGATTACTCTGCCCGCAAAAATTCAAACGTCTGTAACTGTACCCTATATCGGGGGTTTTATCACGCTTCGCCCCAGAATCTATGAGTGTTGCGCAGGAGCTGTGCGGTTTTGTTCTCGGCGGCTGCAATGTCCGCCTCGTCAGCCTGCCAGGTCCAGTTGCCCGTGGCCACGCCCGGCACGTTCATACGTGCCTCATCGCCCAGCCCCAGCACGTCCTGCAGCGGTATCATCACCAGGGGAGCGTCGCTTGCCAGTGCATCGCTCATCAGCTTGGCCGCCACCTCAACACCGCTCGGTTCATCGCCGCCCGCAAAGGAACGCGTACACCAGCCGGCCAGCGTCGACGTATCGTGCGTTGAGGTGTACAGGATTTTTCCTGGCGTGGGGTGCACGCCGCAACGGACGTCGTAATCGCTAAACTCCAGCACGTCCATGCCGGGGAAACCGCAGGTCGAA
Organism: Firmicutes bacterium AF25-13AC; assembly: GCA_963621725.1. Taxonomy (GTDB): domain Bacteria; phylum Actinomycetota; class Coriobacteriia; order Coriobacteriales; family Coriobacteriaceae; genus Collinsella. Next base: position 9,957 of record CAVFEY010000032.1, read on the forward strand.
GCCATGGCGCGAACACCGGGCGTCAAATAGCCCAGGTCCTCGGCGATAAAGTTGAGCGGACCCAGCTCGTCATAGGCGGTCTGGAATAGGTCCTTGCCCGGTCCCGCCAGCCAACGACCTTCGGCGCAAGCCTTGCCTGCGGGGATGCTGAAGTAGCTGTGGAAGCCCAGGAAGTGATCCAGGCGTACGCGATCATAGAGCGAAAACGCACGACGCAGGCGATCCATCCACCAGCTATAGCCGTTCTGCTTCATGTGGTCCCAACGGAACGTCGGGTTGCCCCACACCTGGCCCTCGGGCGCAAAGTTGTCGGGCGGCGCACCGGAAATCTCAATCGCCTTGCCGGTATCGGACAGCCAGAAGTTCTCGGGTTCGCTCCACGCGTCTGCCGAATCGTCGGACACGTACATAGGAATATCGCCGATGACCTCGATGCCCTTCTTGTGCGCATAGTTCATGAGCTCGCACCAAGCTAGGTCAAAGCGGTACTGCATGTACGCCTGAAGCTCGGCCTCGTCGTGGAAGCGCTTATCGTCGATCAGATGCTCGTTGTAGCGCGCGACATCTGCCGGCCAATCATGGCGCGTCTCGCCCTCAAAGTACTTCTTAACGGCCATGTAGACGCAGTATTTCTCGAGCCAATCGGCATTGCGATGTTTAAACGCGGTGTACAGTGGGTCGGCATCCTCGCCGCCGCGGGCCTTCCAGGTTTCAAAGTCGGCTGCCAGCTCCTCGTGGCTCTCGGGTAGCAGGTCGATATTGCCTGCAAAGGCCGAAGGACCGGCGTAAGGGGAGCGGAAGAAGTCCGTGGGGTTGACGGGGAGAACCTGCCAGTAGCGCATGCCCATGGCGGCCAGATGGTCGATAAAGCGACGCGTGGGCGCGCCGATCGCACCGGGCTTGCCGTCGTCGGTCGGCACCGATGTGATATGGCACACAACACCCGCACCGTGATCGAGCGGTTCCTGCAGGCGCTGCTCAGCGTGGTGATAGATGATCGACGAACCCAGTGGGTACAGGTCGAGCGTGACCGTACCGTTGTGGATCTCGCACTCGTGACCGCTAATCACATCGCTCACGCATTCGCCGAGCGCCGGAATCGTCACGCGGTGTGAATTGCGCAGGCTGCGGTTGATGATGACGGTCGCGGACTCGCCGTCTTTACCGGTACGGTTGTAGGCCAGCACCTCATCATTGAGCGCAAAGGCCTTAATTTCACCGTCGATCATAAACGGCAGCGCGCGGCGCACAGCAGATGCGTTCTTGACGATTGCGAACGTATCGAAGTCGTGCAGGTCTTCCTTGGTCGGCAAGGTGCGGCGATTACCCGGATCGGTCAGGCCCTCAAGGCCGTACTCGTCGCCATAGTAAATCGAAGGCACACCGGGGAACGTCATCTGCATGAGTGTCGCGAGCCAAAAACGGCTCTTGGCCAGGCCCATGGAGTTCTCGTCCAGGCGCCATTTGCTGCGCTCACTCTCGGGCAGCTGCGACTCGTCGGGGCCACCGCCGAGCACCGAGATAATGCGCGGGCGGTCGTGGCTCGACAGCAGATTGAGCGCGCAGGATAATGCCTCGCGCGGGTAGTTCTCGCGCAGGGTCTCGATATCCTCGGCAGCTTGGTAGGCGTTTTTGTAGCCCATCAAAAAGCCGATGACCATGTCGCGGAAGGGGTAATCCATAGCAGAGTCCAGCTCGGAGCCCTGCAGGTAGCGACGCAGATGGCCGTAGCTGATCTTGTTGGAGGCGTCTTCCCAGACCTCGCCGAGCAGCAGTGCGTCGGGCTTTTCGGCAAGTACGGCCTTCTTGATCTCGGTCAGGAAGTCATCGGAAAGCTCGTCGGCCACGTCCAGGCGCCAGCCGTGGGCTCCGGCGCGCAGCCATTTGCGGATCACGCCGTCCTTGCCCAGGAGCCGCTCGCGCACCAGATCGGAGCTCTCATTGATGGCGGGCATATTGCCCACGCCCCACCAACAGTCGTACGAGCCGTCCTCGTGGAAATAAAACGCATCGCGCCACGGCGAATCTTCGCTTTGCCACGCGCCCACTCCGGGGTAGTTGCCGTAGCGGTTGAAGTAGATCGAATCGTCGCCCGTGTGGTTGAACACGCCGTCCAGAATGATGGAAATGCCCAGCTTCTCGGCCGCCTCGCACAGCTCAGTAAAGTCCTGCTCGGTGCCCAGAATCGGATCGATCTTGGTGTAATCGGCGGTGTCGTAGCGGTGGTTGCTCGCGGCTTCAAAAATGGGGTTGAGGTAGATGGCTGTAAAGCCCAGCTCGGCGATGCGAGGCAGGTCTTCCTGGATACCCTTGAGCGATCCGCCGTAAAAGTCCCAGGTCTTGATGGAGCCGTCCTCGGCGCGCTCGTACACTGGCGGCTCGTTCCAGTCCTCGACCATGCGGCGCTGAATGCCCTTACGCGGTTTTTCGACCTCGGCCAGCGTGCGCTCGCGCCAGTGCTCGTCGCGGGCATAGCGATCGGGGAAGATCTGGTAGACCATACCGCGCTCGTACCAGGTGGGACGGTTCTCACGGTGTTTGTAGACGGTGACCTGGAATGACGGCACCTCAGCGTAGTCGTAGGTTACGCCTTCGCCGCCGGTGCGGCCCTGTGGTGCGCCCAGGCGAACCTCGGGCTGGCCTTCGATGTTGCAGATAAAGCTGTACCAGATAAGACAGGGTTCGGTGCACTCAAGCTCTACGGTAAATATGCCGTCGCCCTCGTGCGTCATGGGATACCGAGACTCACCAATCTCATCGACCCAGGTGCGCAGCGTAAGCGTTGCCTGCGTGGGATCGGCATCCTCCAGAATCACGGAGAGTGAAAGGGTAGTTCCAGTGGTCACAGCGCCAAACGGAGTGCGAAACTGCGGTAGACGGCTGTTGTGTATCAATCTCATAATACGGTCCAGTTCAATAGAATCACGGCCTGCGGGCCATGGGCTTTACGCACAGGATGTAAGTATATCTGTTGTACACAGGCTGTATAAACAACATCCGTTTACCATCGGCGAACGGTTGTCCTAGAAAATCGTTTTACCAACTACCTACAGAGAAGGGGCGCCCGGTTGGAGCGCCCCTTGCATAGGGTTTGATTAGGTTTTGGATCGTCTGTGGGCTAGCGGCGCTTGCGGGTGGCCGTTGCCTTGCGGACGGACGTCTTCTTGGTCGGAGCCTTTTCCTCGGCCGGAGTGGCGGGGGAGACCGGGGCCTCCTTGGTGGGCTCGGCCTTAGCCTCTGCCTTGGGAGCAGCAGCCTTGGTCGTGGCCTTTTTGGCTGTCGTTGTGGCGCGCTTGCGTGTGGTGGTCTTGGCGGCCGGCTTTGCCTCGGCAGCTGTCTCGGCCTTGGGCTCGACGTGCGTCTCCTCGACTTTGCCGGCCGGCTTCGCGGCTGCCTTCGGGGTCGTCTTCGCAGCGGTCTTCTTCGTAGCAGCCTTGGTCGTCGTCGACTTCGTAGCCATGGTCTTCTTGGCGGTCGTGGTCTTGGACGCAGCCGTCTTCTTGGCAGCGGCCTTGGCCGGAACCTTTGCCGCGGGCTTAGTCTCGGCGGCGGCCTCGTCCTTTACCTCGGGAGCAGCCTCGGCTTCGGCGGCCTTCTTGGCAGCGGCGGTCGTGCGCTTGCGCGTGGTCGTTGCCTTGGCAGCAGTCGTCTTTGCTGCGGTGGTCTTTGTTGCCGCCGCCTTGGTCGCAGGCTTCGCCGCGGGCTTAACCTCGGCCTCGGCAGCCGGCTTAGCCTCAGGCTCGGGAGCTGCCTCAACTGGCTTCTCCTCAGCAGCAGCGGGCGCCTCAACAACCGGCTCAGCCTTGGGCTCGGCCGCAGTCTTCTCAGCAACAACCTCAGGCTCGTCGACAACAGCCGCCGGCCTCTCAATCTCCGGGTGCATAAAGAAGTACAGGTCCAGATACTTATCGGCCGAACGCGTCCAGCTAAAGTCCTGGCTCATGGCCTGCGTGACCAGCTGATCCCAGGCCTCGCGGTTATCCCAGAACAGGCGAGCCGCGCGGAACACCGCGTCGCCCATCTCGTCGCCGTTAAAGTTGCTAAACGAGAAGCCCGTGCCCTCGCCGGTAAACTCGTTGTACGGAATCACGGTGTCCTTCAGGCCGCCGGTCTCGCGCACGATGGGCAGGGTACCGTAGCGCATGGCGATGATCTGCGACAGGCCGCAGGGCTCAAACTTCGAAGGCATCAGGAACATGTCGGCGGCAGCATACATGCGCTGCGACAGTGCCGGATCGAACTCGATGCGAGCCGCCATGGTGCCGGGGTACTTGTCCTGGAAATAGCGCAGGCCGTCCTCGTAGTCGCGGTCGCCGGTGCCCAGCACCGCCACCTGCACGCCGCCGGCCAGGATGCGGTCGAGCGCGTACATGACCAGGTCTAGGCCCTTCTGGCGCGTCAGACGCGTGACCATCACCATGAGCGGACGGTCGTCGCGAACCTCGAGCCCCAGCTCTTCCTGCAGCTTGGCCTTGCATACGGCCTTGCCGGAACGGTCCTCCACGGTGTAGTTGGCGGCGATGCGCTTGTCGGTCGCCGGGTCAAAGCCCGCGACGTCGATGCCATTCAAAATGCCCTGCAGCGCGTACGAACGCTCGCGCAGAACGCCGTCCAGGCCCTCGCCAAATTCGGGCGTCTGGATCTCGTTGGCATAGGTGGGGCTCACCGTGGTGATAGCATCGGCATAGCGCAGGGCGCCCAGCATGTAGTTGATGCTGCAGGCGTCGCAACGCAGCTGCGAAGCGGCCGCCGGAATGTGCGCCACACCCAGGATGTCCTCCATCACGGTATCGCTAAACTGGCCCTGGAACGCCACGTTGTGGATCGAGAAGACGGTCTTGACGCGGTCATACAGCGGCAGGCCCTGGTAGAACTCGCGCAAAAACACGGGCGCCAGTGCCGTCTGCCAGTCGTTGCAGTGCAGGATGTCGCACTCAAAGCCGGCCGGCAGGTGCTGCAGGCTCTCGGTGATGGCCTTGGAGAAGAACGCAAAACGCTCGCCGTCGTCAAAGAAGCCGTACGGATAGTCGCGCGCAAAGTAGCGCTCGTTGTCGATGAACATATAGGTGACGCCGTCGTGCTCGAGCTTCTCGAGTCCGCAGTACTCATTGCGCCAGCCCAGGCTCACGTAAAAGTCGGAGAAGTGCTCCATCTGCGCTTTGTACTCGTCCTTGATGGTGGCGTACTTGGGCACCATCACGATGACTTCGGCGCCGGCGCGCACAAGCGCCGCAGGCAGCGAACCCGCCACGTCGCCCAGGCCACCGGTCTTCACAAACGGCGCGCACTCGGCCGAGGCAAACACGATCTGCATCTTTTTGCTGGAATCAGCCATATTGTCTCCCATGTTGCAATTCGAGAATAGCCGCCTGGCGCAAACCGGGCGGCTATTCTACATGTTACGAGCGATGTTGCGGTGCCAACGTTAACGTACGATGGTGGTGTCGGAAGTTAACGGAGCCTTGCCCAGCACCAGGATGTTCTCGGGCGTGCCGCGAAGCTCGGTGTTGGTGGGAACCACGTTGTTCTTGTCCAGGATGGCGTTCTCAACGCGGGCGCCGCTCTTGATGATGCAGCTCTGGTTGATGATCGAGTTGGTCACCGAGGCGCCTTCCTCAACCACAACGCCGCGCGACAGGATCGAGTTGCGCACGGTGCCCTTGATGATGCAGCCGGCCGAGATGATCGAGTTGCAGGCGTGGCTGCCGGTCGCGTAGCGCGAAGGCGGCACGTCGTGGGCCTTGGTCAGGATCGGGCGCTCGGGGTCGAAGAGCTGGTCGGCCACGGTCTGGTCGAGCAGGTCCATGCTGCGGCGATACAGCGACTTCTCGCTAAACACGCCCACAACCTCGCCTTTGTACTCGTAGCTGCACACGTCGATGTTGCCAAAATCGCCCTGGAGTGCCTCGAGCAGGTCCAGATAGTCGGCGGCCTGGTAGTGGTCGATGATCTCGAGCAGCGTCTCGCGGTTGACGATGCAGCAGTCCATAGAGGCGTTGTCGCCGTACACGACGCCGGCGCTCACGCCCGTCAGGCGGCCGTTCTCGTTGATCTGCAGCTTGGTCTCGTCATCGACGTTGCGCGTGGCCTTGCAGTACACCACGGTCATCTGGGCACCGGAGTTCTCGTGCGCGTCGATGATGGTGTTGAGGTCCATGTTAAAGATGATGTTGGTGCCCATCATCACAACATAGGGCTTGTCCGAGCGCTGGAACAGCGTCTTGTTGGAGATGATGTCGCGCAGCAGGAAGCGCATGCCACCCTTGGTGGTGCCATACGCGTTGCCGGGGACCATGAACAGGCCGCCTTTCTTGCGGTCCAGGCCCCAGTCCTTGCCCGAGCCCACATGGTCGATCAGCGAGCGGTAGTTGCCCGGCATGACGACACCGACGGTCTTGATGCCGGCATTCATCATGTTAGACAGTGGGAAGTCGATCAGGCGGTAGCGACCCAAAAACGGAACGGACGCGATGGGGCGATCCTTGAGCAGCACGCTGCCGTAGGTCGAAGAGTAGTTAGCGGTGATATAACCGATGGCCTTGCGATTGATCATCGGATCATTCCCCCTTCCCGATAACGACGTCATTTCCAACGACGGCCGTATCCTTGGTGGTATCGACAGAGCCGAGCTTCACGCCCTCTTCGACCGTGGAGTTCTCGCCCAAAATAGCGCGGCAGATGTGCGCGCCGCTCTTAACGTGCGCACCCGGCAGCAGCACGGAGTCCTCGACCACGGCGCGCTCCTCGATGATGACATCGGTAGAAAGGATCGAGTGGCGAGCGGTGCCGTAGATCTTGCAGCCGTTGGAGACCAGGCAGTCGTCCAGGCGGCCGTCCGGGCCAATGTAGTGCGGCGGTCGCGTGGTGATGTTGGACATGATGGGGAAGTGCTTGTCGAACAGATCGAACTCGGGGTTGTTGCCCAGCAGGTCCATCGAGGTCTCGTGGAAGCTGGCGATGGTGCCGACATCCTTCCAAAAGCCGTGGAACTCGTAGCTGTACAGGCGCTTGTTCTCGCCGAGCAGCTTGGGGATGATGTCCTTGCCAAAGTCGTGGCTCGAGCGCTGGTCCAGAGCGTCCTCCTCGAGCGCCTCGATCAGCACGTCGGCCGAGAAGATGTAGATGCCCATGGACGCGAGGTTCGAATCGG
>CAVFEY010000032.1:17116-30247 GCA_963621725.1 Firmicutes bacterium AF25-13AC
GTGATGCGACCGTCCTCGGGATCGGTGGTCAGGATGCCAAAGCGGCTGGCCTCCTCCCAAGGCACGGGCATAACGCTCACCGTGAGGTCGGCGTTGTTCTCAATGTGCGTCTTGAGCATCTTGCGGTAGTCCATGCGATACAGGTGATCGCCCGAAAGAATCAGGACGTACTTGGGGTCGTTGGCCTTGATATAGTCCAGGTTCTGCGTAATGGCGTCGGCCGTGCCCGCATACCAGGCGCCGCCGGTCTGCGTCTCGTACGGCGGCAGGATCGACACGCCACCGTCGCGGCTGTCCAGATCCCATGCCTCGCCGGAGCCCACGTAGGCATGAAGCAGGTAGGGGCGATACTGCGTCAGAACGCCCACCGTGTCGATGCCCGAGTTGGAGCAGTTGGAGAGCGAAAAGTCGATAATGCGGAACTTGCCACCAAAGCTAACCGCCGGCTTGGCGATCTTTTGGGTGAGTGCCCCCAATCGGCTGCCCTGTCCTCCTGCGAGGAGCATCGCGATGCATTCTTTCTTACTCATCGATTTCTCCTTCTGTCATCGATGTTCCTAAACCCATTAGCGACGGGCGCGGCGCTCGGTCGCGCCCGTCGAGTAATGCCGTGCTGGCATAGGGGAGCTCGCGGCCTTTACGCGTGCCAGATCTCGTCTCGATACTCGCGAATGGTGCGGTCGCTCGAGAACCAGCCCGAGGAGGCGGTGTTGAGCAGCGCCTTGCGGTTCCAGGTCTCCTGGTCGCCGTAGCTGTTCGTGAGCTTCTCCCAGGCGTCGACGTAGCTGCGGAAGTCGGCCATGACCAGGTCGGGGTCGTTGTTGTTCATGAGCTCGTTGTAGATGCTCTCGAAGTTGCCCGAAAGACCCGCAAAGGTGTTGTCCTTAAGCTCGTCCATTACGCGGCCCAGGCGCTCACGGTCGCCGTTGAGGGTATCCCACGCAAAGTAGCTGTTGGATGCCCAGAGCTGCTCGACCTCGGGAGCGGTCAGGCCAAAGATGGCCTCGTTCTCGCGGCCGGCCAGGTCGGCAATCTCGATGTTGGCGCCGTCGAGGGTGCCCAGCGTAATGGCGCCGTTCATCATGAGCTTCATGTTGGACGTGCCCGAGGCCTCCTTGCCGGCCGTGGAGATCTGCTCCGAGATCTCGGCGGCGGGGTAGATAAGCTGGGCGTTGCTCACGCGGAAGTTGGGGATAAAGCAGACCTTCATGACCTCGTTGACGCGGGCATCGTTGTTGATGACCTCGGCAACGGAGTTAATGAGGCGGATGGTCTCCTTGGCAAAGGTGTAGCTCGAGGCAGCCTTGCCGCTAAAGATAAAGGTCGTCGGCGTCACGTGGAAGTTGGGATCGGCGATGCGACGGTTGTAGATGTCCATCACCTTCATGATGTTCATGAGCTGGCGCTTGTAGGCATGGAAGCGCTTTACCTGGACATCGAAGACGGTGTTGGGGTCGATGACCAAACCGGTCTCGGCCTTAACGTAGGCGGCCAGACGCTCCTTGTTGGCGCGCTTGGAGGCACCCACGGCCTTAAGGAACTCGGTGTCGTTCTGGAACTCCTTGAGTTTCTCTAGCTCAAAGGCGTCCTTGAGCCAGCCGTCGCCAATGGCCTCTGTCACGAGCTTGGCGTAGGTGGGGTTGGACTCGGCAAAGAAGCGACGGTGCGAGATGCCGTTGGTCTTGTTGTTGAACTTCTCGGGCGTGAGGGCGTAGAAGTCCTTGAGCACGATGTTCTTGATGATGTCGGAGTGGATCTTTGCCACGCCGTTGACGCTGTGGCTGCAGATCACGGACAGATTGGCCATGCGAATCTCGCCGTCCCACAGAATGGCGGTCTGGCGCAGACGCTCCTGCCAGCCCTCCTGCGTGGTGTCGAACGACTCGTGCCAACGACGGCTGATTTCGTCGATGATCTGGTACACGCGGGGGAGGAGCTTGGAGAACGTGCCGATGGGCCACTTCTCCAGAGCCTCGGGCAGGATGGTGTGGTTGGTGTAGCTCACGACCTGCGTCACGATGTTCCAGGCGTCGTCCCACTCGAGCCTCTTCTCGTCGATCAGGATACGCATGAGCTCGGGGCCGCACATGGCGGGGTGGGTATCGTTGGTATGGATAGCCACAAACTGCGGCAGCAGCTCCCAGTTAGCTCCGTGCTCCTTCTCAAAGGTGTCGAGCAGGCTGTAGATGCCGGCCGAGACAAACAGATACTCCTGCTTCAGGCGCAGCAGACGGCCGTGCTCGCCGGCGTCATTGGGGTAGAGGATGGCGCTGATGGCCTCGGCCTCGGCGCGCTCGGCGTCTGCCAGGGCGTAGTCGCCGCGGTTGAAGGCCTCCAGATCGAAGTGCTCCTCGACCGGCTCGGCGGCCCAGACACGCAGCTTGTTGACGGTCTCGCCGGCATAGCCCACAACGGGGATGTCATAAGGGACGGCCAGGATGTCCTGCGTGTCCACCGTGCGGTAGAACGTGCGGCCGTTCTCCTCAAAGCCCTCGACGCGGCCACCAAACTTAATGGTCACGGCCTTATCCTGACGGCGGACCTCCCAGGGATAGCCGTGGGTGAGCCACTCGTCGGTGGCCTCGACCTGGCTGCCGTTAACGATTTCCTGCTTAAACAGGCCGTAGCGGTACCGCATGCCGTTGCCGTAGCCGGCAATGCCCTCGGCTGCCATGGAATCCAGGAAGCATGCGGCAAGACGGCCCAGGCCACCGTTGCCCAGCGCCGGATCGGGCTCCTGGTTCTCGATGACGGACAGGTCAAAGCCCATGTCGTCGAGCGCCTCGGCGACCATGTCGCGCACGCCAAAGTTGAGCAGGTAGTTGTCGAGCAGGCGGCCGATCAAAAACTCGATCGAGAAGTAGTACACGCGCTTTTTGCCCTCGGCCGTGGCGCGGGCGTCACTCTTGGTTGCAACGGTGCGCGCCTTCTCGGCCACGAGCTTGGCCAGGGCGTTAAAGCGGTCGAGGTCGCTGGCGGCCTCGATGCTCATGCCACTGATGCTCATGACGGCATCGCGATAGAGCTCGGTAAACTCCTGCTTGTTGTCGAAGATCTTATTCATACGTTCCTTTCCCCCGGGGATGTTTCTCCCGGAACGGTTATGACTTGTATCCTACGCCCCCGCGGGGCGGGTAATTACAGTGGTAACGCCTTTGTTACGCTTTCTTGGCAGGAGCCTTAACAGCAGCTGCCTTGGCCTTGGGAGCAGCCTTTTTGGTGGTTGCCTTCTTGGCCGTGGTGGACTTGGCCGAAGCCTTGGCAGCGGGCTTGGCAACCTTTGCCTTAGCCGGAGCCTTCTTAGCAGCCGCGGCCCTGGGCTTCACCGAGGACGCACGCTTGCGCGTCGCCTTCTTGGGCTCCTCGACCACAGGCGGCTTGTAGCTGCTGGGACCGCGGCGCTTAAGCACCACGCCTGCCAAGCCGGGCACCTTGATCTCGATGGAGTCCATCTGCCCGTTCCAGGGATAGGGCTCGCTCGAGCAGGTGTAGGGCTCCTCGCCGGCATATCCGCTGCCGCCAAACTCGGGACGGTCGGAATCGAAGATGACCTCCCAGTCACCCTCGCGCGGCACGCCCACACGGAAGCTCTCGTAGCTCGTCGGGTCAAAGTTGATCAAGATCACCAGGTCGTCATCGATGTCCTCGCCCTGACGCACAAAGCTCACGATGGACTGCTTGGAGTTGTCCGCGTCGATCCAGGTAAAGCCGTCGTCGGTGTAGCCGCGCTCGTACAGGGCAGGCTCGGCGGTGTACAGGTGGTTGAGCGCCTTGATAAACGCCTGATGATGACGATGGGTCTCGTACTCCTCGGTCAGGAACCACTGGATGGACTCGTAGTAGCGCCACTCAATAAACTGGCCGATCTCGTTGCCCATAAAGTTGAGCTTGGCACCGGGGTGCGTCATCTGGTAGAAGGCCAGCGTGCGCAGGCCGGCAAACTGGCGCCACCAGTCGCCCGGCATGCGGCCGATCAGCGAGCACTTGCCGTGCACGACCTCGTCATGGCTCAGCGGGCAGATGAAGTTCTCGGTAAAGGCATACATGATGGAGAACGTGAGCAGCCCGTGGTTGCCGGGGCGCCACGGAAAATCGGTCTGCATGTAGTGCAGGGTGTCGTTCATCCAGCCCATGTCCCACTTGTAGTGGAAGCCCAGGCCGCCGTCCTGCGGCGGGTAGGTCACGAGCGGCCACGCGGTGGACTCCTCGGCCATCATCATCACGTCGGGGTAGTGGGTCTCCACGGCGCAGTTGACCTGGCGGATAAACGCGCTGGCGTCAAGGTCCTCCTCGGTACCGTACTTGTTGAACTTCTTTTGGCCCGGATCGTCGACGCCAAAGTTGAGGTACAGCATACTGGACACGCCGTCCATGCGGATGCCGTCCACGTGGAAGTTCTCGAGCCAATACAGCACGTTGGAGACCAGGAAGGAGCGGACCTCGCCGCGAGCGAAGTCAAACTTGTGCGTGCCCCAGTTGGGGTGAATCTCGTGCTCAAACAGCATGTGACCGTTAAAGGTGGCAAGGCCGTGGGAGTCGGCGCAAAAACCGCCGGGTACCCAGTCCATGATCACGCCGATGCCAGCCTCGTGGCACGCATCGATAAAGTGCATGAGCTGCTGAGGGTTGCCGTAGCGCGAGGTGGCGGCGTAGTAGCCGGTCGTCTGGTAGCCCCAGGAGCCATCGAAAGGGTGCTCCATAAGCGGCATGACCTCGATATGCGTATAGCCCATGTCGCGCACGTAGTCCACGAGCTCCACCGACAGGTCGTCGTAGGTGTAAAACTCGCCGCGCTGCGCGGGGAAGGGATCCATGGGGCCGGGGTAGTTGCCGTACTCGTCGGGCTCGCCCTGCGGCGCGTCGCCGTGGCGCTTCCACGAGCCAATATGCACCTCGTAGATGTTGAGCGGCTGCGACATGTGATTGTGGCCGGCTCGGCGCTTGAGCCACGCGGCGTCGTTCCACTTGTAGCCATCGAGAGTCCACAGCACGCTAGCGGTACCCGGAGGGCACTCGGCCTTAAAGGCGTACGGATCGGCCTTATAGAGCTTCTCGCCCTCGTTGGTCTCGATGAGATATTTATAGAGCTGGCCCTGCTCGGCGCCAGGAATAAAGCCTTCCCAGATAGCGCTCGTATGCACGGGCACCAGCGGGTTGGCTTGCTCATCCCAATTGTTGAATTCACCGATAACGTGGACGCTCTTTACGTCGGGCGCCCAAACGCAAAAACGCCAGCCGCGCGTGCGCTGCTGCGTATCGGGATGCGCGCCCATCTTTTCCCAGCTGCGCTCCCACGTACCGATGCCAAATAGATAGACATCGTCCTTGGTGAGCTCCGGTGCGTGCGGGGCGGCTTTACGGGTAGCGGGCTTTTTTGTTGCTGGCTTTAGCTTTGTATCGCTCACGTTTGATCCCATCATGAAGCGGCAGCGTATTGCCTTGGTGACTAAATGCGAAAGGTCCAAGGCTGCACGAATCGAAGGGACGGCGAAGTTTCTGTGATTCGTTCCACCTCGCGTGCTCGGTGGAACTTTCGGCAAAAACTACGATAACACCTGTGCGTTAGTTTTATGGACGAAAGCGGATTTGCGGGGGCGTTTAATCGGTAAGCGACATGTTTATACCACTGGCAGAATTGCCATGGTAAAACTCTTGACAGTTTTACCAATTTGGGTTTCAAAATTGTCTGGCTGACGTTTGGTAAAACGTTTTTAGCAGGTTGTTTACCCTTTGACATCGAAAGGCTCGTTTATGTCCCATACCGCCGCTCCCAAGGTTGCTTTTATTTTCGATTGCGACGGCACGCTGGTTAATAGCACCCCCGTATGGGCCTATGCCCAGCCCGAGTTATTGCACCGCCACGGGATTGACGTGACGGTCGACGATTTTGCCCAGTTTGAGCATTTGTCGCTCGAGGACGAGTGCCAGGCCTACCACGACACCTGGGGCATTGGCGCGAATGGCGAGGAGCTGTATCGCGAGCTGAGCAATATTCTGATTGATGGGTACTCCAAGGTGCCGCCGCGCGAGGGGCTCCTGGCATTTTTGGAGCAGGCAAAGGCGGCGGGCATTGCCATGTGCGTTGCCACGTCCACGCCGGCCGAGCTGGTTAAGTCTGCGCTTGCGGGTGCCGGGCTCGATGCCTACATGGAGTTTGTGACCACGACGGGCGAGGCAGGACGCTCCAAACAGTTCCCCGACGTATACGAGCTGGCGCTGCGCCGCCTGGAGGAACGCCATGGGCACAAGTTTGAACGCGCGTGGGTGTTTGAGAACGCCGTCTTTGGACTTAAGAGCTCTGGCACCGCAGGCTTTAAGCGTGCAGGCATCTATGACCCGCACGGTCGCATGAATCGCGACGATGTGCGCGCCAACTGCGATATCTTTATCGATAGCTATGAGGACCTGGATTTGGCCCACGTCCTTTCGTTTGAGGGATAGGCGAGGGCTGTGGGTTGCAAGGTATTATTGGTCTGCGGCTCGCCCGTGGTGGCGAGCGCAGATCTGTTGCGTAGGCTAGCAGGGGAGTGCGACCACGTTGTCGCCGTGGACCGCGGCCTGGATGCCCTTCTGGGTGCCGGCCTGGGCTGCGACGTTTATGTGGGGGATGCCGACACGGTGAGCGATGCGGGTCGTGCGATGGTCGATGCCGCCACCGACTTTGAAGTTGAGCGCCACGACCCCTACAAGGACTATACCGATCTGGCGCTGGCGCTCGATTCCGTTCGCCGTCGCTGGCCGGGTGCCGAATTGGTTGCGACTTGCGCTACAGGCGGCCGTCCGGACATGACCTTGTCTGTGTTAGGGCTACTGGCAGGCTATGTGGACGCCCCCGTCTGGATCGCCGAGGACGAAACCACGGCCCGCATCCTGCGCGGAGGCGAATCCTGGACCATCGAAGGCGCTGAAGGCAAGACGTTCTCCATCATCGCCATTGCCCCCAACACCGAGGTAAGCGAACACGGCCTAGAATGGGAGCTAGATCACGCCCCCTTGGGCTTGTTAGCCGACACGGGCATCAGCAACGTCGTCAGGTCAACAGCCACGATCCAAGTCCACGCCGGAACCGCCATCGCTTACCTATACGAGTAAGGTCTATCGCATCAGGGTTTTATCGGGACGGCGGGCAAAAATAATCGCTCGCAGAGTGATTATTTTTGCCCCGTCCCAGGAAAACCCGTAAGAAAAAGTTTCAACAAAAACCTCTTGCATCCCCGCAAACATTCCCCTATAGTATCTCTTCGTCACGGGGGCGTAGCTCAGCTGGGAGAGCGCTTGACTGGCAGTCAAGAGGTCAGGGGTTCGATCCCCCTCGTCTCCACCATCGTGAATGCAAAGGCCTTCGTAATCCCGAAGGCCTTTTTTCATGCCAAAATACCTCGCGCCACAAACCTCACCTACGCCAACAAAAAGTTGCACAATTTATTTCCCATGTTTGTACATAGTTTGTTGGCCAAACGCGATTATCAGTGTAGACCGCCGTTCCATTTGGGCTTCAGGAACGCGCCTAATCACCGTTAGCATCCCATTAACCTGCATCAACGTGAACAACATCCCAAAACAACCACCTTAAGCACGCTAAATGAACGATATGTTGTCCACCACAAGCCAAATCAGTTTTGCTACCAGCTTGTGCTAGAATACCTTACGCTACATGAGTTCAACTGTGCTCACGGCTTCAGCAAACCACAAAGCGCAGGGTCGATCAGCATCCGGCCGTAACGGCGGTGCCAGAAACACCACGAGCTCCAATAAAGAAATCATGCAACTTTGTTTTTGCATCGAATTAATTCGTAGGTGTAAATTGTTATTGTTTGCATGCTTAAACGTACCAGTACTGCAGCTGTTTGCGTGCGATCCAGTTTTGTACCCGCTTGACTGGGTCGCACGCAGCCAGCTGGAGACGCGGTCATTTTGCGATACACGTTCGCGTCTCCAGCAACTGCACTTATACATACCGTTCACGGTGGGGCAGAGCCACGTGCTTGTCTAACTGGGCTCAGGGTTTGAATATGGAGCGCCTTCGCGCACAAGCGCCCTGGCGAAGCCATACCCAAACCCCGTGAGCCACACGTAAGACAGCAAGGGGGTGGTGCTCGTGTGGTATGTAATCCAGGTCATTAACGGTCGCGAAGACGTAATGCGCGAGCGCATCGAGTGCATGGTGCCGGCTGGTGCCATACAAGAGCTCTTTTATCCCCAATATCAAACCGAGATCAAGGTACACGGCGAATGGGTCAATACGACCAAATCGCTCTTTCCCGGTTATCTTATCTGCGACACGGCAGATCCCCGTACCGTGCAACAGTATCTGCTACGCATGGACGACTTTGCCCGAGTGCTTTCCCAGGACGGTCAGTTTGTGCCGCTTGCAAAAGAAGAGGTCCAGCTTATTGGCGGCTTTACGCACAAGGGAGACCGCGTAGTGCCCATGAGCGAAGCCCTAAAAGACGGTGACCAGGTCATAGTGACGGCAGGTCCGCTGTTGGGCCACGAAGGCCTTATCAAAACCATTAACAGACGCAAGAGCACTGCTTATTTGGAGCTTGACCTGTGCGGTCGACGCGTAACTACGCGCGTTGGACTTGCCGTGCTTTCCAACGAGCAACGTGTGATGCGCAACCTCAAAAAGGCGATTGTCTAGCTGCTGGCGGTTGCTTCGCAAATCAGGAAGGACCCCCGACCCGGGGATGAAGTGTTGGAAGAGAACGTGTCGGATAAAACAGAATATGCAACGGATGCGCCCGCGGGAGCGGCACTGATTGCTCAGGCCATGGACCGGGGCGAGGGCGTCGGCCGTTACAAGGCCATGCAATCCATCGTGGACTGGGACCGCTCGCGCTTTGTCTACAGGGTTGTGAAGCGAGCCTTCGACATCGTGTTCAGCGGCTGTGTCTTTGCCGTCATCGCCGTACCGAGCCTGGTGCTCGCCGCGGCCATCCGCCTTGAGAGCGAGGGCAACCCGTTCTACAGCCAGATCCGCGTGGGACAGACCCACCGCGACGGCAGCCTGTCCACCTTCCGAATGTGGAAGTTCCGAAGCATGCACAAGGACGCCGACGAGCGCCTCGCCGAGCTCAAGGAGCTAAACGAGATTGCCGGTGCCATGTTCAAGATGAGGGACGACCCGCGCGTAACGAAAATCGGCAAGTTCATCCGCAAGCACTCGATCGACGAGTTCCCGCAGTTCCTGAACGTGTTTCTGGGCCAGATGTCCGTCGTGGGCCCGCGTCCGCCACTTCCGAATGAGGTGGCCGAGTACACCGAATACGACCTGCAGCGCCTGGCAGTGAAGCCCGGTATCACCGGCTGGTGGCAGGTTACGGATCGAAACGATACCGACTTCGACGGCATGGTCCACCGCGATCTGGAATACATCGCAAAGCGCGGGGTTGCCACTGACCTAAAGATCGTGGCGCTCACGGTCGTCGAAATGATAACGGGGGGGGTGCCTGCTAGAGGCATTTCCCGAGACTTTTCCGTTGGCGGGGTGCTAGCCCATGCCTAGGAAGCCTACGGGATCCCTCTTCTACCGCATATGCAAGAGAACGTTCGATATTGCCTTCAGCGCCGGCTGCACCGCGGTGCTGGCGATTCCCATGGCCTGTGTCTGCGCCGCGATCTGCGTGGAGTCCCCGGGCTGCCCGGTCTACACGCAGGAGCGCGTGGGCAGGGGAGGCCGGGTGATTCGCGTGCTTAAGCTTCGCAGCATGGTCTCTGATGCAGGTGATGTGCAGAAGTACCTGAGCCCCGAGCAGCTGCACCAGTGGGAGGTGGAGCGCAAGGTCGATAACGACCCAGGCATCACAAAGGTGGGCCAGTTCATCCGTAAATGCTCGATTGACGAGATACCGCAGTTTCTCAACGTGCTCAAGGGCGATCTGTCCGTGATCGGCCCGCGTCCCATCACGCGCGACGAGCTGGAGCAGCACTTCTCCGAAGAGGAGAAGGAAGAGTTGCTGAGCGTCACACCGGGCATTACCGGCCTTTGGCAGGCCACTGATCGTAACGCCGCGACATTTGAAAGCGGCTTGCGACAGAAGATCGAGCTCCGTTATGTACGGAACCGTTGCTTCCGTATGGACTGGAAATGTTTCATGGGCACCTTCGGTGCCATGTTTGGAAAGAAAAGGACTGGACGTTGAGAATTTTAATGGTCTGCCAGCATTACTGGCCAGAGCATTTTCAGATAACCGAGATATGCGAGGAGCTTGTACAGCGCGGCCACCAAGTGACTGCACTTGTTGGCATTCCCAACTATCCAAAGGGTGTTGTACCCGAGGAATACATGCACGGCAAGAATCGCCAGCAGGTTCGAAACGGCGTCAACATTATTCGTGTGGAGGAAATTCCCAGGAAGCCCGGAATCATAGGTCTTGCGAAGAATTATCTCAGCTACATGCGAGAGGCCGACAAAATGGTTGGCAACCTGTCGAGTGATTTCGATGTGATATTCGCCTATCAGTTGTCTCCGGTTCTTATGTCCGAACCCGCCATGCGAATTAAAAAACGAACCGGCATCCCCGTGTTCCTGTATTGCGCTGACATCTGGCCTGATGCGATCAAGGCGATGCTGCCAGACAAGCTCAACTTCGCGATGCCGTTTATCAAGGCTATGAGCTCGAAGATCTACCGTCAGGCAAACGTTAGCGCGACAAATGCCAGCTCCTATGTCGATTACTTCGATCAGGAGTTTGGAATCAGTCGCGATAAGGTATTTTACCTGCCACAATACGCCGAGGATTCATACCTGGACATGGACCTTACAGCCCTTCCTTCGGACAAGGTGCGGTTCTTGATCATGGGCAACATCGGCAAGCTTCAGTACATGCCTTGCGTGTTAGAGGCCGTTGACTCGTTAAAGAACCGCGATGATTTCGAGCTGCACATAGTAGGAGACGGCTCTGCCTTACCGTACTGCAAGCAATATGTTGCTGACCGCGGGCTGCAAAAGCATGTCGTGTTCCATGGGCGTCGTCCGTACGAGGAGATGCCGAACTACTACCGCAACGCTGATTGCTGCTTGCTGACGCTTAACGTTCCCGGTGCCCCTGGAATCAATTCGACGCTTCCTAGTCGCCTGCAGGGATTCATGGCGGCTGGCAAGCCGATTCTTGCCTCTATCGATGGGTCGGCGGTTCAGGTCATCAACGATTCTGGGTGCGGCCGGGCGGTTCCTGCCGGCGATGCTGAGGGCCTAGCGGCTCTCATGACGGATTACTTGGATAACTCCGACTCCTACGTATCCTGCGGCGAGAATGGCCGAGCTTACTACAAGGCAAATTTCACCAAACAACGGTTTATGAACGAGATCGAAAAGCTGCTCGTTATGACGATGGAAGGCGCGTAATAGATGGCTAGAACCACCGCATTTAAAGACAAGACCCTCATGATCACGGGCGGCACCGGCTCGTTCGGCAACACAGTGCTCAAGCATTTCATGAACACCGACCTGGCCGAGATCCGCATCTTCTCCCGCGACGAGAAGAAGCAGGACGACATGCGCCACCGCCTGCAGGAGAAGTCCCCCGAGCTCGCCTCCAAGGTGCGCTTCTTCATCGGCGACGTCCGCAACGCCCAGAGCGTGCGCGACGCCATGCACGGCGTGGACTACATCTTCCACGCCGCCGCCCTCAAGCAGGTGCCCTCCTGCGAGTTCTTCCCCATGGAGGCCGTCCGCACCAACGTCATCGGCACGGACAACGTCCTGCACGCCGCGATCGAGGAGGGCGTGGACCGCGTCGTGTGCCTGTCCACCGACAAGGCGGCCTACCCCATCAACGCCATGGGCAAGTCCAAGGCCATGATGGAGTCCATCATCTACGCCAACGCCCGCAACGGCGCCGGCCGCACCACCATCTGCTGCACCCGCTACGGCAACGTCATGTGCTCGCGCGGCAGCGTCATCCCGCTGTTCATCGACCGCATCCGCAAGGGCGAGCCGCTGACGGTCACCGACCCCAACATGACCCGATTCCTGATGAACCTGGACGAGGCCGTGGACTTGGTGCAGTTCGCCTTCGAGCACGCCAACCCCGGCGACCTGTTCATCCAGAAGGCGCCTGCCTCCACGATCGGCGACCTCGCCGAGGCCGTGCAGGAGGTCTTCGGCCGCGTGGGCACCCAGGTCATCGGCACCCGCCACGGCGAGAAGCTGTTCGAGACCCTCATGACCCGCGAGGAGCGCCTGCGCGCCGAGGACATGGGCGGCTACTACCGCGTCGCCTGCGACTCGCGCGACCTGAACTACGACAAGTTCGTCGTGGACGGCAAGGTTGAGACCCAGGCCGACGAGTCCTACACCTCCCACAACACCGAGAGGCTCGACGTGGAGGGCACCATCGCCAAGATCA
This sequence comes from Firmicutes bacterium AF25-13AC, assembly GCA_963621725.1. Taxonomy (GTDB): domain Bacteria; phylum Actinomycetota; class Coriobacteriia; order Coriobacteriales; family Coriobacteriaceae; genus Collinsella. Next base: position 29,470 of record CAVFEY010000032.1, read on the forward strand.
AGACCGCCGAGTACGTGCAGCTGGCCCTGGAGGGCCGCGAGCACGAGGCGGTGCAGTAGGGTGCGCGTCCTCGTCACCGGCGCCAGGGGCTTCGTCGGAAAGAATCTCTGCTGCGCGCTGAAAAATATAAGAGACGGTAAGGACCGCCGCGAGAAATACGCGAGTCTGCTCCCGCTCGAAGTCATGGAATACGACATCGAGTCGACGCTCGAGGAGTTGGACGGCTACTGCTCCCGCGTGGACTTCGTCTTCAACCTCGCCGGTGTCAACCGCCCCAAGGACCAATCCGAGTACATGGAGGGCAACTTCGGGTTCGCCTCCACGCTGCTCGAGACGCTCGAGCGCCACGGCAACAAGTGCCCCATCATGCTCTCCAGCTCCGCGCAGGCGAGCCTTTCGGGCCGCTTCGAGGGCTCGGTCTACGGCGAGTCCAAGCTTGCGGGGGAGGGCCTGTTCCGGGAGTACTCCGAGAGGACCGGCGCGCCCGTGCTCATCTACCGCTTCCCCAACCTCTACGGCAAGTGGTGCCGCCCGCGCTACAACTCCGCCGTGGCGACCTTCTGCGACGCCGTCGCCAACGGCCGCCCCTACACCGTCAACGACCCAAATGTGAAGCTGGAGCTTCTCTACATCGACGACCTGGTCGAGGAGATGCTGGGCGCCCTGCTGGGGGAGGAGCACCGCTGCGGATACGAGGGGCTGGAGCGCGTCGACGGTGACGGGTGTTAGCGTCAATATAATTTTCACCATTTCCACCAACGCATTTTCGCCAATCGCG
>CAVFEY010000033.1:0-3613 GCA_963621725.1 Firmicutes bacterium AF25-13AC
ATGCCCTGCGACTTGTCCTCGTGACGCTTGGCGTATAACGGATCGTCGGGGTCGTTCCAGATGCGGTCGGCGACAGGTGACCATGCCTCGGCGGCAGCCTGGGTCTTTTCGCGCAGCTGCTCGGGTGACTCCTTCTCGATAAGATCGGTGCTCATTGCGCCACTCTCGGCAACCATTTTGGGCAGCACGTCGGGATTCTCGAGCATGGGGCATGGTTTGAGGTAGTTGTCGTTGAACGGCATGTTTTCGTAGTACTTCATAAAGAGGGGAGAGCGCAGCGCGTCGAGTAAGCTCACATCGTGGATGTTGGCGTTTGAGTAGTGGATGAACACGCACGGCTCCACGTCTCCGGCGGCGTTGATGTGCAGGTAGCGGCGGCCGCCGGCGATACATCCGCCTACAAACTCGCCGTCGTTTTGGAAGTCAAGCGTAAACAGCGGCTTCTTCTCACGCATTTCGCGGATAAAGTGATGCATGTGCTCGCGCTGCTCGGGCGTGGGCATGAGCTCGGAGGTTGCATTGCGGCCAACCGGCATAAAGTGGAAGTACCAGCAGAAGAGTGCTCCCTCGCCGATCATCCAGTCCATGTTCTCCTCGGTAGCAACCGTATCGGCATTGGCGCTGGTCCAACATGTGGAGATGCCAAATGGCAAGTCGCGCTCGCGCAGGAGTTTCATGGCGTGCTCGATCTTTGCGTAGGTACCCTCGCCGCGACGGGCGTCGGTGGTGTGCTCATTGCCCTCGGCGCTGATGGCGGGGACAAAATTACCTACGCGAATCATATCGTCGCAGAAGGCCTCGTCGATCAGCGTGGAGTTGGTAAAGCAGAGAAACACGCAGTCCTGATGTTTTTCGCAAATTCTGATCAGGTCGTGCTTGCGGACGAGCGGCTCGCCGCCGGTATAGATGTAGATATGCGTACCGAGCTCTTTGCCCTGCGTAACGATAGAGTCGATGTCTTCGAACGAGAGATTCTGCTTGTAGCCGTACTCGGCGGCCCAGCAGCCCGTGCAATGCAGGTTGCAGGCGCTCGTGGGATCGAGCAGGATGGCCCACGGAACGTTGCACTGGTACTTTTCGCGGTTCTTTTCCTGCTCTGGCCAAGCAAGCAGGTTGGCGTCGACAATGAGGGTCTTAAGCAGTTTGGTTCGCATCTGGGGATTAAGGCTGAACACACGCATGATCAGGTCATACCAATTGCCGCGGCTCTTGATGACATTGGTGAATGCCTCTCGCTGTACAGGAAATACGCGATTGGGGACCAGCTTGTTCACGAGGTCCATGATTTTGTCGATGTTTTCTTGCGGGTTGTCGTCGAGATAATCGATGAGCTTGTTGAGCGCTGCACGCTCTGCTGACTGTGTAAGCGACATGGGTATATCCTTTCACGTGTGCTTTATGTGTGATAATACCCACTTGTGGATTAAACGAAGTCTAAAGATTTGTAATGTGTCTATTCAACGAATCAATTTAATTTGGGGTGAAGCGTTATACCTTACGCTCTCTAAGTTGCGGTGAAATAGGGTCAGATAGGGGGCGCGGACGATTTCTTGGACCGTGCCTAGGCGTATCCATTGGAATCCTCCGATGCGCCTTCGCACGCTCGCATGACCTCGATACCATGCGAGCGTGCGAACTCGACGAGCTCTGCGTTGCGGGCGTTTATGGTGCCGAAGGCGGCGGGGCACACGATAAGGCGCGCGCAGTGGACGAGGAGCTCTTTGGCGCGGGCTATGGTTTTATCCCCGATCGGCTCGAAGGCGCGCTCGGCCACGCATTCCGTCGCCAGGTCGCGCGCGAGCTCGCAGTCGATGTCCCCTTCGTGCAGAACGCCCGCGTAGAACGCCTTGCCCTGCCGGATGAGCTGGCGAAACACAGCCGACCCCGTACCTGCGCCGGCGATGACGAACGTGTGCGCATCGCCGTGTGGACGCCCAATTTCCACGCTGCCGAAGCGCTCGTTGAAGGTGCCATGTTGAAGGCCGTAGAGCTCGCCAATCGTCTCGCGCGTGAATATGCCCTCGGGTGCGCCGGCGCGGAAGACCCGGCCGTCCTTCACGCAAATCACCTTGTCGGCGCTTTTCTGCGCGAGCTCGAGTTCGTGGATGGACATGATGACAGCCACATTCCGCGATTTCGCAAGGTGACGAAGTATTCGCAGCAGGTCGATCTGGTAGCGGATATCGAGATACGACGTGGGCTCGTCGAGCACGAGCACACGCGGATCCTGCGCGATGGCGCGTGCGAGCATGACGCGCTGGCGTTGCCCGTCGCTTATCTGCATGAAGTCGCGCTCGGCGAGCTCTTCTACATGTGCGGTTTTCATGGCCTCATCGACCCGACTATGGTCGTCGGGCGAGAGTGTGCCCATTCGCCCGGTGTAGGGATGCCTTCCCGCCTCTACGATATCGCGGCAGGTGAGGAGCTCGGTCCGGGGGCGATCTGTCAGCATAACGGCAAGGTTCCTTGCGAACTCCGCCGTCTTCCATCGGGAAATCTCCCGCCCGTCGAGCTCGACTGTGCCGGCAAGCGGTGCCAGATGGCGTGTGATGGTTTTCAAGATGGTCGACTTGCCCGAGCCGTTCGGCCCGATGAGCGCCACGACGTCGCCCGTGCGAACCTCCAGATCGACGCCTTCGACTACGACCTTCTTGTCGTAGCCCGCCGACAGGTCGCTTATGCGGAAAAGCGGCACTCCGTCAGCCTGCGTTTCGACCGGGGTTTCGAGGTTCGACTCCCCTCCGAGCGTTTTGGGCCGCGGCACGAATTCCCCCATCTACCTCACCCGCTTCTTCAACATGAGTGCGATAACCACTGGCGCGCCGAAGATGGCGGTGACGGCGCTGATGGAAAGCTCGACGGGAGAGAACAGCGTGCGCGCGATCAAATCGCAGCCCGCGCAGAAGATGGCGCCTCCCAAGAAGCACGCAGGAATCACGCGGATGGGCTTCGACGACTTCAGCGCCGACTTCACGAGATGCGGAACCGCGATGCCTACGAACGACACCGGACCAGCGAACGCGGTCACGCAGGCGGAGAGCATGCTCGCTAGAAGGACGAGCACCACGCGGAAACGTGCGACGTTCACGCCGACGCTTTTCGCGTAGGCTTCTCCCAGCTGGAAGGCGGAAAGGGGCTTCGATATCGCGAATACGCATGCGCTCACGGCGATCACCACGACCGCGATGACCGCGACGTCGTCCCAGCTCGAACCCGAGAAACTACCCAAAGACCAGTTGTGCAGGTTTACGATGGACTGGTCGTCGGCGAAGGCGATGAGGAAGTTCGTCGCCGCCGAGCAGATGTATCCCACCATGACGCCCGCCACGATGAGCATGGCCATGGAACTTATGCGCCGTGCGATGAGGAGCACGAAGCCGATGGTGATAAGCGAGCCCAGAAACGCTGCGACCACCATGGCCGGCGAGGACATGGCCTGGTTCGCGCCCAGAAGTACGATCATCGTAAGCGCGACGACGAACTTTGCGCCCGAGGAGACGCCCAAGATGAACGGGTCGGCGATTGGGTTGTTGAAAAACGTCTGTAGCAGGAACCCGGAGAGGGAAAGCGCCCCGCCGAGGTACTTGTTGGCCGCATCGCGCGCCTCGGCCAG
>CAVFEY010000033.1:3623-14125 GCA_963621725.1 Firmicutes bacterium AF25-13AC
GGCTGAAAGCACGCGCGGCAGACGAATCTCCCAGATGACCTGGCTTTCCATGGAATTGGCCGCGCCACCCGAAAGGATGCCGGGGATGTGGTCTGCGGGCACGAGCACGCTCCCGATGCACAGGTTGGCCCCGACGATCACGATGAGGACAACAGCGAGCAGCGCCGTCACGACGCGACACCGCGCGGCGCGTCGTGATTCGTCGTATGTCATGGAAAGCCGGTTTCTCATGGCGCTAGCCAAGCTTCCTCAGATAATGGAAGTCGCTCGCGTCATCGCCGGTGAACGCCCCGTGCAGCTCGTCGATAATGTCGGCGGTAGAAGTCATCTGCTGGTACATGTCGGCGCTTGTGACCCAGACGTTGCCGTTCTTTACAGCTTTGAACTGCGACAATAGCGCGTTTTTGCCTACGAAGTCTTTCAAGGTGGCAACCGATTCGTCGATGGTGCCGTTGTAGACGATGATGTCGGCATCCTTCGCCGTCGCGTAGAAGCGCTCCATTTCGAGCGTTACTGACGAACCTGACGTCGACGCCGTCTGCGCGTCATCGAGCGCGTAGTTGCCGCCTGCAAGCTCGATCATCTGCGCCACGTAGTCGCCCGCCCGCCGCGTGACGGCGGCCCCGTTCGAGTTAATGTAGAAATACGCCACGGTTTTACCTGACGACGCGAGCCTCGACGTTTGCTCGACGCGGGCCTTCTGCTCGTTGAACAGGTGCGCGGCCTCGTCTTCCTTGTCGAACAGGACGCCGAAAAGCTTAATCCACTCGACGCGCCCGAGTGCTTCGGGCTCGCTCGACGACTGTTCGGTGAGCACGACGAGCCCGAGCTTCTGCAGCTTTTCCTTCACATCGGGCGTGTGGTTGATCATGGTGTTCTCGATGGCGAGCGTGCAGCCCGAGGCCGATATTCGCTCGTAGTCGGGCGCGCTGTACTTGCCGCCGTAGGCGATCGCCCCACTTTCGAGTGCGCTTTTGAAGCCCGCGACCGAGCAATCGTCGGCCTTCGTGCCCGACATGAGGATGTTGTCGTTCGCATCGAGCGCGTTGACCAGGCACATCGTCGCCGACGACACGAGGTACACCTTGTTGGCGGGACGCCTTATGACCGCGATGTCGGAGCTCAACCCATCAGGTACCTTCGCATCTTGCGGTACCACGAGGAAGCGCTCCCCGTTCGAAATGCAGATAAGCCGCAGGCCGCCTTCGAACTCGTCGACAGTGAAGTGCTTGGCGTATTCAAGCTGAAGTGCCCCCGTCGGCTCCCAGCCGCAGCCCAAATCGGCGTTGTGGAAGTCAGCCGCGGCGCTTGAAGCCGTTCCCGCAGGGGAGCCGCCGCTTGCATCGTCGCCCGTTTTCTCCTTCATGGTGGATGAGTCGAAGTGGAGCGTGTATTCGATGGTGTGCGGCGTCGACATGGCGACGGTCTCGGCCGACACGGCGATGTCCTCGTCGAGCGTGACGGGTATCTCGAACGTGGAGTTGCCGCCGTCGTTTACGGGCGCGTAGTCCAGGCCGTCGACGGTCATCTTGTCGTAGTTCGAACTCGACCAGGTGATGGTCGCGGTGTAGGTGTCGCCATCCTTCACAATTGTGGTGGGTGAGGCGATGCTTGCGCGTCCTGACCCACCGGAAAGCGAGACGCTCACAGTGTATTCCTGAGAGCCCGCCGTGCCACCGGTCGCGTTCGGGCTCGCACTGCACCCCGCGAAGGGAAACGCGAGCAGGGCGACGAGAACGCAGGCGATCGCGCGCGCCGCGATGCTGCGGCGCTTCCTGTTTTCCCCCTTGGGAAGAATCGACCGCATGGCGTTACTTCAGTGCGTCGGCGCGCAGATCGACGCCGGCGGATTCGAATACGAGCGTGCGGTCGTACCACCGCTCCCTTTTAATGCTCCACGCGGCGCAGGCGGTGTCCTTGTCGAGCGCTTCAACGGGCACGTCGTAGGTGTACTTGCCTTCTGCGTTTTCCACATAGGGGATGAAGTCGGCCTCGCTCGCGGCGGCAGCCTCGTCGCCCGTGCCCATGAAGAGCTTGCCGTAGCCCGTGCCGGAAAGCGTCATCAGGCAGTGCATGGAGCCGTTTTCCACGATGAGCTGGGCGTCCACAATCCTGAACATGTTCGAGCTGGAATCTACGGTGATCGGATAGGTGCCGTCGGCCACCTTGTCGGCGGTGATGGGGGCAGCGCTTGCGCCCTCGGGCGCATCGGCCGCCTGTTCGGTCTTTTCCTGGGAATCGGCATCGCTTGCCTTTGCGCTGTCGATTGAATTTCCGCCGCAGCCGGCGAGCGAGAACGCGAAAAGCGCCGCCGACAGGGCGAAGGCGAGGGTTTTCTTCAACATGGAGGGGGTTCCTTTCAGTCGCTTCGACCGCCTGCGCCGTGCGGTGGGCGGGCGGGATGCGAATGCAACGGGCATGCGCCGTCGGTCGGGGAAGGCGCATGCCCGTTGCACGGGGACGCGACCGGCGCCCCCGTGCGCGGCGAGTTTACAGCTTGGCGATGGCGTCGTCCACGTGCGAGACGTAGATGTCGTCGACCGCGACGTTCTGTCCCAGACCCTGGAGCAGGCACGTTACTTCGAAGCCGTCGGCCACGAACTTCGCAGCCCAGCTGTCGGGATCGGTCTCGTCTGCCATGTCGTTGTTCGCGTGGTCGCCCGCGACCACCATGAACGGCGCGAGCACGGCCTTCTTGTAGCCTGCGGCGCTCGCGGCGGCGATAACATCCTCGCAGGTCGGTTCAGCCTCGACGGTGCCGACGAAGAACTGCGTCAAGCCCTCGTTCTTGAACACTTCCTGCATCTTGGCATAGTCGGCGTTGGAATCGGCTTCGGTGCCGTGACCCATGAGGCACAGCGCCGTCTTGCCGTCGTCGAAGGACGCCATGTTCTCCTTAATGGCTGCGGCCACCTTCTTGTAGTCGTCGTCGGAGGTGAGCAGCGGGTCGCCGAGCGAGATCTTGTCGAACTTGTCGGCGTACTTGTCGAGCTCGTCTTTCACGTCGGTGTATTCCAGGCCACCCATGAGATGCGTCGGCTGCACGACGATTTCCTTCACGCCGTCTTCCACGCAGCGGTCGAGTGCCTCGGTCATGTTGTCGATCGTGATGCCGTCGCGCTTCTTCAGCTTGTCGATGATGATCTGCGCGGTGAAGGCGCGGCGGATGTCGTAGTCCTGCCAGTACTTCTCGCGGATAGCGTCTTCGATGGCGCCGATGGTGATGTGGCGCGAGTCGTTGTAGCTCGTGCCGAAGCTCGTGACGAGGATGACCGGCTTCACGGCCTTCTCCTTTTCACTCGATTTCTCGGAACTCGCGGAGGTGTTGGAGCAGCCCGCGAGCGCGACTCCGGCGAGCGCGACGGCTCCGGTTGCTGCGGCGCCCATGAAGCCGCGGCGTGACATCTGGTCGGACATGGTTTTTCCTTTCCTCGGTTTGCCGGTCCCCCGGCGACAGTTGCTTGTCGGCACAAGCGAAAGAAAAGCGCACCCCTCGGGGTTCACAAGGAGCTAACGCCACGGCGATGCCGTGAGGAAAAGGCGAAGCAGTCTGGCTTGGGGCGCGAGGCGGTTCGCCCGCGCGTCCTATACAGTAATGTCCCTTGCCCAGGATTCCCACCTGGTTCCCTCCGCAAGCCAGCGCGGGCTGTGCGGGCGCCGCGCCGGTCATTTCCTTTTATCCGATTGTCATATGCTCGTTGCCGAATCTTTTACTATGATAGTGGGCACTTGTGAACGTGTCAAAGCCAGGGCGGGCGGCATTGCGCCTCCTGCCTGCGTATTTGCGCCGATTGCCGCCGCAGGCGCCGTGTTTTGCCCGCTGCGCGAATGGCGGCGTAAACGGTTGCGATGAGAAACGGGAAGGGAAGGCTCGGATGATTCATATCGTTGGCGCAGGCTCGGGCGCCGCCGACCTTATCACGCTACGCGGGGCGCGCCTTCTGCGCGCGGCCGACGTGGTCGTTTGGGCGGGAAGCCTTGTGAACCCCGAGCTGCTCGCTGAGTGCAAGGAATCCTGCATCGTCTACGACAGCGCGCTCATGACCTTGGAGGAAGTGCTCGACGTGATGTGCGCGGCGGATGCGCGGGGCGAGGAAGTGGTGCGCCTGCACACGGGCGACCCGTGCCTGTACGGCGCCATCCAGGAGCAGATGGACTCACTCGACGCGCGCGGCGTGGACTACGAGGTGGTGCCCGGCGTGTCGAGCTTTTGCGGTGCCGCGGCGGCGCTTCGCCAGGAATACACGCTGCCGGGAATCAGCCAGTCGGTCGTGATCACGCGGCTTTCCGGGCGCACCCCCATGCCCGCGGGCGAGAGCATGCGCACCATGGCGGAAAGCGGCTCGACTATGGTCATCTTCCTGAGCTCGGGTATGCTCGCCGAGCTTTCCGCTGAGCTTTTGGCCGCGGGCCGCAGCTCCGACGAGCCGGCGGCGCTCGTGTACAAGGCGACCTGGCCTGAGGAGCGCGTGGTGCGCTGCACAGTGGGCACGCTCGCCGATGCGGGCGCGCGAGAGGGCATCGACCGCACGGCGCTCGTGGTGGTGGGCCGCGTGCTCGGAGCTCGCGGCGGACTTGCGCACGACGGCGCGCAAGCGGAGTCGTATGAGCGCAGCAAGCTTTACGACCCATCGTTTGCCACGGGTTATCGGAAGGCGAGCAGCTAGCGTGGCTTTCGAGCACTACATATATACCGGGACGACCCGCCTGCGCTGCGGCTACACCACGGGGAGCTGCGCCGCGCTCGCGGCGAAGGCGGCCTGTGAGATGCTCTTGTCACGAAAGCCCGTCGGCCTCGTGTCGATCGTCACCCCCGGCGGGCTGCCCGTCGAAGCGAACGTGGTCGACGCATGCATCGGCGAGGGGTGCGCCCAGTGCGCCGTGCGAAAGGACGCAGGCGACGATGCCGATGTGACCGACGGCGTGCTCGTGTACGCGCGCGTGGAACATGCGGGGTCGGGCACGGGTGCTGCGGGCAGCAAGGGCGTGCCCGCGCGCGAATCGGAAGTTTCCGTCGATGGCGGCGTGGGCGTGGGGCGCGTGACGTTGCCCGGGCTCGAGCAGCCGGTGGGGGCGGCCGCCATCAACGCGACGCCGCGCGCGATGATCACTTCGGCGGTGCGCGAGGTGTGCGCCGCGCACGGCTTTTCTGGAAATATTGCTGTGACGATTTCGGTACCCGAGGGCGTTTCCCTTGCTGAAAAGACCTTCAACCCGCACCTGGGGATAGAGGGCGGCATCTCCATCCTGGGCACGACGGGCATCGTCGAGCCTCGCAGTCTCGCTGCCTTGCGCGACAGCATCGAGCTCGAGATCCGGCAGCATGCGGCTATGGGGCGGCGCGGAGTCGTGCTCACGCCCGGCAACTACGGCGGGCAGTTCATCTCGGGGCATTTCCACCTAAACGGTGCGCCGGTGGTCTTCATCTCCAACTTTGTGGGCGATGCGATTGATTGCTGCGTTCGCGAGGGATTCACCAATGTCCTTCTTGTGGGACACATCGGCAAGTTGGTGAAGGTCGCGGGCGGCATCATGGACACCCATTCGCGTACCGCCGACTGCCGCGCGGAGATTCTGGCCGCCCACGCGGCCATGGCCGGCGCGGGTGCGAAGACCGTGCGCGAGATCATGACGTCCGTCACGACCACGGTGGCGCTCGAGGTAATCGAGGCCGCCGGCGTGGGGGACGCTGCGCGCGCCTCGCTCGCTGCGGCAATCGAGGACAGGTTGCGCCGCCGCGCGGCGGGCGCATGCGACATCGCCGCGGTCGTGTTCGACGCCGAGCGCCGCGAGCTTTTCCGCACGTCGGGCGCCGATGCAGTTATCGGGGAATTGGGGGCGACGTATGAGTAAAGGCGTGCTGTATGGGGTGGGCCGCGCAATCGGCTGGCCAGGGACGAAGGTGGCTATGAAGGCGCGCCACTCGCTTGCGGACACGAAGCGCATCCTTCGCGAGGAGGGCACCTTCGACGGTGCCGAGCTCGTAGGGGACTGTGGGCTTCCGGGCGAGCGCATGTACCGCTTGCTCGACGATGTGCCCGATCGGGGCAGCTACTTCTCAACGATGGTGGTGCGCTAGATGAGGATTTCCTGCATAGCGTTCACTGAGAGGGGGTATGCGTTGGCGCAGCGCACCGCACGCGCGCTTTCCGATTGCGCGCAGACAGGTGAAGATGACCCTGGCTGGGACGTTTCCGTTTCGCGCGGGTTCGGCGAGGGGAAGGCCGACCTGCGCACATGGACGGCGCTCGCGTGGGAAGCGTCGGACGCGCTTCTGTTCGTGGGCGCGGCGGGCATCGCCGTGCGGGCGATCGCGCCGCATGTCGCCTCGAAGGCAACCGATTCTGCGGTTGTGGTGATCGACGAGGCGGGGCGCTTTGCCGTCCCGCTTTTGTCGGGGCATTTGGGCGGTGCGAACGACCTTGCGCAAACTGTGGCACGCGCGGCAGGGGCCATCCCCGTCATCACCACGGCGACCGACGTCCGCGGCGTGTGGGCGGTGGATACGTGGGCGCGCTGTGCGGGGCTCGCCGTTTCGAATCCCGAGGCCATCAAGCGAGTGTCGGCGCGGCTGCTTTCGGGCGGGCGCGTGACGCTCTATTCCGACATGCCGATTTCGGGACAGCTGCCTGAGGGGGTTGACATTGCGTCCGACCGCGCTCTGGCCGATATCGTCGTGTCGCCGTTCGCTGGCGCGAATGCAGGTGCGTCCGTTCGCGCGGCGGAGACAACGGGCGAGGTCGTGCCCGTCGGTGAGACGGGGAAGCCGGCCGGCGTGCGGGCGCAGGCGCCTGCGCCCGAGCCGCTTCGCCTTGTCGTGCCCTGCATCGTTGCGGGCATAGGGTGCCGTCGCGGTGCGTGCGCCGAAGCGATCGAGGAGGCGTTTCTTCTCGCGTGCGGGCAGGCGGGTATCTCGCCTTTGGCCGTGCGCGAGGCGGCGACGATCGACGTGAAGGCGCACGAGGAGGGTCTGCTCGTCTTCTGCCGCGCGCGCAATATCCCGCTTGCGACGTATTCCGCAGAGGAGTTGTCGCAGGTCGAAGGCAGCGTTTCGCCATCTGATTTCGTGCGCGCGACGGTTGGGGTCGACAACGTGTGCGAGCGCGCGGCACTCGCGGACGGGGGCAAACTTATCTTCCCGAAGCTCGCTCACGGCGGCGTGACCGTCGCGTTTTCCAAGGTAACTATCGAACTTTCGTTTAAGGAGCGGTGATGGGAAAGCTCTTCGTGGTGGGGATCGGCCCGGGCGGCCCCGATGGCATGACGATTGCGGCCCGGCGCGCGCTCGAGGCGGCCGACATCGTTGTGGGGTACACGAAATACGTGGAGCTCGCGCTCGCCGCCGTGCCCGACGCGGCGCATCTCGCGACGCCGATGATGCACGAGGTCGAACGGTGCCGCCTGGCGCTTTCGCGCGCGCAGAGCGGAGAAGCCGTGGCGCTCGTGTGCAGCGGTGACGCGGGCGTGTACGGCATGGCGAGCCCCGTGCTGGAGCTTGCGGAGGACTACCCCGATGTAGACGTGGAAGTTATCGCCGGGGCCACCGCGGCTCAGAGCGGGTCGGCGGTGCTCGGCGCCCCGCTTGCCCACGACTTCGCGGTCGTGTCGCTCTCCGACCTGCTCACACCGTGGGAGGTCATCGAGCGCAGGCTCGCCGCCGTGGCGAGCGCCGACTTCTGCATCTGTTTGTACAACCCGCGCAGCAGAAAGCGCGCCGACAGGCTCTCACGCGCGGCGAAGATTATGCTCGAATGGAAGGCCCCCGACACGCTCTGCGGCTGGGTACGCAACATCGGGCGCGAGGGGCAGCAGTCGGGCATGTGCAGGCTCTCCGAGCTGGAAGAGATCGACGCCGACATGTTCACCACCGTGTTCGTCGGCAACGCGGACACGAAGCTCGTGGGCGGCCGTATGGTTACGCCGCGCGGGTATCGGGAGATTCCATGCGAAAGGTAACGATCATCGGGGCGGGGCCCGGAAACCCCGACTTGCTCTCGCGCGCGGCGCTCGACGCGATCGACATCGCCGACGTGGTCATCGGCGCTCATCGCGCGCTTGTCGGCATCGACGTGCCGCCCGACGTGGTGAGATGCGAGCTCGTGAAGACGGCGGACATCGTCGCCGCGCTCACCGATGCGGCGTCGTGGCAGCGCGCCGTGGTCGTGATGACGGGCGATGTTGGGCTGTTCAGCGGCGCGCGCCGCCTGGTGGAGGCGCTCTCCGGCGACGCGCAGGTGGCCGTGCGCGTCATTCCCGGCATAAGCTCAGCATCGTATCTCGCCGCGCGCCTCGCGCGTCCATGGCTCACGGCGTGGCGTGCGACATCGTGGCCGAGGCCGAGCGCGCAGGTGAGCTTTTCCTCGCCACGTCGGGCGGGGAAGACCCCTCGCGGCTTTCGGGCGAGCTTGTGCAGGCGGGCTTCGGGGACGCGCGCGTGACGGTGGCCGAGCGCCTGTCGTACCCCGACGAGCGCATCACCTGTGCGACCGCAAGTGAAATAGCAGGTCAGACGTTCGATGACTTGAACGTGATGCTTATCGATTTCGCAGGCGGCGCCGGGTCGCCTGTGGGCTCTAGCGCATCTCGCGCCGCGAGCTCCCGGTGGCCGTACGCTTCCTCGGGCATTCCCGACGAGCTCTTCATCCGCGGCGACGTTCCCATGACCAAACAGGAGGTGCGCGCCGTCGCGCTCGCGAAGCTGCGCCTTACCGCTACCGACACCGTGTGGGACGTCGGAGCCGGCACGGGGAGCGTGTCGATCGAGGCTGCGCTCGTCGCGCGAGCGGGGTCGGTATGGGCGGTCGAGCGCAACGCGGCCGGCGTGCGGCTCATCCGAGAGAACGCGGATGCATTCGGGTGCGGCAACGTGCATGCGGTCCCCGGTGTCGCCCCCGAAGCGCTCGCGAAACTGCCCGTCCCCGACGCCGTGTTCGTCGGCGGGAGCGCGGGCGAGCTTCCCTCTATCGTGGAGGCGGCGCTCGAGAAGAACTCGCAGGTTCGCCTGTGCGTGCCATGCGTCACCGTTGAGACGCTCACCGAGGCGTGCGCGCTCCTCTCGGGTTCGCGCTTTAAGGGGTTCGAGGCGTGCCAGGTGTCGGCCGCCCGCGCCGAGGCTGTAGGCTCGCACCATCTTATGAGGGCGCAAAACCCCGTGTTCCTCGTCAGCGCGCGTGGTGCAGGTGGGGAAGGCGGCGCCCGGTGAGCACGTCCATCCCGCGCTTCATGGTCGCTGCGCCCTCGAGCGGGAGCGGCAAGACGGTCGTTACGTGCGCGCTCCTGCGCGCGCTCGCGCGCCGCGGCCTCGCATGCGCGGCCTTCAAATGCGGCCCCGACTACATTGATCCGCTCTTTCATCGCCGCGTCGTGGGCGCGCGCTCGGGCAACTTAGACGGCTTCTTCACCGACGCCCCGACGCTGCGCGCCCTGCTCGCACGCGGCGCCGCGTGCGCGGATATCGCGGTGCTCGAGGGGGTCATGGGCTTCTACGACGGCATGGCGCCCGGCGTGGCCGACGCGAGCAGCTACCAGGTTGCGCGCGACACGGAAACGCCAGTCGTTTTAGTGGTGAACGGGCGCGGGGCGTCTTTATCGCTCGCCGCCGTAATCCGCGGCATCGCCGAGTTCCTGCCTTGTGCGAACGTGCGCGGCGTCGTGCTGAACAAGACGAGCGCCGCTGCTTGCGCCTACGCGGCGCCTGCGATCGAGAAGCACACGGGCGTCGCGGTTTTGGGTAATATCCCCGCCGATGAGGCATTCTCGCTCGAAAGCCGGCATCTGGGGCTTGTGACCGCCGACGAGGTCGAGCGGCTCTCCGCGCGCATCGACAAGATGGCCGAGCTGGTGGAAAAGAGCATCGACGTCGACCGCTTGCTCGAAATAGCGGCGACGGCACCCGATATCTGCGAGGAACCTTACCGGTTGGAGTCGATCGCGGGAGCGCGGCCCATCGTCGCCGTCGCGCGTGACGAGGCGTTCTCGTTCTACTACGAGGAGAACCTGCGCGCGCTCGAGGACCTGGGTTGCGAGCTGGCCTTTTTCAGCCCCCTGTGTGATAGCGAGTTACCCCGGGGGACAAGCGCCCTCTATCTGGGAGGCGGCTACCCGGAGCTCCATGCGCGGCAACTCTCCGAGAACGTGCCGATGCGCGAGGCGGTGCGGCATGCGGTGGAATCCGGCATGCCGACGGTCGCCGAATGCGGTGGATTTCTGTACCTGCAGCGCGAAATCGCCGATAACGAGGGGCGGCGCTGGCCTGTTGCGGGCGCCCTTGAGGGCGCAAGCGAGAACGGGGGAAGGCTGTCCCATTTCGGGTACGTGGAGCTCACTTCCCAACGCGACGGGCTCTATGGGCCGCGCGGCACACGCATCCGCGCGCACGAGTTCCACTACTGGCAGTCCACCTGCCCGGGCGGCGACTTCTGGGCGCAGAAGCCCCGGCGCGACAAGGGCTGGCCGTGCATGACGACCACCCCGTCCCTGGTTGCGGGCTTCCCGCATGTGTA
>CAVFEY010000033.1:14135-26854 GCA_963621725.1 Firmicutes bacterium AF25-13AC
CCCCGACGTTGCGCGCGCGTTCGCGTCTGCCGCAGCGTCGTTCGCAGAGAGGAGACGGCATGGCTGAAGCAACCGAAACCGCGCTTGCCTGCATCCGCGAGGAAGTCGAGCACGCGTTCTCGTCGGCGCCGGGCGCCGTGCTCGAAGCCGCGCTCTCCCGGATCGCGCCCGCAGACGAGTGCGCCCGCGCCGCCGCGTACGCCGCGTGGGACTCCATCGCGCACCCCTTGGGGGGATTGGGCGACTTTGAAGATGCCGTCGCGTGTATCGCCGCAGCTCAGGGGAGCGCCGAGGTGGCCGAGTTTCCCCGTGCGCTCGCGGTATTCTTCTCCGACAACGGGGTCGTTGCCGAAGGCGTGTCGCAAAGCGGGCAAGACGTGACGCGAGCCGTCGCGCGCAACATGTGCGAGGGGGCCACGAGCGCCTGCCGCATGGCGGCGTTCGCGGGTGCCGATGTTGTGCCCGTCGACGTGGGTATGGCCCGGGGCATAGAAGACGCGCGCATGGTGCGCGCGAACGTGCGGCGGGGGAGCGGCAACATCGCGCACGGCTCCGCCATGTCTCGCGATGGGGCCGTGCGCGCGATCGAGGTTGGAATCGCCGTCGCGTGCGGGCTTGCCCGCGCCGGCGTGCGCCTTCTCGCCGCGGGCGAGATGGGCATCGGCAACACGACCACCTCGGCGGCGGTGTCCGCAGTGCTCATCGGGGCGGATGCGCGGAGCCTCGTCGGGCGCGGCGCGGGGCTCTCGGACGCCTCGCTCGCGCGCAAGCGCGACGTGGTCGAGCGCGCTATCGACGCGAACTCGCCCGATCCCGCCGACCCGATCGACGTACTCTCGAAGGTGGGCGGTTTCGACATCGCGGCGATGTGCGGCTTCTACCTGGGGGCCGCGGACTCGAAGGCGCCGGCGCTCCTCGACGGGGTCATATCCTGCACGGCGGCCCTGTGCGCGGCGCGCCTGTGCCCCAACGCCTTGGGCTACCTCGTGGGCACCCACGCATCAAGCGAGCCCGCAAGCCAGGAGCTCCTTCGCGAGCTCGGCATAAAGGCACCCCTCGACGCAGGCATGCACTTGGGCGAGGGCGCGGGCGCCATGGCGTATCTGCCCCTTCTGGATTCGGCGTTGCGCGTGTACCGGGATGGGAAGACGTTCACGGCGACTGGCATGGCTGCTTACGAGCATTTCGAGGCCGGGAAATGACGGTGACGTTCGTTATCGGCGCCGCCGCGAGCGGCAAGAGCGCCTATGCCGAGTCCCTGTGCCTCGGGCACGACGGCCCTCGCGTGTACCTGGCAACGATGGAGCCCTTCGGGGAAGAGGGCGCCCGCCGCATCGCGCGCCATCGGGCGCTGCGCGATGGCAAGGGGTTTTCCACCCTCGAGCGCACGCGTGACGTGGGCGCCGCAGCGTCCGGGCTTCCGTGCGGCTGCACGCTTCTTTTGGAGGACGTGGGCAACCTGGTTGCGAACGAGCTCTTCGCGGAAGGCAGCTTGTCCCCACGTGACCCCGACGCTGCGGCGCGCGAGGTGCTCGGAGGCATCGAACGGCTCGCTCAGGCCGCTGCGTATACGGTGGTGGTCACCGTCGACGTGTTCGCCGATGGGATGCGCTACGATGAGGGGACCGAGGCATGGAGGCGCGCGCTCGCGCGCGTGAACGCGGGCGTGGCAGCGCTGGCCGACCGCGCAGTCGAAGTGGTATGCGGGATTCCCGTGTGGATGAAAGGCGAAGGACCTACAAGGTGAAGATAGCAGAGGCAATTGGCGCGGCGTTCGGAACGTTCTCGCGCATCCCCGTCCCGAAATCGACCTGGACCGATTTCGGATCAACCCATGCGCTTGCCGCGTTTCCCCTGGTGGGCCTTGCGGAAGGCTTCCTCATGACGGCGTGGGGGTACGTGGCGAACCTGCTCGGCGTGCCCGCGACCATCGTCGCGGCCGTGCTCGTGGCGTTGCCTGTGGCGGTGACGGGAGGCATCCACCTAGACGGGCTCTGCGACACCTCCGATGCGCTTGCAAGTTGGGCCCCGCGCGAGCGAAAGCTCGAGATCATGCACGACCCGCGGGCGGGCGCCTTCGGGGTCATCGGTGTTGTTGTGTACCTTATTCTGCAGTTTTCCCTGTTCACCGCGCTGCCGCTTACGGCGGGGGCGTTCCTCGCGCTTCTATGCTCGCTCGTGTTCTCCCGCGCGCTTTCGGGGCTCGCCGTAGAATGCTGGCCTGCCGCGCGGTCGGACGGCATGGCCGCGGGGCTCTCGCCTGCGAAGAAGCGCGCGGCGATCGTCGTGCCGCTTTGCGCTTTCGCTGCGGCTTCGGCTGCAGGGATGGTCGCGTACGCTCAGGTCGTCGGCGCCCTTATGGCGGTGGCGGGGCTTTTGGCGCTCGCGTGGTACCGCCATGTTGCCCTGTCCCGCTTCGGCGGGGTGACGGGGGATTTGGCCGGATGGTTTCTGCAATGGGCCGAGCTCGCGATGCTTGCCATGCTGGTGGCGGGGGGCATGCTCCTATGATGCTCGTGGTAGGTGGCGCGCATTCGGGGAAGAGGACCTTCGTGCGCGAAAAGCTCGGGTTCGCGGCGGACGATTTCGTCGACGCGGCGCAGCTCGCGGCGGGCAGCGTGCCCGCGGCTTTTGCCGGCCGCGTCGCGTACCGTGCTGAGGAACTCGTACGCGCGCTCGACGCTGACCGGGCGCTCGAGCGGCTGATCGGCTTCGACGCAGTGATTCTGTCCTTGGTCGGCTCGGGGGTCGTCCCTATGCATGCGGAAGACGCCCAATGGCGCGAGCGCGCGGGGCGCCTGGGATGCGCGCTCGCTGCGCGCGCCGACGTCGTCGTGCGCATGACGTGCGGGATTCCCCAGGTCATCGAAGGGAGCCTTGCCGATGCGCCTCGGGGGACGCAGGGCGCGGGCGCGCCTTTGGAAGTCGTCTTCGTGCGCCATGGTGCCACGGCGGGCACGGAAGACCATCGCTACAGCGGGGCGGGCACCGACGAGCCCCTGTCGAGCGCGGGCGAGCGCGCTTTGCGCGATCTCGCGTGCGATCGTGACGTGTTCCGTGTTATCACGAGCGGCATGGCCCGCACCGATCAGACGGCGCGCATTCTCTTCCCGAACGCGGAGCTTGTGGCGTGCCCCGGTCTGCGCGAGATGGATTTCGGCGACTTCGAGGGGCGAAGCGCCGCCGAGCTTAAAGAGGATGCGCGCTACCGCGCCTGGGTAGACTCCTGGTGCGAGACGCGCTGCCCGCATGGCGAGGGCAAGAGCGATTTCACCCGCCGCGTCGTCGCGGCGTTTCGGGTGGCGTGCGAATCGGAGCGCGCCCAGAGGAGTGGGGGCGCCGTCTTCGTCGTTCACGCGGGTACCGTGAAAGCGCTGCTCTCCGAGCTAGCTGTCCCGAAAATGGGATACTTCGACGTGCATACCGAGCCTGGCGGCGCATGGGCCGCCACCTGGGATGGGCGCTGCCTTCGCGACGTTCGCCCCGCTTCGGGGGGCGATGCCCGGTGATGACGATTCTTGCCGCCGCCGCCGGGTTCGCAGCCGACCTTGCCTTCGGCGACCCGCGCTGGCTTCCCCATCCCGTTGTCGCCATGGGGCGCGCGATCACGTGGGCCGAAGGCCGCCTGCGGGGCTCATTCCCGCAAACGTCCGCGGGCACGCGCGCCGCAGGGCTTGTGCTTGCCGTGGCGCTTCCGCTTGCGTGTGGGCTTTTGACCTTGGGAATCCTGCATCTTTGCGGCATGGTTCACCCCGACTTGCGCTTCGTGGCCGAGGCATGGGCGAGCTATCAGATTCTCGCGGCATGCGAGCTGCGCCGCCAGAGCCTGGCCGTGGCCCGCGCGTTCTCGAAGGGCGGCCTTGTCGCGGCTCGCGAAGCCGTCGGGCTCATCGTGGGACGCGACACGTCTGTTCTCGACGAGCAGGGCGTTGCGCGCGCCGCCGTGGAAACGGTGGCGGAGAACGCGAGCGACGGCGTCATCGCGCCGCTTTTCTACCTTATGATCGGGGGTGCGCCCTTGGGCATGGCGTACAAGGCGGTGAACACGCTCGACAGCATGGTGGGCTACAAAAACGAGCGCTACATCGACTTCGGCTGCGCCTCGGCGCGCCTCGACGATGCGGTGAACTGGATTCCCTCGCGCTTATCGGCCCTGCTCATGATCGCCGTGTGCCCGATCGTCGGGCTCGATGCTCGCGGGGCGGCGCGCATCTGGCGCCGCGACAGGCGTCGCCATGCGAGCCCCAACTCGGCGCAGACCGAGTCAGCGTGTGCGGGCGCGCTCGGGCTGCGCCTGGCAGGACCCGCGGTGTATTTCGGCAAGCTCGTTGAGAAACCGACGATAGGCGACGCGTCCCGCGAAATCGAGTGGGGCGACATCGCCCGGGCGACTAGGCTCATGCTCGCCGCGTCCGTATGCGCGCTCGTCGTCTTCGGTGCCGCACGCGCGGCGGTCGTGCTCGCCGTGGGGGCGATGGTATGAGGGAAGACAACGCCGCGTCCCGGGCTGCCGGGGGAATCCTGCGCGCCCGTGCGCATGGGGGTAGCACGCAATCGCTCGGCATCGCTTGCGAAGGGGGCGCCTCCGACCTCATTGACTTCTCGGTGAACGTGAATCCGGCAGGCCCCTCGCCGCGCGCCGTTGCCGCAGCTTGCAAGGCGCTTTCTCGAATCGACGCCTACCCCGATAGGGAAAGCCTCGCCCTCGTTCGCGCCCTAGCGCGTGCCCAGGGCATTCCCGAAGATACTATCGTCTGCGGCGCGGGCGCGTCCGACATCATTTGGCGGCTCGCCGCGGCGGTGCGCCCGAAACGCATCGTCGTGTGCGCGCCGACGTTCTCTGAATATGCGGAGGCGGCATCGTACTACGGCGCATGCGTGCAGGAGTTCCCGCTCTCCGAAGCGGACGACTTCGACGTGCCCGCCTCCTTCGCCCGCGCGATCGAGGGGCCGGGAGACGTGGCGTACATCTGCAATCCGAACAACCCGACGGGGCGCCTCGTCGACCCCCGCGTGATCGATGCCGCGGCTTGCCGCTGCGAGCAGGTGGGCGCGCTGCTCGTCGTGGACGAGTGCTTCCTCGGATTTGCGCCCGACGCCCGCGAAAGGAGCGTGGCCGCACGCGCCGCGTGTTCGCGCCATGTGGCCGTGCTCTCCGCATTCACCAAGCTCTACGGAATGGCGGGGTTGCGGTTAGGATATCTGATCAGCGGAAACGCCCAACTCCTCGAGGGGATTCGCCGGGCGGGGCAGGCGTGGCCCGTCTCCTCGGTCGCCGAGGCCGCGGGTATCGCCGCCCTGGAAGACGTCGAATACGTCTCGCGCACGCGCGATGTATTGGCGGGCGAGCGAGCGTGGCTTTCCCACGAGCTCTCCTCGCTCGGGCTTTCCGTCGTGCCGTCGGATGCGAACTTCCTTTTAGTCCGGACACCGGCGAAAGACATCCCCGAGCGCCTGTATAAACAGGGGGTTTTGGTCCGCACGTGTGACTCGTTTTCGGTACTGTCCCGTTTCTGGTGCCGCGTCGCGGTGCGCACGCGCAAGGAGAATGCCCGGCTTGCGATGGCGTTCGGCCGCGCGCTTCGGGCGGAAGGCGTATCGGGCGAAGGCGAACCCGACAAACGGGGCTGCGCTTCTTGCAGCGGCGCTATGGCGGGCGCGTATGGCCGAGGCTCGACGAAGGAGGTCGATACCCGTGGGTAGGGCGAAGCCCATCATGATCCAGGGCACCATGTCGAACGCGGGGAAGAGCCTGCTTGCGGCGGGGCTGTGGCGTGTGCTTTCGCAGGACGGCCTGCGCGTGGCTCCCTTCAAGAGCCAGAACATGGCGCTCAACAGCGGTGTCACGGCCGACGGGCTCGAGATGGGACGCGCCCAGATCATGCAGGCCGAGGCGTGTGGCATCGTGCCCGACGTGCGTATGAACCCCATCCTGCTCAAGCCCGAAAGCGACCACCGAAGCCAGCTCATCGTTGCCGGCAAGGCGCAGGGAGCCTTCGCTGCGAGGGACTACTTCGCGCGAAAGAAGGCGCTCATGCCGCAGGTTTTGGAGTCGTTCGATTCGCTCGCGGAGGAAAACGACGTCATCGTCATCGAGGGCGCCGGCAGCCCCGCCGAAATCAACCTTGCTGAAAACGACATCGTCAACATGGGGCTCGCGCGCGCCGTGTCCTCCCCCGTGCTGCTCGCGGGCGACATCGACCCAGGCGGGGTATTTGCCCAGCTCTACGGCACGGTCGCGCTCTTTGCGCCCGAGGATCGCGCGCTTTTGCGGGGGCTTGTTGTGAACAAGTTCCGCGGCGATGTGGAAATCCTCCGCCCGGGTTTGGCCCCGCTCGAGAAGATGTGCGGGGTTCCCGTCGTGGGGGTCGTGCCGTTTCTTACGCTCGACCTGGATGACGAGGACTCGCTCGCGCCGCGCCTATCTGCCCGCGAGGCGCGCGGCGTCATCGACGTCGCCGTCGTGCGCCTTCCGCATCTGTCGAACTTCACCGACTTCGACCCGCTTTCGCGCGTGCCCGGCATGGGCGTGCGCTACGTTTCCTCGACGACCGATCTGGGCCGACCCGACCTGGTGGTGCTTCCCGGCTCGAAGTCCACGGTCGACGACGCGCGCTGGCTTGCGGCTAGCGGCATCGGAGCCTGTGTACGCGCGCTTTCGGGCGCGGGCACGCCGGTGCTCGGCATATGCGGAGGCTACCAGCTTTTGGGAGACGAGCTTTCCGACCCGCACGGCAGGGAAGGCGCTGGCACCGCGCGCGGGCTCGGGCTCATCCCTGCAAGTACGGTGTTCAAGGAGGAAAAGCGCCTCGCCCAGTCGGAGCTGCGCATCACGGGCGCCCAAGGCGCGTTCTCGGTGTGGAACGGCATGACAGCGCGCGGGTACGAGATTCACGACGGCGAAACGACCGTCTCCTGCGCCCCTGCGGGCACGATTGGCGGCAAACCAGAAGGCGCGGCCTGCGGAAACGTGTTCGGAACCTATCTCCACGGCCTGTTCGACGAACCGGGGGTGGCACTCGCCCTCGCGCGCTCGCTCGCGCGCATGCGCGGCCTGCCCGAGAGCGTCGTGGGTGATGAGGGCGCGGTGTCCGCGGCCGATCACCGTGCGCGCGAGTTCGACCGCCTGGCCGACTCCGTGCGCGGGGCGCTCGACATGGAGTATGTCTACCGCATTATCGAGGAGGGCGTATGATCCACGTGTATCATGGCGACGGCAAAGGCAAGACCACGGCGGCGATGGGCCTCGCCCTTCGCATGCTCGCCGCAGGCCGCCGCGTCGTCGTCGTGCAGTTCCTGAAAGACGGCGAAAGCGGGGAGGTGCGCCTGCTCGCCGAGCATTTCGGCGTGCTCGTGTTCGCGGGGAAGGCGTCGGACAAGTTTACCTGGTCCATGACGTCGGAAGAACTTGCCGCGACGCGCGAGCTGCACGATGGGAACCTCGCTTCCGCGCTCGCCGAGCTCGAGGGCGCGCAGGAGGGGCTGCTCGTGCTCGACGAGGCGCTCGACGCGCTTTCGAAGGGGCTTGTCGACGAGGCGCTCGTGGACCGCGCGCTCGATATGTCCGCGCGCGGCGTCGAAGTAGCGCTCACCGGGCGCACGCCTTCCCGCAAGATCGTGGAGAAGGCCGACTACATAACCGAGATGCAGTGCGAGAAACACCCCTACGAGCAGGGGATATGTGCAAGGGAAGGAGTGGAGTACTAGATGGATTCCAAGGAGATGGCGCCCGGCGACATCGAGCGGCGCAGCTTTGAGATCATCACCGAAGAACTCGGCGGCCGCACGTTCCCGCCGCTCGAAGAGCCCGTCGTGAAGCGCGTCATCCACACCACTGCTGACTTCTCGTACGCCGATTCCCTCGTGTTCACCCATGACGCCGCGCACTGTGCGCTCGACGCACTGCGCGCAGGGGCCACGGTGCTCACCGACACGAACATGGCGCTCGCAGGCATAAGCAAGCCCGCGCTCGCGAAGATCGGCTGCCAGGCCGTGTGCTATATGGCCGACCCTGATGTCGCCGCAACGGCGCGCGCCGCGGGCACGACTCGCGCCGTTGCGAGCATGGACAAAGCTTGCGGCATCGAGGGTCCGCTCATCGTGGCCGTCGGCAACGCTCCCACAGCACTTCTGCGCCTCGCCGAGCTCATGGACGCGGGGAAGATCGCGCCCGCGCTCGTCGTTGGGGTGCCGGTTGGGTTTGTGAACGTGGTCGAGGCGAAAGAGGAGCTACTCGAGCGACGCGTGCCGGCCATCGTCGCGAGGGGTCGCAAGGGCGGCTCGACCGTGGCGGCCGCCATTATGAACGCGCTGCTCTACCAGATCACGCGCCCAGGCGGCCCGAAGTGACGGCCCCCGCATCCGCGCCGGCGCTGCGCATCTTCGCCGGCACCACCGAGGGCCGCCTTCTGTGCGAATGGGCGAGCGGGGCGGGAATCCCCGCCCGTGCCTACGCGGCAACCGAGTACGGAGGCGAGCTTTTGGGCGAGCTTCCGGGCATCGAGGTGCATGCGGGCAGGCTCGACGAGGCCGACATGGAGCGCGAGCTTTCCGGCGCGCGCATCGTCGTCGACGCCACGCACCCCTTCGCTACGCTCGCAAGCGGCAACATCCGGGCCGCTTCGCTCGCCGTGGGTGCACGATGCCTGCGCCTTGCGCGCCCGGCCGAGTCGCTGCCCAAAGGCGTCGTGTCGGTCGCGTCGATCGCCTGCGCGGCGCGCTTTCTCTCCGAGAACCCGGGTCGCGCGCTTCTCACGACGGGGAGCAAGGAGCTTGCTCCCTACACGCGCGTCGCCGATTTCGCGGAGCGCTTCTTCGTGCGTGTGCTCCCGCTGCCCGGTGCTATAACGAAGTGCATCGACGCGGGGTTTTCGCCGTCGCACGTCATCGGCATGCAGGGGCCCTTCACCCGCGAGCTCAACGAGGCGATGCTTCGGCAGGTGGGCGCCCAGTGGCTTGTGACCAAGGACTCGGGAACCGTAGGCGGCACGGCCGAGAAGCTCGCCGCCGCGCGTGACGCGGGAGCGCGCTGCATCGTGGTCACCCGTCCCGCCGAGGGAGGCGGGGCCCTTTCGCTTAGGGAAGTGGAAGACGCGCTCTTACGGGAGTTCGCGCGCTAGGCGCTCGCCGCGCCTACGCGCCATCTCGCCCGCGAGGAGGAGCGCCCCGAGCAAGCTCGACCCGTACAAGCCCGTCATCCACCAATAGCTCGAGGACGACGCCCGGAACTGGCGTAAACAGCCTTTCAATAAGTTGCGGTGAAATAGTGTCTGTTTTTGCTGCTAAATAGCATATTCAGTCCCTAATTCACCGCAACTTGTTGGTGGTGGCTTACTGGTAGCGTAGGCATTCCACCGGGTCGAGCTTTGCTGCACGGCGAGCGGGGTAGAAGCCAAAGATTACGCCGATGCCGACCGATACGGCAAACGCGATCAACACTGTTGTAATGGAGAAGCTTGGCGTGATCGTCCCGGTAGCTCCAAACTCGCTCATGATGCCCGAGCTTGCGGCAAAGAACGTGAGTCCCCATGCCAGCAGATAGCCAATCAGGACACCCAACAGTCCGCCGGTGACGCACAGCGCCGAGGACTCGGCCAAAAACTGCGCGGTGATATCGCGACGACTTGCGCCCAGGGCACGGCGAATGCCGATCTCACGGATGCGCTCAGTCACGTTGGTGAGCATCATATTCATAATGCCGATACCGCCGACAAGCAGCGAGATGCTGGCGACAGCGCCCATGAAGAGCGAGAACGCGCCCATAAAGGAGTTGAGTGCATCGATGGCGCTTTTCATGGAGGTCGCCGATACACTGTCGTACTCATCATCCTCCGCGATGCCCTTCATTGCGCGCACCTTGGACTCGATGGTCTTACAAAGCTCGTCCATGTCTGTGCCCTCGGCGGCAAGAGCCGTCACGCTGGGGAATGAAGGATTTTCGTCGCCAAACAGGCCTGAGATGGTTTCGCGCGGCATATACAGCGTGAGCGAGCCCATGGAGTCGTTGCCGCCATCAATCACACCTACAATCTGCACCTCGCCGTTGGACACCTTGATGGTTTTCCCCAGCGCATCCTGTTCGTTGCCGTAAAGCTGATCGGCGCCGCCGCGGCTGATGAGCGCCACGCGCGAGCCTGATTGGGACTCGGCCTGGGAATAGGTGCGCCCCGCAACGAGCTTGCTGGCCCCCACGGCGTCGAGCATGTCGCTATCGACACCCTGTGCCATGACGGTATAGCTTTTATCGCCGGTCTTATACTCGGTATACGCGCTGTCGACAATGCCGATCTGCTCTATCTGCGGCACCAGTTTTTGAAGCTTCTCGATGTCGGACTCGGTGAGTTCTTGCGACGAATAGATTTGCACCATGCGTGCCGCATTGAGGCCCAGACTGTTGACCAGGCTGTTTTGGATGCCGCCGATGAGCGAAGTCATGGCGATAACCGAGGCGATGCCGATGACAATGCCCAGGATGGTGAGCAGGCTGCGCCCCTTGTTGGCTTCGAGCGAGTGAAGGGCTTCCTGGATGAGATCGCGGGCGCTCATGCCATCTCTCCTTTCGGCGGGTTGGCGGAGGCGGAAATCCTGGGCAGGCTATCCACGGCGCTGCGCAGGGTCCGCGGTGCATGTGGAATATACGCGCCATCGTGAATGCGACCGTCGCGGATGGTCACGGCACGGTCGGCCTCGGCGGCGATGCCGGGGTCGTGTGTGATAAGCACGATGGTTTTGCCGCGCTTCTGGAGCTTATGGAAGGTTTCCATCACAAGCGCTCCGGTAGCGGAGTCCAGGTTTCCCGTCGGCTCGTCGGCCAGGATGATGGGCGGGTCATTGACGAGGGCGCGCGCGATTGCGACGCGCTGCATCTGGCCGCCCGAGAGCTCGGATATGCGGTGGTCCCAGTGGTCGACGGGCAGCGTGACAGCCTGCAGCGCGTGCACGGCGCGCATTTCGCGCTGGCTACGGGGCACATTGGTGTAGGCCAGCGGCAGCATCACATTTTCGATAACCGACAGGCGCGGCAGCAGGTTGAAGCTCTGAAAGACAAAGCCAATGCTCAGGGCGCGAACTTCGGTGAGCTCCTCATCATCGAGCTCGGCCACGTTGAGCCCTTGCAGGTAGTAGTCGCCCGCCGTCGGCTTATCCAGACAGCCTAGGATGTTCATGAGCGTTGATTTGCCCGAGCCCGAGGGGCCAGTGATAGCGACGAATTCGCCGCTCATCACCGCAAGGTTCACGTTGTGCAGGATATGGGCGCAGCCGGCCTCGCTCTCAAAGATGCGGTGCACGTTGCGGATGTCGATAACGGGACGCATTACATACCCTCGTCGGCAGACATGCTGCCCGAATCCGCGCTGTAGCCGCCGTCAGCCGTTGCGTCCACTCCGGTGTCCATGACGAGGGTGTCGCCATCGCGCAGCTTGGTAACCGGCACGTTGGGGTTGATCTCGTTGCCCTGGTCGTCGCGCTTGACCTGTGTCTTACCGACTACGGCTTCGTTGTCGTTTTGCGTCACGACGGTCACCTTCACGCGACGGGTTTGCTTGCCCTCGTCATCAGTCGCCACGTTGACGTAATAGTGTTCGCCGTCTTCGGTCATGAGCGCCATTGTCGGCACCATCACCACGTCGTCGAGCTGCTCGGTCACCACCGATACCTCGGCCGTCATGCCCGGCTTCAGGCGCGCGTCGGGCGCCTCGATGAGAATGTCGACGTTAAAGGTTACGCTGCCGCCGCCACCGTTGGCGGCGTCGGAGTTTGCCACCGACGCGATAGCCGTGACGGTGCCCTGGCTCACGATATCGGGAAACGCGGGATACGTGACGTTGGCGCTCTGCCCAACGGCGATCTTGGCGATGTCCTTTTCGCCCACCTGCACGGTCACCTTCATCTTGGACAGGTCGGCGATCTGCATGCACTGCTTGCCGCCGGTCGTATCGCTTTCGCCCATGATCATGCCGCCTGTAACCGTGGCGCCCACTTTGGCATTGAGCTCCACGATGCTACCCGAGCTCGGGGCCGTGACCGTGCGACTAGAGGCCTTGGCGTTCGCCTGGTCGAGGTTTGCCTGGGCTGATGCGAGGCTGCGCTGCGCGGCCGATACGGCGTTCGTGTCCGCTGATGCGGCGGAGACGCCAGCCGCTGCGGAAGCTTCCTCGACGTCCGTCGTTGGGGTGGCCTGCGCGGCAGCTGCGGCTTTCTGCGCGTTGGCGAGGTCTTCCTGAGCGGCTGCAACTGCACGTTGCGCCTCGGCAACGTTGCGATCGAGCTCGTCGTTTTTAATGGTCATAAGCACGTCGCCCTCGTTGACGGATTGGCCTGCCTGCACGTTGATAGAATCGACCGTGCCGTCGACAGAAGGGGAGACCACTGAGGACGAAATGGGTTTGAGCTGGCCTTTCGCCTCGACTGTTGTGGTAAACGTGCCCTCGGTCACCATGTCGGTCACAGGTCCGCTAGCGCCCTGAGGCTGCGCATTGATAACCAGGGTTGCGATAACGGCAATGAGCGCGATGGTACCTACGACGCCAGCGGCAATACCGCGTCGAATCAGCTTTTTGCGTCGACGTTCGGCACGTTTTGCCTTGAGCTTGGTATATGCCTCTTCATCGGAAATCTCGGCCGTATCGTTCGCGCGTCCGTCCTGCTTATCGGCATGTACGTCTGTAATCAGAGGAATCGTTTCGGTGGGACCTTCGAGCGTGTGCTCGGTATCATCC
>CAVFEY010000033.1:26864-27248 GCA_963621725.1 Firmicutes bacterium AF25-13AC
GTATCATCCGGGCCCGGGGTGATGGTGGGGACATTCGGCATAGCGTCTCCTTTATAGAAAGAACCTCGATAATTATATGCGCCTACCGGTTGGGGCGGGCGCATAGGACGGTTTCTTTCGGAACTGTTAGATTGGTCGCAGCAGCTCCACGTTGTAGGAATGCGCGCGTTGCACTACGAGTGGACAACCACGCACAGGCCGACTTTGATGCAATAGTGCAGTGCCTTGGCATCGGCCAGGCGCAGGTTGATGCAGCCGTGGCTACCGCACCATTTATAGGACTCGGCATTATCGAAGCTCTTGTCGTTTTGCCAGGTGGCATCGTGGAAGCCGATCATATTGCCCTCGAACGGCATCCAGTAGCTCACCGGGCTCTCGTATTTC
>CAVFEY010000033.1:27258-28598 GCA_963621725.1 Firmicutes bacterium AF25-13AC
TCTCGGGGTCCTTGGCTCCGATCAGGGTGCTGCCGCCGTCGTTGCTGTTGATCTGCCACACGCCCTCGGGGGTGGCGTCTTCGCCCGGTTTGCCGGAAATAATGTTGGCCTCCCAAACGATATTACCGTTCTCGTCATAGTAGCGCGCGTGCTGCTCGGACAGGTCGACGTCGATGTATGCCTTCCAGTCGGGCTCTCCCTTTGCGGTAAAGGTGTCGGCCTTCTGGGAGTACTTGATCTCGATCTCGCCGGTCTGCTTGTTGTTAATAGCGTCTTCGACCTGCTTGGCGAGCGAGCTGCTGTCGATGGACCAACCAAAGTCACCGCCTTCGACGGCGCACTGCTTGCCATCGGCGCGCGTCCACCAGCGAGTGGAGCCCACGGTATTAAAGCCGTTGGCGAGCTCGGCTGCCCAGCTACTGATCTGCGACGTATCGAGCGTGGGGTTGGCCGGATCGGGAAAGCTGATCCACTGCAACACGGAGCTGCCATCAACCTTTCCGGCATCCTCGCCGTTGAGCTTAAGGGTCACGTTGACGCCCAGGAAGTTGTTGGCGGCATCACATGCAGCCTGAATCTGATCATCGGTCAGCGTTCCATTGAGCGGCTCATAGGCATCGTTGCCGAGCTTGGAAAGATCTACGGTTTCGGCCAGCGAGGCAAGCTCGAGCTCGGCATATTTAATGACATGCTCGCGGTTGAGTTTTTCGTTGGAGCGCGCCTTCTCGACGGTAAACTTGCCGGCCTGTTCGTCATAGGAGCTATTGGCCTCGAACGTGCCCGAACGGCCCTCGTTAAACTCGTCGATGGCGGCGCCCAGATCCTTCTCAAACTGCTTTTGGTTAAAGGTGTCGGAGAGCATGGACAGGTCGACGTCTTGATCAAGATCGACTTCGTTGGAGGTGGCGGTTGTTTTGGTCTTGCCGCTTAAGGATTCCACAAGGCGGACCGGCCATACAAAGGCTTCGTTGTGGCTGATGATTTCTTTTGCGGCAGCTTCGCCGTCGACGATGGGCTCATCGGACTCGGGCTGATAGGTCCAGCTAAAGTCATCGCCTGTCACGGCGAGCTTATAGTGCTTCCATGCCGAATTGACCTTGGTGGCGGCAGACGAAGCGTTGGAGAACGAGACGTCGACGCCGGCGATGGTGGTGTTGGGGTAGGCTACCTGCGAAAACGCTACGACGCCTACGATATAGACAATGACGATAAGACCCAGGACGACAAAGAGCGTCGTCTTTTTGCCCGACTTATTGTTCTCGGCGGGTTTGCGCGCGGGGCCGCGATCGCCTCGAGCGTGCGTGGGGGGCTGCTTGGGCGCATTGCCGTTTGCCCGGCGC
>CAVFEY010000034.1:0-9882 GCA_963621725.1 Firmicutes bacterium AF25-13AC
AGGAAGATTGCCTTCAGGCCATTAAGGCTCGCAGGAATTTTAGAGAAAACCTTCTCGAGCAGCAGGATGACATAGCCAGCGAGGAAGCCGCCGACGATGCCGCCCAGGAAGCCAAAGCCCACACCTGCGCCACCGGCGTCGATCATGCCGGTATCGGCGTTAACAGGCAAGCCCTGGATGGCAATCATACCGGCGACGAAACCGGGGACGAGCGCCGGGCGCTTGCCGATGGACTCGGCGATGTAAGCGGAGAGCACCGGAACCATGAGGTTCATGGCGATACCGCCGATAATCTTGAGCATCGCGGCAAAGCTGTTGTAGTCGGCAGCCGTCGAATCAAAGGACGTAATGCCCCATAGGAACGAAATGGCGGTCAGAACACCACCGGCAACGACGAAGACCAGCATGTGGCTGACGCCGTTCATGAGGTGCTTGTAGATGACGTGACCGATGGACTCCTTCTCCTCGACCTCGTCCTCGACATCGGCGGCAGCGGCAACCGTGTCGTCGCCCTTGGCGGCGAGCGCGCGGTCGATCAGCTTACCGGCGGCCTCAACGGACAGGGCCTTGGAAACACCAACGGAAACCATGGGCTTACCGGCGAAACGCTCAGCCTGGACATCCTTATCGGCTGCGACGACGACGGCCTTGGCACCGGCGATCTCGCTCTTGGTGAGCTCGTTCTCGACACCGACCTGGCCATGAGTCTCGACCTTAATGGTCAGACCTCGCTCGGCAGCAGCCTTCTCCAGCGCCTCCTTCGCCATGAAGGTGTGCGCAATGCCGGTCGGGCAACCGGTCGCGGCGATGATGTCAAACTTAGCCATGTGTCCCTCCTTCTTGAGTACAGCGCCCTCGGGCGCTCCCCTACACGCGCTTCGATGCGCGTTTTTCCACAACTGAAAGATACCAACCTACCGTCCGCGTGAGAAGAGACAAGGTGCAATTCTCCGGTGAAAGGTTCTTTCATAACCGTAAACGGTAAGTGAAAGTTTACCATCAACACTTGAAACGGCAAGGTGTATCTTGTAATTGAAAATGCCCGTATACTATGGCATTGCGAATCAAATTAGATTTTCATGCCAACCAGGAGCCATCCATGACCGATAGTAGCAAGAGCGCACTTTCCCTCATTAGCACCCATCAGGGATACAGCGAGTCCGAGCAGCGCATTGTCGACTATATATTGGAGCACCAGTCCGAGGCTCCACGCCTCACGGCGGCTCAGCTCTCACGCGCCGCTGCCACGTCCGAGGCGACCGTTTCGCGCTTCTGCCGCAAGCTGGGCTTTGGTAGCTTCCGCAGCTTTCAGTTTTCGTTGGCGAGGGATTTGGAAAGCCAGCGCAACGAAGGCCTGACCGACGAGGTCTCGCTCGACAATATGGAGCAGAGCCTCAAGAACATCCTGGCTGCCAAGGTGAGCGAGCTTAATGCGACCATCGACGGTATCGACCACGATACGCTGGCGGCTGTTGTGCATGCCCTTAAGCATGCAGGGGTTATTGAGTTTGCGGCTGTGGGCAATACCAACGCGGTCGCGCTCGATGCGACGTTTAAGTTTTCGCAGCTGGGCCTGCGCTGCATGGCGAGCACCATTAGCGAGACATCAATCGGCTTTGCGCTTACGTTGCGCCCGGGTGACGTCATCGTGCTAATCTCAAACTCTGGCAAATCGCGCCGACTGAATCGCATGGCAAAAGCGGCTCGCGGCTGTGGTGCCACCGTAGTCGTCATCAGCAGCGACAGCAAGTCTCCGCTTGCTCGTTTGGCAGATTACACCTTTAACACCGTGAACCACGAGGCGCTGCTAACCACGGGCGACTTTGCGTTCTCCAAGATCAGCGCCACGATGATCATCGAAGTCATCTACAACTTCTTGCTGCCCGAGATTGAAGACGCGCGTGAGCATATCAGCTACTACGAGGAGCTCATCCAGCCGGATAAAGTCGTGGAGTAGGTTTTAACAGGGGCCGTTAAGTACCGTTCCCACAAAACTATGCCGGTTTACTACGATGAAATCGGAATATGCGACCACATCGCGTTTTAAAAGAAAACCGCAGGCGTTCTACCTGCGGTTTTCTTTTCACAATTTTAGCTGTGCTCGAGCTACGCCGATTCATCGTAGTAAACCGGCATAGTTTTTTGACGGTCGGGCCAGACAGGCAACTGGCGGCTCGGCCTAAGCACGCGCTTCTTCCAGCATCTGCTTTGCGTGGGCCAAGCTTGCCTCGGACTGATCGCCGCTCAGCATACGGGCGATCTCGTCGGTACGCGCTTCGCCGGTTACCTCGTCCAAATGCGTCTGGGGAACATCGCCCGGTTCCTTGCTGACGACATAATGCTTGTCAGCCATGACGGCGACCTGCGCCAAGTGGGTTACGACAATCACCTGATGCGTAGCGGCGAGATCTGCCAGCACGCCCGCGAGTGCACGCGCCGTGGAGCCACCGACACCAGCATCGACCTCGTCAAACACCAGCGTATCGACACCATCCGCGTTACCGAGGACAACCTTGCTTGCCAGCATGACGCGGCTGAGCTCGCCGCCCGATGCAATGCGGCGCAGGGGACGTGGAGTCAAACCGGCACCGCTGCGGTATAGCAGCTCGTAGCTCGAAGGACCAACGGGCGTCCACTCAGCACGGGGAAGATCGCGCGACTCCCAGACGAGCTCGGCACTACCCATCTCCAGGCGAGCCATCTGGCGGCCAACCTCGTGGCAGAAGCGAGGGGCCGCCGTATTACGGGCGCGCTTAAGTGCCTTGGCAGCGGCAAACAACTCGCGCTCGGCGCTCCCGAGTGCCTCACGCGCCTTTTTGATCTGTTCATCGCCATCATCGACCAGCGACAGCAGCTCTTGTGAGCGGTCGCGCTTGGCAAAGACATCGTCCATGGTCGGACCCCACTGACGCAGCAGGCCCTTGAGGTCGGAATACCGCTCACGCATGCGAGCGAGCTCGCGCGGATCGAAGGCGACGCCATCGCGATAGGCACGAAGCTCGTTCGCGCAATCCTCAAGGGAGATACAGGCATCCGAAAGCGCATCGGCAATGTCGCCCAGTTTACGATCGACGGTAGCCATACGGGAAAGCTCTGCCACGGCGCTGTTCACGGCATCGAGCGCTCCCCCTTCGGCGGCAAGCGATGCATGGGCATCGTTAGCCGTGGCAACCAGTACCTCGGCATGTTCGGAGCGCGGCAGCAGTTCCTCGAGTTCCTCATACTCGCCCGGCTTGGGGTCGACCTCGCCGATGCGCTCGAGGGCAAAGCGCGCCTCCTCGACGCGGCTCCCCTGCGCACGCGAGGCCTCTTCGACACGTCGAACCTCCTTGGCGGCAGCGCGCGATGCTTTAAAGCAGGCGCGGTACGCATCCAGCGCCTCGAGTGCCGGGCGCCCTGCCCATGCATCGACCATCGCAACGTGATGCGCCGGATCGAGCAAGCGCTGGTGCTCGTGCTGGCCGCACAGATCCATCATCACACCAACGCGCTCCGAAAGCTCGCGCACACTGGCGATGCGGCCGTCAATCTTCACTCGGCTGCGGCCCTCGGCAGAAAGGCTGCGCTGCACGGTAAAACCCTCCGTGTCATGTGGACCGTCGAACAGCCGCGCCTCAACGCTCGCCAGCGCCTCGCCCTCGCGCACCGTCGACGAATCCGCGCGCTCGCCCAAAATAAGCTTGAGGGCCGAGAGCAACGCGGTCTTGCCGGCGCCGGTCTCGCCGGTCAGGACAGTCAGACCGGCACTCGGCACTAGCGTCGCCTCGCGAATGAGTGCAATGTTAGAAACCTGCAGCTCATCGATCATGACGGACTCCGTAGAATACGCGGCTCACCGAGTTATAGAAGCTCTCGGGGCCATAATCGAGCAGCAGCACATCTCCGGGCCCGCGACGCACAGCCACGCTCTCGACCGTACCATCACAAGTAATAAACTGTCCGTCGATGGCGATTGCCGGAACGCTCGGACGGTCATCAGACATAAAGATTTCGACGACATCACTCGGCGAAGTCAAGAAGGCGCGGGCCTGAATGGTGTGCGGCGCAATGGGTACGCAGACCATGCCCGTATAGTCGGGGCTCACGATGGGGCCACCGGCACTGAGCGCGTAACCCGTAGAACCAGTCGCCGTGGACACGACCACGCCGTCGCCACGCAGTCGGTCGATATGGTGGCCCGACACCGTGATGTCGAACTCGACCATATCGGACAGCGGACCTCGGGTAAGCGCCATGTCGTTGAGGGCGAACGTGCGCACGACATCCTTCGTACCGTCTTCGCGCACGGACACGATATCCGCGGCGATGGTAGCGCGACGGCTCACGTGCAGCTCGCCGGACAGGGCATCACTCACAACCTGCAGAATGTCGCGCTCCTCGGGGCTCGCAGCAGTTAAAAAGCCCAGGTGACCATAGGAAAGACCGAGGATAGGAATCTCGCGATGGTTGAGGATGCGGGCAGCACGTAGCAACGTACCGTCGCCGCCGAGCGTAATGACCAGATCGGAGCCGTCAATATCAGGCGTGCTCTGAATCTTGGATCGCTGGTCGGCAGCCCATGCGACCTCATAGCCCTGGCGCGTCAGCCAAAGCTCGAGCATCAGGCCGCTCTCGACCGCCTCTTGCTTGTAGTAATTGGGAACCAGAAAGACCTTCATAGCGTTGCAGCTTTCTCGCTCAAAACCGATACCTGGGATTGCAGCTCGTCTTGCGAACGGTCGCCGGGGACAAACCTCGTGCCGTACAGGAAAAACTCAACGTTGCCCTTGGCACCATGAATGGGTGACACGCACACATCGACCGGGAACAGGTCCTTGGCAGCAAAGAGTTCAACCGCCGCCACGAGCGTATCGCGGCGCACAGCGGGATCGGTCACAATGCCGCCCTCGCCCACTAGCGCCGCCGGAGCCTCAAACTGCGGCTTTACGAGCGTGCAGAATGCACCCGTAGGCGCCAGGCACGCCAGAACCGCATCGATAATGTTCGCGATGCTGGTAAACGAGACATCACACACAGCCAGGTCGATGGCGCCGGCATAGCCAAGCTCGGGCAGCTGCGTCACGTTTGTGCGCTCATGCAGCGTCACGCGATCGTCCTGACGCAACGACCAATCGAACTGGGCGCGACCCACGTCCACCGAGACAACGGTCGCAGCTCCACGCTTGAGCAGGCAATCGGTAAAACCGCCGGTAGAGCAGCCCACATCCAAACAGGCAAGGCCCGTCGGATTGATGCCAAACGCATCAAGCGCGCCTTCGAGCTTAAGACCGCCGCGGCCAACATAGGGAATGCGCCCCTTCAAGTGTAGCGGCAGCCCCGGCATCACCTTAAGACCCGGCGAAGTCAAGCGCTCACCGCCACTCGAGACCAAGCCGGCCATAAGAGTGCGAAGGGCATCCGCGCGATCGGCGCAGATGCCCTGTGAAATCAGTTCGTCATCAAGACGCACGCGTTTCATGAATGCCATCAACCATTCGTATCCGGAGATGCAGCCTAGCTATCCTGGGATTCGTTTGCCGCATCCTCATCATATTCCTGCTCGAGCTTGTCGGCCTCACGCGGCGTCAGCTCAAACTTGTCGACCATATCGACCGCGCGGGAGCCCAGCTCAATCGCTTCGTCAAACAAATCGAGCGAACGCTCCAAGGAGGTATCCTTGGAGCGAACGGTAGCGATGATCTGGTCCAAGCGGTCCGAGATCTCGTCGAAGTTGCGGACGGAACCCTCTGGCATAGCTACTCCTCGACGGAGTCGACAACAGCCTCGGCGGCGTCCGCATCCTCGACCAGCACGCCAGCCTCAGCCTGAGCAACCGCAACCTTGGCGGCAGCCTCGGCAGCCTGTGCCTCCTCGCGAGCGCGATCTTCGGCCAGCAGCTCTTGGTACAGGTCCTCGCCTGGCAACTCCTCGCTGCGAGCGATCTTGCCCAGCACGCCGTTGACGAACGAAGCGGACTGGTCGGTGCCATAGGCCTTGGCAAGCTCGACAGCCTCGTTGATCACGATGGCGTCCGAGACCTCCTCGTCGGTGAGGAAACGCATCTCGTAAACGGCGATACGCAGCAGGTTGCGGTCGGCGCCGGGCATGCGCATAAGATCCCAGTTCTTGGCGACGGCGCGCAGAGCGCAGTCGATACGATCGATATGCTCGTAGGCACCGCGGCAAAGCTCCAGCGCATAGGGATCGAGGGGACCCTTCGAGATCAGGAAATCACCCTCGAGGACGCGCTCGAGCGGGCTGTCCGTGGCCTCGGCCTGGAACAGCAGCTGCAGCGCCTGACTGCGGGCAAGCGTACGCCCGCGATAAACCTTAAGGCTCAAAGGTTACTCCTTGGGGAAAACGAGACCGTCGATGCAAACGTCAACGCGCTCGACCTCGACGCCCACCTGAGCATCGATGGCGGCGACCACGGCGGCGCGAACGGCCTCGGCGAGTTTCTTGAACGGATAGCCAAAGAACACCACGACACGCACGGTGAGTGCGAGCTTGTCGCCAACGACCTCGGCCTCGACCGCCGGCTCGGAAGCCGGGGCCTTGGACGAAAGCATCATGGAGACAAGGTTGGTGGCAAGGTCCTTGACGCCAACGGAGGCGATGCCCTCGACATCCGACACGGCGCGCGAGACGATGGCGGTCAGAACATCGGGCGAAATGCCGATGCCGTCAATCTTGATTTCCTGGGGCATGAGTCCTCCTAGAAGAGTTGGTTGCTAGACGCGGGAGACGAACTTGCCGTCGCGGGTGTCAACCTTGATGACCTCGCCCTCGTTGAGGTACATGGGGACCTGGATGACAGCGCCGGTGTCGATCGTGGCCGGCTTGGTGGAACCCTGGACGGTGTCGCCCTTAAAGCCCGGGTCGGTCTGGACGATGGTGGTCTCGATGAACATCGGCGGAGTCACGCCCATGAGCTCATCGTCGGCGAAGAGCAGCTGGCAAATGTCGTTCTCGCGCAGCCACTTGGAGTTCTCGCCCACCATGTCCTCGGGAACGGGAACCTGCTCATAGGTCTCGTTGTCCATGAAGATGTAGTCGGCGCCATCGTTGTAGAGATACTGGAACTCACGGGTGGTGAGCATGACGCTCTCGAACTTGGTGCCGGCGTTACAGGTGTTCTCGACGACACGCCCGCTCTTGATGTCGCGGGTCTTGTAGCGCACAAACGCGCCGCCCTTGCCCGGCTTGACATGCTGGAACTCGACGATGGTGTAGACCTTGTCCTTAATGCGGAGACCGAGGCCGTTCTTGAAGTCGGCGGTAGAAATGGTAGGCATAGCGACCTTTCTTGTTATGGGCAGAACGCACAAGCGTCCAAATTACATACGATAGAAATTATACACTTGCAGACCGCGCCTGCGGCGAGCGCATAAAAAGAGAACGCGGGGCGCCCGAATTGCTCCGGACGCCCCGCCCAAAAATCTATCGAAATGGGCTAGCAGTCGATGACGTGCAGGTCGTGCGGGGTCTTGGTGAAGGGCTCGTAGCCGTTCTCGGTGACGACGCCGTAGTCCTCCAGGCGCACGCCGCCCACACCGGGCAGGTAGACACCGGGCTCCATGGTAATAACCGAGCCGACCTCAATGATGTTCTTGCTACGGTTGAAGTTGGGCAGCTCGTGGATGTCGATACCAACGCCGTGGCCCAGGCCATGGTTGTAGTAATCGCCATAACCGGCATCGCCGATGATCTTCTTGGAAAGCTTGAAAATGTCGTTGCCCTCGACACCCGGATGGATGGCGGCGACGCACTCCTCGTGCGTACGGCGCACGAGCGCGTACAGGTCGAGCTGTTCCTGGGTAGGCTCGCCCATCACGACAGTGCGCGTCATGTCGGAACGATAATCGCAGTAGCCCGCGCCGTAATCCATGAGGACGAAGTCGCCCTTCTCGATGACACGGTCACTCGGCACGGCATGCGGGTTGGCGGTGTTGGGACCGCTCGCCACAATGGAGCCGAAGGCCAGGCTGTCGGCGCCGTTGGCGAACATAAAGTTCTCGAGCTCGTTGCGAACCTGCTTCTCGGTCATACCGGGTTTAATAAAGCCGAGCATATGCTGGAAGGCGGCATCGGTGATCGACTGCGCATGGCGCATGAGCTCGATCTCCTCGGTATCCTTGATGGCGCGCATCTTGCGGATGTCGTCGTGCATCAACGGCAGCATGCAGGCGACAGAGCGGTCCTCCAGGCCGCGCTGAATGCCCTGGTAGAAATTAATCTGCATATCGTCCTCGACAGCACAGACGCGGCACTTGTTAGCCACAATCTTGCCGGCGACCCAACCGGGGATGGTGCCTTCGTCCATGTCGTAGACCCAGGGGCTGCCGGCGGGCGTGTTCTCCTCAAAGCTGTTGAGGTAGCGCGAGTCGGTGTGGAACAGGCACTGGTCGACCGTAATAAACGCAGCGTGCGGGAACTCGAAGGTGTAGTCGAAGACGCCCTTCACGCCCGTAAGCCAACGAAGGTTGGCCTCGTCGCGCACCACGATGGCGTCGTAGCCACGCTCGGCCATCAGGGCACGGACACGCTCGATACGACCGGCAGGACCGGCAGCAAACTCAGACATGCAGATTCCTTTCTTGTTGTCTCTATATAGACGGGACGGGTCTCAATCGAACGACGGAATCGCATGCGATCCGCAACCGATTGAAAACCCGCCCCTCAACATGATACGAAAGACAATGGATGTCAATAAATCTTAGAGAAGTTCTTTGCGAGAAGCCAAGTAGGCATGAGCGTGGCGCTCAAGAACCTCGTCCTCGACGCTCGTTAAGCGAATGGCACCGAGTGCTGCGGGCAGCGGCAGCATGCTGCGATTCGAGCGAGCGAACTGCTGCTTGCGGAACTCCTCGATATATGCAGCAGGCTCCAGGTCGAAGGCAAGTTCCTCAATACCAAAGTCCTCCAGACAGTCATCGACCTCAAAGACGTAATCGATATCGAAGTCGCAGGCGTCGTGGGCAAGGCGCGCCTCAAAGCGCATGCCCTCGGACAACAGCTGGTAGGCAGGGACCTGCGAAGCGGCATCGCCCAAGCAAGCGCGCAAGGTACGCTCCCCCGTCTTGCCAAAATCGAGCGCATGGCGGGCGCTCGGGTTCGTGGCCATCAGTACGTCCTTGCGAGCAGTCTGAGACCATTGAACGGCATTGACGAGCGCGACCTCCTCGCCCGCGAGAATCTCGGGGACGGTCTCAATAAACTGATTCCAGCGGGACTTGCTGCTCGAAAGCATGGTGCCAACAAGTACCGCATAGCCGAGCTTGAGGTCCTCAGGGTCCGCCTCGCGAACAAGGTCGAGGTCACACACGACCAAACCCGGTTCGGGACGGAACGCGATAGCGGGAAGCGCATTGGCCGACGAGGCGACAAGCGGCTTCATGGTCGTCGCGACCGTGAGCATGGCGTCGAAGGTCGTCGGCAGCAGCGCGCACTCGGTTCGGCCACACCACTGGTTGGCGCACCAGCTAACAACCGAGCAGGTTGCGGCATCGCCAACGGCGACAACCAGATCGTCGCAGGTAACGCCGTTGGCAGACAGGGCGCCAAAGATAGCATCAGCATCGGCCAGCGTGGCACCAGCAGGCGAAACCTCGAGGACAAGCGGCGACACGGCAAAACCGGCGTCGACCAGCGCATGCTCGACGACTTCACCAAAACGCTCGGATGTGGCGGTGTTCCAAACGACCATCGCGCGCTTAGGCTTGCCCACGGCCGAGGCAAACATACGCGACAGCTCATCGAACGCACCCAATCCGACACGGACATCGACGCTGCGGTTTTGGAAATTGATCAGTTGACGGCGAATCATAGCAGCCCACGCTCCAAAAGCATCTCGGCACAAAGGTAGGAAACGTCCTCGAAGGACTTGTTGCGAATATCAAGGGT
>CAVFEY010000034.1:9892-11846 GCA_963621725.1 Firmicutes bacterium AF25-13AC
GCGATACAACGGACGGCGATGCTCAAACAGGCGCGCGGCATGCTCAGGCGAGCGGAAATCGGGGCGCGTGTCGGACCGACGAATCTGGCGAATCGAATCCTCGAAGTCGCCCTCGAGGTACACGCACATACCCATTTCGTGCATCAGCTCAATATTCACCGGCGTCTCGACAATGCCACCCCCGCACGATACTAGCAGGCTGCGCTCACTTTGAAGCGAACGGAGTGCCGAGGTCTCGAGCTCGCGAAAACGATCCTCGCCCTCGGTCTCAAAAATCTCGGTTACCGACTTGCCGCAACGGCGGACGACCAGGCGGTCGGTATCGATAAAACGCCGCTTGAACATGGTGCCGACGTTGCGCGCGAGCGTCGATTTGCCCGCGCCCAAAAAGCCGATAAAGAAGATATGGTCGCAGCCGTGTTTGATGTGCTGAGACATGGCGAAACCTATTCCTCGCAGGGAAGGTCGCGCAGGGCCCGGCGCTCAAAGATACGGAAGATCTGCGTATACCACAGGTCCTGCGTCGCCTGCGGCTTTACCAGTATGGTATCGACGCCGGCGAAATTGCCGCTCCACACGTCAGTGTAGAGCTGATCACCGATCAGCACCGCCTCGTCGGCCGTGGCGCCGAGGCGCTTAAGACCCGCCTTGAGGGCAAACGGCGCCGGCTTCATGGCGTGGCTGATGGCCTCGAGTCCCAGCTCGCGTGCAGAGCTCATGACCTGGTCGCGATGCCAGTTGTTGGACACCATGCACAGCTTAAAGCCTTTGGCGCGGGCGGCGTCGAGCCAAGCGGAAACCGCGGCGGGAACCTGCTCGGTGTCGCGCGGCACCAGGGTGTTATCGCGATCGAGCAGAATGGCGCGTTTGCCGTCGGCCCACAGGGTATCAAGGTCGATGCGATCGACCGAGGCAACGTATCGTTTGGGGCTAAAAATCCTCATGCTAATTCCAAGACTGTTGATGCTCTTCATAGGTTTGCGAGAAGTACTCCTCGTCCTGCGTAATGTAGAAATACAGGTCATCGGAGTCGGTCGGCTCAAGCGTGGCCTTGAGTGCCTCGAGCGACGGAGAGCAGATGGGCGTGGGCGGTAGGCCCTCGTGCTTATAGGTGTTATACGGACTATCACTCTGCAGGTCGTCGGCGGTAACCTCGCCACCGGTGACATACATCATGGTCGCATCGCTGTTGAGATAGCGCAAACCGTCGAGCTTGCCGGCAAGGCGGTTGTAGAAGACCGAGGCCACGTGTGCACGTTGATCGGCGTTGAGGCCCTCGCGCTCAACGATAGAGGCCAAGTTGACGATGTCGTAGTCAGACATCTCCACACCGTAGCGCTCCTTGATCTTGGCTTCGCAGCTCGCAAAGTCAAGCGACTTGTACTCGGTCTTAAACTGATCGAGCATAGCGCGAACCACGTCATCGGCCGTCGGCGAATCACCCAACGAATAAGTCTTGGGGAACAAGAAGCCCTCGAGCGAGTCGTTGGCGGCGCCCTTAAGGAAGCTATAGTCGTCCACGTAGTTGGAGGCCTTGGCCTGGTTGAGGAAGTCTTCCTTAGAGATACTGTCGTAAGCCTGGGCCACACGGTCGGCGACTTGATCGACCGTTAGGCCCTCAGGGATAGTCAGCGCATTGGAGCCCGCGTTGGGGCCTTCCATGAGCTGCTGAACAACCTTGGTCGCATCCATGAGTGTGGTGAACGAATAAGTACCAGGCTTGAG
Source organism: Firmicutes bacterium AF25-13AC (assembly GCA_963621725.1). Lineage (GTDB taxonomy): Bacteria > Actinomycetota > Coriobacteriia > Coriobacteriales > Coriobacteriaceae > Collinsella. The sequence continues at coordinate 11,618 of CAVFEY010000034.1, forward strand.
CGACATATCGGCGTTGAGCTTTTTCACCGCCGCATAATAATCCTTGGGATTTTCGACGATATGGTTCTCGGAGAGAATCGAGGCGATAGTATCGCCCGAGGCACCGTCGGGAATCGTGATAGTAACTTGCTGGCCAGCAGCGACTTTCGCATCCTCACCGCCAAAGAAGCCCTTGACGGCTGGCACGACAAAGAAAACGATCGCGACAAGCGCAAGCACGGCGACGACG
>CAVFEY010000034.1:11856-17100 GCA_963621725.1 Firmicutes bacterium AF25-13AC
CATAGGCACCGGGGAGCTTTTCTTTTGTGTACCACGGCGGACGTGCGTGTTATAGCTCGAGCGCGTAGCCGGAGCAACGCCGTGGGAACCGAGAGCGTGATGCGAATGCGACTGGGGGGCCTGCACTCGCTGGGTAGATGCCTGCTGCTTAAAGCGGGTACCGCCTACAGGCTGGGCCGAACGAGCAGAAGGCTGCTGAGCCGTCCGCTGAGCAGGCTGGGCCGAACGAGAGGAGGACTGCACCGGACGCGCGGCAGGCTGAGCTGCGCGCTGCGTCGGCTGCGCAGGGCGCTGACCAGGCTGAGTAGGGCGCGACGAGGGCTGACCCTGACGACTCTGCCGGCGCGGATCGGAAGCGCTAGGCATGCGAAACCTCCTCGTTTTTACGATCGAGCCATGTCTGCAAGAACAGGCTGGCGGCGATCATGTCAATCTTGCCCCTCATCTGCTTTTCGTTGAGCCCCTGCTCTCGAAGGATTCGCTTGGCCTCCTGCGAGGACAGACGCTCGTCCTCAAACTCCAGCGGAAGTTCGAGCTCGTCGGCAATCTTTTGGGCCACGGCGGCGACGCGCTCGGCCTGGGGGCCGGGCTCACCGGCCATGGTCAAGGGACGTCCGCTTACCAGGATATCGGGCTCATAGTCCTCGACCAGGTAGCGAAACGTCTTTGCCATACCGGTAACCTCGGCAGCCGGGAGCACCTTGACAGGCATCGCCATCTTGCCATCACGGCTCGAGACGGCAATGCCAATCCTGGTCTCCCCTATGTCCAGCGCGAGCGCGACCACAGTGACAGCCTAGGTTCTTAGACGCCGAGCGCGGTCTTGGCGGCCGCGAGGGCATCGGCGATACCGGCGGCGTTCTTGCCACCGGCCTGGGCCATGTTGGGACGACCGCCACCGCGACCATCGACCAGGCCCGCGATCTGCTTGATCACGTTGCCGGCGTGGAAACCGGCCTTCACGGCGTCATCGGAGCCGGCGGCGAGCAGGGCCGGGGTGCCTTTCTCGGTCACGCTGGCAACAACGCAGGCGACGGGGCCGGCGACCTTCTGGTGAACGGTATCCCAAACGTTGCGCAGGTCTGCGGCCTCGAGACCCTGAAGCTCAGCGACAACGAGCTTATAGCCATTCAGCTCGACAGCGCCGTCGATGGCGCTGGAAATGGCGTCGGAGGAGCCACCGGTCAGAGCCTTCTTGAGCTTGTTGGAAGTCTCGCGCAGCTCGGCCTGCAGGTTCTCCACGCGGGCGGGAACCTCGTCGACGCGGCACTTGAGCGCAGCGGCGGCGGCATCAACGAGCGCCAGGCGGTCGGCCATGTAATCGAGAGCGCCCTTGGAGGTCACAGCCTCAATGCGGCGGACGTTCGAGCCCGTGGAGGACTCGGAAATGATCTTGAACAGGCCGATCTCGGCGGTATTGGCGGCATGGGTGCCACCACAGAGCTCGCGGGAGAACGGCTGGTCCTCGGCGCCCACGGAGACGACGCGGACGACATCGCCGTACTTCTCGCCAAACAGTGCGACAGCGCCGGCGGCCTTAGCCTCGTCGATGCCCATGACACGGGTCACGACCGGCTTGGAAGCGAAGATCTGCTGGTTGACCAGGTCCTCGACAGCCTTGAGCTGCTCGGAGGACAGGGCCTCGAAGTGCGTGAAGTCAAAGCGCAGGTGCTCGGGCGTCACCAGCGAGCCAGCCTGGGAGACGTGCTCGCCCAGGACCTGTTTAAGGGCAGCGTCGAGCAGGTGCGTAGCGGTGTGGTTACGGCGCAGGAAGCCACGGCGCTCGGCGTCGAGCGCGGCGGTCACGGTTGCACCGACGGTCAGCGTGCCCTCGGCAACATGCGCGACATGGGCATACAGGCCGTTGTGGTTCTTGGTATCGGAAACGGTCAGCGCAACGCCCTCGGCGGAAAGCTCACCGGCGTCGCCCTGCTGGCCACCCATCTCGGAGTAGAACGGGGTGCGGTCGAGCACAACCTCAACGTCCTCGCCGGCAGCAACGGACTCGACGGACTCGCCGTTGCGTACGATGGCGACAACCTTGGCGCCCTCGATGACGTCGTTGTCATAGCCGTCGAACTCGGTCGCGGCAACCTTGTCGGAAAGCTCGACCCACACGTCGTTGAAGCTACCCCAAGCGTCGCCCTTGGCGTTGGCGCGGGCGCGGGCCTTCTGGTCCTCCATGCAGGCGGTGAAGCCGTCCATGTCGACGTCATGACCGGCGGTGCCGGCGATCTCGACGGTCAGGTCGATGGGGAAACCAAAGGTGTCGTGCAGCTTAAAGGCGACATCGCCCGGAAGGACGGCGCCGTCAGCGAGTGCGGCCAGGGCCTCGTCCAGGTAAACGCGGCCGTTATCGAGTGTCGTTGAGAAACGCTCCTCCTCGGAGGCGACGATACCCTTGACGAGTGCGACGTTCTTGAGAAGCTCAGGATAGGCCTCACCCATCTGAGCGTTAACCTCGTCAATGAACTTGGTCAGGAAAGCGCCCTCGATGCCCAGCAGGCGACCGTGGAACACGGCACGACGGAGCAGGCGGCGAAGGACGTACTCGCGACCCTCGTTACCGGGCAGGATGCCGTCCGAGATCATAAAGTCGACGGCGCGGGAGTGGTCGGCGATAATGCGCAGCGAGCGGCTGGCACCGGAGTAATCGTCGGCGTCATAGGTCTTGCCGCTGATCTCCTCGCCCAGCTTGATGAGATGCTGCATCAGATCGCCGTCGTAGTTAGCGGTCTTGTGCTGCATGATAGCGGCCATGCGCTCCAGACCCATGCCCGTATCGAGGTTGCGGTGCGGCAGCTCCGGCATGGAGCCGTCCTCCTGGCGGTCGTACTGGGTAAACACGAGGTTCCAGAACTCAAGGAAGCGGTCGCAGTCGCAGCCGGGCTTGCAGTCGGGGCTGCCGCAACCGACCTCCTCGCCCATGTCAAAGTAGATCTCGGAGCACGGACCGCAGGGGCCGGTGGGGCCAGCGGCCCAGAAGTTGTCGTCCTCGCCCAGACGCGAGATATGATCCTCGGCAACGCCCAGGGAGCGCCACACGTCGTGGGTCTCGTCGTCCTCGGTAAAGACGGTGAAGTACAGGCGGTCGAGCGGCAGCTTGAACTCCTTGGTGATGAGCTCAAAGGCCCAAGCGCAGGCCTGCTGCTTGGAGACGCCGCCAAAGGAGAAGTCGCCGAGCATCTCGAAGAAGGACAGGTGACGGCCGTCCTCGCCGATGCAGTCGATGTCATTGGTGCGGACGCACTTCTGGCAGGAGATCGCACCAATCTCCTTCATGGTCTTCTTGCCCTGGTAGTACTCCTTAAACTGGTTCATGCCGGCGTTGGCAAGCAGCAGCGAAGGATCGTCGGGGACGAGGGACGAAGAAGGATAGAGCTTAAGACCGCGCTCCTCAAAGAAGTTGAGGAACTTAGAGCGAATCTCGGCCGTAGTCATTGACGGGTAGTCAGCACTCATAGAGGGAATCTCCTCGGTTTCACATCGAAACAGTTCAAACGTAACGATATTACCATCCCACCGCGCCTGTGCAAAAAAGAGGGCCGCCAAACAGCGACCCTCCAGCGAAAGTGCATGTTATTTAGGACTAAGCAATCCTTTGAAAAAAAAATGGGTTTGGTAAAATGCTATATAAGAACCATCCGGAAGGAGCGATCGATGAAAAGCAAACGATTTGTCCTGAATGCACTTCTGGTAGTAGTACTTTTAGCGCTCTTGGCCTTCTCCCAATGGTACGCAAACCAACCAGCATTTGGCTACGTACTGTATGCAGTGACGTCCGGCGACAACGCTTATTGCCCTCTACGCGCAATTGACATTCTCTATTTCTATGTAGCCGGCCCCTTATCAGTTGCTTTGCTCGTGTTTCTTATCTTCTACAATATCAAGAAACGTTAACGGAGCTTATTTGGAATCCGAATCATCCATGGAGCCGTCGATGCCGGTTTTGGTGTCGTCGTCCGTATTGGAATCGTCATCCTTGGCGAAGGGGTTCTTGAAAAAGCCTGTCGCGTCGGGCTGAAGACGCGACAGCTTAATCCAGGGATTCTCGAGCTCGGGCTTGGGCATAGCTTTGGCCTCGGGCGCGGTCTCGTTGCCGATGAGCTCGGACTCATAGATGAACGTATCGTCTCCAAGCGCGTCATAGGCGGCGACCGGGTTGCCCTCGGCATCGCGATACGGAGTTCCCTTAAACACGGCGCCGTCGTATGCCACGAGCTGGCGGCCGGTCTCGTTCTCAAAGTAGTAGACGAAAATGCCCTTGAGGGCCGCGCACAACGGGATGGCGATGACCATGCCAATGGGGCCCATGAGTGCCGAACCAATAACGAGGGCCGTCAGGCTCATGATGGGATGCACCTGGACCGAGCTTTGCATGACCTTAGGCGAAATGACATTATCGGTGACGTTTTGGGCCACCATGGTCACGATCAAGGTCCACAACGCCAGCATGGGGCTGAACATAAAACCGAGCACCGTGGCGATCGCAGCGCTCACCCAGGGACCGACAACCGGGACCAAATGCATGATGCCGGTAAAGATGGCCATGAGTGCCGCATACGGATGGCCAATGAGCGTAAAGCCGATAAAATCGAGGATGCCGCCACAGATCGACGTTACGACCATGCCACGCATGTAGCCGCCGACCGAGCGCGAAAGAATCGCGACCATAAAACGGTACGAGGTCTCCTTTTCCTGACCAATGATGGTGCAGACCTCGTGGTGCATGCGGGGATAGTCGCAGGCCAACCAATAGGCAAGCACCAAGCCCAGAAAGATGACGAACAGCTGCGAGGCCGTATTGGTAATGAGCGGGAATACACCGCGACCGAGCTCGGCAGCGATTTGCGAGACATACTTGGACGCCACCGTGACGAGCGAAGAAAGGTTATCGTCCAGATACTCCTTGAGCGGCGTGTTGTTGAGCGTCTTGGCATGCGAGATCATCTCGTTGAGGTCGCCACCAGTAACACGAAGCTGCTCGGGGAGGCGACTCAGGACTTCCATGATCTGACCAAAGAGAATCGGCGACAAGATGCAAACGACGCCGACGAGCACAGCAACGACTACAATAAGCGCGATGAGCGAACCGACGCCGCGATTCACACCATGGTGCTCGAGCCAGTTGGTGATCGGCGACATCACAAAAGCGATAATGGAACCGACAGCGAGAAACTCGATGACCGGCGCCAGGATGCCCATAAGGTTAAAGATGACGGCGGCGATGACAATGCAGCCGAC